>CAVQBN010000024.1:0-518784 GCA_963710735.1 uncultured Bacteroidota bacterium | reverse complement strand
GGTCACGCGTTCGAATCGCGTCGTGGGTACAAAAAATCTTTATCCCGGCCAAAAGCTCACACTATATTATTTTAGCAACAACATTTTTTTTACCTGAACCAAAGGCCCTGCTTGAAGTCTATAAATGTAAGTACCGCTTGCTAAGTTATTTGCATTAAATTGAACTTCATAATTCCCCGGGTTTTTCATCTGATTTACCAGGGTCTTTACTTCTTGTCCCAGCACGTTATAAATTTTTATAGTAACCATGCTGTTTGATGGTATTTGGTACTTGATAGTAGTTGATGGATTAAAAGGGTTAGGATAATTCTGCATGAGTTCAAACTTTGAAGGGGAGTTTTCACTTTTATCAACCGAAGTTAGAGGCTCATCATTCCAAGTACCAACTGACCAAATAGTGGCTGAGCCAGGGCTAAAAAACTGCATCATAATCGGCTGAATATCAAGGCCTTCTGATGACTTTATTTTGGAAAAATTAATTGTAGCAACAGTAAGGGTTGTATCAGTAATCGTTGTTCCGGTTCCTAATATTAATGCAATATTTATCGATATTGTATTTGAGGAAGGATGAGAGACTGAATACACATAATTAGTACTGCTTAAGTTATAGATATTATAATCTTTATTTTCTAAAGGATTCTGTGGAAAATAAACTGCGTTCGTATCATATGTAAAACGGATAACCGAATTGCCTAATAGTGCAGTTGATTGCTGAACACTTAATTGTAATTTAACTGTGTAGCTATTGTCATTTTCCCCAATTATCAAAAACTTACCATTAATTGTTTGTGATTGAATTGAAAAGAAAGTGCAAATGATTAATACTGTACTAAACCAAAAATTTTTCATCTATAAGTTCCCTGATTCTAACAACTGTGTAAATCGTATAATCTATTTTCACTCTAACGTATATTCAAGTTTAGGACCAGGGTATTAGTTCTGATTTTTGATTAAAACCAAGGCTTTTTAAAAGAGAAAACTAAAGTTGTCCGTCAGTTTTTGCAGGAGGAACCAATAATGTCATTTCCTCTTTGATTTACAATCTGAGTCAACGTTTGGAAGGTGCAAGTTATTACTTAAAGAAAGGAAATAAATAACTATTAAACTGGATTAATCCTTCTTGTAAAAGAAGAGAATTATTTATTAAAAATATATTTACAAAACGATTTCTTTATGGTTTTTAAACTTAATGCTAAATGAGCCATAATTATTTTAACAGGATCATTTTTTTAGTTTCTGTAAAATTCCCGGCTTGTAAACGATAGAAGTAAATTCCGCTTGTTAGATTGGAAGCATTTAATTCAACAGTGTATTTGCCGGAATCTCTAAAACCATTTACCAATTCTTTAACTTTATTTCCCAAAATATCGTAAATAATTATTTGAACATGACTTTTTTCGGGTATTGAATAATCAATTTTTGTTGAGGGATTAAAAGGGTTTGGGTAATTTTGTGAAATTTCAAATTTAGCAGGTATTGGAGTATTTAAATTATTATTCGGCACAATAGATGTTCCATAAGCTTCAATTTTCCAAATGCTCGCCCACTGGCTCTGGTTGGATTGTGTCAATACAAGTTTTATAAATCTCGAATTTGTTGAATCAAAATCAACTTCGGTCCATTCTGCACTATCTGACCAGACATTTTGGATCAATGGTTGCCAGTTATGCGAATCCTGAGATGAGAAAATGGAATATTCATATAATCTTCCGGCTTCCCATTTGTAAAAAGAAATTCTTAAACTGTTCAGTGGATATATTTTCCCCATATCAAGCGAAATAGTATCCGGCATCGGTGTTGCACTAAGCCATCTTGAGTTTGTTGGATTAGTCCCTTGAGTATCTATAACATTATCCGGTGAATAATTCTGAACCCAGGCGCTTGATGTAGCTTGTACAAGGGGATTTAGTGTTTGAGTGCCTTTACCCTTTGAAGGAAGTATAAGTGCTTCAACAACAGGGTTGGGTGAAATCATATTACCGGCTCTATCTTCAACATTTTTTATTGTAAGATTATAATTTGTATTCTTTTGTAAAGTTGATGTTTTTAGTGAAACTGTCTCCGAGTCTGGTAATAATGTGGATTGATTAATTTGTAAATTATTAGAGACACTATAATTATTAGTATTTACTGCAGATTTAGGATCTAATCTTTTACTGAATTTGATAGTTATTGAATGATTATTATTTGTCGTTACGCTTACTATACTAGGGGGAGTATTATCTACAAAATAATTGTAATGAAATGAATTATTACCAGTTAATATCGGATTTCCGAATATATCATCAACGTTTTTAACAGTGATTGTATAAGTTCTATTTGGAAAGTGAGCCGATGTTTTTAGAGTTACTTTGTGGAGATCGGTTGAGACTGTCGCGCTTTTAACAGTGATTTCGTTGCTTATCGAATAATTAGATATAATTTGTGCTGAGCTAATGTCTAATTGTTCTGAAAATGAAAGCTCGATAGTTGTAGAATCTAAGATCGTTGCGCCCGATAATTTTAGCGGTATTGGAGAATATTGCCAGTTTCCTAGATTCCATAACGCAGACGAAAACGGACTGAAAAATTGTTGAAGGACTGGCTGTATATTTGCATTATCTGAAAGCCTGATTTTCTTAAAGTGAATCCTTACAATATCAAGAAAATTTTTTGATAATGTCGTTCCGGTATTGGTTATTAAAGCCAAATTTATAGAAATAATATTTGAAGAAGGATGCGAAACGGAATAATAGTAGTTGGTATTACTTAAATTGTAAAATTGATAATCAACATTTCCTTTCGGATTTTGAGGGAAATAAAAGGCGCTAGTGTCATACGAAAAACGAATAACTGAATTGCCCAGGACAGCAGAATTTTGATTTACACTTAACTGTAACTTAACCGTATAAGCAGTATCATTATTTTCCGTTACCTGAAAATTATTGTTGATAGTCTGCGGAGTAATTGAAGAAATTGTACATATCGTAAATATTAGAGATAGTAAAAATACCTTCATCTTTAATTTTTCAAATTAATATTGGTCTTTTCAATCATAAATTTTAGGATTTATCTCATCAATTTTAAGACCAGATATTTTTATGCTATTTTAAGTCATAATAAAAGGATTTTATAAGAATTGATACCAAATTTATCGGTCAATTTTGGATGTCAGAGTAAAAAATACTCCCCTTTTAGTATATCTTAATTCAGAATTTGAAGGCTTAAAAACAAAGATGAATTTGTAAGTGTTCTAAATTCAATAACACTTTTTAAAATTTATTTATAGTTAATATCATATAATACTACTTCAACAATGTCATTTTTTTAGTATCCACAAAATTACCGGCTTGTAATCTGTAAAAGTAAATTCCACTTGATAGATTAGCGGCATTAAATTCTGCTGTATAACTTCCAGCTTCTACTTCTCTATTAATCAATTCTTTAACCTTGTTTCCTAGAATGTCATAAATAATTATTTGTACATCGCTTTTTTGAGAAACAGAATAATTAATCCTTGTTGATGGATTGAACGGGTTAGGATAATTTTGTGAAAGTTCAAACGTACTTGGTGAAGAGGAATTCGAATTTATATCAGTTACTAATTCAGTGCCAAACGATTCAATTTTCCAGATACTCGCACATTCGTCCTGGTTACTTTTCATTAGCACTACTCTAATAAATCTTGCATTTGTTGAATCAAAATCTACGTCAGTCCATTCTAAACTATCTGACCAGATTTCTTGAATTAATGGGTCCCAATTGACTGAATCTTGGGATGAAAAAAGCGAGTACTCGTATAATCTGTCATTATTCCATTTATAAAATGAAATTCTTAAACTATTCAAAGAAAATGAATTTCCCATATCAAGCGTAATCGTGTCGGGCATTGAAATTGCACTAAGCCATCTGCATTTGGAATTAGTTGTGTCTGTTTCTTGTGCCTCTATAACATTATCTGGTAAAAAACTTTGAACCCAAGAGCTTGACGTTGCTTGTACAATTGGGTTTTGGGTTTTAGTCCCTTTCCCTCTTAAAGGAAGTTTAATTAATTCTACTATAGGATTAGGCGAAATAATATTACCAACTCTGTCCCTAATATTTTCTATTGTGAGGTAATAGTTAATATTTTTTTGCAATGTTGAGGTTCTCAGTAAAACACTCTCTGAATCAGGTAAAAGTTTTGCTTGGGTAATAAGTAAATTATTTGTAATGCTATAATTATTAATATTGTTTGCAGATTTAGGATCTAATCTTTCGCTAAATTTAATTGTAACAGATTTATTATTATTTGCTATTACGCTTTTAACATAGGGCGGATTATTTTCTGCATAATAATATTGTATTGAATTATTTCCACACAAAATTGGATTCCCGAATATATCTTTCACGTTTTGGGCTGTTATAGTATATGTTTTATCAGAAATGTGGGTTGATGTTTTAAGTGTTATCTTATTTAAATCATCGGATATTGAAGCACTTTTAACAGTTATTCCGTTATTAATTGAATAATTAGATATATTTTGTTCAGAATTACTATCTAATTGCTCGGAAAATGAAAGCTCTATTGTTGTAGAATCTAATATTGTAGCGCCGGATAGCATTAATTGTATTGGTGAATATTGCCAAGTTCCGAGTGTCCATAATGAAGAAGAGGATGGACTAAAGAATTGCTGAAGAATCGGTTGAATATTCGCATTATCCGAAGCTTTTATTTTTTTGAAATGAATACTTACAATATCTATAAAATTATTTGGAATAGTTGTACCATGTCCCGTTATTAAAGCTAAATTGATAGAGATAGTTTTTGAACAAGGATGCGATACTGAATAATTATAATTAGTATTATCTAGATTATAAAATTTATAGTCAACATTTTCTTTTGGATTTTGAGGAAAGTAGAAAGCACTTGTATCGTAAGAAAAACGGATAACAGAATTACCCATAATAGCTGGATTTTCTTGGATACTTAATTGCAGTTTAACAGTGTATCCCGAATCATTATTTTCAACTACCTGGAAATTACTATTAATTATTTGAGAATTAATTGTAAATATTGTGCAGAGTATTATTGTAAGTGTAAGTAAGAGAGTTTTCATTGGATTTGTCCTTTTTAGCAAGCTCAGAAAGGGAGCGTTGATAAAGTCTTACATTCAACTTTAACGCCAGCTATTTAAGTGGCCTTTTAGGTAAGGAGAGAAGGTTTGTAAAAGCTAATACGAAGGCTGACGTCAGCTTAGGTTGTGGGTACAAAATTTCGTTTATATTATTTTATATTTTATAAAATAATAACATGTTAATCGTGAAGTAATATCCCGTTAGAATATACAATGAATGTGAATTGAGGATGACGATTAACAATTTAACACCTCTTAAATGAGTATTATTTAGCAATATAAATTTTATGTTCATACAAATTGTTTTTACGTAATCAATGAAAGTTTTTTTTGTGTTTTAAATCATGAGAATTGATATGACATCAAAAACAAAAAATAATTTTCTTAATTTATATACAATTCCAATTGATGCTTGTCTAAAAAATGAATTTAATTTTTGTAAATATAAAATGTTAAACTTTATTGTATGAAGTACGGGCTTGTCCTGGTTGCTCTAAAAAATAATTTTTATTTAATTACGCACTAGATGTAAATGTTCTTTTATGGTTAAATAATTATTATTAATAATCTGGCAGACACTCTAATCCGTTGTGAAGCTTAAAAATTGCAACCTTTATTCTTACAATTATTCGAAAATTCATAGAGGCTATTTAAAATGACGGAATGATAGAGTCTAGCTTTGAATTTGATACTGAAAAAATATTTTATTATTTCCCGAGACAATTGAAATGGTATTAATAATTAAAACGAAATCTTTAAACATTTTTTACTACAAAATCTTCTGGCATCGGGTTGGTACTAGCAATTGCCCTACAAATTGTTAAAAAGCATGTAGGCATAATTAGTCTGAAATCCTCCAAACCTGGAGATACAATATTTGAAATTACTATACTTATAGAATGATGGAAAGAATATTAATAATTGATGATGATGCAGCTCTTAGAGAAACATTAAAAATATGTTTGAACGACATTGGCTATGAAATTATTTTAGCGGAAAACGGATATCTGGGGATAGACTTATTCAAAAGCGAACATCCAGATTTAGTAATCTCTGATTTAAAGTTGCCTGATATTGACGGGATGAAAGTTTTGAATGAGATCGTTAAAATAGATGACAACTTGCCTGTAATAATGATAACAGCCTATGAGGATGTAAGCATTACTATAAAAGCAATTCAGCAGGGTGCATACGATATTCTAGAAAAACCCATAGAAAAGGAACGATTAAAATCTATAGTTATCCGGGCGTTAAATAGTAAAAAACTTAGCGAGAGGCTTGGTGATTCAATTTTTGATGACGGCTCTGAATTTTCGCTTGAAAATAATTTGGTGGTAAAGTCACCGGCAATGAAAGAAATTGTAAAAAGTATCGGGAAGATTTCCAGTCATAGAGTCAATGTTCTAATTGAAGGAGAAAGCGGCACGGGGAAAGAGTTAATAGCAAAGATTATTCATTATTCGGGCATTACAAAAAATGAACCTTTTGTAGCGGTTAATTGTACGGCCTTATCGGAAACATTATTAGAGAGTGAATTATTCGGGCACGTTAAAGGCGCATTTACAGGTGCAATTCGTGATAAAAAAGGCAAATTTGAACTTGCCCGTACAGGGACAATTTTTTTAGATGAAATATCTGAAATATCACAAGATCTACAAGCTAAACTTTTAAGAGTCATACAGGAGAAAGAATATGAACGTGTAGGCGGAGAATCTATCATTCCGATGGGTGCCAGACTAATTGCTGCAACTAATAGGAATCTTGCGGATTACGTTCAGCAAGGAAAGTTTAGAGAAGATTTATTTTATAGGCTTAAAGTATTTATTATTCAAATACCTCCGCTGAGAAAAAGGAAGGAAGCAATTCCACATCTTGTATTGTATCTATTAAAAAAGATAAACAATGAGCTGCATAAAAATGTAAATAAGATTCCTTATGAAGTTATGGAAATGCTTCAAAACTATGAGTGGACTGGAAATGTAAGAGAACTTGAAAATGCCCTTTTACAAGCGGTTGTGCTTTCAAAAAGTGATGTTCTGGAAAAAGAAAATATTTTATTAAGAAAAGAAAACTTAAAACCTAATAAAATTTTTTCCGATAAAAAGATGTCTTTGGCTGAATTAGAAAAATTTTATATTAAAATGGTGCTTGACGAAGTGAAATGGAATAAAAAAGAAGCATGTAAAATATTAGGCGTCACAAAACCGACTTTATACAGTAAAATAAAAAATTATAACCTTGAACAAGGAAAGTAATCTTTTTTTATTTGAATTTAGACTTATTTAATTTAATTTTGGAATTAATGTGAAAACATTAACTTCCATATAAATAAGCTAACTGACTTTTGTTGATGTAACCGGATGATGAGTTGTAGTTATTAAAAAACAACTGATATTGTAAAACGATAATTTTTTTTGATTTTGTATTAAAGGAGAGCATCTTAATTTAAAGTGTTTTAGGCTAAATTTATGACTAATACCACTGCTTTATTTAAAGCAACCCATGGAATAGTTACTTTTAAGATTGAGAATCAAGAATACTGCACTTCTCTGGATATTATTGATTCAATAATTAAAAGTAAAGAGTTGAATCAGCTTGCATATTTAAGCGGGGAGCGTATTATTTATAAAAGCGAAAAATACAGGTTGATTGATCATTTCCAATCTTCTAAGGAAAGATTTAACCCTAGGAATCCGGATGAAAGAATTATTCTTATAAGTACTTTCAGTAAAAAAATTGCATTAATTGTTGATAAGATAATAGAAATAATAGCACTGGATCAAATCTTTGTTGAAAAATCCTTAGACTTTAAACCAACTACACAAATTCCATATGTAAGCGGGATTTTAATATTTCAAGATCAAACAATTTATTTTCCTGATTATGAAAGAATTGCCAAAGAATTAAGTCCAGATGAATCAAACTCAGAAAACGTCTATTTAACTAACCCCAATTTAAAAATAAACCACAATAATGAAATAAAATAAAATTGATTCTAATAAACCCTGCCTAATTGCCTTTAAATAATTTTTTTAATAAAATAATTAAGCAGGTTTTAATTCTTCTAAACGTTTAGCAGAAATTTATATTAGCTTCCAGATAAAACAACTCTATTTCAACTAATTAAAAAAAGAAATTGATTAAACACATTAGAAAAAATATTTAGATATGTTTTATAATTCTCTTTTTATCTGTATTTTCATAAGCCGTATGTAAATTAACAGATCGAAAAAGATTGTTAACTAATTTTAAGATCAATTAAAGCTTCGGGGATGAAAATGGGAAAGTTAAATATCTCTTTTGTTTGTATCACTTTACTATTGTTTTTAAATGTTTCTTTTGGACAAAGTATAGAAGTATCTGGTTCACATTTACCAGGATTCAGTGCCAGCCCATTTTTTAATGAGCAAATTTTAACATTTGACTTTGCACCGGAAGTTAGAATTCAAATTAATGCTCCTTCAATAAAAACATTTGATCCTTCAAAGCCGACTGAATTAATATTTTTTGCTTTACCAAATGGCAATACAATTGAGGAAACAGTCGGACGCTTATTAAAGCCCGGAGATGATTGGCATTATGATATTCAGCATATTGGAGCTCAAACTCGTTTCTTAAGAGAGCATGATCCCAATAATAATATTGTCACCATTTACCTTGAAACATCCCAATTAAGCTGGCCTTCTTGGAGAAGTAAATATTCAAACAACGCGAGTTTAGTAAAAAGTATTGTTGATTCCGTAAAAAATATTTTTAAGAATTATAATCCTTTTATTGTTTTAAGCGGCCACAGCGGCGGCGGCGGATTTACATTTAGTTATATGAATAGCGTAAGTAATATTCCTAATGATATAAAAAGAATTTCATTTTTAGACAGCGATTATAATTATGATGATACCTATGGGAATAAAATTCTAAATTGGATTAATGCTTCACCGGATCATTACCTCTGTGTAATTGCATATAATGATAGTGTAGCTTTATATAATGGCCAGCCGATTGTCAGCCCTACCGGAGGAACCTGGTACAGAAGCAAATTGATGGAAAAATATTTATCAAATTATTTCAGTTTCACTTCGGAATCAGATTCTGTTTTTATTAAATATACTGCGCTCAACGGGAGAATAAAATTTATCCTGAAACAAAATCCAACCCGCGCGATACTTCATACGGTTCAAGTAGAATTAAATGGATTTATTCAAGGAATATTTTCCGGAACAACTAATGAAGGAATTGATTATGTTTATTATGGATCTCGTGCTTATTCGCAGTGGATTCAGCCTGACATTACATTACCCAAATCTATAATTATCCCTGCAAGGCCAAGTAACTCAATCACCGGTTCACAATTTATGAACAATGTAAAAAGTTTAACTTTTCAGGATAGAGAGGACTCTATTTATAGTGAAATATCGAAAGGAAATATTCCTGATTTTTTAAGAAACCAGATTATGGTTTGCGATACTGTAAAGGATGCCTCTGGTGTTACGCACATTATTTATTATGAAGTTTTACCGGATTACCTGGCTATTGGATCTAATGATGACTACTGCAGAGTACCGATTGGTCCTATTACCGCACAAAAATTAGCTTTGCTGTTTGGAGCAAATTTACCTACAAGTAAATTGGTGGATAACATTCATAAAAATTCTACATTAAGACTCTTTCCGGTTTTTTATCCCTGGTCAGACACAAGTACTATGGTAATTAGGTTTGTTCAGCATAGTCATGCTGTTGATTCTGAGAGAGTTGATGCGAATGGAATTTTAGGCGAGTTGACTGATGGGGCTCAGAAAGATGTGGTACTTAGTAATTTAATTACAGATCCAACAAGGCCCAATCACGTAGTTATATACGGCTGGTATTATCCGCAGGGTGATTCATTTATTCAGCCATTAACAAATATTCATAATAACGGTTATGCGGATTATAGTCATGGTATTCGTTTGATTAATAATGAAGTGCTGGTTGACAGCGTGATAATGACTGTTCCGCAGATTTTGAAAGATCCGGTTCTTTATAAAATTCTGAGCAACGAAAACGGGCCGATGACTCAGCCTAGTTATTTAACGGATTCAAGTATTCCAGTTAAACCAAAATCTTTCGGGATAAAAAGTATGGGCTCAAATGAGCTGCAAATAATTATTAAGCCCGATACAATGGTTAAAAAATATGATGTTTATTTAAGTAATAATGGAGTTAATTTTAGCAATCCGCTTATCCTTTCTCCGGCTGATTTGACGATAAAGAATTTGAAAACTGATTCATTATATTTCATTAAACTTAAAGCAGAAAATACAGCCGGTCAATCACCTGAAACTGAAGTTCTTGCTGGGATTCCAACTTCCTCTTTGAATATAAGTACTCTAATAGTTAATGGATTTGATCGTGCCTCTGCGGGAAATACATATAATTTTATACGTCAGCATGGAAATGCGTTCTTTAAAAATGGAGTCGCTTTTGAATCCGCAACAAATGATGCTGTAATTGATGGATCTTTTTCATTGGAAAATTATAAAATAGTTGACTATATACTTGGCGATGAAAGCACTGCTGATGAAACATTCAGTAATTCCGAACAAGCAATTGTAAGAACTTATTTGGAATCAGGAGGTAAATTGTTTGTCTCAGGTTCTGAGATTGCCTGGGATCTGGATTATAAAGGTTTAGTCTCAGATAAAAATTTCATCTGGAACTTTTTAAAGATGAAATATATTGCAGATGCACCGAATAGCCAATCCGGTGTTTATTATAGCGTTGGGCCAATTGATAATTCATTCGTTTCCGGAATGCCGCAATTTTTTTTTGACAACGGCACGCACGGTACGATAAATGTCTTGTGGCCGGATCTTGTAAAAGCAATAAATGGCGGAAAATCATTTATGAAATTTGCTAATGTTGATACTTCATCCGGTGTATGCGGTGTTTATTATGAGGGTTTATTTCCAAACGGCAGTCAGCCCGGGAAAGTAGTTTGCCTAACTTTTCCATTTGAAGCTATTTATCCTGACAGTATTCGTACAGAGCTTATGTCGAAAATTCTAACGTATCTTAATCAAAAAACAAATGTTCAGAATCCACTTCAAAGTGTAATTCCCAAGTCATTCAAATTATATCAGAATTTTCCCAACCCTTTTAATCCGACCACAACAATTAAATTTTCAATACCCAAAATTTCATTTGTCTCATTAAAAATTTATTCCATTCTTGGACAGGAGATTGCAACCTTAATTAATACTCAGGAAAAGCCAGGGGATTATAACATAAATTATAGTCCGGAAAATTTGGCAAGCGGGGTTTATATATACACTCTTACGGCAGGAAGCTTTGTGCAATCAAAAAAATTAGTATTATTAAAATAAATTATCTTTCTAAATAATTTTTATTTTGAAAAATAGGAAAGTGAAAATTACTTAAAACAGCAGACATTTTTTATTTCTTCTTATAACCGTTCAGCTTGGCTTCCTTCATCATACTTGCAGTGCGCTCTGCCTGCAGAGTAAATGTTTCAAGACGAGCTTCTATAACCTGCGGGTAAACATTTCCGTCCGTTTCAATAGTTAGAAAAGGAATGTTCATTTTCCCGTTGAAAAGTTCAGGCAATTTATAATTTTTATTTACAATCCTTTCGGCAAATATTTTATTCTCAACTTTCATTTCTGAAGCGGCAAGGGCCTCGGTAAATCTTGTGGGCATGCATCCAAAAGGGCCAAGATTTATTACGCCACAATACTTATCAATTGTTTCATGGAGTGCTATGCCTAATGTAAGTCCCGGCTCACCCTTGTATTCCATAGGGATGATATGTTTACTTCTATTAAGCAGCGCTTCAACATTTGTTAATGAGAATTTATAGTAGCCCGTTTTGGACAAAAGTTTTTTAATCCTGTATTCAGCAACTTTCATATAAGCTAATCTTATTAATCTCTCCAGTTTCTGTTTGTAAGTTGTATCCGGTTCCAATAACTCCTGCTTTAAAAGATAATCAACATAATAAATCCATTCGGTAACGTAAGAATCTTTTAGAATAAATCCTTTCTTTGCAAAATGTTTATTCAGCCATTTATGTGAAAAATGATCGCGCCTTACATAAATCTCCCCGCACAGAGCGATGTACTTTGCCTGGTTTATCGGAACTCTGGCAGGCACTTTGCTTTTTATTAATTCTGAAAATGTTTTTAATGTTTTATAAATTTTATTAGGAACTTTTTCAAAGACTTTATTTAATTCATCAAATCCTTCGTAAAAAGTTTTTAATCCTTCATCCGGATCAACGGCATGAGCCATTATACCGGAGCGAATATCATCAAGTACATCACTTACAAATAAGGATTGAATTCCTCTAAGTGCAAAATTAGGGCCGAGCCCGGCAAAGCCGTCTTCATTCATCAATGTTAAAGTTGTAACATTTCTTAGTTTTCTTCTTTTAATAAATTCACGGACAAAAACCGGATATTGACCAAGCCTGCAATTACCTGCACCGTATACCAGGAAGAAAGCAATGTATTGTTTTCCATCCCATTTGTTTTCTATATAATCCAGCAATGAACCGACACACATAAGCAGCGGAAGACATTCTTTACCGCTAGCCACGGACCTTCCCAATTTTAATATTTCAGGATTGCCTTCCGGCATTGCAATTGCATTAAATCCCTGGCTTCGCAAGCCTGCTGCAAACATAGGTGCTGCCAGATCTCCCATCGAAGGTATTAATATATCAACCCTTGGATCGGATAAAGAAATTTTTTCTCCGGTAGATGTAATAAAATATCCCTGGTCAGACTCAAACTCTATTCGGGCAGGTACAAAATCGCTGTAATCCGGATCGCTTATTTTATTTTGTATCTTCCTGTAATTTTTAATTATATCAAGAGCCGCATCAATTCTCGTATTTATACCTGCGTCTGCTGTATGGCCATCAAGCTCCAAAGTTAATGATGGTTTAGTTCCCATGATTGAGCGGAAAGTAGTTAATAAAAATGAATCAGGTCCGCATGAAAAATTTGAAATATATGTTGCGAAAAACTGCGGATTATTTTTTATGATCCTGGCAACTTTTAATATCTTCTTTCCGCCTTCCCAGTATTGATTATCATCAATGGTTTCATTTCTATAATCAAACATATCATAAGGAACTACGTAGACGCCTCGCGATGCAAATTTTTTAGGTATTCCTTTATTAGCAATCTCGGTAAAGGAATTATAGGGTCTTCCCACCAGCACAATTGCCATTTCTTCAGGATGCTGTTTCATGAACTCTGTGAATTCTCTGCCCATTGCAAAGAGTTCATTGGTATAATCTTCCTGCATCTTTAAAGCAAAATGAAAAGCTTCCTTTGTTTTCTCATCATCACTTATACCCAGTTGTTTAGCGACTTCAATAAATTTCTTTTCTTCTTTATCATAGCCGTTTGCAAAATTAAAATAGGGAGTAATTAATTTTTCTTCAGGAACAAGATCCTTAAACGCCTGCTTTATATAAAATGGCTCTCCGCTTACAAATACACACGTGCTGTTAAAATCAAGCCTGTGATGATCCGAATCATTAACATACATTTCAAAGATTTCGGGAATAAAATAATAATCCGGATTTTTCTTTATCAAATCAGCAAATAATCCTAAGGCTAACTGAGCGGGAAAACAAAAAGAAGTATTCTCTCTTTCAAGTCCCTGCTCATCCACTCTATCTGAAAGAATTACTTTAAAACCCAGACTTAGTAAAAAAATTATAATATAAAGGATATATAGTATGTGTGTGAAATGACTGATTTATCCCTATTGTTGGAATAGATTTTTCTCCCCTTTCCTTTGGAAAGGGGTCGGGGGAAAGGCTGCATATTTTTCAAATGTAAGCACATGCCTCTTTTGTATATAATCATATTTATCAACATCTACTTTGGTTTTATTGATTAGATTATAATATTTATTGCATGACCCGCCGAAAGGATATGTTTTACCTTGAACAGTTATAAGATTTATTGAACATGCCAAATCACACTTCTCAATACCTCCAGCACAAATAAAAGGTTTTCTAAAGCTGACTTCTCTTTCAGCTAAATCATTTAAGTAAAACTTACCGGGTTTCATTAATCCCAGATCTATTTTTTCTTTTATCTCGAGGGCAACACCGAAGGCTCCCATTAATCCAGGATCAGGAGGAACTATAATTTCTTTGCCGGTTAAGGCAGCCATTGCAATGGGGATTGCTTTATTATAACAAACTCCGCCCTGCATAAAAATTTTCTTCCCAACAGGACGGTTGCCCTTAACACGATTAACATAATTCATGCAAATCGAATAAACCAGACCGGCGACAATATCTTCCTTAATTATATTTTCCTGCTGTGCTGTTTTAATATCAGAACTGATAAAAGCTGCGCATTGGTCGCTGAAGTTAGGCGGCATTTCTCCCTTCATTGCAATCGGTTCAATCTCGGTTACTTTAATTCCGAGAGATTCGTATGCCGATTCTTCAATAAAAGATCCTGTTCCCGCAGAACACGCTTCGTTCATTGCATAATCTGCCGGTATTTTATTTACAATGTATGTGTACTTTGCATCTTGTCCGCCGATTTCAAATATAGTATCGACATCCTGATCGAAATAAACAGCGGCAGTTGCATGCGCCACAATTTCATTTATCACCCCTTCGGTTAATGCGTGAAGCCCTGCTATTTGTCTGCCTGAACCAGTTGTACCGATTCCTATTATGTTAATATTCTCGGGTATCTGCCTAATTAATTCGGAATAACATTTTCTTGAAGCTTCAACCGGGTTACCATGAGTGTATAAATAAACTGAACCGAGTATTTTGTTATCTGACTTTCTGATGATTACTGCTTTAGTAGTTGTGGAGCCGACATCGAGCCCGAGAATACAAATATCACCATCTTTGGCTTTGCTTCTCTCCATCGTTTTGAAGTGAACTTTATCTTTGAATTTTTCCAGAGGCTGATGGAAAACGAATGAGCTTTTTCTTGGAATAAACATGTCGTTAAAATCTTTAATAATATTTACTTCATGTTCAAGACTGTAAAGTGCAGCGCCTAATGCTTCAAAATAAGTTGCTTCTGCAGGTATGCTAATATCGGGAACCTGTTTTTTAAGGAAGTCGATTACAACAGAATTTTTTGTTACTCCGCCTACAACCATAACCTTGCCGGGTTTAACTTTTTTAAGAAGGTCTTCGACCTTTTCCGCCATCATGGAAGATAGCCCAGCAGTAACTTCAGATTTTTTTACGCCTTTGTTTAGGGCATGTGTGCAATCTGATTTGCAGAACACCGAGCATCTGCCGGATACTTTAAACGGTTCGGCGTCTTTTGCGATATCTATTACTTCTTCCAATCCCAAATTCATTCGTTTAATCTGCTGAAGGAAGAACTCACCGGTGCCTGATGCGCATTGGTTCCGTGTAATAACATTAGAAATTTTTCCCTCATCGTCGATTGTATAAACCATGAAAGTCTCGCCGCCCAGTGAAGCGATTGCTGAATAATTTCCGTTGTTTTTATTAATAAATGAAAAAGCATATTCTGTTGCTTCGGGCTCAGGTATATTTGTAAACCTGACTAGTTTTCTGAATTTTCTGCCGGTTACAACTACGGGTAAATTTTCGATGTTAAATTGGGATAATTTTTTCTGGAATGTTTTCTTTGGATCACCGTTATGCGGAAGTGTTAATACATCTTCGATGATGATTTGAGCAGCATCTTTTTTAATTCTCACAAAAGAAATTGAAGAAGCTCCTAAACAAGCACCAATAACTTGTTTTGTATTTCCTCCGGCTTGCCTTTCGGCAGATTTATATTCTGACATCTATTATTTTAAACGTTTATGCTTTTAATAATCTACATCTAATTTAATCAATCTATTTCATTCATACTTCATCTTACCTTTGCAATGGAACCAAATATTTCTTTCTCAGATATCTAAATTACTAATGCTTTTTTCCAAATTCCATTTAAAGAATTTCTTCTTTTCTTGAAGCAAAGATAAATCATTTAATCTTTATTTTAGTAAGTAAATATGAAGGTATAATGGAATGAATTCCAATCCAGCAATCCCTTTCATGCATCCATGCACACGTTCAATCATGCTCTCAAAATTAAATAAATTCAATTTTAGGAATAAGCTTAAAAAATATTATTGTTTATTTAATATAAAACCCAGCTGACAGCCATCCGCACCAGTGTTTTAATGAGAACGGGGCAGTTGTTCCTAAATTTGTATGTTTAATAGGGATAACTCCTTCAGTCCATGTATCTGAATATTTGAATAATTTTCCGGTTAAACTTTTATCACCCACTTCTTTTATTATCTTAGATGTAGTTAGAAGTCCGAATGGAACAGAAAATTTACCGCACCAAACCGGACTGGGAGGATTGTCAGCTGGTGTTCCCCAAAGTTCTTTTGTAAGGTTTTTAATTTTGTCATTAGTTAATATGCCGTTGAAAGTTTCCTTAGCAATTCTTTTATCATTTGATGTTGCTTCTTCGTGAGCTTTTTTATCTTCGCCGTAAGGAATATTATCAAAGTCTCTGCCGTAATGATCAGCATCGGTTGATATTAAAAAGAATATATCTTTACCCAACTTTAAATTATTTTGTTTAATATAATCTGAAATTATTTTTGATAATTCTTCGCTTACTTGTTCCATCTTTTCGAACGGCATTTGAGTAACCATGATAGGAGTTATTTTTATATCTCTGTTGTAATATTGAAGAAAGGGAACTAAAGCTTCAATTGAATGCTCTATATCCTGAGCTTTATCGCTTACCATGAAATCATTTTTATTTAATTTATTTTTTATTATTTCTCTTAAAGGCGATATACTTACATTACCATAAGGTCCGTGCCAGTATTTGTAATCATCAAAAATCAAAACGTTTTTAGGATCATTCATTGCCTTTCTAACAGTTCCGTGTGTAACTCCGAATATTACAACTTCTTTTGTCTTAATTAATTTATAAAGAGGGTAATAAACACTCCCGGCATAAAGATAATCATCATGCGGAGAAATTGCAGCTACAAGATTTGCGGAAGGGAAGTTTGCTGTCTTGTCGGAATGGGATGAAAGGTATTTCATTAACATATTCATTTCATCCGGCTGCCAGCAGAAACCAACATTATCGCGGATAGGTCTGATTGATTGTGCCATTATAACACCAAATATTTGAATTAAAAAATAGAAAAATAAGAGTGTGAAATAGAATTTTTTATAGTTCATAAAAATCCCCGTTCTAATTTTACAGTAAATCTAAAAATTATTAAACAAGTAATAAATCCTTGATATTTTATTATTAGCTATTATTCTCATAAAATAAAGAAGCTGCTCC
Organism: uncultured Bacteroidota bacterium; assembly: GCA_963710735.1. Lineage (GTDB taxonomy): Bacteria > Bacteroidota > Ignavibacteria > Ignavibacteriales > Ignavibacteriaceae > FEN-1297. The sequence continues at coordinate 501,350 of CAVQBN010000024.1, read as the reverse complement.
GAGTATTGCTGAATTATTTACCTCGGATACTTCAATTTTTAATTTTTCTAATGCTTTTGGAAACTCAAACTGATTTATACTTTTCCACATAGTATCCTTAAAAAAATCAAAAGTTTTGCTGATTGAGCCTCCGAGTACAATTAACTCAGGATCAACAGAGTAAAGAATTAACTAAATAAAATTTCCCACCTCTTCACCGAATTCTGAAAAAACATTGAGAGCTTTTTTGTCATTCTTCTTTACCTGTTCAAAAAATACTTCACCTGGAGTTCCATAAACATTTCTAAAAAATAATCCGCTGCAGTAATACTCATATGTGTGGTCTTTATATGGAATGGTTCCATATTCACCAGCACCGCAGTTTGTTCCATTATATAATATACCATTTAAGATTAGACCGACGCCAATTCCTGTTCCAAGGGTTATGCACGCAGCATTTTTATAATTTTTAACTTTCCCGAAATATTTTTCACCAACAGCAAAACAATTTGCATCATTGTTTATATACACCGGAATTTTATATCGATCCTCCATAATATCTTTTAACTTTAACTTCTTTCCACGATGGAATATTCTGGACATTATAAACAATCCCTTCTTCAACATTTACAACACTCGGGACTCCTATGCCGATTCCTTCAATATTTTTTTCGATAAGCGGATCGACAACAGAGTAAATATTTTTTAATACATCCTCTACCGTGCCTTTACTATCTACATTTGAAGAAACGATTCTTTGTAATTTATCTCTCTTCAACAATACCGGCACGAACATTTGTACCGCCCATATCAATTCCAATTACTTTCATAATTATATTTACAAAATATTAATATTTTTTATACGAATGCACATTAAAGTTTTTCGCTGAAAGTAAACACGGCGGCTGCAAATTCAGCATTGCACCAGGATAAAGGAGAAGCTTCACTGCAATCGGAACCATCCGGATAAATTCTTTCAGGCATTAAGCCGTAAACATTTGAATTTTTTATCATCCAGTCGATTTGTTTATTTGCAATTTCTTATGTTGCCGTACATGCTTTGATATTCTGCTGAAGCAGATGTAGTAAAAAAGAATGCTGCAGAGCCATAACTTGCTAATCCCGGATCTTCGGTTTCGAAATATTGAAGTCCTCCGTTAAGAATAACATTGTGATTAAGAAAATATTTATTTGAATTTTCAATATCTTCATTATTAGGATAACCCCATATAACACCAAAATTTAAAGATGTATCCCAAAGATATAAAGTATCTTTCGTTTGATTAGAAATACTCGAATTATCTTTTGCTTTTCCACCGTGGAAACGAACGTCGGCAAGAATATTTCTTTTTTTATCATACATTTTATGAAGAGAAGAAGAAATCTTATCATTAGCATTTAAATATTTTTTTGCGTTTTTGTTATCTCCGAAATTTTTTGCAATGATCGAAGCTGTCTTCAATGCGGCCGCACATGTCATATTGGTAGAAGGTAAATAACCTGTCCATTCTACTATGCCGCCTTCATAAAGTAATCCGCTTTTATCGATATGATCAACAAGAAAATCTGCAAGATTATAAATGAAATTTTTATCAGCCAGCCATTTTCCTGTTTTAGAATGGTATTCGTTTAAAAGTTGAATTAAATATCCGTTTGCATCCCACTCGGGTTCGTTATATCTAGCTCCAGAACCGGCATCAACTGCTTTTAAATGAGCATCATATCTTGCAAAAAATTCTCCTTTACTTTTATAAGGAACATTTTTATTTGTCCAAAAAGAAATTACCTGTTTTGCCTCATTAAAATGATTAGTTAATAAAAAAACTCGTGCGCACATCATTGCATCTCTTGGATAAAGCTGCGGCATATTGTTAGTTAAGAATTGTCCGGTAATGTCAGCGGGAATTTGGCCGTTCAGATTTGCAGATTTTACACTATATAATGTTCTCTTAAAATAAGAAGTATATATTGCTTTATCTTTAAAAGATTTTGGAAACTTCGGCAGTAATCCTTTATTTATCCATGCTTCCCAGTATTTGGAAGCAGATTTATAAATGTCATTTACTTTTTCGAGTGAAGTATATTTGTTAATCGCCTCCGATTTTGATTTTGCAAAAATTAGCAGAACATTAACTTTTTTGTTTTGATGGATCTTGTTAGAAAAAGTTATTACAGAATCATTAATAAAGATTGAAGAGTTCGGGTACTCGCAGACAGCTAATAAAACAGTTTTATTCGACCATGAAGCTAATGTATAATTTCTTTCTTTTTTTATTGAAGTTAATATAATTCTTCGATCTGTTATTATGTTTTTCCTTAAAACCAAATTAAAATCTTGTTTCAGATTATTATCAGTTCCGTTTATATTAAGAGACATAACAACAGCATCATTAGGATAAACAAAACATGTTACTTCTGATGATAATCCATTTTGATATCGAGTGGATCTTAAAGTTGTAAAGAAATTTTTTAATCCAATTGAATCTTTCCCATTTATCATTTTTCCATTTTGATCGGTTAACTGAAAATATGCTGATGAAACGTAATCTGCAGTATAATCATTAAAATAAAGATGTTGAATACCTTTACTATTTGATTGCGCTTCTATTCTGGGATCATCCGAATAAACGACACAAATTTTACCATTTCCTAAAATAGCATTGCCTTTCCAATGACCGTTTAGTTTATCGTTTTGCTGTGCAACAAGGAAAGAATTAAGAATAATAAAAGAAGCAAATAATATTAAGCAATTAGTTTTCATATATATTTTTTATTTATTAGAAATTAAATTGCAAAATATTATGAAAATAAAAAAATGGTAAGTAAATAATTAATTAAACCCGACTTAAGTAAAATCGGGTTTAATTATAGAAAAGTATTTTTTAGTTATATGTTAGATCCAAAACCATATGGAAATAACGGATTATAATCTTTATCCCCAAAATTAATTGGCAATTGATCCATACTTCTGGGCCATGAATGTGAAAGCTTGCCCGTGGGTTTATAATCACCAAAAAGGACGTCGGTAATTCCTTCGCCTTCAGTCCCAGGTAACCATGCTGCTATGAATGCATTTGATTTATCAAGTGCAGAATTTATAATCATCGGTCTTCCGGAAACTAATATTACTACAACAGGAATGCCTTTTGATTTAAAATTATCAATTACTGCTTCATCTTCTTTTGATAAATCTAAAGTGTCTCTATCTCCTATCATTTCTGCATATGGTTTTTCTCCGACACAAACAACCGCAACATCGGCGGTGTTAACATCCGAACCGTCTTTTGAAAGTGTTACCTTAGTATCTGAAGAAACTGCTTGTTTAATAGCTTCATAAATTGTTGTTCCGCCAGGTGTTACTTTTCCGCTTTCACCCTGCCAGCTAATTGTCCAGCCTCCGCATTGATTTCCAATATCATTTGCACTTTTACCGGCAACAACTATATTCTTTATGTTTTTTGAAAGGGGTAAAATATTATCACTATTTTTCAAAAGGACTAATGATTCTCTGACGCACTGCCGTGCAACTTCACGGTGAGATTTTGATCCAACCTGTGAGGTATATTCTCTATCGGTAAATGGATGTTGAAAAATTCCTATTTCCAATTTTACTCTTAAGATTCTTTTAACAGCGTCGTCAATTCTAGCAGTTGGAACTACACCTGAATTAACTAAATCTTTCAAATCATTTATAAACTCTATATAATTATTATTTTGTCCTGGTCCATTTGGAATCATTATCATGTCAAGGCCGGCATTAATTGATTTTTCAATGTCGCTTTTATAATCGGGTCCAAGTTGATCAATTGCAGCCCAATCAGAGACTAAAAATCCTTTAAATCCAAGTTCGTTTTTTAATACATCGGTAAGTAAATATTTATTGCCATGCATCTTTACACCATTCCAGCTGCTGTATGAAACCATTATAGTTTTTACATTTGCCTTTATTGCTTCAACATATCCTGGTAAATGAATTTTTCTAAGAGTTGCTTCATCGCATTCTGTATTACCCTGATCTTTACCATTGGTAGTTCCGCCGTCGCCCAAAAAATGTTTTGCGCATGCAATAACTGATTTTTCAGAATTAAGTTTTGTATCTTGAAGCCCTTTTACAAAAGCGCCGCCCATTTCAGATACCAATTCCGGTGTTTCACCATAGCTTTCATAAGTTCTTCCCCATCTTTCGTTTCTTGCTACCGCAATACACGGAGCAAAATCCCAGTTCATTCCTGTTCCTGCTATTTCTTCTGCTGTAACCTGACCCTCTTCTTCGACCAATTTGGGATCATTCGTACAGCCCATACCAATGTTATGAGGAAATATTACAGCTCCTAAAACATTATTATGGCCGTGTACAGCATCGACTCCATAAATAATTGGAATTTTCAATCTTGATTTTAGCGCATATGATTGAAGAGTATCGTAATAATTTGCCCAGCCGGAGGCCGACTCATCTTTTATTTCTGAATTACCTCCGCACAGGATTGAACCTAATGAGTATTTTGAAATGTCATTAAAATCTTTTAAGGCCAGAATATCTACTTGAGTCATTTGTCCGATTTTTTCGTCGAGAGTCATCATCGATAATAAAGAATCTACTTTATTTTCTATTACTGGATTTGATGATTCTGAGTTCGAATTATTTGAACCTGAAATTACAAAACCAAGAATAGTCAAACAGAATGAAGCAAAAATGGCAATGATGAGTTTTTTATATAAAGATTTCATTATATACTCTTTCATTTTATAATGTTAAAATTTGATAAGTCCTTATGTTTCTCTCTTTTTTAATTAGAGGATAAATATCTAAAATGAAGATTATTGTACGCGCTTGATCAGAATTAAAATCAAATATTATTTTATTTATAGTACTAATAAATCTTTATTCGAATTATTCAATCACAAATAAATATTTATTCCAGATTCATTCAGTAAATAATTTATCAAGTTCGTTCCAGATTAAAGCACTCGCTCCTTGAACAGCAGAATTCCCTTCTGGCAGACCTGATGGTATAATCTTCACTTTATTTTTGAAAATATTTAATAGATTCTCTTCCATATAGTGCTTAGTAGGTTTAAATATTAATTCACCCGCAGCTGCTAAGCCGCCGAATAATATTATAGCCTCAGGGCTGGTATGAGCAACAGAATCAGCTAATTTTGTACCCAAGACTTTTCCTGTAAACTCAAAAGCTTCAAGAGCAATTTTGTCGCCATTGACTGCAGCATCAAATATTTTCCTGGATGTTATTTCCTCTTTGGGAATATTTCTGAGTTCACTTTTTTCATTGGAATTTTCTAACAATTCAATGACAGTTCTTCTAATTCCGCTTGCCGAAGCATAAGTTTCTAAGCAGCCTTTTCTTCCGCAGCCGCAATTTCTCCCGTTATAATCATAAATTGTATGCCCGATTTCACCGGCAAATCCGTCAGCGCCGTAAACAAGCTCGCCATTGACAACAATTCCGCTGCCTAATCCTGTACCTAAGGTAATAACAATAAAATCTTTCATTCCTTTTGCAGCACCGAATTTCATTTCGCCAATTGCAGCAGCATTTGCATCATTAGTAATTGCCAAAGGTATGCTGTAAAATTGTTTCATTATCTCAATAACATTAATATATCCCCAGTTTAAATTAGGAGGATATTCAATAGTACCTTTATGATAATTTGCATTTGGAGCCCCTATACCGATTCCCTTTAGCTGAAATTTCTCAGAAATGTCTGCATACATATTATCAATTTTATCATGCAGTCTGGGAAAAAATTTTACCGGCTCTTCTTTTCCGTTAGTTGGTATTGAATCTTCAGCATGGCATTTCCCATTCCGATCGACAAAACCTATTGCAGTATTTGTTCCGCCTATATCTACTCCTACCGTTACATCAATTTTAGTCATACTATCCCTTTGCAACTCTTAAGTGTGCAGGGACGTGGCCTTTGTAACCATAGTATGCAATGTAGATATAACATATTACAGGTATAATAAATGCGTGGTGAATTCCAATTGTATCTGCAAGAACACCTTGAAGAACGGGAATAAGAGCACCGCCTACAATTGCCATAATTAAAATTCCGGAAGCTTGTCCTGTATGTTTACCCACACCGGCAATACCAAGTGTAAATATAGTTGGGAACATTATTGAATTGAATAAACCGACAAGCAATATTGCCCACATAGCAATATGGCCTGAAAGAAGCATTGTTAAAACTACTAATAAAGCAGCAACAATTGAATTAAAACCAAGTACGCTTCCGGGTTTAATTTTTCTTAGAACAGCAGAACCGATAAAGCGGCCGACCATTGCACCGCCCCAATAAAGAGAAACATATTTTCCGGCTTGTGCTTCTGTTAAACCGCCGATATTTTTTTCACCAAGATAATTAACTAAAAAACTGCCGATTGCAACTTCAGCACCAACATAAACGAAAATTCCAACTGCACCAAGTATTACATGTTTGTATCTCCATGCGCTGTCGTGTAAATGATCAAATGTTCCGCCGGCTTCTCCACTATTATTAGTTTCAGCTTTTATTTGCGGTAATTTTATCATAGCAATTGCTGCTGCTAAAATAAAAAGCGCTGCTGCTAAACCTAAATAAGGTTCTTGAACTGCTGATGCTTCCGCTAATTTATAGGCTGATAGTTGTGCCGGATTTAATTTTGAGATTTCTTCTGCACTTTTTACAGCAACCGAAAGAATGAGTATTGAACCAAAATAAGGTGCAACGGTAGTGCCGAGTGAATTGAATGCCTGAGTTAAATTCAATCTACTCGATGCCATTTCCGGTTTGCCGAGTATTGCAACATACGGATTTGCAGCTACCTGAAGTAATGTAATTCCGGTAGCCAGGATAAAGAATGCAAATAAAAATAAAGGATAGGATCTGATTGCTGCGGCCGGATAAAATAATAAACAACCAATACCAGCGGCTACAAGTCCAATTACAATTCCTTTTTTATAACCAATTTTTTCGACTATATATCCGGAAGGAAGTGACATTATAAAGTACGCCGCGAAAAATACAAATTGAACGAGCATTGCCTGCGCGTAATTCAAGCTAAATACTGCTTTTAAGTGTGGAATTAAAATATCGTTTAAAGCTGTTAAAAATCCCCACATAAAAAAGAGGGATGTTAGAACAGTTAAAGAAGTTGTATAGTTAGGTTCCGTAGAATTTGTCTGTAACTTTACATCCGCTGCGTTTGGTGGTGAAACAGCCATAATTATTAACTCCTGCTTTTATTAGATCTTATTCAAAAAAATCTTCAATATTTAAAGACATTTGTAATTATTAAATTATAGATTATTAAAATTTTATTTCTATAATTTTTCATAAAAAGATGAAATCTCATTCATAATAGTACTAATAAATAAATTAGAGATTCACGTTCATTTTTTTTGAAATGTGCTATCCCCGCATTCAAAATTTTTTATAATTGATCAAATTTTATGCCTATGGAGATAAAGATTCGGCCATTTTTTAGGCCTCCATTCATTAAAATTTTTAAAGAAAAGAGAGAAAAAAATAATAATATTTTTAGTCTTTTATTATTTTATAAATATCTCTTATCAAAATGATAATAAACTACTCCTTAATAATATTTTACTTTATAGTAAGCATTTAATCAGTAAATCAGAATCTTGTTTAAGGTAAAACAGCAGATTTATTCTTTAGATACTTAGTCCAATTGTACCACGGTCCGAGAAAAGGAATTGCCGCAATTCTGCCGCCAAAACCAATATATTTAAATGTAAACATTGGAATATCAAGAACTTTAAGATCTTTTAAAGCTTTTTCATTAACGGAATATTTATATTTTTCAGAAAGCTTAGCGATATACTTAAAAAACTTTTCATCAAATTTTTTACCGAGCAGTGAATACCTTAATTGAGTTTTTACCGAATCAAAATTCTCAGGTGTTTTTGTCTTATCGAACTTACGGCCAATAAGTTTTATAACCGAATATCCGCTGTCTGTTTTAACCGGTCCGTAAACTTGATTCAACTTTAACTTAGCGGCAATTTTTCCAATTTCTCCGAATGCAGTAACCGGGAAATATCCGAATTCTCCGCCTTTATTTTTTGTCCATGTCCTTTGTGTATACTCCCGGGCTAAATCACGAAAATTTTTCCCGGCTTTTAATTCATTAAATACGGTTTCGATTACTTCTAAATTGCTGTTTAAGATTTCCAAAATATTAACCTGTTCAAATTCTTTACTTCCCTCATAATAATTTTTTAACTCTTCATCACTTACGTTTACTGAATCTCGAAAAGTATTCTTCAGCATTTTGGCAAGATAATCGTCTCTCCAAATATTAATATCTTCTTTTACATCAGGAAGATTCTGAAACCCTTGTTTAAATCCTTCTTCCGTTAAAAATTTGTATTGAATATATTTGTTTATACTGCCCATTAAACCGTATGCAGTTGATTCGAATGAGGGATTTTTTATTAAGAAAGGGTAAACAATTAAACTATATAAATATTCTTTTAATGAAATCGGATTCTTTTTAATATGAACAAGGTCCTTATTCGCGCCGTTTCCGAATTCACTTATCAACGTCATTAAATTTCCTTCGGTAAGAAATAAATAACCCTCACGTCCATAATCATTATTATTTTTTTTCTCTGTGAGAAGAGAAGACACTTTTTGTGCTAAAGATAGAAATAATGTACTGTCAACCCGTGCTTTTTTATCTTTATAAAAATTATCTAAATATTTTATCTCCGATTATTCTTGATTTTCTCAAACGAATTACATTTAAAATTGATTTATTATAATCAGGGTCGTTAGCATTCGGGGGAACATTATAACTTGCACCGACAAGTTTGAAAATAAACCAGCCGCCGTTAGTCTTAACGGGAGAAGAAAACTTACCTATTTTAAGGCTGTACAATGTATCTTCAACTTTGTCATTTTCCATTTGGCCGTAATTGATTTTTATGGGAACTTTATTTGAATCATATTCAATCGGGTCGGAAAATTTTTCAATGGAATCAAACGGAACTCCATTTTTAAGCTTTGAGTAATAACTGAAGATGGTTGAGGAATCGGAAGCAGAAACAATTTTTACCTGCAAAGATTTTGAAAATCTGTTAAGTGCGGTTTGAATATCTTTCTGGCTGATATTTACTTTGCTGTCAATTTCTTTTTTGTATAGTGCATCTCTTACATAAAGGTCTTTAATCTGATTTATCGAATATTTGAAATAATCAGTAGTATCATAGCCTAATCGATTTGCCTGCTGTGCTAAAAGTTTTTCGGCAATTATGGAATAAAGCAAATCTTGTTTGGATGAGTCTTCATTAAACTGATCGCGTGAATAATGAGGGACAAGTTCATACCTTATTTTGAATTCACGTTCACTAATTTTTTCATTTCCTACTGTAGCTATATTTTTATTTACTTCTTGAGCAAATATTGAAATGTTAATTAAAAGGAGGGCAGAAAATAAATACTTTAAAAATTTTGTCATTCTATTTTTCCGTAATTATGAATATGGGCATCTTCACTTATAACATTTAAAAAGATGCCCCAATTTTACTAACAATTACAAATTTACTTCAAGGTAATTTTATCACTTAGTTTTATATCTCTTGATGAACTACCTACTAATATTTCGTAATCTCCCGGATTAACTGTCCAATTATGATTTGATGAATCGTAATATTTAAAATCATCTTTTGTCAATTTGAATTCAACATTTTTAGTTTCACCCGGTTCAATTGTAACACGACTGAATCGTTTTAATTCCTTTGGAGCTTTTTCTACAATAGGGTTCATATCATGAATATATAGTTGAGGAACTTCAGCGCCTTTTATATTACCGGTATTTTTAACATCGAATGTAACTATAAAATTATCGCCGGATGTCATCACTTTCATATTGTTAAAACTGAATTGTGTGTATGACAATCCGTAACCGAAAGGAAATAGCGGCTCAATATTTTCTTTGTCAAAATATCTATAACCGACAAAAATACCGTCGCTATAGTCAGATATACTATCTTGTTTATGATAAGAATCGTACGCCGAACAATCTTCCCATTTTTTAGGAAATGTTATCGGCAGTTTACCGGAAGGATTGTATTTTCCTGTTAGTACATCAGCAACAGCATTCCCGATTTCATCCCCGCCGAACCAAGTTTCAACCACAGCATTTACTTTATCCAGCCAATTGCTCATTAAAACCGGAGAACCGCTTGTTATCACTACAATTGTATTTTTATTAGCCCCAGCAATTTTTTGGATAAATTCATCTTGGCTGTCCGGCAGACTTAAATTGTCACGATCAAAACCTTCGCTTTCAATGTTGCTGGAAGTACCAGCGAAAACCAAAGCCGCATCTGAATTTTTTGCTGCAGTAACTGCATCTTTAATTAATTCATCATTTGGTTTTCTCCATCCAAGTTTTACTATTGCGCCGCCAGTATGTTCGTAATATTCGAGCTTAATATTATAAAACTTACCTTTTTCAAAATGCATTTTGTAAGTATTTGATAAAAGTGCGTGATCATTCCAATCATCAACAACCAATTTATCATTTATATATAATCTTACTCCATCATCACTTGAAACGTCAATTATAAATTCGCCTGTGTCAGGTGCTTTAAGCTTTCCTGTCCACCTAACGGAAAAATTATCTTCCGGGAAATTTGGAAATGGAGATCCGCCGCCCCAATCAAAATTTACCTGCTTATCAATTTTGGTCACTGCAGGTTTTCCTTCAAGATTAATATTATTAAAGTACTCAGCTTTAAGTCCGCTTAGTTTTTCGTTATTTCCGGGCTGATAAAAATATTTTGCATTTATTGGATTTGAATCTCCATTGAGTTTTAATCCTTCTGCAAAATTTATTTTTATATTCTTTGGTAATTTATTTTTTAAGGCCTCAAGCGGACTAACGGAATAAACTAGGTGTAACCATTGAACTCCCGCCTCCGCCGGTTCTTGCAATTGCTGCATTTGGACCTATGACAGCAATTGATTTTAAAGTTTTTAAGTTTAAAGGTAATGCATTATTATTATTCTTTAGGAGAACAATTCCCTCAACTGCTGCTTTATATGCAATTTTTTGATGTTCCTTTGTATTAATTAAATCAGAATTCGGCGAATACTGATGATCAAATAAACCCAATTTGAACATGACAGTTAAAATTCTTTTTATTTTGTCGTTTATAGTCTTAATATCAACTTCACCGGAATTAATAGGTTCTGTAAGTGTTTTTGAATTTAAGTATTTGCCATCCGGCATTTCAAGATCTAAACCATTTTGCGCGGTTGGAATTGAACTGTGAACTGCACCCCAATCCGACATAACCAAGCCATCAAATTTCCAATTATCTTTTAGGACTTTATTTAGAAGGTAAGTGTTTTCACTGCAATATTCTCCGTTCACTTTATTGTAAGCAGCCATAACACATAATACGTTTGCCTCTTTAACTGCTGCCTTAAATGCCGGAAGATAAATTTCATGAAGAGCCCGCTCACCTATTTTAACATCAATAAACATTCTATTGAACTCTTGATTATTTACAGCGTAATGCTTTACAGTTGCGGCAACGCCTTCGCTTTGAACACCTTTTATATAGCTCACTGCCATTCTTGAATCTAGGTAAGGATCTTCTCCGAAGCTTTCAAAATTTCTTCCGCCCATTGGAATTCTAGCAATATTAACACAAGGTCCGAGAATTACATCTCTGCCGTGTCCTTTTAATTCTTCGCCAATTGATTTTCCAACTTTATTTATTAATGCAGTATCCCATGTAGAGGCCATACAAATTCCAGAGGGAAAAGCTGTAGATTTTTCCCACCTTACCCCAAGTGGCCCGTCAGACATTCTTAATTCCGGAATTCCTAATCTTTCAATAGGTTTTGTTGCAAATCCTGTCCCTCCTAAAAGCTCAATTTTTTCCTGCAGAGTCATTCTATTTAAAAGATCTTCCACGCGATCTTCAATTTTTAATTTCGAATTCATATATGGTTTTAACTCTTTATTTATTTTGCTGCTTCCAGTTAGAAATATTGAAAGTACAAATATCATAATTGAAAAAACAAATCGCTTGAATAAATTTATTTTCATGATTCATCCCATAGTATTTAGAAAGCTTTTCCTGCTTAAGTAAATAATGTTGAATTCGATTTAGTTTAACCCCAATGCTTTTAAGTAATCAGTATTTATTTTGGTATTTTTAAATAAAATGTTGTTTAGATATTCAGCCAATACTTTTGCAACTATTTCTTTGTCCGGCATAGATTTCCTAATGTCACCGAATGACTGTCTATCTGAGTCTGCATATTTTATTATTGCTTCATAATCCTGAGGCTGATTAATAGATACAATTGAACGGTCTGTATCAAGCCTCTTAAATGTCCAGAAACACCATCCTATATCATTCTTCTCAAGCAGTCTTCTAAATGAACTTATCCATTCCATTTTATTTTCACCGGATTCGCCAAGCCAAATCGGTACATTATACTTATCTCTAAAGTCGATATATTCTTGAATTACAGATTGAGTTGTATCGCTCCAATATTTATGGAATGTGTAAATAAGTTTTGAGTCGAATGGCTTACCGAAAATTTTGAAGTTAGAATCCCATTGAGCTCCGCCGAGAATAATTATATGGTTTTGATCAACTCCCCGAATGGCCGTAGTAATTTTTTTGTATAAAGGTTCAAGTAATAAATTTAATTTTTCTGTATCGAAATAGGGAGCTATTGGTTCATTTAAAAGATCATAGCCCAAAACATATTTTTCATTTTTATAACGATCCGCTATTTCTTTCCAAATCTTGATGGTAAGGTTTTGACTTTCTGCACTTTCAAATAAATAAGGGTAACCCCAGCTATCATCAATATTGTCGCCTGTCTGCCCGCCAGGTGCACAATGCATATCTAGGATAACATAAATTTTATAATTACTGCACCATTTGATTACTTTGTCTAAATAGGTAAGACCCGGATGAGTGCAATCTGAAGAAAAATCTTCGTTAACAAAAAGTTTATAATTGAAAGGAACTCTTACTGAGTTAAAACCATGATCCTTAATAAATTTTATATCTTCTTCTTTAATATAATTTTCTCTGAAGTTAATCCAGAAATTTTTAGCAGCATCCGAACCGATTAACTCATTAAAAACTTCATATATTTTTCTTGGAGACGATGCGTTCTTAAATTTGAACATATATCCTTCAGGTTCCAGCCAGTTCCCAAGATTAATTCCTTTAAGCATTAATTCATTTCCATTTGGATCAATAATTAATTTCCCCTTTGTTGTAACAAAACCGTTTTCTTGGGAATATGAGTTTGATATGAGTGAAGAGAGAATCACTATACAACAAATTAAATATGCTTTGAAAATTTGCATAAAGCTGTCCTTCATTTATATGAAATGCCTAATCATGATTAAGTGTGCTGAAGCATGAATTCTATTTTACTTCCAGCTTTATACTTATTAAATAAATTGAAGAGCGAACATTACCAGAAGTAAAAATGTAAAAGTTCCTATAATAAAAATTTCAAATACAATCTGAATTTTTATTATTGAAGCATAATCATAATTAGTTAGAAACTTTTTGAAAAACTCTGACATAATCGATTACCATTTGTTGTGGAAAAGTGGTTGTATAATCTGGGCTGCCAGGCCAATTACCGCCGACCGCGACATTCAGCACAAAATGAAATCTTTGATCGAATGGTTTGGTAATTTTTGCAGTATAATATTTTGTATTGTCAACAAAAAAACTAATACTGGTTGAATCCCATTCGCAGGCAAAAACATGAAAGTTGCTCAAGAAATAACCGCTTGGCAACGTATAGCTGCCGCCTTGCTGCTGATGCGGATCTCCGTAATGAATTGTTCCGTAAACTTTATTTGGCTGCTGACCTAATTCTTCCATAATATCAATCTCACCGCTTGCGGGCCAGCCGCCGTATACCCAATCTGTAGGAAGCATCCAGATAGCAGGCCAAAGTCCTTGCCCGTAAGGAAGCTTCGCCCGTATTTCAAATCTGCCGTAGGTCCAATCTCCTTTATCGTTGGAATTTAATCTTGCAGAAGTATAATCCTTTCCTAAATAGTTTTTTTGTAATGCTTGAATAACAAGGCAACTGTCTTTTATAAAACAATTTTCAGCAAAATTCGTATAATATTGAAGTTCATTATTTCCTCCCCCGTCGCCGTTTACTTCATAATTCCATTTAGACGTGTCGAGATTTGGTGAATTGAATTCGTCATGCCAGACTAATTTATATCCTGCAGGAGGAACAATTTGATCTCCTGATTTTGAAGAGTCAGGATTTGTACCCGCATCATTTTTTTTACAGCTTACAAGTGTAGTACTGAAAATAAGAATCAGGCTAAACATCATAATATATTTTTTCATGTTAATCCTGTTTTAAATTTTTTATTATTGATATTATTCAAAGTCGGGAAATCAATATCTGTCATTTTGCATGCTTTTCTCTGCAGCATTGTTTTATGTAATAATGCTTCTGCCTTTTGTTTATTTGTTTGAATATAGTTCGGGAAGAGTATTATTATTTTTTTCCTTAAAGTAATTAAAAGTAAAACTTCCAGATAGAATTATAAAGATTAAGATTTCATTTTGCATTTGGAATTTTCCCTGTCCCATTATAAATAAATTGCCAAAATCCTTAGATTAAATTAAAAAGAATTCATCTTTTATCACTGCCTGATATTTAAATATTGGCTGAATTCCCCAAACAGCAATTCAAATAAAGACTGATATTTTAATTAAATTTTATTGAAAGAGGCAAATTTTATGCCCTCAAATTAAAGCCTTTTTAAGATTTTAAAAATTAGATAGATTTTAAAAAATTTAATACAAAATAAAGAGCCCATGTATCTGATGCGAATAGAAAAATGACAATTCGTACATTTTCGGAAGAAAAACTAAGATTAAATAAGATTAAACCTTAGTCTTGAAAGATTTTGTATATTTCGCAATAAATTTGAAATATTTATTATTAATAAGTTTTTTAAGTTAGTTCGTTTTGTATGGAATTATTTTTATTATTTTAATAAATTTTTATTATTAAATTGATAAATATTTTTATAATTAATTAAAATTGTTTATATGTAATTTTTTACAGCTACTTTATAATTTTAGGGAAAATTTGGACAACTAAGTATATCTTCCTTTCTTTTCCTCATTTCTAAATATCTTGGTCTGCCATATTGCTATGAAAAATAATTCAGATAAGATTTTTACAAATAAATTCATCAAAAATTTAATTCCATTTCGTTAAAATTTTCAAATGAGTTAGCGATGCGATTTTCTAAAATATTTTATGTCATTATAAGCACTATTCTCGTTACAATCTTCATGCTTATTATTTATGTTTTTCCCACATATAATGTTAATGAACGATTAGCCGGAAAAGCTGTAAAAATTTATTTTGCCGATAATATTTCTCCGGCACATAAAAAAGTAATAGATCTCTTCAATAAAGAGTATAAGGGACAAATTGAAGTTATCCCAATCGATCTTCCGTTTGATAAATTCAGCACCAATGACAGAAAAGAATTATTGACAAGATATTTTAGAAGTAAGAGCGATCGTATAGATGTTTTTTCAGTTGATCAAATTTGGGTCCCTCGTTTTACAAGATGGGCTATTCCGTTAAACAATTACTTTACTAAAGATGAAAGAAATTTAATTCTAAAATATCCTTTAAAATCCTGCTACTACAACGATACATTGTATGCTATACCGCTTTATCTAGACATTGCCTTAATGTACTATCGAAAAGATTTAATCGGCAAATTGCCTAATGCAAAACAGATTGAAAAAAGACTTAGTAAGTCAATTACTTGGGAAGAATTAATGTCTTTGCAGAAAAAGTTTAAAAACAATCCTTTGTTTATTTTTCAGGCTGATGATTATGAGGGACTAATGTGTATCTATACAGAAATTTTAGCCAATATGAACGGCAAACTGATGGAAGGAGATTCTCTTTTATTAAAAACTCCAAAAGCACAAAAAGCACTGCGGTTTTTAAGTGATTTGGTTAATAAATATAATATTTCCCCTAAAGATGTTGTTAGGTTTAAGGAGGATGATTCTTATAGATATTATTTAAAGAACAACGGAATTTTTCTTCGCGGATGGACAGGGTTATTCAAGAATAATGTAGTTGGGAATAATTATTTATATCTAAAGAATGACATTGCCGAAGTGCCGACGCCTCATCTCGAAGGATCTAGACCTGTTTCTGTTTTTGGCGGCTGGAATTTAATGATTTCTAAGTTCTCTACTAAAATTCCGGAATCAATTACCTTTATTAAATTCTTGATGAGTGAAGAAGCACAGAAAATTCTTTTTCATGTCGGAGGATACATTCCTATCAATAATAAAATTTATGCTGATTCCTTATTCCTTAAAGAAAATCCCGATCTTATTTTTGATATGCACCTGGTTAAAAACGGAATTTACAGGCCGTTTTCAGTAAAGTATACAAATGTCTCGGATGTAGTTTCATATTATCTAAATCTGTGCATTAAAGGTAAACTCACACCTCACGATGCCTTATATCAAGCTGATAAAGAACTTAATTCAAAGAGTATTTTACTTAAATAAAAATTTATGCCATGAGCGATAAAAAATTTTTTGAAAAGCTTAAAGAGTATCACTTTCAATTTAAACATTTGACGGTGATCTTTATAGTTTTATTTGCCTTCCAGCTTATAGTATCATTTATAAACAAATCTTCCATAAGAAGTTTTTTTGATACAACACAAAGCTGGTATCAAAAAGATTCTGCGGAAAGGCTTGCAAATTTAACAACTACAACATTTGAATTATTGCTGGAAACAATTAACCAAAAAAAGGATATTGACAGGGAAGGACAGGCGCGCATTGTAAAAGCTTTTGATATAATTTTCAGTCAGGAAGTTTTACAGCATAATATTGAGGAAATGTGTGTAATTATAAAAAAAGGAAATCATATTTATGCAATTGATGATGGAAAGGAATTATTCCGTCTGCTTTATTTAAATTCGACTGCCGGCATCAGTTTAACATCCAAGCACGAAGAAGCGCTGACACTTTATAAAGAAGTTCAGCACTTTTTAATAGGCGAAGAACAAATAAAAAGTATTCTTACTTCAAAAAGGACTTTTAATACTTTTGTCCCAATTGTTCTGCGCGGTGAGTATATCGGTGCCGTGTATATGAAAAACACTCCGGACTTTTCGTTTATTTCCAGCCAACTGATCTCCAACTACGACGAAACTTCATTGTTATATTTATCATTAATTTCGTCTGGGACTGCTTTCGATGTATTTTGTTTCATCTTATACTGTGAAGGAAAGAGACGAAACCCAAAAGCTTTTTCTAATTGAACATGAAGACAATTTAAAGAAGCAAATAAATTATCAAAAAGAATTAATATTTACCAAAAGGATTTATCATACTCACCACAAAGCAGAAAAAATAATGGGATTTATTAAAGGCGATTTATCCATCCTTTCACCTGAAAATATAAATATGATAAAGTATCGTGTAACGAAATATGCCAATTTCATATCGCGTATTATTTACGATATGAAATGGTATGAACCGCCTGTTCAAACAATACGTAATCCAATTTTCAGAACAGATTTGAATGAAGTTATTCGCTTTGTTGTTGATCATATATTTTTAAGAAGCTCTAAAAAAAGTGGGTCATTTACGATACATTTCAATGAAGGAGAAAATCTTCCAATCTTAAGTATTAATGAGTTTGTCATCTGGGAAATCATAGAGCCTCTTGTCCAAAACAGTATTGACCATGCCGGTGTAAACGATTTAGTTATAAATATTAAAACGGAATTCTCTGAAGCAGAAAAACTCATTCGTATTTATTTGATTGATAATGGAAAAGGAATTGTACCAAAATTACTGCTGCCCGATGAACGCGGAATAAAACAGATATTCGCAGAAAATGTTTCCACTAAAGATACTGCTATGCAGAACGTCGGTTACGGTTGTTATATTGCACATGAAATGTCAAAAAAATGCGGCTGGGAATTGGATGTATTTAACATTGAAGAAGGCGGCTGCAAGTTTATTATTTCTATTAAAACTTGAAAAATTGTAAATAAAATTTATAGGATCTAACAAGGGATTTACTAAATAAAAATTTAAATTTAAAATTCAAACTGAAAATAAATTTGAAAAGGGAATAAATGACGAACGGAAATATTATAAATATTCTTCTGGTTGAAGATGAAGAGTTCGATGTAAAACGTGTAATGAAAACCGTTGAGCCTTTTAAAGATCGAATAAATATTTCGGATGTTGTTTCCGATGGAAATGATGCTATCCAATTAATAAAATCGAAGCCGTCCTTTTATGATGTGGTAATTATGGATTTTAATCTTTCGGGCGGAATAATGGGGGAAAAGTTAGTTCAAAAAATTAAAGAAATTGAACCATCAGTGCAGATAATTGTCATAACAAAAATGACAATTAATATCACCGATTATACTTTTGCTCAACGATTATTAAAGGCGGGTGCATTCTGGTACTGCACAAAATATCCGGGAGACATAGAAGATTATATTTATCAACCTACAGATTTTATATTAAGTATTTTAAATGCCAATGAAAAATCAAGGATGGAGAAGGCGTGGGTAAGTTCTAACCAAAAATTAATTAAAAATGTAGAGGATATTTTATATCAAAAAAGAATAATAGGAGAATCTTCAAGCATTCAAACATTGAGAAAGGAAATATTAAAGTACGCGCAAAGCGATGTAAATATTTTAATAAGCGGGTCATCCGGCACCGGCAAAGAATTGGTAGCTTATAATATCCATTACCACAGTAATAGGAAATTTGAAAATTTTGTTACTATAAATTGCGGCAGTGTTCCGCAGGAATTAATTGAGAGCGAACTTTTTGGTTATGAGAAAGGTTCATTTACAGGAGCGGATAAACGAAAGCTTGGTCTCTTCGAAATTGCACATAATGGAACTGTCTTTCTTGATGAAATTACCGAGCTGCCGCTTTCGGCTCAGGTTAAGCTGCTTCGTGTAATCCAGGATGGCGAGCTAGAGAAAATCGGCCGTACTGATAAAGTGCGAGTCAATATTCGAATTATTGCCGCGACCAACAGAAATATTGAAGAGGAAGTCAAAGCAAAACGTTTCAGAGAAGATCTGTATTACAGATTGAATGTCGTGTATATAAAAGTTTCGGATCTCAAGGAAAGAAAAACAGATATACCGATCTTAATCGATCACTTTTTAAGTTTTTACAGTCAGAGTATGGGTAAAGAAAAACCCACTTTAAATAATGAAGCTTTGGATTTGCTGATTAATTATTCCTGGCCCGGTAATGTAAGAGAACTAAAAAATGTAATTCAAAGAATGTTATTTGTTGATAGCCAGGTAATTGACGAACAAAACGCCAACAGAGCCTTAGGTACATTTTTTTATGATAATGAAAACCAGTCATCAGATGATTTTGAAACAATGTTCAAAAATAACGAACTGCCGTTATCTCAAATGGAAAAAACCGTGAGAGAGAAATATTTTGTATATATACGAAAAAAATCTTCATCTGATACAGAAGCCGCAAAAAAGCTGGGTTTAGCTCCTTCAAATTATTATAGAATGGCAAAGGAATTAGGATTAAAATAAACCTTTAAAATGCTTTTGATAAATCGTCTTGGTATTTTGAATAAATATAAAATGACATAAATAATTTTTGACCGGTAAAATTCTCGATTAATTATTTATGATTTTGCAGCTTAAAGCATCACCATTTTCTTACCTAAAATTTAGTAAATAAGAAATCCTTTATACTTTTATAAAACCATTGGCTTGATTGTTGTATGTAATTCCCCAAGTAAAACATAAGGGATTCTCATGAAGTATAATTTTACAGTCTTTTTTTCAATTTTAATTTTCATTTTAATTTATTCAACACAAGAAAATTTTTCACAAAGTTTTTTAACTGTCAGCGGGACAAAAATTGTTAATCAATACGGCCAGGAAGTTTTCTTAAAAGGAATGGGCCTGGGCGGATGGCTGGAACCTGAAGGTTACATGTTTGGTATGTCCGGCTTTGCAAATTCTCCTTCCCAAATACATAAAAAAATTCAAGACTTAATTGGTGTAGATAATACAAATAATTTTTACAGTGCATTCCGGAAAAACTTTGTAACAGAAAGTGATATAAAAGCACTTTCTTCCTGGGGATTTAATTTAGTAAGACTTCCTTTTCATTATAACATTTTAACGCCACCGGATTCGCCTGGTGTGTATCTGGAAAGCGGGTTTGCTATTTTCGATAGTCTAATTTCCTGGTGCAAAAAATATAATATATACATTATACTTGATATGCACTGTGCACCGGGCGGAGAAAGTGATCAGACAATTTCCGATTATGATCCCTCGATTCCATCTTTATGGCAGGATACTGCTAAGCAAACTAGAACCGTAGATATTTGGAGAACCATAGCTGAACGTTATAAAAATGAGCCAACCATTGCAGGTTATGATCTTTTAAATGAACCGAGATGGGATTTCCCGAACGGTAACCAGCCTTTACGCGATCTTTATGTTAGAATTACAAATGCAATTCGTTCAGTAGATACAACACATATCCTTTTCATTGAAGGCAATCAATATGCAACTGATTTTAGTGGTTTAACTCCCCCATGGGATTCTAAAATGGCATACAGTTTTCACAAATATTGGAACGCGAATAATACTGGAGCAATTCAGTATCTTTTAAATTTAAGAAGTACTTATAATGTCCCATTATGGCTGGGTGAATCTGGGGAAAATTCTAATACATGGTATACAGAATGCATTACTCTTATGCAGCAATATGATGTAAGCTGGTGCTGGTGGACTCTTAAAAAGTTTAACACAATTAATGGTCCTTTGAATGTTCCAACAACCGCTGAATATCAGCAGTTAATAAATTACTGGCAGGGGAATGCGCAAAAACCAACGGTTACTTTTGCTACAAATGCATTGTTGACTATGGCTGATAATTTAAAGTTCCAATATTGTGTTTTCCATAATGATGTTATTGATGCTATGATAAGGCAACCTAGTGATAATTCATTAGTACCGTTTGCAGATAATACCATCCCTGGAATTGTGTATGCTGATAATTATGATATGGGCCCATTAAATTATGCCTACAACGATGTTGATTATGAAAATAACGGCGGCTCACAAACTTCATCAAATTCAGGCGGAAGTTATAGAAATGACGGCGTTGATATTGAATCTTGTAACGATCTTCCTACAAATGGTTATGATGTGGGCTGGATTGCCTCAGGTGAATGGATGAAATATACTGTTAATATTTCTCAAGCAGGTTCCTACAATATTGACGTGCGTTATGCCTCCAACCAAACTGGCGGCAAATTAGTTTTTAAATTAGACGGTAATATTATATCGTCTATCATTGATGTTCCTACAACTGGTGGATGGCAGAACTGGCAGACAATGACTTTGCAGAATATTCAACTTCCGGCTGGAAAGCATTTATTGCAAATTCAATTTCTTGCTCCCGGATTTAATCTAAATTATTTCATGTTTAATTTAAATCCCGATGCCGTTAAATCTGTACAAAAGCATAATTATACTTTTCAGTTGAATCAAAATTATCCAAATCCGTTCAATCCTTCTACTGAAATTAAATATTCTATTCCATCGAAAAGCTTAGTTACTTTAAAGATATTTAATATCCTTGGTAAAGAAATAGAAACTCTTGTTAATGAAACAAAAGATGCAGGTGAGTATTCAATTAATTTTAATTCAAAAGATTTAACAAGCGGAATTTATTTTTATAGAATTACTGCCGGGAAATACTCTGCAATAAAGAAAATGATTTTGCTCAAATAAATTTTCGAAAGTTAAATTAATAAACTTAAAATTATCAGTTGATTTTATTAGAATAATAAGTCCTTTTTATTAAATTGATAAGAGAAGCTTAATATCTAAAAAAGGAATTGTGAATAAACATTTACCATTATCAGTTTTTCTTAAAATTAAATGGCATTATTTATGCTCTATTAAAGTTGTAAGCGAAAGTTATATAGCTCCTTTTTTAGTAGGGAAAGCCTTCTTTTTAGAAGGCTTTTTCTTTTAAAGAGTATTATTCAGCAAATGCGAAAAAAAATCCGAAGTATTTAACTCTTACATGTATTCTATAATTTTTTTATTAAGAAAAGTGATTTCTAATTAATAGCAACATGATGGAATTTTTATAGTTGACAAACTTATATTTAATTAAAAAATAATAATCATAATTTATAAGACTAAATTTTTAAGGGGATTATCTGTAATGAAAGCTTTATATCTTTAATAAACTCGGGAGACAATTCTACTTTAAATCCAAGTGCAAAAATGTCAAGTTAGATTCATGCAATGATCAAAATGTTTTATTAGAATAATAAATTTCATTTTATCAATTTAATAAGAAAAACTTTTGTTTTTATAAAAATAACATATTTTTTATCCTTATATGAAGTCTGTTATAAAAAGTTGAATTGGCATTATTTGTGAACTATTGCAAAGAAAAACGGGATAATATTTGCAAGTTGATTTTACTTTTTTAGACAGCCTTATTCTCCTTATATATCTTATTATTGTGTTGAGCCTGGGCTTTTATTATTCAAGCAAGAAAGATCAAAGCTATGAAGATTATTTTCTTGCAGGGAGAAAAATGGGCTGGATAACAGTAGGTCTTTCCATATTTGCCACAAATATTTCAAGCGAACACTTCATAGGATTAGCAGGTGCAGGTGCAACAAGGGGACTTGCAGTCGGCCAATTTGAATTAATGGCAATATTTATATTAATAATCCTTGGGTGGATAATTGCTCCCATTTATCATAAAGCAGGGGTTGTTACTACACCTGAATTCCTTGAAAAAAGATTTGATCCCTCACTTAGAAAACCATTTGCAACTATCTCGATTATCATTTATGTCTTTACGAAAATATCAGTAACTCTTTTTGCAGGAGGTATTTTATTTTATACTATGTTCGGCCTAAATATTTACACCTCTGCAATTATGATTGTACTTTTTACCGGTCTTTATTCTGTTTTAGGTGGTGCTACTGCAGTAATGAAAACACATGTTTTCCAGGCCATTGTGTTGATAATCGGTGCACTCTTGCTGACAATTTTTGGGTTAAAAGCTGTCGGTGGATTTTCAGGATTACAGGCAAAACTACCCCCTGATTTTTTTAATATGTTTAAATCATTTAAGGATCCGGATTATCCATGGACCGGTGTAATATTCGGCGCTCCTATTCTTGCATTCTGGTACTGGATTACCGATGAATATTTTATTCAAAAGATTTTATCAGCTAAATCTATTAATGATGCCCGCCGGGGTTCCTTATTTGCAGCGCTATTAAAAGTACTGCCTATTTTTATTTTAGTATTACCCGGTTTAATAGCAGTAGCATTATTTCAAAATATTAAAGGTGATGAGGCATATCCTCTTTTACTTTCAAGCAATATACTTCCGATTGGAATTAAGGGTATTGTTTTAGCTGGCCTCCTTGCGGCAATTATGTCATCATTGTCAAGTGTATTTAATACGGTGGCAGTTCTTTTTACGAATGATTTTTATAAAGTAAATAATCCAAACGCATCAGATCGAGAGTTAGTTCTTATAGGAAGACTAGCTACAACAGCAATTGTAATTTTGGCAATTATATGTGTCCCCTTGGTAAAACTGATCAGTTCGCAGGTTTATCTCTATTTACAGAGCTTACAGGGATATATAAGCCCGCCTATAACTGCAGTTTTCCTTTGGGGTTTTATTCTTAAAAAGGTAAATGCAAAAGCTGCCATAGCAACTTTAGTAATAGGTGAAGGAATCGGATTTTTACGTTTAATTTTGGAATTGATTTATGGGGCTAATGTTCAGCAAATGGGAATTTTATCTCCGCTAGTAAGCATAAATTTTCTTCACTTTTCAATATTCTTATTCTTATTCAGCACATTAATTATTCTTACGATAAGCTATTTGCCTCAGGAAGAGAAAAAATCTAAAATATCTTCAATACAATATTTAGTTCCAAACAGCTTTTCAGAACTTGCTATTAATTTTTCCAGCAATCGTTTAAAAGGTTCTTTACGCGTAAATGTTATGATGTCTGCATTTATTCTTTTAGTAATAATAGGATTATGGAGTATATGGTTCTAATAATTTTCTATAATAATGTTCAAATAATTAACTGTCTATTAACAATAAAAAAAGGAAGATAACCCATGAAAAAAGTTATTTTACCTGTTCTTCTTACTTTGCTGTCATGGTCATTTGCTGTATATGCACAGCAGTCTATGATAGAAAGTTTTGATAATGTACCTGCCGATACCAACTTTGTATGGACTGGCAATACTGAAGGTAGTCCTAGCTATCTGAATGTAGCTACAGATTCTTCAGACAAAATGGAAGGGGCGGCTTCATTAGACGTGAAAACGGCTATTGGTGCATTCCATGGTTGGGGTAGTTATTCTCAGCTTCAATATAGACTCCCTGAGGGAGAAACAATGGATTGGAGTGCAAGTGACACTCTTAAATTGTGGATTAAGGTTGTAAAAGCTCCAACCATTCCTGAAAATATGTTATTTAGAGTTACTATCTATGATCAAGATGCACCTGGTGATCCTTTGGAAGCATATGTTATGGATAACACAACTGCAATCGATTCTCAAAGAGATTGGTACTTGTTTTCCATTCCATTTAAAAGAAATTAATTCTCAAGATGGAACTATTATTCCTGGTGATTCTGGTTTTGTTATGGCTCCTTATTCCTGGGGCGGATTTACTTACAATGACCACAAACTCAACACTGATAAAATCGTTGGCTGGAATATTGGATTTATTACTTCCGGCTGGGATCCAAATGCAAATCTTCCGGCAGATTCGCTTGAGTTAAAGTTAGATGGTTTTGTAAGGTCCGGAAATAAAGCTGTGCCTTTTGTTGTATTTAATGGAATATCAGCGCCCAATAATCTAACTGCTTTTCAATGGAATGCAAGTTTTGCTCAAGAAAACGGCAATGGCCCATTTCCAAATACTAATTCCTTACACTGGATAATGGGGGATCAATCAGGAACTGGCGGTTGGAATGGAATTGGATATAATGTATCTCCAGCATTTAACCTTTCAGGCGGATGGCCCGTTGATAGTCTTCAGTTCTACATGAAATCAGACATCGGCGTAGATTCAATGAGGGTTCAATTTGAAGATGGGACAGCGAAGGTTGGTAAAGTTTTCATTGTTACTCAGGATACATTATGGCATAGATATGCTATTGCCCTAAAGGATATGGTTCCGAAGGATGGTCCATCAGGTTTTGATTCAGCTGCTGTAACAGTATGGCAAATAATGGCTGAAGGAGATGGCATAACAGGTAAAAATGTATGGCTCTCTGATATTTGGACTGGCCATCCTAGCGCACCTATTCCTCCTGTAGCTCCTCAAGGTATAACTGGTGTCGCAAACAATGATAATACTAATACAATAATTTGGTCTGATGTTCCGGGTCAAGCTAATGAAACATATAATATTTATTATTCATTAAACCCAATTACAGATATTACTGCTGAAGGTGTAGAAGTTGCCGGCAAAGGTATTGCGCATGGCGAGCAGCAATTTGTTCACAAATTATTAGCTCCTGCTACTGATCAATCAGTAACATACTATTATGCAGTGGTATGTAAAAGCGGTGACGGGCTTTTAGGATCCGTTGGTCCTATGAGTTCTGCTATAACAAATACTGCTAAAGGTATTTCAATAATAAATCCTACTGCACCGCCAAATTTCGCTGCTGATGGTGATCTTAGTGAATGGGCTAGTATAAAACCATTCCGTTTATTTGTAAGCGATGGCAGTGGAACAGTTGTAACCAATACTAATGTTCCTAACGATACTGTAAGTTCCGGTGAAATATATGTCGCCGTAGATCAAAATTATTTATATGTGGCCGGACATATTAATACAAATAATATAGTATTTAATCCTGACACTTCATCGTGGTTTAATACTGCAACTGATATGTTTTTGGGATTATATAATGCACATGGTGCTCCGCACACGTCGCTCCAAAGCGGATCACAGCCAGATTATCATTTTAGATTTGCTCAAGATAGAGTGATTGTTGATAATGGTGGTGTTGATTCACTTGTAGTTCCAGGAAGTAACTATTATTGGGGTTCAAGATTCCCAGATCCCTTGGCCGGTTATAATTTTGAAGCAAAAATATCATGGCAGGATATTGCACATAAGTCCAATACTGGTAATACAAGATCAGATAACCTATTTGTCCCGCAGGTAGGTATGAGAATTCCTTTTGATATCGAATTAAGCAGTGTGAGTATAGGAAAAACTACAAGAGACGGACAATTGGATTATTCTTCTATCGCAAATGGTAATTCATATTCAGATGTATCCCTTTGGTCCAATACTTGGATCGGAGACCAATGGAATGTAACTGGCATAAAAAATCATAATCAAACTGTTAGTACTTATGAGTTATCACAAAATTATCCAAATCCATTCAACCCGTCGACACAAATTCAGTATACTTTAATGAAACCGGGCTTGGTAACATTAAAAGTATACGACATACTTGGTCGTGTAGTTAAAACCTTGGTAAATGAATATCAAGTGCAAGGAAGCCATACAATTAATTTCAATGCTTCTAGTTTAGCAAGTGGTGTTTATTTCTATAAACTTCAGTCAGGTGCTTTCCAAAATGTTAAAAAAATGATGTTACTTAAATAAAAAAATGTTCATAGTGCAGCACAAAAATGTGCTGCACTAATTTATTTTGGTTATGATTGAATAATAATTCATATTACTATCTATTTGGGAAAAATGATCATGTGTAATAATGATAATTTGAATGTGTTAAAATTAGAATACCTTTTTGCAAAATTGAAAGAAATATTTTTAATATTCATGTCAATTCTTCTCTTCTCAAATATTTCTTTTGCGGGCACAACGGGTAAGCTTTCCGGAAAAGTTACAGATGCGAAAACCGGAGAGCCTGTTGTAGGTGCAAATATATTGATTGAAGGAACATATTATGGCGCTGCTGCAGATGTTGACGGTTATTATTATATAAACAACATACCTCCCGGAAACTATACAGTTATTGTTAGTTCTGTAGGTTATGGAAAAGTAGTGGTCAAAAAAGTTCCGATCAAAATAGACCTTACATTTAATCTTGATATAAAGTTAAATCAGACCTCAATCAGCACTAAGGAAGTTGTTATTACTGCACAGAGACCATTGGTACAAAAAGATTTGACTTCATCTTCTGTAACTGTTTCATCAAACGAAATTAAAATGATGCCTGTTGAGAGTGTTGGGCAAATAATTAATTTGCAAGCTGGTGTTGTAGGCGGGCATTTCAGAGGCGGCCGTTCGGATGAAGTATCTTATTTAATTGATGGACTGCCGGTAACCGATGCATTTAACGGTTCACTTCCTCTTCAAGTTGAAAATTCCTCGATAAGAGAAATGGAAGTAATCAGCGGAACATTTAACGCTGAATACGGAAGAGCTATGTCGGGTATTGTTAACATTGTAACACAGGATGGATCAGAAACTTTTCACGGTCAAATTTCAGCATATACAGGTGACTATGTATCGACTCATACAAATCTTTTCCCGAATATTGGAAAACTTGTAACTTTTAGAACAAAGGATTATGAATTTAGTTTAAGTGGTCCGACAGTACTTATACCACATCTGACTTTTTTTACAACAGGCAGATATTTTTATGATCCGGGATATTTATATGGCCAAAGAATTTTTAATGTCTCCGATAATCCGCTTATTACGGTGCAAAAGATTTGAGCGGATAATCCTATCATCTCCAATAGCGGAGATAGTGCATATGTTCCCATGAATCCGACACAAAGATATACCTTTAATGGAAAATTAACATATTTGTTGCCAAGTGTTAAATTTTCCTATAGCATTCTTTGGAATAAAGATTGGAATAAATATTACAGCCATCAGTGGGCATGGAACCCTGGATGGTATTATGAATTATTATTCTGATGGTTATGATAAATAGTTTTCAGATTTCTCATATACCATCGCAAAGTATTTATGAAACATTAAAATTTGCTGTGAATAGGTATAATTATCATGGGGCAGTTTATGATGATCCTAATGACCCCAGATATGTTGACCCAAGTCAAGGTGTTCCCAGTTCTAGTTATACATTCCAATACGGTGGTCAGCAAACGGGGCGTTATGAAAGAGAAACAATTGAAAGTATTCTTCAATGGCAACTTAATGCTCAAGTTTCGAAAGAACACAAATTAGGTGTCGGAGCTGAAGTTGACTGGTATAAACTTTATAATCATGGAAATAATTTAATTAGTCCCAATACCGCCTCCGGAAACTCCAATTCCATATATACTCCTCTATATAGCGAACTTGGCTCATACAGCAACCTGGCATACACAAAATATCCCACGAGTTTTTCAGCATATATTCAGGACAAAGCGGAATATGACATAATGATTGTTAATTTTGGCCTCCGCTTTGATTATTTCAAACCTAATTCACAATATTTAATGGATCTAAACAATCCCGGAGAAAGATACAAATTTTGTTAATGCGGGTAAAATGGTTGAAGCTTCAGCAAAAATGCAATTAAGTCCCTCGTTTAGGAATTTCATTTCCAATAACAGATAAAGGTATTATTCACTTTTCATACGGTCATTTCTTCCAGATACCCAGCTTTTCAAATCTTATATGAAAATTCGTATGCTGCACTTAATCCTAATGGTGCATTAACAACAATAATGGGTAATCCAAATTTGGAACCCGAAAGAACGACTAAAGTACGAATTAGGCCTTCAGCAGGCACTGGCAGCAGATCTTTCTCTGGACTTCACGGTTTACTATCAAGATATACGAAACTTATTAGGTACGGAAATAATTAATACTTACCACGGCTTTAAATATGCGCGTTTTGTAAATAGGGACTATGCAAATGTCAAAGGCTTTATTGTAACATTAGATAAAAGATTTTCAGAATTATTTAGTATTAAGTTAGATTATACTTATCAAATAGCGGAAGGTGATGCTTCCGACCCGATGGCGCAATATTATAACAATCAGACATATCCTCCGGTTCAAACAAATAAAACTTTTGTTCCTCTCAATTGGGATCAAAGATCTACACTAAATATATCCGCAAATATCGGTCGGCCAGACGATTGGAATATCGGGCTTATATTTAATTACGGTTCAGGCTTCCCTTATACAGAAGATATAAGAATTTCACAGGGTCTGCTATTTGAAAATAACGGTATTAAACCGCCTACCTACAATGTTGATATGAGGGCTCAGAAAACTTTCAAAGTTGCCGGGGTAGATTTGAATTTGTTTTTACTTGTTTACAATCTCTTAGATATAAAGAACGAAGTAAATGTTAATTCCGCTACCGGACGAGCAAACGATCTTTTAACTCAGGACATAAAAACAGCAGGAACCATAATCGGGCTGAATACGCTTCAGCAATATTTAAATGATCCTTCAAGTTATTCGGCACCAAGGCAGGTACGCATTGGTTTAAGTATTGGTTTTTAATAATTCGATTTGGAGTACATATAATGAAAGGCAAGTTTTTAATTATTCTTATTTTCATGAGTGTTCTATGCACCATGTCCTATGCACAAATTTCGGTTGGCCAGCCGGATCCTAGGATTGCATTATACAGGCAAGATCCATATGGGAATTCCCAGTATGAGCGGGAAGGCATAATGGTAGGTAATAGAATAAATACCTTATTCTATAATTACGGTGAAGTTGGTTATTGGCAATTTGCTCCTTCTATGGAATGGCCTGCAGGAACAGGACAAAACAATCTTGATGGAACTGCAGTTCTTATTGCAGCAAGAGTTACAACTCCAACGGGATATAGAGTTAATCCTCTTATTACCCGTTACAGAGAATACGATAGTCAGGATCCAATAACAGGCACACACTGGGGTTTGGAACCTGTCCCGGGTTATCAAAATCCTTCAGGCACAAGCCCGGCAGTAAATATTGATCTAAATTCGCTTCCTGCCACATGGCCTGCTGCTCTAGATTTAGATCCTTCGTGGGATGGCAAATGGTATGGATATTTTGGAAAGGGAGTATCAAATGCTGATTTTGAAACATTCTTTGTTATGGATGATTCGCAGGATAAAAAATTCACACGTATTCCGTATTATTATTTCCCGATTGCAAGCGATTCAAATAGAGGAGGACTAGGGCTAAGAGTTGAAGTTAGAGGATTTCAATGGTCACACGTTTTAGCGGAAGATTGTATCTTCTGGCATTATGATATTGTAAATATTTCAGACCATACCTATGACAGCACAGCATTTGGCTTTTATGCCGATCCTGGTATAGGGGGAGCAAATTCAACAGAACCTCCTAACAGCGCTTATTACAATACAGTTTTGGATATAGCATATAACTGGGCGCCAGGTGGTTTGGGTAATCCCGGTAATTGGAAAACGGGTTATTTAGGATTTGCTTACCTTGAAAGTCCGGGTAATCCATTTGATGGAATTGATAACGATCAGGACGGAATGATTGATGAGAGAAGAGATGATAATATAGATAATAACCATAACTGGGTTTCATTTTCGGATTTGAATGGAAATGGTAAATGGGATCCGGGAGAGCCTTTAAATGATGATGTAGGTAAAGACGGAATCGGGCCATCAGATCCCGGCTACACCGGCCCTGACGAAGGAGAAGGCGATGGTATGCCTACGCACGGTGAACCGGATTTTGATGAAACTGATAAGGATGAATCTGATCAGATTGGACTCACCTCGATGGCAGTTCGAGTACTTGATAATTCTCATGGTCCTAATGGTCTATGGGGAAAAAATGATAATGTTATGTGGGATGCGATGAACAATGGATTCAAAGATACGTTAGTGCAAAATGCTAATATATATCTTGTGTTTGCTTCCGGTCCATTCATTTTAGGCAAGGGATTACGTGAAAGATTTTCAATGGCATTATTAATGGGAAACGATTTAAACCAATTACTATTTCATAAAGAAACGGTTCAAGAAATCTATAATGCTAATTATAATTTTTCCAAGCCTCCGTATAAACCGAATGTCCATGCCGTAGCCGGTAATCAAAAAGTCTATTTATACTGGGATAGTAAAGCTGAATCTTTCAGGGATAGATTTTTAGGTTATGAACATAATGACCCGGCACAGGGTTATAAAAAAACTTTTGAGGGCTATACCATATATAGAAGTGAAGAGCCTCAATTTGAAGATGATAAACTTATTACAGATTCTCAGGGCGAACCGACCTATTATAAACCAATGGCTCAATTTGATTTAATTGATACGATTAAAGGTCCTGATCCGGTTGGAATAAATGGTGCAAGATTTTGGAGGGGAAGTAATACTGGTCTTCAGCATTCTTTTGTAGATACTACTGTACAAAATGGTAAGACTTATTATTACGCTGTTTGTTCGTACACTGCCGGTGATACAGCTTATAATGTTGTAAATGGAATACCAACCGGTCTGCAGCCGACGGAATGTTCAAAAATTATCAGACAGGATGCTGCAGGCACAATTACTTTTATTGACGTAAACTGTGCTGAAGTTACTCCCAATGCTCCTGTTGCTGGTTATAAGCCTCCAGAGATTGAAGGTGATTTAACTAAAGTTGCCAGTGGACTCGGAACCGGATCAATAAGTGCCAATGTTCTAAATCCAGAGGCTATTACAAATGGAGCTCAATATACTATTAAATTTAATGCTCAGGGTACGATACCAAAATATAGAACTTCAACATATAGTGTAGTTAAAAATTATAATGGTACTTCAGATACACTGGAAAGCAATGTAAGCGCAGCTGCTTTCGGTGCTCAGGTTTTCAGTCTTCCGTTTGATGGGATTGTATTTTCATTTAGGAATGATACTACTGTTTCAATAATTGATTCGTTGTCTGGATGGTACGTAGGAAATACTAACCTAAACCTAGTAGTTGTCCCTGATAATACTTCTTCAAGTTTGGATGTAAGATGGCCGACTGATTATCAAATGGAATTTTTCGATCATACTGTAGCAACAACACCTTATAATAAAATTCCCGTTGATTATATTATTACAGATTTGAATACCGGCGATACTGTTAAAACAGAAATCATTGATAATGATAAGTCCAAGTCTTTAACTTTAGGGGATGATATAATTCTAATTCAGCCAATAGGAAATCAGGTTAAGTATTCTTGGAGAATACATTACCAGAGAAATTTTAACCCGGCCTTAACACCTGTATATCCGCAACCGGGAGATAAATTCCGATTCTATACACGGAGGCCATTTTATAACGGCGATTATTTTTCCTTCACAACCAAATCAGCAGCAGTAGATAATAATGTTGCAAATAAAGACCTTTCAAAAATAAATGTTGTTCCCAATCCATACATTTCGGCAGCAGCATGGGAGCCAAGATCTATTTACCCTACCGGACGCGGGGAAAGGAAGATCGATTTTACTAATCTTCCGGCAAAATGTACTATTAAAATATATACAATTGCCGGTTCGTTGGTAAAGACATTATATAAAGATAGTTCAAACTTGAATAATGGTGGTGCAATATCGTGGGACCTGGTCTCCGATGATGGAATGGACATTGCATACGGGATTTATATTTTCCATGTCGATGCACCCGGCATTGGTGAATACATTGGCAAATTTGCCATAATTAAATAGCGGAGACAAAAGATGAAAATCAGAGTAATAATTATTTTATTAGCATTAGTCTTAATCTCTTCGATGACATTTTGCCAGAGTGATTTTGTATCTAATGTTTCAAAAAGAGGAACGGCAGCTGCGTCATTCCTTTCAATTGGAGAAGGAGCAAGAGCGACTGCAATGGGAAGTGCTTTTGTTGCTGTAGCAAATGACCAGAGTGCACTTTTCTGGAACCCTGCCGGGTTGGCGAAAATTGATGGTGTGGGTATTTATTTTGATCATACTAACTGGATTGCTGATGTAGCTTTTAATTATCTTGCTGCATCGTACAATCTCGGCGGTATGGGAACAGTAGGATTTAGTTTCACTTCATCTTCTTATGGCGATATGAAAGTGACTACAGTTGATGCACCGAACGGAACAGGACAAATATTTAGTGCATCGGATATAGCTTTCAGCCTTGGTTATGCAATTAATCTAACAGATAATTTCGCTATAGGTTTTAATCCTAAAATCATATATCAGTCAATCTGGGAGACAAGTGCTATTGGATTTGCAATGGATCTCGGAGTGCAATACAGAACTCCTTTTGATGGAATAATGCTTGGGATGTCGATTTCTAATTTCGGGACTAAAATGCACTTACAAGGCAACTCCACTATAGTTACTTATGATCCCGATCCATCAACCACAGGAAATAATGGGAAAATTGCGGCAAACTTAGGGACAAATTATTGGTCATTACCTTTAAATTTTAGGGTTGGCCTTGCATATACTCCAATTGCAACCGAAAACAACAAATTTACAATAGATATAGATGCATTACATCCAAGTGATAATTATGAAAGTGTAAATGTCGGCGGTGAATATGTATTTCATGATTTGATTGCTATCAGAGGCGGCTATAAATCATTATTTCTCCAGAATTCGGAAGAATCTTTTGCACTTGGATTCGGAGTAAAACAAATATTATTAGGTAATGTTGCTATAAGATTGGATTATGCTTACCAAAACTTTGGACGCCTTAACAATATTCAAAAATTCAGTCTGGGAATTTCTTTCTAATGAAGGTTGCTATATTGACGGTATTAATTCTTTTACCGTTTAATGTCGCTAAACCTGGGAGTGTATTTGTCAATCAGGTTGGGTATTTACCTAATTTGGTTAAATATGTCTATACAACTCAGTTGGCTGATAGTTTCTACGTAATTGAAAAAAGCAGTAATAAAATTTTTTATAGCAGCAGCTTGGTTTTTTTAACTTCTGATGATCCTAATACCGGTTTAGCTATCTATAGAGGAGATTTTTCAGCATTCTCCAGGCCTGGTATTTATTTTATTAAAACGAAAAGAGGCGATGTTTCTTTTGATTTTACAATTTCTGATTCAGTTTATAAGGATTTAACATATAAATCCTTGAAAGGATTTTATTTTCAAAGGTGCGGAATGTTTCTTCTTCCTCAATATGCGGGAGTTTATGTAAGGTCAGCTTGCCATTTAAATGATGGTTATTTCCATTCAACAACTGGAAAGACTGGCTTTCTTGAAACTACCGGTGGCTGGCATGATGCAGGAGATTATGGCAAATATGTTGTCAACGCAGGCATATCGGTTGGAACATTATTAATGGCGTACGAATATTTTCCTTCCAAGTTCGAATTTGATAATTTAAATATTCCGGAAAGCGGCAATTCAATTCCTGATATTCTCGATGAAGTACATTATGAATTAAATTGGCTTTTAAAAATGCAGGATGCAGGAGGAGGAGTATTCTTTAAAGAAACCCGGCAAACTTTTGCTCCTTTCGAAATGCCATATTTAGACACCGATAAAAGGTATATCTATCAGATTTCATCAACCGCAACAGGAGATTTTGCTGCCGTTATGGCAAGGTCAGCAAGAGAATATTATAAATTCGATAAAAATTTTTCTGATACATGTTTAGCAGCAGCAAAAAAAGCCTGGGAATTTTTAGAACAAAACTCTTCAATTGTTCCTGCCGGAGGGTTTCATAATCCGAGCGGAACTAACACAGGTGAATACGGTGATGATAACGATTCCGACGAAAGGCTTTGGGCAGCTGCAGAACTTTTTGCAACTACCGGAGATTCAGTTTACAACAATTATTTTATTAATCATTATAATGATAATGGTTTATTCAGCTATGAAATGGGATGGAAGAATGTTAACAGCCTTGCTCAATTAACTTATTTGTTCAGCAATCAAAGCAATGCAGACGCTTTTGTAGAAAATAATTTAAAAATTTCCTTAAATAATCTGTGCTCATATTACCTTTCCTTAAGTAATAACGATTATTTAAATGTAGCTTTAAAGCCCGGTGAGTTTTATTGGGGAAGTAATTCGGAAGTGCTTAATAGAGCAATTATTTTAATTATGGGTTATGTCCAAACTAATAATATTAATTATTATAATTCTGCACTTAAACAATTAAATTATATTTTAGGAATAAATGGGAACAATATTTCTTTCGTAACAGGAACAGGTGCTGTTTCTCCGATGAATCCGCATCATAGGCCATCGGCTTCGGATGGAATCGTTAATCCAATCCCGGGTTTGATGGTCGGAGGACCAGACCAGTATTTAGAAGATGCAGCACTCGCTTCTGCTTACACAAGCAGCACACCGCCGGAGTTATGTTATCTTGATAGTCAGGACAGCTATGCTTCAAATGAAATTGCTATTAATTGGAACGCTCCGCTTGTTTTTGTATCCGGGTTTTTTAACAATTCTTCAGCAGCAGGTATTAAAAAATTAAATTACGCATTACCCAAGGATTTCAAAGTGTATCAAAACTTCCCGAATCCGTTTAATCCGAATACAATAATTAAATTTTCTATTCCTAAAAATGCGAATTATAATTTCTCTTCTGCAGGCAATACAACATTAAAAATTTATGATTCCCTTGGCAGAGAAATATCAACTTTGGTTAATAGTGAATTGAGCCCCGGAATTTATGAAGTTAGTTTTAACGGTTTAAATCTCTCAAGTGGAGAATATTTTTATCAATTAAAATCTGGTGAATTTACTTCAACTAAGAAAATGATTTTGTTAAAATGATTTCGAATAATTAGAAATATTATTTTTACAAAATAGAGTAAAGCAATTAAAAATTTATTTAAAGAAACTGGGTAATCAAAATGAAAAGAAATTTTTTACTATTTATACTGATAGGCGTAATAGCTTTATATTCAAATGAAGTTTTTGCACAATGGACAATGTCTGTTCTTCCAAATCCGCCAGGTGTCCACGGAGCC
This sequence comes from uncultured Bacteroidota bacterium, assembly GCA_963710735.1. GTDB lineage: Bacteria > Bacteroidota > Ignavibacteria > Ignavibacteriales > Ignavibacteriaceae > FEN-1297. The sequence continues at coordinate 465,333 of CAVQBN010000024.1, read as the reverse complement.
TTGCCTGGCAGAGTAAACACTTTATATTCCGACGGTTCTAACATTTATGCCGGTACACTTGGAGGAAACCTTTATTTCTCTTCGGACAACGGCAGCAGTTGGGTGTATATTGATACAGGATTAACTACATCTGATATTACAGATATTATAATGTATAATAATACTTTGTTTGTTGGTGCTTATGGAAGCGGCGTTTTTAGCTCGACCGACAATGGGAAAAGCTGGAAAAGCCCTGATCCCTCATTAACAAATCTGAATGTTTATTCGTTTGCAGTAATGGACACAAATATTTTCGTCGGCACGTTCGGAGGCGGCGTATTTATTTCAAACAATAATGGCTCTTCATGGGCACAAGTTAATAATGGTCTGTCAAATAAAAGTGTTAGAACACTGGGAATAAAAGGAACTCGGCTTTATGCAGGGACTTGGGGCAGCGGAGTATTTATTTCGGATGACCAAGGTGCAAGCTGGACGCAAAGTAACTTAGGCATAAATAAGTTATTCATTTATTCGATTGTTTCCGATGGACCTAATGTTTACATGGGTAATGATGAGGGTGTTTACTCAAGCGTAAATGGCGGATTTAGCTGGACCTTAACGAGTAACGGATTAACAAACACCTACATTCGAGCTTTAATTGTTATTCATCCAAATTTAATTGTAGCAACATCAGGTCAAGGTGTATTTGCATCTTTAAACAGTGGCGGATTGTGGACACCTGCAGATTCCGGTTTAACTGATGGTTATACTTATTGTCTGGTAGTTAATGGATCTACATTATTTGCAGGTGCGTTGGATGGAGAAATTTGGAGTAGACCGTTGTCCGAAGTTGTTACTGCCGTGAATGAAAAATATAAAGGCAGCGTTGTAAACAATTTTAAGTTGAATCAAAATTACCCAAACCCATTTAACCCAACAACAACTATCACCTATCAAATTCCTCATAGTGAATTAGTTAATATTAAAATTTATGATGCATTAGGCAGAGAAATTCAAACTCTGGTTAACGAAAATAAAAATGCTGGAAATTATAGCATAAGTTTTAATGGTGTAAACCTTTCAAGCGGAATATATTTTTACAAGCTAAAGGCAGGAAATTTTACATCGATAAAGAAAATGGTTTTGATGAAATAAAATTCATACTCTTTTTGTGAATATATATGAATATTATTATGTTAGCCGGTATTTTAATAAAGTACCGGCTTTGTTTTATGTAATTTCTTAGACAACAATTAATCTTTTAAATTCTAATTTTTATTAAACCGAATCAATGCGGATAATTTTATTCTTCAGTTTATTTATTTTTCTTAGCTCGCCAAATTTTGCTCAACCTAAGCTTATTCCTTTCCGCAAAGGAAATGAATGGGGGTTTTGCAATTATAAAAAAGAAATTAAGATCCCTGTAAAATTTCAATACGCTGATAAATTTGCCAATGGATTTGCAAGAGTAATGTTGAATTTCAAATTCGGTTTAATTAATGAGAAAGGTAAATTTATTGCTAAACCAAAATACAATGATATTTATAATGTAATTAATAACAGGGCCGGAATCGAAGTAAATTCTCTTTGGGGATTTATTAACACATCCGGTAAACAGATTGTCAAACCGCAGTACGATCAGGTTTATTCATTTTGTGAAGGACTTGCCGCTGTTAGAAAAAAAAATAAATGGGGATTTATTGATACAAATGGTACAGAAGTAATACCGCTGATTTTTTCAAATGTATTTAGTTTTAAGCACGGTTTAGCCGGTGTATCGATAGGAGGAAAGTTCGGTTTTATAAATAAAAAAGGAAAAGAAATTATAAAGATTATTTACAGTCAAATTCCTTTCCGTTATAAAGATATATTCAGCGATAGTCTTTCTGCGGTTCAATTAAATGAATTCTGGGGATTTATTAACATCAGAGGTAAATTAGTCATACCAAATATTTTCGACTTTGCTTCTGCATTCAATGAAAATTTAGCGGCAATTGAATCGGGAAAAATATACGGCTTTATAGATAAAAAAGGTAATGTAGTTATAAAACCAGAATACGACAATGTTTATGAATTTCACGAAAATATATGCTGTGTTTGGAAAAATAAACTTGCGGGATATATAAATAGAAAAGGGAAAAGGATTTCCGCTATTCAATATACTGATGCAAACTCTTTTTATGAAGGAAGAGCAAGAGTGGGAAAAGGAGGGAAGTTTGGTTTTATTGATACAACGGGGAAAGTTAATATTCCTTTAATTTATAACGGTGAAGACAATTTTCATGAAGGTTTAGCGGCAGTAAAAAAAGGAGATAAGTGGGGTTTTATAAATGAAAGAGGAAAAGTTGCAATTCCGTTTAAATATGATAGTGCAACCATGTTTGCAGATGGCATTGCAAATGTATTGTATAAAGGTAAATGGGGTTTCATAGGTAAAAATGGGGATGAATATTGGGAGGGGAATTAAATCAAAAAGCTAATGAAAAAATTAAGATCCTATGTTTTTGCAAAAGTAACAACTGCAGGTATCTTTACCTAATCTAATTATTTCAATATTGACCTTTTTACTAATTTTTAATACTTTTTTTTTGCTATCTTTATATTAATATTAGGATCAACCTTTGTTGTAGGATTAGAATATCCAAAATATTATATAAATTAAGTTTGCACAAATTTTTAATTGTAATTCAAAATTAATAAGAGAATTAAGTAATGGCGAAGAACGATTTTTAAAAAAGAATAAATGAAAAAGTTTGACTAATTAATTTGTAGTAAATATGACATTAAAAGATCTGAGAAATAAACTTTCTGCATATCAACCCGAAGAAATTTTGTTTGTAGGTATGGGCAATATTTATAAAACTGACGATGCTGCCGGATTGTTTTTTATAAAATATTTAAAGGAAATGACTGAATTTACTTATTCTCAATATATAAACGCCGGTACAAACCCTGAAAATTATCTTCAGCAAATACTAATGACTGAAGCAAAAGCAATTGTATTTATTGATTCGGCTTTACTTGGCACTGAGCCGGGAGATATTGCTCTTTTGTCTCAAGAACAAATCGACACAGTCGGGATAAGCTCTCATGGATTTTCATTAAAATTAATTGAAAAATTTATTTTATCCGAAAGTGAAAAAATATTTCTGTATGTTGGAATTCAACCTTATTCAACATCACGGGGCGATAAAATGTCTTTAATTGTTTCTCAAAAAATCAAATACTTCTTTTACGGTTATTAATTTTATTTAAACTTCATTTCTTAATAAACTCCCCTTATAATCAAAAAAATCTTTAATTAATTGAAATGGAAATCACTTTTATTCTTATGGCCATTAATCCTAAACTTTAATCTGGCTGCAGCAATAATTCAAGTAAAGATTACCTTTGTTATTCTCTTGAATGAACTTGATTAAGAAATTAATTGGCTTAGTATTTGAGCTCTAAATAAATTGGGTTATATTAATTCAATTAGGTAATATAAATTTTAGCCATTAAAATAAGTTTAGTGCTTGAATTTACTTATAGCGATGTATTAATTTAATATTCGACTTCTCAAAATAACGCAAATAAGTGGTTGTGATGTCGCGAAAAATGATAGAGAGATAATTAGTTCGTTTAATAATTTTATAATCAAGTTTTACATCTTTTTATGATTAGCATAGATTCACATTCAAACCAGGGTAAAAATAAAACAATATTATTTTTATTTATAATTGTTTCCCAAATTTGTTTCAGCTTTTCATATTCACAAACTAAAATTAATTTACTTAATGTTAAGCGAATACAAAAAAGCCAAAACACTCCTTCATCAATAGGGCAGGTCACAATCGATACTTGGGCGGATGGGAAAAAAGCAGCATTTTCATTTTCGTTTGATGACTGCTTGCAATCGCAATATGATTATGTTCGGCCAATCATGAACAGCTATGGATTTCATGCAACTTATTATGTGATATCTTCAGTATTAAACGATAGTCTGCCGGTTAATTGGAGATACGGCTTATGGTCTGAGTTTCAACAGCTAGCAGCTGAAGGAAATGAAATAGGAGATCATACTGTTACTCATCCGGATTTAACAAAGCTTCCGGTCGGAGATGAAACAACTCCAGGAACAATAACCTATGAACTTTATCAATCAAAAAAAGTAATTGAACAAAAAATTCCGGGACAAAAAATTATAACGCTTGCATATCCTTACTGCACTTACAACCAAACTGTTGAAAATGTTGCTCAAAATTATTTTGAAGCCGCTAGATCATGCGGGAGTTATGTAAATGATCCTAATATTTCAGGTTTAAATTGGTATTCAATAGGATCGTCTGATATTCAATTTAATCAACCGAGGAATTCACCAAGTGATGACCAGGATGAATTTAATATGTACACGAACATTCTGCAAAATCAAACAATTGCAAACGGTAAATGGACAGTCTATCTTGCTCATGAAGTTTTACCGTTCGATCAAATAATTGCTGATTCTAGTTTAGCCTTATATTATCCCGTATCCACGGAATGGTTAACAGAATTATGCCAGTGGGTTAAACAGAAATCAGACAGCAGCTTTATCTGGGTTGCTACAGTAGGCGATGTGGTTAGATATATTAAAGAAAGAGAAAATTTTTCTTATACCATAGCTTATTCCGACTCAACAAAAATTCAAATAATACCAACTGATAATTTGGATGATTCAATTTATAATTATCCGTTATCTGCAAAAATTGTTGTACCTGCAGGATGGAAAAATATTCGAATATCTCAGGGCAGTAAAATTACTGAAACAACCACTCTAACAGATAGTGGTAATACTTTTGCAAATATTAATATTATACCTGACGGCGGAGTTGTTACAATATCAAATTCAAATGCTTTATTTGAGTTATCCGGCATCGTAACTTATGATAATAAAGAAGAAAGCCCTTTGGTGAATGTTGTAGTATCTTTAAGCAGTGGCGGAGATACATTACAAACTGTTACGGATGCTAAGGGAAAATATTCATTCATAAATATAAACCCGGGTACATATATTTTGTACGCAAGAAAAGATAGTAATTGGGGAGGAGTAAATTCAACCGATGCTTTGTTAGCGCAAAAATATTCTTCAAAAAAAATAACTCTTGATAGTCTACAAATGAAAGCGGCAGACGTTGATAATAATGGATTTGTTAACAGTAAAGACGCACTTATGATTGCAAAAAGATTTGTCGGGCAGGTTCAAAATTTTAATATACCTGACTGGATATTTTCTACTCCCATCACGGTTACACTTCTCAATGCGAGTAAGGTTCAAAACATTAAAGGATTAGCCGCTGGAGATATTAACAAATCATACATACCTTAATTGCCCGTTCAACTCATTCCTGGTTTTAATTTAAATCAGCAGCGTTTATTTTTAAGAGCCGCAATCTAGCAGCTCTTAATACTTCTTCTTATTTACAAATGAATTATTCAATTTAAATCCAGCTTGCCTTCGGATGAAAGGACATAATGGTAATAGAAATATGCACACATTGACTGCACAGAACAATCTTTACAAAGTTCGCTGTGCTGTTTAACTAAATGAATACCTCTAGGATCTCCAATTTTAATCAATGACCATGCGGCCATGATCCTAGCTCCCTCATGATTTTCCGAATTTAGTACATTCATCAAAGGGATTACAGCTTTTGAGGATTTTAGTTCTCCTAAAAAGTATGCACAACTCATTCGCAGTCCTAAGTTATCCGATTTCAACCCTTCTAAATAATTCTCCTCAACTGTACTAAAGAATGTATTTGTTTCGGTTGATTTACTCCCCTGTGAAAATGAAGTTGTTGAAACAATAAACGTGAAAAGAACAACAGCTAATATTAAATGTTGTTTTTTCATAATATCACCATCGTTTATTAATTTAAATATATTCTGACCCGATCTAAAAATAATGTTCTGGAAATAAATAAAAAGTAAATTATGATGATTGGAATAATGAGGGTATAATAATATGAATTTTGCTGACAAAATTTTTGCCCGCTTTATTTTCAAATCAGCCGATATGGTAGAATATTCTTGTATTGAATTAATACGGCAAAATATATATGGGAAGTAATTTTTTAGGTAATAGAATGCGCAGCCGGAATTGACTGCGCAAGATTATTGATAGTTATTTATATGTATGCATTTATAATTTCAGAATTGATTTGAATAATATTCGATAAAAAGTTTAATAAAAATTTACTGCCTTTCCCATACAACTCTGATGCTCTTATCACCTTCACCGTATTGAAATGAAAAAAGTCCCTGGTATGATCTTTTTAATGCTTCCCCAATTCTTCTAGCAATATGAATTCCGGTAGTCGTTACAATTATACGTCCGATTTCCTTCCTAATAAACATTATTCGTTCTAAAGGTCGTTCATTTTTCTCAAGTTTCTCAGTATTCTTAATAAGATTAGATATCTCATCAGAATGTTCGTTATAAAATTTGCCTTTTATTTCTATAAGTCCTGCGGGATAATTGTCTTCGGTACGTTTACAAGCAGGGCAAATCGTTTCATAAAAATGTTGTTCTCTCTGTTTCCAAGTCCAATGTCCGTTAAAAAAAGTAGCACCGCAAGTTTTACACACAGCATGTTCCGGTATTGTTGAAATGTTTTTATATGTATCTTTTCTTCTTTCTTTAATTAGTCTGTCATTCCGTTTTAGAGAACTTTTTGATTGCATAGTTCCTCCTTTATTATTCGGTTTACATAAATAAAGTGCACCGGCATATTTATTAAAGAATTATTAAATGAAGATTGGAAATTTGAGTAGTGTAAAATAAGAAAATGCGGAAGAAAATTATTTTCACAATAACATTTTCCTTTTTCTATTTCAATTTTTAATGATTGAAAACGATTAAAGGAAAACATTATTTGCCCTCCTTTCTATTATTATATAGAACTTCAACTTTGTAAATAGATTTTACTGATTTGATTAAGTTATTATTAAGTTGAAGTATGAAATGATTTTTCATTTACTAACAATGTAATTTTCTTTTCTCGAATTGTCAATTACTTAAGTGCGGATTTAAGATGAGGTGTGACATAGTTGTATTTTGAAGAATATAAATATCCAGAACCTTAACATTTTTATGATATATACACATGGCTGCTAATTTCATTTAACAAGTTTTTTCAAGATGCTTCTAAAATTTTATTGAAAAAACGAACGGATTTCAGTCTAACTTATTGTAAAATATTTTGTTAGGTGCTTTTTGTTATACTAGATAGCTAAATAATTGCGCTATACTCATCATAAAATAAGCAATAATCATTTCGATATTAAATATATTTAAAATTTAATTGCTTTTTAGTGGCGAAAATCTTTAAAATTTTTTTTATATTATAAAAAAATTATAGGTTAATTTAATTTTACTAAACGGGGAAGTAAGATGAATGCACAGATATTTCTGCAAAATGATACTAATCAACCTGTTCGATTTAATAAAATAGGTTTGAACATACCAAATACTGATTATTTTATTAAAGAAAGGGTTGGAAAAATAAACGATTATGGGATTCGACTATTTATTAATTATGAATTATGTAACGGATGTAAATTATGTTTATATGAGTGTAGGCAAAAAGTTTTGAACATTAGAAAAACAGCCAACAGAAAAGGCTTTTACCCCGTAGAATATGCAGGAACCGGATGTAATGGATGTGGTATTTGCGTAAACGTTTGCTCGATAATTGGTGCTATAAAAATATTTAGAAGAGTGAAGCCCAAATAATAAATATTTTTCAATATATAACATTTAAGAATTTATTATAAAATGGAGGAAAAGATGGGGATTAAAAAAACATATCATCCTGATAAACAGGCGTGCAAAGTGACTTTTAAGATTCCTAAAGAAATAGCTAAAAGACATAAAAGAGCTTATTTAGTTGGCGACTTTAATAATTGGAATACTCAAGCTACACCAATGAAAAAACATAAGAATGATGGTTCGTTTACTCTTACCGTCGAATTGGAAAAAAACAATGAGTACCAATTTAGATATCTTTTAGATAATGAGATTTGGTTGATTGAAGCTGAGGCCGACAAACAAGTCCCTACATATTTTCAAGATGCAGAGAATTCCGTTTTGTTTGTCTGATGAAGTTTTTTAACAAACTACATAAAAGCTAAATTCAATTTCATTCGCTGGTCATTATAAAAAGTGGTTTTGATTCAAAACTTTTATAACGTGGCCTTAATCTTTTTGTATTATAATATTTCTCAACGCTAACTGTCTTTTTCGAACTTGTAATTACTTCAATTGGAGCGTCATTATATCTGCCTTCTTTAAGAATTACTAGGCGCCCGTGAATTCCTTTTAAAATCAAATCCAAAGCGAGATTGCCAAAAGCCATAGGGACGATTGAATCAATTGCATCCGGATCGCCGCATCTAACTAAATAACTTAATCTTTGATTGATGACATTTATCCTTTTATTTTTATTGAATCTTGGCGAGAGTTCCTTAAGCTGATTGGAAATTACATCACCGATGCCGCCTAATTTTTTATGTCCGAAAGCATCTCTCTCATCACTTTGAAATATCATTTCTCCGCCTTCAAACATTGCTCCTTCTGAAACCAAAACAACTGAGTAACTGCTTGGATTAGTATACCTGTCTTCCACCATTAATTCTGTAAGCAACTCGATATTGAATTTGTACTCAGGAATTACGCATCTATTTGCAGCTCCGGCCATCGTAGGTAATAGAGCCGTAAAACCTGCATACCTTCCAAAAACTTCAATTACTAAAAATCTTTCATGAGATCCTGCTGATGTTCTCAAACTATGCGTTAACATAATTGTTCTTGTTACGCAAGTACTAAATCCGATGCAATAATCTGTTCCCGGAACATCATTGTCCATCGTTTTTGGAATTGCAATAACTTTTACACCGGCTTTGTGTAGCTGAACTCCATAACTTAATGTATCATCCCCTCCTACAGGAATTAGATAATCAATATTTAGAAAGTCTAGATTTTTTAATACTTCATTAGTCAAATCATTAATTTCATCTGTATATATATTTTTTAAATGTTCCGGAACATTTAATTTAGGTACATGACTTGGACGTGTCCTGGAAGTGTGAAGAAAAGTTCCGCCGGTTCTTCCTGCTTTGTTCACTATCTCTTCAGTTAAAAATTGGTAATTATTAGAATTGTCTGCCTGTTTATCGCGGATTATATCTATCATTCCTGCCCATCCTCTTCTAATTCCGATTACCTGGTATCCTTCACGAATAGCTCTAATTGTTACTGCACGAATTGCCGGATTTAGCCCCGGTACATCACCGCCGCCGGTTAAAATTGCTATTATTCCTTTTTTGTTTTTTATATTACTCATAGCCAGACCTATAAATTATTGTAAACACCTTAAGAATTTATAATATTTAAAATATAATAAAGTTTCATAAAATACCTTTTTAAAAATTTGGAGTGTAGTCAATCAAAAAATTAAATAAATCCTTATTCGATTTATTTTTAAATTGCGCTGATATCTTAATTATAGTTTTGAACAATTGAACTTATGTTTCATAATAACTACAAATTATAAATATGGAAATAATTACCGGATATATTGATACTTTTGTTTTTTATAATGAAGATACCGGTTATGGTATTTTTTTTCTGGAAGATGGAACTAAGGCTGTGGGTATTATACCTCATTTAAATCCCGGACAGCGCATAGAACTGAAAGGTAATTGGAACTCGCATTTAAAATTCGGAAAACAGTTTAATTTAGAAAGTTTCAATATCCTTTATCCTGAAACTGCTAATGAAATAATTAAATTTTTAAGTTCAGGAATAATAAAAGGCGTTGGAGAAAAAACTGCTGTAAAGATTGTTAAAAAATTTGGGGATCAGACATTCAATATACTTGATAACAAAATAGAACTATTATATGAGATTAAAGGATTTGGAAAAAATAAAGTGGCTTTAATTCAAAAAAGCTGGAAGGAACAAAAAGGAATTAAAGATATCATAATTTTTCTTCAGTCTCATGGAATTTCTGCAGCTTTGGCAATGAAAATTTACAAAACGTATGGCGATCAAACTAAAACTATAATAAAAAATAATCCGTATCAACTGACATATGATATCACCGGAATAGGATTTAAGCTTGCTGATAAAATTGCTCAAAATGACGGGATTAATTATAATCATCCGGATAGAATTAAAGCGGGAATATTGCATATCCTAAATGAAGCAGTACATAATGGTCATGTCTATTTACCAGAAATCAAATTAATTCGGCAGTGCGAATTATTGCTTAATTATGAAATGAGTAGATCAGAAAAATGTATAACGGACCTGGAAAGCGAAGGCAGGATAAAGATAATTGATGGGAATCTTTATCTTTCATATTTATTTGAAGCTGAAATCGAAATTGAAAAACGCATCCGTGTATTGGCAGCCAATAATAAATCTATTGATAAAAATATTTCTAAGTGGCTGAAAAAAATTCAGGGTGAATTTTCTGTAGAGCAATTGGAAGCCATAAAAAAATCAGTTGAACAAAATTTATTCATTTTAACAGGAGGCCCGGGGACAGGGAAAACCGAAACTCTTAAAGGCATTATACATATTTATGAAAAGATGAATAAAAAAATTTTATTAGCTGCTCCAACTGGAAGAGCAGCTAAAAGAATGAGTGAGGTAATTAATCGCGAAGCAAAAACAATTCATAGACTCTTAGAATATAATCCCGTAGAAAACTTTTTTAATTTTAACGAAGAACATGTACTGGATACCGATCTTTTAATTATTGATGAAGTTTCAATGATAGACACTATTTTAATGTATCATCTTTTAAAAGCAATCGGTGACAATACGACGCTAATTTTAGTTGGGGATTCCGATCAATTACCCTCAGTTGGTCCCGGTAGTGTTTTAGCTGATCTTATAAAATCCGGGATAATTCCTTTTTGTATTTTAACGAAAATATTCAGACAGGCTGAGCAAAGTAAAATCATTTTAGCAGCACATCAAATTAATAAGGGAGAAATTCCCGAACTGACAAATAATAAAAATAGTGATCTGTTTTTTATAGAACAGAATAATGAAGAAGAAATACCTAAAATAATTCTTGACTTATGTGTACGCAGACTACCTATAAAATATAATTATAATCCAATGGCCGATATTCAGGTCATCAGTCCTATGCATAGAGGCGAATTAGGAACGGTGAATTTAAATAAAGTCCTTCAAAGCGGATTAAACAGTCGCAATATATTACTGAGACGTGGAGGTTATGAATTCAGAGTAGGAGATAAAGTTATGCAGCTTCGAAATAATTATGAAAAGGAAATTTTTAACGGCGATTTAGGATTGGTCATTGGTAAAGATGATACTGGCAATTCATTAGTTGTCAATATAGATAATAAAGAAATAAAATATGATTTTACACAACTAGATGAATTAACTTTAGCATATGCAATAACCGTTCACAAAAGTCAGGGCAGTGAATATCCGTGTATAATTTTGCCTCTTTTTACTTCACATTTTATTATGCTTCAAAGGAACTTACTATATACGGCAATTACTAGAGCAAAAGAACTTATGATTATAATAGGCAATCGAAAAGCATTGGAATTAGCAATCCAAAATAATCATGTGGTTGAAAGGTATACTTCTCTATTTAAAAAGGATAATTTGTTTGAATGATTAATCATGACATGATCTTATCTTAAATCTCAATTTATTCAAAAATATTGCCTTTTACCAAATTTTTGGTTTATTTTGAGCAGCAAAAATAAGGGGAGTATGAATATAAAGATAAAGTGCGCTGCGTTCAAAGACGGGGAAACCATTCCGGCCAAATATACTTGTGAAGGAATTAATGTTTCCCCTAGGATTAAATGGAATTGTACTAACTCTAAAGTTAGAAGCTTTGTCTTATTTTTCGAAGATTTGAATTCACCAACCGATAAATCAATTCATTGGATACTTTTTAATATACCGGTTCATATAAAAGAGCTGCCTGAGGAAATTACAACCGTAAGAAATGTACCTGATGAAATTGTGTTTGGAACAAATGATTTTGGCAAAATTGGTTATAAAGGTCCCTGTCCCAGCAAGGGTATGCACAAATACTCTTTTAAAATATTTGGCCTGGATAAAGGCCTGCCGCTGGAAGCTGGTGCATCGAAATTTGAATTATTGAAGGCAATGAAAGGACACATACTTGCAAAAGGAAGCTTGACTGGAAAATATAAACATATAAATAATAACACTTCATCGTTTGCGGTTAAAGAATAAAATTATATGTACGAATAAATTATAATCCAGGCTGAAGCTGAAAATCTACAGACACTCCGATTAAAAATTCTTTTCGGCTAAAACATTTTTATTAATAATTTGATAATATTACATTAAGTTAGAAATGATCAAATTCGGATCATTAAGTTTGAATGATTATTTCTGAATATTGACTTTTTGTATGCATTAAGTTTATCTTTTACTATAATAAAATGTGTTTAATAAATAATTTATTTTTTTATTAGTATATTAATATTGTTCATTCTTATTTATTATAGCTATACAATTATGGTGAGAATTAAATGGGAGCGGAAGAGATGGAACAAAGAGGTAATCATATCTCTCGCGGAGACATCTCTGATATTAATTATTTAAATCCTACCAAAGAAATTCTTTCCAATAGAATTAGTTTTCCGAAGTCCCATTTTGTTGAGAATTGTGTGCTCATACTAGTTCTAAGCAATAAAAATAAAATTATTTAAGCTATAAATCTTTCTTAAAAGAATTTTATTATGGAAAAAGAGACATCTAAAGCCCAGAATACTGAATCGGAAATTGTTAAGCTAAAAAAAACAGTTGAATTAAATGAAGAGATAATATTTTTTACCAATAAAAACGGAATTATAAGTTATATCAATCCTGCATTCACTAAAACTTATGGGTTTGAAAAAGATGAAGTTGTAGGGAAAGAAACGCCAAAAATTATTCAAAGTGGATTGGTTGATCCAAATTATTATACTGAAGTCTGGAAGACTCTTTTAAATAAAAGAGAGATAAAAAACGAAATTGTTACTAAAGCCAAAGACGGGCGTGAAATTGAGATAGAAGAAACTGCCGATTTATTAATTGATGAAAAAGGCGAGGCTACGGGCTTTTTGACAATTCAAAGAAATATAACTGAACTTAAAAATTCAGGAGAAGAACTTAGAAAATTAGAAAATCTTGCTGCAATAGGCAGGATGTATGCGCTTCTATCTCATGAAATAAAAAATCCACTTGCGTCAATAAAGAATTATTTAGATATACTCTTTGAAGCCGATGAACTTTCTGAAAAGATAAAAAAGCCCTTAGTATTGGTACGTGATGAAGTCAAGCATTTGAACAAACTTATGAAGGATGTTCTGGAATATTCCCGCCCAATTGATCTTATAAGTGTCGAAATAGATTTGAATACTTTAATCGAGAAAGTTAGGGAGCCGCTTTTCCCAATATTACAGCAAAAGCATATTAAACTAATAAACAAAATCCATGAAATAAAAATACGCGGTGATTATATAAATCTTCAGTCAGTTTTTAAAAACTTGACTGAAAATTCAATTGATGCATTACCAATTGGGGGAGAAATAGAAATTTGGGCTGTGGTTGAAAAAGAGACCTATTCTATTTTTGTAAAAGATGATGGTCACGGTATAATAAATAAAGAGAAAATATTTGAGCCGTTTTTTTCAACAAAGGCAAATGGCACTGGACTTGGATTATCTATAGTTAAAAAAATATTGGAAGTACATAACGGCGATATAAAATTAGTTTCTTCAGAACCGGGTGAAACAATATTTAAAGTAATTTTCCCAATCAATTTTGTTTATGGAAAAAATTCTAATAATTGATGATGACAAGGCTTTTGCCGAGACTCTAACACTATTTTTATCGAACTCATTTACAAATGTTCAATATGTAAATAGTGGTGAGGAAGGCTTGTCTATTGTAAAAAAAGAAGTTCCGGATATTGTTATAACTGATCTGAGAATGCCTGAATTAGATGGTTTAGAGGTATTAAAGAAGATAAAGGAAATTGACAATTCTATAGCAGTTATTATTATTACCGCTTTTGATGAAACCGATTCTATAATAAAAGCAATGCAGCTTGGAGCTTATGATTATTTTGACAAATCATACGAATTAAAACGCATAAAATTTGTCGTAAAGAAAACTCTTGAGAGTAAAAAAAATAATGATAGAATGATAATTGCGCTTTCCGAGAACGAGCAAGAATACAAGTTAAAATATCACATGATCGGGGAGAGTGATGAGATGAAAGAGATATTCAAGAAGATCGGTAAGGTCTCTGCTACAAGAGTAAATGTATTAATACAGGGAGAAAGCGGCACCGGCAAAGAATTAGTCACTAGAATGATTCATTTTGAAGGTATAACGAAAAACGAACCTTTTATTGCTGTTAATTGTACTGCCTTAACAGAAACTTTACTTGAGAGTGAGCTTTTTGGTCATGTTATGGGTGCATTTACTGGTGCAACTCGAAATAAAAAGGGAAAATTTGAACTGGCAGGAAAAGGAACAATTTTTTTAGATGAAATTTCGGAAATATCTACGCAATTACAGGTTAAATTGTTGCGGGTAATACAGGAGAAAGAATTCGAGCCGGTTGGAGGAGAAGGCACTATTCAAATGCAAGCCAGAATTGTAACGGCAACAAACAAAAATCTTTTGGAATTGGTTGAAAAAGGAAAATTCAGAGAAGATCTTTTCTATCGTCTGAATATTTTTACAATTTATGTTCCTCCGCTTAGGGAAAGAAAAGAGGAAATACCCAAATTAGTGATACATTTTCTAAAGAAAATTAACCTTGAGTTACACAAAAGTGTTAATATTATACCCTATGATGTTATGGAAATGCTTAAAAACCATGAGTGGGTAGGCAATGTTAGAGAATTAGAAAATACCCTTATGAATGCCGTTTTATTGGCAAAAGGAAACATCTTAGAAAAAGATTATTTCAATTTTACTAGATATAACGATAGAAAAAACGAAACGAAAGCACTTAAAACCCTAGCTGAAGCTGAAAAAGAACACATACAATATGTTTTAGAGCAAGTCCAATGGAATAAAAATCAGGCAAGTAAGATTTTGGGCATAACTAAAACAACCTTATATAATAAGATTGCTCTTTATGGCCTTTCTCAACCACTCAATAAATAATAATATTTAGCTCATTTTACAATTTTGTTATTCATTCCCGACAATTCATCTTTCACATTTAGTCACTTGCTGAAAACGAGCAGTATAATTATTGTACTCTGAGTATAATAATTATACTACCTTAAAATCGCATTGGTTAAATTCTTAAAATAATGAAGGTTTTTTAGTGGCTTGCTTATTGATACAACTACAATTGAGGAATCTAAATTTTAACACATAAAAATAACTCGCCTATGCAAAACATTAAAGGATTAGTAACTTTTGAAATTTCTGGTCAGGTTTTTTGTGCGGATATTCAAGATATTACAGGTATAATTAACCCTGCAGAATTAGACCAGGAAGAGAATATAAATTCTAACCATCCTTATATCGAGCTGGGTTCAGTTAAAATTCCTTTAATCGATATAAATAAGACTTATGGCTTTGTACCAAAAGATAGAACAGAAAATGCCAGGATATTAATTGTCGAAGTGAAAAAGGAGCTAATAGGATTTTTTGTGGAAAAGGTTGACCATGTTTATAGTATCGACAATGAAATGCAAGAGAAAATGGAATTTACGGAGTGTAAAAGAATTTTGTATTTATCGGGAATATTGAAATATCAGAAAATGAATATGTTTTTGCTTGATTTGCAAAATATAAACTCTGATAGTAAGGATTAAAATAGAAAATTTTAGTCTCAAAATGATAATCGAATCTTGTTTAGGACACGGAAAAGTTGAAAAATATATAAAATTGTGAACTATTTGTGGTGGTACAGAACTTGTTCAATTAGGAAATGAAAAGAGAGTTTAGAATAATTCTCTACTAATAAGTGTTTAAGCGGAAATATTTATTGGAAAGAATATAAGATTTTGCTTGTTTCAGTGAGTTAATTAAAAAACTGGAAAGATAAATATTCTTTTAATTAGGGACGAGCAAATAAATGAAGCTCGGCAAACACTTCGATAAAATATTTCTCATTCTCTCAAAGTTCTAAAAAGAGTTTAGATGTGACTCACGAAGCGAAGCTGTGTTTAGATAAAAAGGCTTTCAATCTTTCTTAAACAAAATTTAATTAAATCGTAATAGCAGATAATAAATATTTTTGCAATAAAAAATTTAGAATACATTAAATAAGGATAAAAATTAAATGCAAGTCCCCTTTCTAGATTTAAAAGTACAATATAATTCCATTAAGAATGAGATCAACCCTGCAATTCAAAATATATTAGATAATACTTCTTTCGTTATGGGAAAAGCTGTATTCGATTTTGAAACTGAGTTTGCAAAAGCACATGATGTTAAGCATTGTGTTGCTCTTAGTTCAGGTACTGACGGGAATCATGTAGCTTTGTGGGCAACTGGAATAAAACCGGGTGACGAAGTAATCATTCCTGCTAATACATTTATTGCCTCGGCGTGGGGCGCAACATTATGCGGTGCAAAACCGGTTTTTGTAGACTGCCATTCGGAAAGTTATAACATTGATCCAGCTAAAATTGAAGAAGCTATTACACCGAAAACCAAAGCAATTGTTGCAGTTCATCTCTATGGGCAGCCGGCAGATATGGACCCATTAATGGAGATTGCAAAAAAACATAATCTAATCCTTGTTGAAGATGCTGCACAGTCACATATTGCAGAATATAAAGGTAAAAAAATCGGAGGATTCGGTAAAGCCACATCATTTAGCTTCTATCCCGGAAAAAATTTAGGTGCATATGGGGAAGGCGGAGCTCTTCTAACTAATGATGATGCTGTTGCTAGAACTGCTAAAATGATTAGAGACCATGGTTCCTTAGAAAAATATAATCATGAGGTATTCGGGCATAATTATAGAATGGAAGGAATGCAAGGTGCCGTATTAGGAGTAAAGCTCAAATATTTAAATCAGTGGACTGATTTACGCAGGAATAATGCTGAAAAATATCGTTTGATTTTAGATGGCCTTAAAAATATTAAGTTACCTAAAGAGATGCCTTACGCTAAACATGTTTATCATTTATTTGTTATTCAAGTCTTAGCACCGGCAAATAAAAGCGGCGCCAAACTTAGAGATGAATTAGCAGATTACTTAAAACAAAATGGAATATTTACAGGACTTCATTATCCTATTCCATTGCACTTGCAGACTTGTTTCAAGGATCTGGGATATAAAAAAGGTGATTTCCCTGTTTCGGAAACTCTTGCTGATACATGTTTATCTTTACCAATGTATCCGGAACTATCGGATGATAAAATAGAGTTTGTAGCTTCTAAAATAAAAGAATTTTTTGCTGAATAAGATAAATGGAATCTTCATCTCTGTAAATTTTATCTATGAAGATGTGTAAATAATAAATTATTAATTATTAAAACATATGAGTAGCAACAAAAACAGCAAAATGCATGATGTTGATCTTAATTTTGAAGAATCATTGCATAGCGCAAAACAAATTTTTTCACAGGGTGATGTTTTTATTCTTCCAACTGATACATTCTACAGTCTTGTGGTAAATCCATTAAATAGTTCAGCAGTTAATAAAATTAAGGAAATTTTTGGAAAAGATTTTATTGATCAATCCACTTTTTTAATAGACAGCGTTTCAAATTTAATTAGATATATCGAAATTGAATCCGAACGGCACTTGGATTTTTTAATCTCTATCTGGCCAAATCCAATCAGAGTTATTTTCAATCTGAATTCAAAATCTCGGCAGATGTTCGGACTAGAAAAAGCGGCATTCAAAATTCCCAATTATAGGTTTTGTTTAAGGCTTCTTGCCGAAATGCAAATTCCTTTACTAAGTATTCCAATAAAATTTAATTATAAATCTGAATTAAAATATTTAGAAATGGTGAAGTCAGAATATTTAAACAAAGTGGCTGCATTTTTTTATTCCGGTAAAGAAAGCGATATGCAGGATTCTGCTGTTGTTGATTTAAGTGATAATAAGCCCATGTTAATTAATGAAAATTATTATAAGGTCAGTGGCTTAATCGAAAAGTATTATTAATTAAGAATAGAATAGCAATGAATTTAAGAACGATACCTTTTCAGACCCATCAGAAATTTATGATACCCAAGGTTGAAAAATTTAAATATATTTTTGCCCTTTCAGATTTATTAATATTGTTGTTATCAATAGTTATTTCCACAGTAATTATAAATATTGAATTTAACTCTGATTACTTTGGATTAATAATAGATCATAATTATTCACTTTTGTTTTTATTCTCAATAAGTTTTAGCCTTTTATTTATTTTCTTTACCAACCATTTATATCAAATTAATGTTATAGCAGTAAGAGCTAAGCATATTACAGCTTTGCTAAAATCATTTTGGTACTTTTCAATCATTCTGCTTCTTGTCTCTTTAATTATTTTTAATCTAAATATTTCGCTATCAATTTCTGCAATATTAAGTTTCATCATAAGTTCAATTGTCCTTTTGTATTTATTGAGAGTTGAGGTGTTAGGAAGAATGTATTTAAAATTAAGGAATCGGCATTCTCAAAAAAATATATTAATAGTCGGTAATGGAAAACAGGGAAGGCTGTTAGCTGCAAAGTTTGCTTTTGAAGACCCTATGGGTATCAATATTATTGGTTTTGTCGAGGACTCTAAAGTAATAGGAGAAGAAGTTATAAATGGTAAACGAATCTTGGGTAAAATGGATAATATAAAAGAATTAGTATACGAGAATAAAGTTGATGAAATTTTGATAGTTCAGGAGACGAAGGATTATAATGAACTAATTAATCTGATGGAGCGCTGTCGGACTGCAGACGCTAGTATCAAAATAAGTTCAAATTTGTTTAACATTATTCCCCAGAAATTATATACTGAAAAATATGATAATATTTCAGTGATGAATGTTTCATCTAATTACAAAAATATTAACAACTTGTTATTTAAAAGATGGTTTGATATCATAGGTAGTCTCCTGGGCCTGTTTATACTCTCGCCGATGTTAATACTGATAGCATTAATAATTAAACTCACTTCAAAAGGGCCCGTATTCTTTAAACAAACAAGAATCGGTAAAGACGGTAAACTGTTTATGTTCTATAAATTTAGATCGATGTACATTGCTGATGAAGATGATGAAAAGAGGAAACAGGAAATGATTAAATTTATGAAGGGTAATCTAAATTTAGGCTCAAATAAAAAAGTAATTAATAAAAAAAGAATTACATGGATAGGCGGAATATTAAGGAAAACATCTCTTGACGAGATGCCTCAGCTCATCAACGTCTTATTAGGGGATATGAGCTTGGTAGGTCCAAGACCCTGCCTGCCTTATGAATTTGAGAATTATGATAATTGGCAGAGAAAAAGACTAGATGTTCTTCCCGGCTGTACAGGTGTTTGGCAGGTTATGGGAAGAAGTTCGGTGTCTTTTAATGATTCTATTGTATTAGATCTGTATTATATAAACAATATGTCACCATGGCTGGACTTTAAATTAATAATGAAAACGATACCTGTCATGTTATTTGCCCGGGGGGGAGAATAAAATGATGTGTTATGTAAAATTTATAATTAAATGTATGGAGGGTATATGAAAATAGGAATAGTGGGCCTCGGTTATTGGGGACCTAATTTAGTAAGAAACTTTTTATCTCAAAAAGTTGTTGAAAAAGTTATCGGCTGTGATGCAAATGAGAAAAGGCTTGCCTCAATCAAGTCTAAATTTCCCGCGATAGAATTAGTTAATGATTATAATAAATTGCTTGACAGTAATATAGACGCAATTGCAATTGCTACCCCGGTAGATACTCATTACAAGCTGGCGAAAGAAGCTTTGCTCGCAGGAAAGCATATATGGGTTGAAAAACCTTTTACTAGTAAATCATCTCAAGGAATTGAACTGATCAATATTGCTAATTCGAGAGGTCTAAATATATTCGTAGATCATACATTCCTTTATACCGGTGCTGTAAAGAAAATAAAACAGTTAGTTGATAATGATGAGTTGGGCGAAATAAATTATTTCGATTCGGTAAGAATTAATTTAGGCCTCTTCCAGCATGATGTTAATGTAATCTGGGACCTTGCGCCTCATGATCTCTCTATAATGAGATATGTTTTGCCGGATAAAAAAGTGAGTGCGGTAACTGCCTGCGGAATATCAAACTATTATGAGCTGGAAAACCTGGCACAAATGTCCCTGCACTTTGAAAATAGTTCATGCTTTGCGCATTTCCATGTTAACTGGACATCGCCGGTTAAGATTAGAAAGATAATGATAGCTGGTAAGAAAAAAATGCTAGTGTTTGATGATATGGAAAATTCTGAAAAAATAAAAATATATAATAGCGGGGTTGATTTTGATTCAACTGAAAGTTTCTATAATACTCTTGTTCAATACCGGACAGGCGATATGTATTCACCAAAGGTAGAACAAACTGAAGCGCTGGCCGCCGCAGCAAAAGAATTCATTGATTCTATAATTGAAAAGAGGAAACCTTTAACGAATGCTGAAGATGGATTAGAGGTGGTTAAAATATTGGAAGCCTCGGATAGATCTATTAAAAACAGAGGCCTGTTGGTGGAGTTGGATGAGGTTTATGGTAATAATCTCTCTTCTCTAAAACAGCATGCCGGTAACGGTGTTAACAGTTACAGTAAATATGCAGTATAATTTTAATGTTTGCATATTCTTCTAAATAACTAACTGACTGTTGTGCAAGACTGTAAATAACGTATGTCATACCCGCGAAAGCGGGTATCCACTATGCGAAAATAAGCTAAAAATGGATTCTCACTTTCGTGAGTATGACGATAACTGACCTCAAAATGCATTTCTGCGTAACTTCAGTAATTAAATTTATTATATCTTACATTTATGGAAAATCAGATTATTAATAATGTTAAACTCGGTAAGGACGTAAAAATTTTTAATTTCGTAAACTTATATGGTTGTTCCATAGGAGACTTTACAAAAATTGGATCCTTTACTGAGATTCAGAAAAATGCAACAATCGGTAATAACTGCAAAATATCTTCACATACTTTTATTTGTGAAGGTGTTCATATAGAAGATGATGTTTTTATCGGTCATAATGTTACATTTATAAATGATAAATATCCGAGATCAACTAATGAAAATGGTGAACTTCAATCGGAAGCCGATTGGAAAGTAGTTGAGACTTTTATAAAAAAAGGAGCATCGGTTGGTTCCTCATCAACAATATTATGCGGCGTAACTGTTGGCGAACGCGCTATAGTGGGTGCGGGTGCCGTAGTAACCAAAAATGTACCGGCAGATACTGTTGTTGCCGGAGTACCTGCGAAAATAATCAAACAAAAAAAATATGATGAAGCACAGGTTAAATAGAAAATTCAGTTCGATAAAATCCTCTGTATCTTTTTATAAATTAAATCATTAAAATTACGAATAGATATTAGAGGATTTTCAATATGATTTCTGTTCAGAGGTTAAAATGAAGAAACTACTGTTTATAACCTTTATATTATTTATATCAACAAATTTAAAAATTAATGCACAATCACTGCAGCCGGGTGATGGTCTAAAATTAATATTTTACAATATAACAGATACAATATCCGGTGATTATTATATCCAGGAAGACGGCACTATTAGTTTACCATATCTTGGTAAAATTTTGGCGGTGCACAGGAATATTGACAGCTTGAAAGCAGAAATTTATAACAAGTATAGTACTCTATATAAAAATCCGGAACTGACGATTATGCCTCTGATAAGAGTTAATATTTTTGGAGAGGTTAAAACACCCGGCTTTTATTATGTGACTGGAAGCGATAAATTATCGGATTTGATAGCTAAGGCTGGAGGTACCACAACTGACGCTGATTTGAGTGATATAGCTATTACGAGGAATGGTAAAGAAATTGAAATTAATGGTGAAAAAGTAATAGAAAATGGCAGCAAACTGGAGGATATAGGGTTGCAATCCGGAGATCAAATAGATGTTACTCGAAAATGGTTTACCGGTACAACTGCTACTATTATTATTACAACAGCAAGCATAATTGCAAGCATAATAGTTACTCTTATTTATAGAGGAATATTATAGGGAAATATCTATGGATTATGGTGAAGATAAAGGGTTGCTAGGCCCAAAACCAGCAAGTGCTCAACAAAGTATTGATGCGCTTTTTTTGGCCGTATATAAACGGAAGTTATTTATTATTACTTCCTTTATACTAATATTTTTAGCTGGGGTTATATATATATATATCACAAAACCCACTTATGAATCGACGGTGCTGTTAAAAAAACAAGTGGCTGAAAAAGATTATAATGCTGATCCATATAAACAACTGGCAACTCTCCAATCCCCGGATGATATAGCAACAGATATGGCATTGGTAAAAACAAGAAGTGTTATCGATAAAGTTGTAAATAAATTGAATCTCAATTTTTCTATTGATAAAATAACATATTCTAACGGGAAAAATATCGATATAAATAAATTACTGCCGGAATATAATTCTTGGCTACAAGATGGTGAATATAACAGTGGGTCCTTCCCCCAGATTTTAAATACAAATATTGATTCTCTTGATGGCGATGTGCAAATGGTCCTTAGTTAATGATGGTGAAGGACGCTATAATTTATATAAAATCATAGATAATAAAAATATTCCTATCGGTTCATTCCCTCAAGCTAACCCAATTGATATTAGTACTAATAATTTCAAAAT
This sequence comes from uncultured Bacteroidota bacterium, assembly GCA_963710735.1. Classification (GTDB taxonomy): domain Bacteria; phylum Bacteroidota; class Ignavibacteria; order Ignavibacteriales; family Ignavibacteriaceae; genus FEN-1297. The sequence continues at coordinate 442,484 of CAVQBN010000024.1, read as the reverse complement.
AACTTTCTACTGGCCGAATTTCCAAAGCGGGGAAAAATTATTTTTTACACTATATGATAACGCAAGTGCATTTAAAAAATTAGATCAATAATATTATTGTAGATCAGCAAGGCACCACCAATTTAATAGGGATTTCTGTAAAAGACAGATATCCCGAGATTGCTCAGCTTATTGCAAATACTATTGTAAATAAATTCCTGGAGACAAGAAATGAGCAGCAGAGACGGAATATTCAATGTTCCTACGCATTTATTGATTCTCAACTAAAGGATGTTCAAAAAAAGCTTCGGGCTGCAGAAGATAATTTAAGCAGCTATCAAGCTTCCAGCGGAATAACTAAAATGGATGTTAATGCTAGTAATCTTATAAATTTCTTAAGTAATCTTGAATCTGAAAAAATTAATAATGATTTGCAATTAAGCGAATATGAAAAAAAGCGACAGGAAATGCTGAACGAATTCAAGGATAAAGGATATTTTGATCAGACATATCTATCGCCTACACCGACGGATCAGTCTACTAGCCCGTTTGCATCTTTATTAACTCAATTGTCAAATCTAGAAGTGAAAAGGATTGAACTGCTGCAGAAAGAAACAGAAAGTCACCCTGATGTAGTTAATGTAGATAACCAGATAGCTCAAATTAAAAAACAATTGAGTTCATATAATCAAAATACTTTAACGGCTTACCAGATAATTATTAGTACGCTTAAAGAGAAAAGAACGAAATTAGAAAATTTAATCAGCCAGTATAAATCCAAAATACAAGGAATGCCTGGTAAAGCAAACTGAATTGAGCGGTCTGAGCAGGGACAAAGATGTTTATGAGAAAGTATTTAATCTCTTGTTGGATAAAAGGGAGGAGATGAGGATAAAAGAAGTATCTCAGTTGCAGGATATTGTAATTGCGGACGCTGCAAATCTGCCGGCCGATCCTGTTTCTCCTAAAAAATTGATCGTTTTAGTAATATGTCTATTTCTTTGGGGTGGGGCAGTAATTGCATTCGTTTTCTTGAGCGAATTCCATGAGAGGAAGATTATTAAAGTTGAGTGAAATAGAGGACAATCTTCAAATCCCTATTTTCTCAATTATTCCTGTGTTTCCTAAAAAACTTAAAAAAGAAAATAAAAAAAGCAAAACAGCTGGATGAAAAATTGGTTTCCTTATCCCAGGAAAATCCCGGTATAGTTGAATCTTATAATGTGCTGCGTACTAAATTAATCTTCTCGTTAAAAATGATACGAAAATTATAATGTTTACAAGCTGTGAAGAAAACAGCGGGAAAACAACTACAGTTGCAAATTTAGGACTCTCACTAGCCGCTTCTGACAAAAAGGTATTAATTATTGATGCAGATTTAAAGAGATGTGGATTAACAGATTTAATTGGCATTTCGAGAGATGTCCCGGGTTTGACTACTATTCTAAGCGAAGACTTAAGAAAGCTTCCGATTGTTGATATAACTAAAGGATATCCGAAGTTCTCTAAAACAGGTTCTTTGAGTATACTGCCTTCCGGGGATATAAGTGAGCATTCAAGTGATTTATTCCAATCCGCAAAAGCTACAGTGCTAATAAATGCTTTAAAATCAAGCTTTTATGATTATATCCTAATTGACACTCCGCCCGTGACACGTGTAATCGATGCTTTAATTTTAGGTAGGATAATTGGGAATACAATTATGATTGTACGTGATAAGAAGACCCTTAAAGAGAGTGTAGATTGGGGAATTAAAGAATTGCGAAGCGAAAATGTGGATATATTCGGTGTGGTAGTTAATGCATGTGAAATTGAAAAGACATCATATAAACATAGATACGGTTACGGTTACGGCTACAAATATTCTTATAAGGGTAATGGTAAGGTAGTTAAAGAAAAGAGCAAAGCATATTAATTTATTTTTTTATATTAGTTAATATTACATTTTGTCGATCAATACAATACTGAAGGGAACATGAATCCAGCAAATATCATAAGGGAATTTATTATCGAAAATTTTTTGTTCGGTAATAGTGAAAGATTATCCAGCGGCACGAACCTTTTTGAAGAGGGGATAGTTGACTCAACAGGTATCATTGAATTGATAAGTTTTATTGAAACAACATTTAACATATCAATAAATGATGAAGAATTAATTACAGACAATTTTTCGAGTTTGGACAGTATCTCCGGTTTTATCTCTAATAAATCAATAATTAAGCTGGCACAGTAAAAAATATTTTATGTTCTCAAAAATTATGTTTATAAATAAACATATTTTTATATTTATTTAGTGTTACAACGGCTGTCGAATAATTATTTGGTAAGTCCGGTATTAGTATAAAACCTTTTTTTATTTCATTTGTTTTGGTTTCATAAGAAACAACACCTGGTGAGATATTATCTCCAAAATGGATTTTGACCCCACTTAGCGGAAAAGATAAACCAAATCCCAGAGACTTCAGGAACGCTTCTTTAATTGTCCAGATTTTATAAAATAAATTCTGACTTTCCTGTTCTTTTAAAGAGTGTAATAATTTATTCTCTTCGTTGTTAAAGTAGCTTTCGGCAATCTCGTAATAATTAATATTGTTGTCATTAAACTCAATATCAATACCTATTTCTTCATTTAAACTTAGAGCACAGGCTGCAATATTTTTTGAATGAGATAAATTAAATTGAAGGTTGCTGAAATTAATCTCCTGGGATATCAATGGCTTGCCGTTTTCCCCATAATTAAATTTTATATCCTTTGGATCAATATTAAGATAAATGCTTAATATTTCTCTTAAAAAGGTTCTGGATATTAGAAACTTTTGTTTATCAATCTGGTTGCGAAATTTATTTGCGCGAAGTATCTCGTCATTCGATAAAAAATTAGATTCTATTAATAAATTTTCAGGATTGTTTGGTATTTCCAAAGAATGTACGTGGATAGATTCATTATCTAGTTTATAGTATACTTTATCAATCATTGTTAGGTTTTTAATTAAAAGTTATTTTATCCGCATACCGTTTAGGATAAATTTTTACACAATTAATTTCAAATATATAAATTATTTTAAGTTATTAGCTAATCATCTACTCTAATAACCAAAACATTTTATAAGGGATTCCTGTTAAAATCTGTTTATTATAAAGGGATTAAAACAGCGGACAAATATATGGGAAACAAAAATCAAAAATCCGGCATTAATGCTTTTAATCAATTAATCGATTATAAAGATAAGTGTCTCCATCAACTATTTGAAGCTCAAGCGGAAATATCACCTGACTCGACTGCAGTTGTATGCGGCTCTCAAAAAATAACCTACCGTGAACTTAATGAAAAATCAAATCAGCTGGCGCATTATTTAATTTCGTCCGGCGCAGGCCCTGAAATGCTGATAGGTATTTGTATGGATCGTTCGATTGATCTGATCATAGGCATTTTAGGAATTTTAAAAGCCGGTGCCGCCTACCTGCCCATAGATCTTAGTTATCCGAAAGAACGGCTTGAATTTATGATGGATGATGCTAAGGCTACCTTACTATTGACTAGAAGAGAATTTGCCGACCATCTGCCTTCAAACAATGCTAATGTTATTTTTCTAGACGAATTTCGGCCCGGAGAAGATAAAAAATCAAATCCTATTACTAATGTTAAGCAGGATAATTTATCCTATGTAATCTTTACTTCCGGGTCAACTGGAAAACCAAACGGTGTAATGATTACACATTATAATGTAGTAAGGCTTTTTGAATCTACAAACTCCTGGTTTAAATTTGACCGGAATGACGTTTGGACGCTGTTTCATTCTTATGCTTTTGATTTTTCTGTTTGGGAAATTTGGGGTGCATTAATTTATGGCGGAAAATTAGTAGCTGTACCTCATTTGATAAGCCGCTCACCGGAAGAATTTTACGACATCCTGGTAAAAGAAAAAGTTACTGTCCTCAATCAAACCCCGTCGGCATTTAATCAATTAATTCAGGCAGAATCCTCAAAAGAAAATATTGATCAGCTGGCATTGCGATATATAATATTCGGCGGAGAGGCTTTAAAATTATCTGCTTTAAAGCCGTGGTTCGAAAAACATGGTGATGCTAAGCCTCAATTAGTGAACATGTATGGAATTACAGAAACCACTGTTCATGTAACTTATAGACCGATAGGTGTGCGCGATTTAAAATTAGGAAGCGTCATTGGCGAACCTATTCCCGACTTACAACTTTACATTTTAGATGAAAATCTAAAACAAGTTTCAGTCGGTGAAAGCGGTGAAATGTATATTGGCGGCAAAGGTTTAAGCAGAGGATATTTAAACCGTCCGGAATTAACTAAAGCAAGATTTATTTCAGATCCATTAAAAAAAGGCGAGCGTCTTTATAAAACCGGAGATCTTGCCAGATTTGTTTCTGATAATGATATCGAATACCTGGGAAGGATTGACCATCAGATAAAAATTAGAGGTTTCAGAATTGAATTGGGTGAAATTGAAAACTCAATAAGAAATTATCCCGGTATAAAAGACTGTACGGTAATGGTTCATAAATATTCTGAAGAAGTAATCAGGATAATAGCCTATTTAGTTTCTGATATAGATATTTCAAATTCAAAATTAAAACAGCACCTTAGCCATTTTCTGCCGGATTATATGATACCTGATATTTTCGTTAGCATTGATAAAATCCCTTTAACACCTAACGGAAAAACTGACTTAAAAGCACTTCCGATTCCCGATCAGAGATTTAAGGCCGCCAAACATTATATTGATGATACTCAATCTGATTCAATAGAGAAAAAACTATTTGAAATTTGGAAAGAGTTATTAGGAATTGAAGGTATCGGATTGAATGATAATTTCTTTGATCTGGGTGGTAATTCACTTTTAATGGGAAGATTGCAGATAAGAATTAATCAGTCTTTTAATGCCGGAATTACGATAGTTGATCTTTTCCAATATCCTACTATTGCTAGAATTGCACAATTCATTAGTAAAAAACGGGAAAGTGTTAATGGCATTAACAAAGAGGTTTATCAGAATAAAAATAATTTTGGAACCGATGTTGCAATAATTGGCATGGCCGGTAGATATCCCAAAGCTGATAATCTTAAGGAATTTTGGCAGAATCTTGTTGATGGTGTAGAGTCAATTTCATTTTTTACGGATGATGAACTAGAATATCTGCCCAAAGTAAATCATAATTCGGAAATAAAATTTGTAAAAGCAAGAGGCGTTTTGGAAAATGCCGATTTATTCGATGCGGAATTTTTTGGATATAATCCCCGGGAAGCCGCATTGATGGATCCGCAGCATCGTCTATTTCTCGAATGTGCATGGCATGCATTGGAGGATGCCGGGTACTGCGCGGAAAAGTATAATGGTTCTGTTGGAGTATTTGCCGGTTCCAGTTTAAACACTTATCTAATGTATAATGTGCTTAAAGATAGAGAATCAGTTGAAGAGATGGCAAACTCTTACCAGATCGCCGATTATTCGACACTTACGGGAAATGATAATGCATTCCTTACAACAAAAGTTGCTTATAAGCTAGGGCTAAAAGGACCGGCAATCAATGTTCAAACCGCATGCTCTACGTCTCTCGTAGCAATTAGCCAGGCCTACCAGAACCTGGTCTCAGGGCAATGCGATATGGCGCTTGCAGGGGGAGTTTCAATTACTTTTCCTCAAAAAAGGGGTTATTACTTTGTTGATGGAAGTATAGGCTCCGAAGACGGACACTGTAGAGCATTTGATGCGGATGCGACCGGAACTGTTTTCAGCCATGGTGCCGGGGTTGTTGTTTTGAAGAGACTGGATGATGCAGTAAAAGATGGTGATTCAATTTATGCCGTTATAAAATCGGTTGCTTTGAATAATGATGGTTCTGAAAAAGCCGGTTATATGACTCCCAGTGTTGAAGGCCAGGCGGAAGTAATATTGAAAGCTCAGCAGATGGCCGGAATTAAAGCGGAAACTATTAAGTATGTTGAGACTCACGGAACGGGAACACCGGTAGGTGACCCGATTGAAGTAGCAAGTCTTGAAAAAGCATTTCGTTTGTCCACTGGGGCTAATCAATTTTGCGGGATTGGTTCGGTAAAAAGTAATCTCGGGCATACCGATGCCGCAGCTGGAGTAACAGGTTTTATTAAAACTGCTTTGTCTTTATATAATAGAGCAATCCCGCCGAGTATTAATTATACAAAACCGAATCCAAGAATAGATTTTGCAAATTCTCCGTTTTACGTAGTAGATAAACTAACCAAAATGGATGATATGCAGCGGCCGTTAAGAGCCGCTGTAAGTGCCTTCGGTGTTGGTGGAACTAATGCTCATGCAATTCTTGAAGAATTTCCGGATATATCTTTTTCTTGTGAAGAAAACATTGGAAAGCAAATTCTCTTAATTTCGGGTAAAACAGAAACCTCTTTGAAAAATAATATGATAGCATTGGAAGATTATCTGAAAAATAATCCGGCGGAAGCTATTAATGATGTTGCTTACACATTACAGGAAGGAAGAAGAGAATTTGAATGGCGTCAATTTATTGTCTCGGACGGCTGTATAAATGCGGCTGGTACAATGGCGGAGGCAATCAATTCTGGAATGAATAGGGGAAAGAACAATAAAAATGAAAAACCGCATGTTGTATTTATGTTCCCGGGGCAGGGTGCACAGTATGTTAACATGGGTAAGGGGTTATACTTTAAAGAAAAATTGTTTAGGGAAACAGTGGATAATTGTGCTGAGATACTTAAACCCTACCTTGAATTGGATATCCGTGATTTATTATTCCCGAAAGATAATAATGAACAAACTGCTAAAAAGCTTGAACAAACAGTTTATACTCAGCCTGCTTTATTTATAATTGAATATGCATTGGCTCGGCTGCTCATTAGCCGTGGAATTAAACCTTCTTCTATGATTGGGCACAGCGTGGGAGAATATGTTGCTGCTTGTATTGCCGAGTTTTTAGTCTGGAAGATGTCCTTTTCATACTCTCAAGGCGCGCAAAACTTATGCAGCAGCAGAACCCAGGCAGTATGCTTTCGGTAAGATGCGCCGAAAATGATATTAAAGAATATTTAAATGATGATATTTCACTTGCGGCAATTAATTCTCCCCATCTTCTAGTCCTTTCTGGTGAAACAGAAAAAATAAAAAATTTATCTGAAAAGCTTTCTGATAAGAATATTGAAAATAAAATGCTCTTCACTTCTCATGCTTATCATTCAAAGTTAATGGAGCCTGCAGTAATTCCTTTCATTTCAGAGTTTTCCAAAATAAAATTAAATAATCCTGTAGCTCCTTTTATCTCAAGTTTGTCCGGAACTTGGATTACCAATGATCAAGCTGTTGATCCGGAGTATCTGGGCTGCGCAATTAAGAAACCCGGTTCGATTTTCAAATGGCATTTTAGAGCTTCAGAAGAAAAATAACTTGGTGATGGTTGAACTAGGCCCTGGCCGTGCACTTTCAACTATGGCAAGCCAGCATAGAGATGAAAAAGTAAAACAGACGGTTATTACAACTTTAATTCAGCCGAATGAAATAAATGATGATGTATCCAATTTTTTAAATGCAATCGGAAAGCTATGGCTTACCGGTGTAAAAATTAATTGGAATAATTTTCATCAAAGTAAAAGAAGAAGGCTTCATCTTCCCGTTTATCAATTTGATAGGAAAAGTTATTGGATAGAACCGCCGAAAAATAGGCATGACAAATCACTGGCGGTAGAGAATATTCAAATTCCAAACCGGACAAAAAAAATAATCAAAAAACCTGTAGTTAAAAAAATAGTTCAGGGAAATACCATGTCAAGAAAAGAGTATATCATTGATATTCTAAAAAATCTTTTGGAAGAATTATCTGGAATTAAAAAAACAGATCATGGATGAGACTAAATCATTCCTTGAGCTGGGATTTGATTCGCTGTTCATGACTCAAATCAGCCTGGCATTTCAGAAAAAATTTGAAGTTAAAATTACTTTAAGGCAGCTGCTTGAAACTACACCAACCATATTTGCAATTGCTGAATTTATTGACGGTAAGTTGCCTCAAGATAAGTTTGAACCGCCGAAACAGGAAATGATTATTGAAGAGGAGGGTGAAGAAATGATTGAAGAGTATGAAGAATCAGTTCAAGCTGATCAATCAGGGCTTGGTTATAATCCCGGCCCCATGGATAATTCTGTTGAACGATTAATCCAGGAACAGCTCGAAATTATGAGGAGGCAGCTTGAAATTATGGGCGGTCAGAATGTAAAAAATATTCATGTGGCTAGGCAAGAAACTAAAACCGCAAAGGATAATGTCGGTTCTGAGTCAAAACATTTTGATGATAATGAAACAAAAAAAGCTGAGATAAAAGAGAAAAAAGTTTTCGAAAGATTTGGCCCATATAACCCTATAAAAACTAATAAAGACGGTACGCTAACAGATAAGCAGCAGAAATATCTTAATAAACTGATCGATGAATATACGGCTAAAACACCTGCTTCAAAAAAGTTAACTCAGAAACACAGAGACCATTATTCAGACCCCAGAACCGTATCAGGTTTCCTTCCTCTCTGGAAAGAAATGACTTACCAGATTGTCACTAAAAAATCGGAAGGATCAAAACTATGGGATCTTGATGAAAATGAATACATTGATGTTATAATGGGATTTGGCCAATACCTGTTCGGTCATAATCCTAAATTTGTTAGAGATGAAATAGAAAAACAACTGAAGTTAGGTTTTGAGATCGGACCGCAATCACCCATTGCTGGAGAAGTTGCTGAATTGATTTGTGAATTTACCGGTATGGATAGAGCTGCATTTTGTGTAACCGGTTCTGAAGCTGTCCTTGGAGCAATAAGAGCAGCTAGAACTGTTACAGGTAAAGATAAAGTTGTGTTTTTTGCCGGAGATTATCATGGAATTATAGATGAAGTATTAATAAAGACAATCGTCAATGGCGATCAGGTAAGGACAATGCCGATTGCGCCGGGTATTCCAAGAGAGAATGTACAAAACACAATTGCGTTAGAGTATGGAACCGATGCTTCATTAGAGACTATTAAAAAATTATTACCGGAAATCGCTGCTGTTATGGTTGAACCTGTTCAATCAAGAAGGCCGGATTTTCAGCCTAAAGAGTTTTTACAGAAGCTGCGTAAAATAACTGAGGATGCAAATGTTCCATTGATATTTGATGAAGTAATTACCGGTTTCAGGACATGCCAGGGCGGTGCACAGGAATTTTTTGGTATTAAAGCCGATATAGGAACTTATGGAAAAATACTCGGCGGCGGATTTCCTATTGGAATAATTGCCGGAAAAAAACTTATATATGGATGCCTTTGACGGAGGATCATGGCGGTATGGTGATGATTCGATCCCGGAAGCAGGGGTTACGTTTTTCGCCGGAACGTTTGCAAGACATCCTCTGTCACTTACAGCCTGCCATGCTGTTTTAAATTATCTTAAATCAAAAAATGGAGACCTTCAGAAAGAATCTTAACCAAAAAGCCAGTCAATTGACTAATGATTTAAACAGTTTCCTATCGCAGAGAAACGTACCGATAAAAATTATGAACTTCAGTTCGGTAATTTATTACAGCTATCCTAAGGATCTTAATTATTTCAGCTTGCTGTTTTATGTTTTGCGGCATAAAGGAATTCATATCCTTGAAGGGTTTCCGATGTTTATGTCCGAAGCACATAGTGAAGAAGACATTAAAAAGATTATTGATGCTTTTAAGGAAAGTATAATTGAACTGCAGGATAATGGCTTTTTCCCTGCTCCGTTAAATTCGCCTAAAGAAATTAATAAGACATCGAAAGGAGAGGAAATTAAATTTCCTCTGACCGAAGCACAAAAAGAAATTTGGCTTGCTTCAATATTAAGTGATAATGCTACCTGTGCTTTTAATGAATCGAGTAATTTGGAATTTAAAGGGAAGATGAACATTGAGGCATTAGATAGGGCATTTATAAAACTTATTGATAGGCACGAAGCCTTGAGAACTGTTTTTTCTCCTGATGGGAAATATCAAATTGTTAAAGACAGCTCTCAATTTAAATTGAAGATTTCCGATATATCCGGTCTTTCACATGATGAAAAATTATCTACTGTTCAAAAAAGAATAAACAATGAAACCCTTTTGCCATTCGATTTGGCAAATGGTCCTTTGATTAGGGCAGAGCTTTATAAGCTTGGTGAAGAAGAACATTGGCTGATATTAACTGCTCATCATGTAATTTGCGATGGCTGGTCTTATGATGTAATGGTAAGAGACCTTAGCAGGATATATACCGAAGAAGTTGAAAATAACATTACAAATCCTGAAATGCCGATGCAGATGCATGAATTTGTTTCTTATGTTGAAGGGTTTAATAAAACAAGCGAATACTCCGGGCAGGAAAAATACTGGCTGAATCAGTTATCTCAACCTCCGGAATTTTTAGAATTGCCCTCCGATAAAGGAAGGCCTTCATCAAGAACGTTTAACGGGTATAGAATTACAAAGGAAATCCCGGTTGATTTATATTCAAAGATAAAAAGCCTCGGCGTTAAAACAGGCAATACTTTATTTGTTTCATTATTATCTGCATATTTTATTTTATTGTATAAGCTAACAGGGCAGGAAGACATTATTACCGGCATACCCGCAGCTGGCCAGCAGGTAGTCGGTGCTGATAATTTGGTAGGCCACTGCACAAATCTTCTTCCAATTAGATCTTTATTGAAACCTGAAAAAACTTTTATAGAATTTGTACGTGAAATAAAGTCATTGGTACTGGATGCTTATGATAATCAGCAGGTGACGTATGGAGAATTAATTAAGAAACTTAAAATACACCGTGACCCTGGAAAAACGCCTCTGGTATCAAATATGTTTAATATTGATCCGGCCATTATGGGTTTGAAATTTCATAACCTTGAATGTATAATGAAAGTTAACCAGAGAACTGCCTACCAATTTGAGCTTGGTTTTAATATTGTAGCTGCAGATAAAGAATGCGAAATCGAATGTGATTATAATACGGATATCTTTTCGGAACAGGCAATAAGCAGTTTTCTGAATTACTATATTACTGTAAACGAACAGGTTGTTGAAAATAAAGAAATTTGTTTAAAAGATATTCAGCTATTATCGTCGGCAGATATGTCGGAATTATTTAAATCATTAAGTAATGTATAGGTATAATAACAGAGGAATAATGACAGCTTTTAATCTATTTGAAGAACAGTGCAAAAAAACGCCGGAAGCAATTGCAGTTCAATACGGAACTAAAGTATTAAACTTTAGCCAGTTGCATAATGAGGTTGTTAAATTATCTGCATACCTAAATAACCTGGGTGCGGGCAAAGGTAATTTTATAGGAGTGAGTTTACAGCGATCGATTGAAATGGTTATTGCTTTACTGGCTATAACTAAAACCGGTGCAGCTTATTTACCTTTAGATCCTTCCTTTCCCTCAGACAGATTAAAATTCATGCTTGAAGATTCAAGCTGCTCAATGCTTTTAACTGAAGAATCGCTGATTGAGTCATTCAATTATTATAAAGGTAAATTAATTGATATAAAGGAGTATAAAAATTTTGGCCTAAACAATCATAGTGAAACAGCTAATTTTGATGAAAATGATTTAGCATATCTCTTATATACGTCGGGTTCTACAGGGAAACCCAAAGGTGTACAGATTACTCACCGGGGGCTTGTGAATTTTCTCCTTTCGATGAAATATGTGCCTGGAATGACTGAATCGGATTCGTTATTGGCAGTAACGACACTTTCATTTGATATATCCGGCCTTGAAATTTATTTGCCCTTAATTACTGGTGCTAAATTGGTAATAGCATCCGGGGATGAGGTAAAAGACGGAAATTTGCTGCTTAAAAAGCTCATGGATAATATTTCTGTAATGCAGTGTACTCCGTCAACTTGGAAAATGCTGATTGATTCTGGCTGGAATGAAAAATTGAAATTAAAAGCTCTTTGCGGCGGAGAAGAATTAACAAGAGATCTTGCCGACAAACTTCTGGAAAGAGTTGATTCCTTATGGAATATGTACGGGCCAACCGAGACTACTATTTGGTCTTCTGCAGGACAAGTATTGAAAAATAGCGGCCCTATTTATTTGGGCAGGCCTATAAGAAATACACAATTTTACATAGTAGATAAAAACAATCAATTATGTCCCCCGGGAGTTCCCGGTGAATTATTAATTGGAGGCGACGGTTTATCTGCCGGATATTTAAACAGGAATGAGTTAACTGAAGAAAAATTTATTCCCGATCCGTTTAACAAGGAGAATAAAGGACGATTATATAGAACCGGCGATCTTGTAAAATTAACTTTTAATAAAGAGATTGAATTCCTCGGAAGGATTGATTCCCAGGTTAAAATACGAGGTTTCCGGATTGAGCTTGGAGAAATAGAATCAATTATTAGGAAAAATCTTTACGTACAGGATTGTGTTGCTGTTGTTAAAGAATTTAAAGATAAAGATAAAAGAATCATTGCATATTTTATCTCAAAGAAAAATTCTCACGGAAGAAATTACGGGATGGATGAAAATGTTAATACATGGCGGACAAACTGGGATGACATATATAATCGTGCAATAGATAAGACAAAAGAAACAAAAAATAAAAATACCGAATTAGGTTACCTTGTCGTTGAACAGTTCGAGCACAATAATAATTACCGCGAACAATACAATGTTTGGATTGATCAAACTACTGAAAGGATTAAAGGATTAAAACACAATAAAGTACTTGAAATAGGCTGCGGCGGAGGTGATATTTTAAAGAGAATTGCTCTGGAATGCGAATTCTACGCGGCGGTAGATTTGTCGGAAGCTGTTATCAAACATCTTGATGAAGAGTTGAAAAATTCAGATAAAAAATATCCTGAAATACAACTATTCGCGCAGCCTGCAGATTCCGATCTGCCTTTTGCTGCAAAATCTTTCGATATTATTATTCTAAATTCCATCATACAGTATTTTCCTAACAAAGAATACTTAGTTAATGTAATTAATAAAAAATTAAATCTTTTAAGTGATGACGGCTGTTTATTCATAGGCGATGTACAGAGCTATTCACTTATGCAAAATTTTAATCTTCATGAACAGTTAAATTATATAGCTCCCGAGGAAAAAATAAATGATCTTAAACAGATTGTGAATAATAAGGTAAGGATCGAGCCTGAATTCTTTATAGATCCGGAATTCTTTTATTCTTTATCTGCGAAGGATAAAAGAATATCCAGAGTAGAAATAAAGCCTATAAAAGGTTCTGTTGATAATGAACCTTCGGTTTATCATTACGATGTATTTATTTATTCGGGTAAAAGTAAAGTTGAAAATCACGACATAAAAGTTATACTCTGGGATGATAAAACCAACGATTTCTCCGAAATCAATCAAATTTTAAAAAATGAAAAGCCTGAAATACTTTATTGTGGAAATATACCCAATAAACGAATAGGAAGGCGTAATCAAATTGAAAACCTGATTGAAAAGGCGGATCCCGGTCAAACTGTTTCGGAAGTACTTAATTCATTCGTTTTTAATTCACATGATATTGATCCGGAAGAAATCTGGGCTTTGGAAAATGAAGATTATAGTGTTGAACTGGTAATTCCTAAAAACAGCGATCAGCTTCACTTTGATGCCGTATTCATTTCGAAAAAATCTGTTTCCAATTCACTATACCCTATTAGAGATGCAAATCAAATTTCAGATCCCTTGAAAAAGATTTGCAATGATCCTTCTTTTAAATTCTACTACCGAACATGTAATTTCCGAGTTAAAAACAGAAATGTCTGCATCATTACCGGAATATATGATACCTTCGATGTTTGTCCCTGTTGAATCCTTTCCATTGACTCCTAATAATAAAATAGACAGGAAAGCCCTGGCGTCTATGGATGTATCCGGTTTTGTTTCCAGGAAGAGCTATGCAAAACCTGAGACTGAAATTGAAAAGCAGATTACAGATATTTGGAAGCGTCTATTAGGGATTTCAGGAATAGGGATAGACGATAATTTTTTCGAATTGGGGGGGCATTCAATACTCGCTGTTGAAATGTTTGCAGAAATAGAAAAAATAACCGGTAAAAAAATACCCCTGGTTACTCTTTTTAATTCACAGACAATTCGTCAATTAGCCGATCTTCTTAATGATGAAGAATGGGTGCCTGATTGGAGCCCGCTGGTGGAAATTAAAAAGGGTAAATATAATACTTCTTTATTCCTTATTCATGGGGCTGAAGGAAATATATTATTATATAGAGAGCTTGCTTCTCATCTTGACCCTAACCTTCCCGTTTATGGATTACAATCAAGAGGACTGAACGGAAAAGGACACATTCCTGTTTCAATAGAAGAAATGGCATCTGACTATTTAAAAGCAATTAAAAAAATTCAGCCGGCTGGGCCCTATTTTTTAGGGGGGTATTGCATGGGGGGAACTATAGCTTTTGAATTGGCTCAGCAGTTAAAATTAGCGGGCGATACTGTTAAAATCTTATTCATGCTGGAAACTTACAATGTTTGTGTTGCACCGAATGTTGATTCATTAATTGAAAAAACCAAATTTAACTTGGAAAATCTGAAATTTCACTTCGATAATTTTAAATCTTTGCATGGGACCGAAAGGTCAAAATTTTTAAAGCAAAAAACAGAAGTTGCAAAATGGAGACTTGGAATTAAAATAAATTCGGTTGCCTCTAAATTCGGAATGGGGCAGTCAGACGCTGTAACCACAGTAAGGGAAGCTAATGATTTTGCCCAGCTGCATTATAAACCACAAAAATACGATGGAAAAGTTGTTCTTCTAAAACCGGTAAAAAGTTATTCATCGGAGCCTGATATTAATTTCGGCTGGAGTGAATATTTAACGGGTGAATTTAAAGTTTATAATTTAAATCTAGCCCCTCGGGGTATGCTGGTTGAGCCTTTTGTTGAGGAAACTGCTCAAATTGTCTCCAAAGAAATTGATAAATGCTCGTCATTGGAAGAAGTAACTGTTAAAAATGCTAATAATTGAATATTTAATAATTACAAAGCCAATATTTCTCTGATTTTTATTACTGTTTTGATTAAAATTTAATGTCTAACTTTAAATTTTAAATATTGTGGGATATTTTATATCCGTTTTTATTTAGTACGATATTGATTTATTATTAAACACTTATTTTTAACAAAAATATGGTTAATAATATTGTTGATTAAAAAGCTTAAAAAAAGTGAACAATGGACAAAATAGAATTCGTTAACCCGATTTCTTTTTCTAATTGGAACGACCTCGTTTTATTAAATAATAATTATTCGATTTTTCATTCTAAGGAATGGTGCCAACTGCTCAATGAAACCTATAATTATAAGCCTCTTTATTTAACTGGCTTTAACGGGAACAGCTTTAATTTTATGGTCCCTTTCATGGAAGTAAAAAGTGTTCTTACCGGCTCAAGGCTGGTTTCCATGCCTTTTTCAGACTACTGCGAACCCCTTATCAATAATAATTTCAACCCTGAAAATATAATAAGTACTATTAAAAATCTTAGGAAAAACAGCGGACTTATTTATATGGATATTAGGGGAGGGGAATCTTTTTTTAAAAGTGAAGAGATATATAGCAAAGGCTATGTTCATAAATTAAGTCTTAATCAAGGCGAAGATGATTTATATGCAGGGTTGAAAAGCTCAAATAAAAGGAATATTAAAAAAGCGAAAAATGAAGGTGTGCAAATAAGGTTCTCTAAAGATTATAAGAGTATCATTAAATTTTATAATTTAAATATTGTTACACGTCAAAGGCACGGAATCCCTCCGCAGCCATTTAAATTTTTCAAAAATCTTTATAATATCCTAGTTAAGAATGAACTATGTGAGGTTGTTGAAGCGGTATATGAAAATAAGGTAATTGCAAGCTGTATTTTTTTACTTTTCGGTAAAAAGGTAGTCTATAAATTCGGTGCTTCGGATTATAACTTCCAGAATTTGAGGCCTAACGACATGTTGTTCTGGGAAGCTATTAAACATTATAAGGATGTTAAAATATGAAGAATTATGTTTCGGCAGAACAATTAGTGAGCATAAAAGTTTGCGGCAGTTTAAACTGGGCTGGGGCGTAAAAGAATTTGAGGCTCCTTATTACCGGTACGATTTAAAGAAGGAAGCATTCATTTCTAATCAAAGTTTTAATTACTCATCACCTGAAAACTTAGGAATTAATAAATATATATTTAAAGTCTTACCCAAACCGGTATTAAAAGCTATCGGTACAATTGCTTACCGCCATATAGGATAATATCAGACTTCAATTAATTTTCTCAATGGAATTCATCCTATTCTAGGGGCAAATTTTATCTGCAATTTTCTTCTCTTAACCGGAATTTTTCTTTTTTGATTCTTGTAAATTTTTTGTCATCCCCATTCCTTGAGATCCAGGTTATTAGATTAAAACTTTTTATATGTTCCCATATTTCTTGTCTGCAATATTAGTCAATTTATTAACTCTAAATTAGAGAAAAGTTATTTTATGAAAATCATATCTGTAGTTGGTGCGCGTCCCAACTTTATGAAAGTTGCACCCATACATAAAGCTTTTGAAAAACTGAAGGAAAAAAACAAAGAATTAAAAATTGAACATTTGATTTGTCATACCGGCCAGCATTATGACGAAAAAATGTCTAAAATATTTTTTGATGAGCTTGAACTTCCAAAACCTGACTTTTACCTTGGCGTAGGATCGGGCTCGCATGCAGAACAGACAGCTAAAGTAATGATTGAATTTGAAAAAGTATTGATTGATGAAAAACCGGATTTAATCATCGTAGTCGGTGACGTAAACTCTACAGCGGCATGCAGCATAGTTGCTGTAAAAATGGGAATTAAAATAGCACATGTGGAGGCAGGCCTTAGGAGCTACGACCGAACGATGCCTGAAGAAATTAACAGGCTGTTAACGGATCAAATTGCTGATTACCTTTTTGTAACTGAAAAGAGCGGGATTGAAAACCTTAAACGTGAGGGTGTTTCCGAAAATAAAATTTTCTTCGTCGGGAATGTAATGATAGACAGTCTTGTGTATTATCTTCCTAAATCGGAAAAGTCAATCATAAGATCAGAATTAAGAATTGATACGGAAAAATTTGTACTGGTTACGCTTCATCGTCCTGCTAATGTCGACTCACCGGAATTCCTTAATGAGCTTATCTCCTTTCTAAATGATATAGCAGAAAAGCGGCCTGTAATTTTCCCGATCCACCCCCGAACAAGTAAAAATCTGAAAAAGTACAACCTGGAGGATCGTCTTTCTAAAAATGTTCATTTAACCGAGCCGATAGGTTATATTGATTTTCTAAATCTTACTAAAAATGCAGAGCTGATAATTACTGACAGCGGCGGAATTCAGGAAGAATCTACTTATCTGGGAGTTCAGTGTATTACAGTAAGAGATAATACGGAACGACCTATTACAGTTGAAGTAGGAACTAACCAGCTAATCGGAACAGATCTTGGAAAGGTGAAAAGAGCTGCTCTTGAAGTTCTGGAAGGAAAAACGAAAAAAGGCTCTATGCCTGAATTATGGGACGGACATGCTGCAGAAAGAATTGTTTCTATCTTGATTGACAAATAGCAATTTTTTGTTTTATAAAAACTTTATTGTATAAAATTAATGTAGATTTAAATCTGTATTTTTTAAAAATTTAAACAATTTAGCGGAATGTTTTTTTTAATACTAGTTTGTTTTGAGTAGGAGATATTTCAGTTTCCCGCTTAGGCGGGATCATTTGATATGACAGACATTAATAAATATAACTTTGACTTAAAAAGAAATCTTCTTTGTTGGATAGCAGAAGACGATATAAAAATTGATTCAAATATTTAAATAACCATTTTAAAATAATTTAAGAAAAATTATGAGCTTACTACAAAAAATAGAAGATAAAACAGCAGTTGTCGGTATAATCGGATTGGGGTATGTTGGTTTACCCTTAGGACTCGAATTCGCACATAAAAATATTAGAGTAATCGGCTTTGACATTGATGAAAAGAAAATACCCTTACTTAACAGCGGGAAAACTTATATTAAACATATTAAGGCTGAACGTATTAAGGCAGCCGTAAATAAAAAGAAGTTTGAAGCCACATCGGACTTTTCACGACTTACCAAATGTGATGCTATTATTATATGTGTGCCCACTCCTCTTGACGAACATAGAGAACCCGATCTGACATTCATAGAAAATTCCGGTAAGATAGTAGCCAAATATTTACGCAAAGGACAGTTAGTGGTTCTCGAATCATCTACATACCCAGGCACTACAGATGAAATACTTCTCCCGATGTTTGAAAATGCACCGGCTGTTCAAGCAAAAAAAACTAAAGATGCATCTTCTGCACATAAGGCTGTAAAATTTAAAGTCGGAGAAGATTTCTATCTGGCATTCTCACCTGAAAGAGAAGACCCGAATAACCCGGATTTTAGTACGGCCACAATCCCTAAAGTAATAGGCGGTGTAACTCAAAAATGCTTAAAATTAACCAAGGCGCTTTACGATCATGTAATTGTAAAGACAGTAATGGTATCTTCACCAAGGGCAGCGGAAGCTACTAAGCTTCTTGAAAATATTTACCGCTCAATAAATATAGCGCTGGTAAATGAACTAAAAATGGTTTTTGACAGGATGGATATTGATGTATGGGAAGTAATTGAAGCAGCGAAAACAAAACCATTCGGATTTCAGGCATTTTACCCGGGACCTGGCTTAGGAGGACACTGCATTCCGATCGACCCATTTTATTTAACATGGAAAGCCCGTGAGTATGATATAAATACAAAGTTTATAGAATTGGCCGGCGAAATAAATACTTTCATGCCGTATTATGTAGTTGAAAAATCCGGACATGTATTAAATAAGCATAAAAAATCATTAAACGGGTCTAAGGTGTTAATACTAGGTGCATCCTATAAAAAAGATATAGACGATATGCGGGAATCACCATCATTAAAATTGATAGAAATATTACAAGAGAAAGGAGCAAAGGTAGATTACAGTGATCCGTATGTACCAAAACTGCCTCCGGCACGTAAGTACAAGTTTGATATGAAATCAGTAAAATTAAGCAAAGAAAATATTTCAAAATATGATTTGATTATTTTGAGTACCGATCATTCTTCGTTTGATTATGAAGCAATAAGCAAACATGCAAAAATAATAGTCGATACACGAAATGCATTTGAGAAACACGGTGTGAGAAGTAATAAGATTTACAAAGCTTAGATTGTTTATTAATAACTAACTTTACAGTTAGAAGGAAAATCACAACTTAAGAGTTGTGAATATTTAGTTTTCATGGCAAGTATTATTAGGCGGTTTAATCTAAACAACTAAGGTCACTATACTTCAATTATTGTATGTAGGGGAAATAGATTTTAATTCAATTTATAATATTTAAACTATGAATATTCCAGCAATAAATTATGGGGGCAAAATAAAAATGCAGAGATTATATTATTTACTTAAGCCTTTCATGTCCAGGAAACTCCAGCTTTTTCTCAGGAGGAGACGCCTTAATTTTAAGCTTAAAAAATATAGGGATGTCTGGCCTATCTTAAATTCGTCTTCCAAACCTCCGGATAATTGGAAAGGATGGCCGGATAATAAAAAGTTCGCTGTTATCCTTACTCATGACGTTGAGCATCAAATAGGCTATAACAGGGTATTGCAATTAATGGAAATTGAAAAAAAATTAGGATTTGTATCATCTTTTAACTTTGTCCCCGAACGGGATTATAAAGTAGAAAAGAATTTATTAAAAACCATAAATGAAAATGGATTCGAATACGGTGTGCACGGCCTTCATCACGATGGTAAGTTATTTCAGAATAGGAAAACATTTTTAGAGAGTGCTGAGAAAATTAACTCTTATATAAAAGACTGGGGTGCAGTAGGATTTAGGGCTCCATCTATGATCCGGAATCTAGGCTGGATTGGCGACCTCGATATAGAATATGACCTTTCTACATTTGATACCGATCCGTTCGAGCCTCAGCCTTCCGGCGCAGGAACTATTTTCCCCTTCTGGATAAACAGGGTAAACGGCCGGCCGCCATATGTCGAAATGCCTTATACTCTAGTTCAGGATTTTACATTGTTTGTATTGATGAAAGAAACCACACCTAAAATATGGGAAGAAAAATTGGATTGGATTGCCGGTAATGGAGGAATGGTATTGTTAAATACCCACCCTGACTATATGTGTTTTGATGATTTTTCTAAACCACCTTTGGAAGAGTATAATGTTACGTACTTCAAAGAGTTTTTAGAATTCATACGTAAAAATTATAGTGGGCAATACTGGAACGTAATACCCAAACAAATGGCAGAATATTTTAAAAAAGAATATAAGTACAAAGTTGATAACGTCTAGATTTTAGGTTTTATTAATATTTATAAAACGATACAGCATAAAAATAAATATTAGTAATAGATTAATATATTTTGCCTTTTATAAAAACAAAAAGCAAAAATAAATCTTTTAATGTTGAATAATTTTAAATATTAAAATAATTATATGAGCTCCAACTTAAGAACTAAAAGAATATGCATGTTGGCAATGTCAACTTATCCAGATGATCCGAGAATACGAAGAGAAGCAGAGGCACTTATAAATGCAGGTATTGAAGTAGATATTATTTGTATGCGTGGGGACAGCCAAAAATCTAAGGAAATAATTCATGGAGTTTCTATTTACAGGATTATTAAATACGCACAGCAGGAAAAAATATTAAAATATGCGATCCAATCTATATTCTTCATTATTATTTCATTTTTTTGGCTTCAAAAATTAAATATTAAAAGAAAATATAGGGTAATCCAAGCTCATAATTTACCTGATTACCTGATTTTTGTTGGAATTTGGCAGAAATTTTTTGGCGCAAAATTAGTTTTGGATATACATGATCCATCTGTTGAGTTATTCGAAGAAAAATGGCCAAATAATAGACATAAGTTTTTTCTTAAGCTCTTAACAATTATTGAAAAATATTCCTTTAAGATTGCTGATCATATTATTACAGTAACTGAAACCTGCAAAAATAATTTTATAAAAAGAGGCAGTTCTGCTAATAAAATAACTTTAGTATTGAATACAGCCGATGAAAATATTTTTAAATTTCATAAAAATAGAGAATTTAAAGTTATATCTGATAAAGCAACCATTTTATATCATGGGACAATTGCAAATAGATTCGGATTGCACAATGCGGTAAAAGCAATTAAGATAGTACAAAAGTATGTGCCAGGAACTTTTAAACCTATATGGTGGTTATGAAGAATTATACAGAATGAAACTTGAACAAATTATAAGTGAATTGGAAATTAAAGAGTTTGTAAATTTACATGGTAGTGTTAAAATGGAAGATATACCGGGCTTAATAGCTAAACATGATTTTGGGATAGTTCCATATTTGAATACAAAATTTATGAACCTTGCGTTATCAACAAAAGCATTTGAATATATAATGTGTGGAATTCCGGTAATAGCTACCCGGCTTGATGAATTGTCAAACACATTAAACGATAAATGTATAACTTACGTTGATGATAGTAAGCCTGAAGGGTTTGCTGAAGCTATCAGGTCGCTTTGTGCAGATCCTTTAAAAAGAAAATTACAAACTGAAATTGCCTTTCAGTCTATACAGCAAATCTCTGGCAACGTTATGAAAAAAAGATATGTTGATTTAATAAATCAAGCATTTATTTAGCAATAAATATTCATACAAGAAATAAAACTATAATTAATCTTTTTAATAATAAATTGGAATCAATTTGAAAAATTTTGCATTAACAGGTGCGGCAGGCTATATCGCACCGAGACATTTAAAAGCTATTCAGGAGACAGGGAATAATCTTATTGCTGCAGTCGATCCGCATGATTCTGTAGGAATACTTGACCGCTATTTTACGGATGCTAGTTTTTTTACTGAGTTTGAAAGATTCGACAGGCATTTGGAAAAACTTAGAAGAGGACCGGAAGAGAATAGAGTTCATTATATCACAATATGTTCACCTAACAACTTACATGATGCACATATCAGGCTAGCTTTACGAGTAGGGGCTAATGCAATATGCGAAAAACCGCTTGTTTTGAATCCCTGGAACCTGGATGCTCTTGAAGAACTTGAAAATGAATATAAAGGAAGCAGGGTATTTACGATTCTTCAGCTTCGTGTACATCCATCGCTAATAGCATTGAAGAAAAAAATTGAAAGTCAAAAATTAAATAAAAAATATAATGTTACATTAACTTATATTACTTCAAGAGGTGTTTGGTACAATCATTCATGGAAAAGCATCATTGAAAAATCAGGAGGGATTGCAACAAATATAGGTGTGCATTTCTTCGATATGCTCAGCTGGCTTTTTGGAGACGTACAAAATAGTTATGTCTATTTATCAGAGAAAAAAAGAATGAGCGGTGCTCTTGAATTACAGAATGCGGATGTTACGTGGTTTTTATCAACCGATAGGAACGATTTACCAAAAGAAGCCGCTGATGCAGGCAAACCAACTTTCAGATCAATACTGGTTAATGGAGAAGAAATTCAATTTAGTGAGGGATTTACCGATCTTCATACTAAAGTATATGAGGAAACTCTTGCGGGAAGAGGCTTTGGCATTAAGGATGCCAGGCAATCTATTAAACTTGTTTACAATATTAGGAACGCCAAACCCTTAGAGAAAATTGATAATGATAAATTACATTACTTGTTAAAAAAGTAGAAGCATTTAATTCTAAACTTTTAGTAAGTTTATATACTTTAATTAGTATATAAAACTACAGCTTATTTATTTAAACAAAAAAAACAGACTAATATGAATAAAAATAATTTCTATATAGATTCACATGCCGTTGTTGATGAAGGCGTGTCAATAGGAGAAGGAACAAAAATCTGGCATTTTTCTCATATACAAAAGGGTGCTCAAATTGGAGTCCGCTGTGTTCTTGGCCAGAATGTGAATGTAGCGAATAATGTAATAATTGGAGATTATTGTAAAATACAAAACAACGTATCTATTTATGAGGGTGTCACATTGGAGGATTACGTATTTTGCGGGCCTTCTATGGTTTTTACAAATATTCTCGATCCCAAATGTAAATATCCTCAAGTAGGTGAAGAATTTTATGTTAAGACACTTGTAAAAGAGGGGGCTTCAATTGGTGCAAACGCAACTATCGTATGCGGAAACACATTAGGAAAACACTGTATGATTGGTGCGGGTGCCGTGGTTACCAAAAATGTTCCGGATTATGCCTTAATTGTGGGTAATCCAGGCAGAATTATAGGATGGGTTAGTGAGGCAGGTAAAAGATTAAAGTTTGATGATAAGGGCTTTGCTTCTTGTGAAAAATCCGGGAAAACATATAAGCTTGAAAATAATTTTGTAATAGAAATAAAATTATAGCTTTATACGGGTGTATTTTAATTGAAGAAATTAATCACTTAAAAAATAATTATTATTTCCTATTTAGGAACTTGTGAACTTATACCATTATTTACTAGCCAGTACATATTATTATCAGCGGCAGTCACAGAGCCATCAAGATTTAAATCAGCAGATTGATAACCATCCTTACTATTTAAAAACTGGGGGAGCCACATATTTATGATATCAGATTGAGATACAGTCCCATCACCATTAGCATCACCCGAATAAAGTCCATATTGGCCGTTACCTAAATTCTGCATAGGGTTTTTGCCGTAGGCTTTTAATTCGGAATCAGTAAAATTATAGTTTGATGAGCTCATACTTAAATTCACTTTATTCGCGCTCATAACAGCAAGGTGATTACGGTGCTTTATTACAATATAATAACTGCCAGGAGGAATTGAATTAAATAAAACCGGACTGCTTCCGTCAAGATCTACAACCGCGCCGTCATTTTTTAAGAATGCGGCTCTTCTTGCAACTACGGAAGAAGCTGAAGTGTCATTCCTCAACTCAATTAATATCCAGTCAACTATTCCATTTGGAATAGCTGTTACTTTTTCTGTTCCCTCATAATTCCATGGTTGAACATTATAAGGTTGGTCTAAAGGTAAAAATCCATTGTCATCTAATGTGGTAGACATAGTACCGTTATTAAATGTACCACTTAAAAAAATTTTAATATTAGTAACAACGCCATTATTAGATGAATTCAAAGAAAATTGATAAGCACCAATACTCCAAGGAGAAGTCCTATTTAGACCAGAAAAATCTTTATTAAATCCAGTTAGTGTTATTCCACCAGTTTTTAAAAATGCTGGAGCTGAAAGATTAATGTGATAATTGCCTTGTGAAGTAGTTGAGCCATCTGAAGGAATTGATACAAAACATTCAGTTGTACTTAAAGGATAATAATTAGAGTTTAAGTCATATCCTAAAGCTTGCCAAGAGCTCCAACTTGTAATACTCCCGGCAGATATATTTACTTTAGAATTGCTGGGTCTAAAATATGCGTTATTATTTATAGTCCCTTTAAATTTACCAGTACCCGTAATGTATATAGGTGCCCCGCTTGAGATTACATCGCTCCAAAACAAATTATTTTGTATCCATACATTGTTACCAACTTCTGCACCAGATGTTTCATATAATTTAATCGAGCATACTCCGTAATCTTTAGTATATTCTCTATCAATGAAAGTATTATTTTGAATCCACAGTGAGTCAGCTGCATTTGAAGCCATTAGCTGAGCACCAAAATACTGACAAGCATTTGCAAAAATATTATTCCATACATAGACTTTTTTAATATATGAACCCAGTTCAAGACTTCCAGTTCCTGTACCGGTATTAAATTTTTTGTTATTGTAAAAATAACAACCTTCGATATAAATATTGTAAGGGTGAATAGAAGTACTTGATCCGTATGCGTGAATAAAAGCCGGTGAGTGATTTAATTCAGGAACCTGGTCACCCCCATACTGCCAGCCATCGTGGAATTTACAATTAGTTATATAAATATTATGTGCGGTTACCTCAGGCCTAATTGCGACCGAAAACCATCCAGTGGAGCTACCTCTATTAATACCGCCAAAATCACAATTATTAAATGTAATATTATAAGCATATCTAATGTTAAAAATACTTCTACCTGAGGCGAAAAACTCACAATCATTAAAAGTGATATTATAAACATTATTTGTAAGCTGAGAGACATAATGATCGGGCATGGGACTTCTGTTTTGCCAACCTTGTAAATAGGCTACAGTACAATTATAAAAGGTCCAGTCATGCGCAGCGCTAGTTGCTGTAATTGGATAATCTCCACTTTGTGCATAATTGAATATGTTTAAATTCTCGAACGATAAAAAACTTCCATTCCCTTTAAATGCATAACTTCTAGTATTTTGCAAATCAAATGTTGCTCTACCAGTTGCCCAGTTAATAGTACCTTTGAAAATGATGGGATTAGATTTACTGCCAGAAAAATTTACAATTACTTGTCCGTAGTATGTACCGTTGATAAAAACCACATCACCTGGAGCTAAATTAATTGAAGAAGCTGTTCCACTTGCATTTGGATCACCAGGACAATGTTTAAAAGGAGTTTCCAATGATATACCATTGGCCGAATCGTTGCCTTTTGCCCAATCAACATAATATGTCTTTGCAGTTAAATTTAAACTTATTACTGTGATTAAAATTATTAGAAGTGTTGTAAATCTATAGTACATGATGTATTTAAATGATATTTAATTTATTTAATAGACGCAACTTTTATACCAATGAAAATTAGTATTTTTATATTTGATTTTGCAAATGCTTGTAAAATTTATCCCTATAATTAGGTAATTTTTACAATATTAAATAGGTAAAAATAGGGTATTATTTTTAACACCATTATTTTTCAGTCTATCATTAATTTAATTTAATCTTTAAAAAATTATTAATTCAAAAGAAATTGTTATTATTTTTATTCTAATTTTCTTATATCGAATAATAAAAAATATAAATACATGGATAAAAATTTCAAGAAGAGCTTCATAAAGGGTTCGGTTGCTACATCAATTGGACAAGTTTCAACGATTGGTTTGCAATTCGTAAGTCTTATGTTTATTGCAAGATATACAACAAAAGAGACTTTTGGATTATTTGTGTTAATTTTAGCCATCTGTGCAACTATGCAATTATTAGCTGGCCTGGGTCTGGACATTACCCTTATAAGAGAAATTTCTCGCGTCAGTAGTTCTGATATGCCTCAAGCACTTCCTATTATATTGTTAAGGACATTAGCCTTGGGAATAGTTAGTTTACTGTATATTATTCTTGCAAATATAATATTACCACTCTTAAACCAAGATCTTATAAGTGTAAAATATATTTTAATAATTATTTTTTCATTAGGCAGCTACAGGGATCTATCATTAAGCTATTTGCAGGGCAGGAAAGCTTTTAAATTATTAGCTACTACACAAGTAATTTCTTCAACTTTCAAACTTTGTTTATACTTAGGAACAATTTATTTCTTTAAGGATTTAAGTTTAAATCATTTATTATATATAGAAATTTTTTATGCGCTATTTTCAATTATTATTCAGAATTTTTCTGTCCCTGGCTTATTAAAAAATCACAAAAAAATTAGTTTTGTTAAAATAAAGGAATTAGTAAAATTTGGAATTACAATTTATGTAAATAATATAATCGCAGTTATTAATAATAGAGCTAACACTTTTATTATAGCTGCATATTTAAGCCCGGTTAGTATTGCTTTATTTGATATAGCCGGCAGAATTCCACAAGCAATGTCCAAAATGTATCAGGCGTTTATCCAAGTATTTTTCCCTCACGTTTCAGAGTTATTTTCAACTAATAAGAAATCAGAAGCAACAGAATTGATATTTAAGGCTTCTTATGCCTTTACTATATTTCTTTCTATAATTGTTACTACTGTTTTCGTCTTTAGAAATGATATAATAATTGTCCTATTTTCTTCAAAATACATTGATTCAGCATTCGCACTCTCAATATTAACATTAAGTTTTTTAATAGGAACACAAACGGGAATTATTGGCTATTCCTTAGTAGCTAGTGGTTTTCCATCTTTATCAGTAAAAACAAATGTCCCATCAATAGGCTTAGGGATTTTAACCAGTATCTTATTAATCCCACAAATAGGTTTTATGGGTGCAGTTTTAGGGGCGTTAGCAAATAACATTTTAGCTTTAATATTAGCACATTATTATTTAAAAAAGATTAGTATTCAACTGAAATATAAAATAATTTTAATGCCCTTATTATTTAGCCTAATTACTTGCAGTGTTTTCTTCCTAATGGATATAAATAATATCTATTTGAAAATATTTTATATTTTAATTTATCTTTTATTCAATTATTTATTCTTTAAGAATTTTATAATTGCCATATCCCAGTTTGCAAAATTAATAAAATTAAAAAAATAATTTTTTAAATCATTTTAAGAGAAGTTATGAATAAGTATTTGGTAAATGACTATAAATTTTTAGTTAGTTTAAATAAGAAAGAAATGGAAAATGTTATTTATGGTGCTGGTGTTGATAAGATTGAAACAGATTTATCAGAATTGTGGTTAATAAACCCAAACGTTGAAAAAATTTCACCATACGAATTGGAAAAAATTGATAATAAATCTTTCCATGCATGGGAAATACCGGGTATTTGGGCAGTATTGATACGAGATAAAGTGACTTCAAGTTATAGAGCAATATCATCTATAAATAATGAATTTCATTGGTACTTTCATCCAGATAATCCAAATGTAATTTCAAATGTACTAGTTCATTTTGCTGATTTAACGGGAATGAATAGACCAGATTATACAAGTATTGCATCTTACTTATGTTTAGATTGGTCATTAGGTGGTTATACTATCATAGATGATGTTCATAGCAATTATGGTGGTAGTATATTATATATTTCGAATAAATCCATAGTTGAGTATTCAGTAGATCTGAAAAATTGGTTAGTGTTTGATAATTCCATCGAAGATAGGGGTCTTTTGGTAGACAGACTAGTAGAATTATGTAAATATTCTTTGGAAAATGAAAATGTCCAAATTGCACTCACAGCGGGGAAAGACAGTAGGTCACTATTAGCTGCAGCTTTAAAAACCAAAATACCTTTCAAAACTATCACTGGAACTGCAGCTACCGTGGATAGAAGAGATGTAAGATTATCAAAACTAATTTCAGATAAATTGGGTATAGAACATTTATCAATTAACGCTAGTAAAAAATCTAGCCCACCTTCTGAAGAGATTTTTCAAAGGTTTGTAATTGAATTGAATTCGATGTCTATACCGAGAAATTGGATACTTTTTTATAAAGAGTTTGTATTAGGTCCGTCAAATACAACTAGATTGATGGGGTATGGAGGCGAATTTTATAGCGGTTTTTATGATAATGTTATTACTAATATTAAAAGGAAATTAAATCCACTCGAAACTGAATATTTTTTTAAAGTAATAGAACGAGCAAATAAAAAACTGGGTGAATTTAATATGATATCAGAACGTAACGGTGCTGACTTATTTTACCAAAGGGAGAGAGATAATTTTTGGGTTGGTGGTAATGTGCGAGCTATGTTACCTTATATGAAAATATATCAACCATTAAAAGATCCTACGTTAGTGAGATTGGGTTATAGGTTTAAAGGGGGGATCAGAGCTACAAATTTGCAACGAGAAATGATAGCTACTTTACCCGATAATGTAAAAAATATCCCGATTAATTATAATTACTTTTTAAGTATAATCCATAAATTAAAAAACAGGTTAATTCATAAATCGGTGGATTATAATTATATGCTTAGACCAGAAGAATTTCAGACAAAATTTAATTATGATTTTTTTAGTCAGGTAATTAATGAGAAAAAACTTTTTTCACTTATTGAAAGCTATAAAAAAAGTGGTAAGAACGATACACTCCTCCATAAAATTTTGGCAATACAATATTTTTTTAAAGAAACAAAATTCTTATAGTTATAAATAAACGAAAACTAGGTTTCTGAAATTGAATGTATTTATCATACTTTAGATAATAAGGTTGATATAATTTAGTTTTAATAAATGAATATTATGATTAAGTAATTTTATTTAAATAAATATTTGATAGAAGAACATTTATACTTATTAAGTCTAATGAAAATAATTTTAGTTGATGGATTGGTGGGAAATGAATATGCGTCATGCCTAGCTGAGGGGCTGACATCAATTGGTGCTGATGTCACGATGATTGTTCCTGAAAATAGGATAATTAGTGTCCCCGTAAATTGTGAAGTAAAATATTGGCTCTCTAGCAAAGGCCCTAACGGAAACATAATAAAAAAATCACTTACCTATTTAATTTCTCAATTCCGAATAATTAATTATGTTATAAGAAATAAAAATTGTGTTATCCATTATCAATTTTTTCGAAGAAAAGAGGATGTGTTTTTTATTGCGCTGCTTAAGCTTTTTAATTCTAAGTTAGTTTATACAGCTCATAATGTTTTACCTCATGAACGAAATAGAATAGATAATTATATTTATAAATTCGTGTATAAGATAGTGGATAAAATTATTGTCCATTCAGCATATATACAACAAAAACTTCAAAAGGAGTTTAATGTCCCGGAGGAAAAAATTTGTATAATCCCGCATGGCAACTTTGACTTCTATATTCCCCAAAATCTTATTACAAGCGATGAAGCTAGATCTCATTTAAACATCTCATCAAGCGAGGATGTCCTACTCTTTTTTGGTTTTATTAGAGAATATAAAGGATTAGACTTATTGATTGATTCATTTTCTAAAGCGTCATTATCTAATAAGTCCTTACGCCTGATAATTGCCGGTGAGCCTGGAGCTAAAACATTGTATGAAAAATATGAAAATCTAATTAATAACTCCGGGGCAAAAGAAAAAATTACTTATAACTTTTCCTATATCCCGATAGATCAAATCCAAGTATACTTCAGAGCAGCTGATTTTGTTGTACTTCCATATAAAAATATTGACCATTCAGGAATAATACACTTAGCATATTCTTTTGCAAAACCAGTAATAGCTACAAAAGTAGGAGATTTCCCGGAAACTATTGAAGAGGGAAAAGTGGTTATCTAGTTGAAAAAAACAATCCCGGAGCCCTGGCAAAATGTATTTTAAATGCATTTAATAATAGAAATAAAATTATGGAGATGGGTAAATTTGCTAATGAATTAAGTGTTACAAAATATTCATGGAAAGACATTGCAAAAAAGACTATCGCTTTATATAAAAAGTAAAATTTAATTATAATTTATATTTTATACTCTACTATTTTCAATAGTTTTAGGAAAAGACCGGATGTTGAAAAATAATTTTAATAAAAGTTTATTGAATCCCGATCTAAATAATATTAGATCAAAAACTGATTTTTATGCATTAACCGCGAAAATCACATTTGTACTATATATGTTTTTCGCCTATTATGGAACTGGATTACCTTTTCAAACTTCAACAAGAGATATAGAGGAAATATCAACATCTAATATTTTTAATCAATTAATTTTTAGTACCCTTTTTATAACAGCCTTAATTTCTTTAATACCCAAATGGAATGATTTTATAAAACTAATTAAAAGTGAAAAATTTCTCACGATTTTTTTTGCTTGGGGCCTAATAACAATTATTTGGTCTAATTATAGCTTTGTCTCTTTTAAAAGGTATTTTCAAGTTTTAACTACCGTTATTGTATGTGTCTCGGCGTTGCT
This sequence comes from uncultured Bacteroidota bacterium, assembly GCA_963710735.1. Classification (GTDB taxonomy): domain Bacteria; phylum Bacteroidota; class Ignavibacteria; order Ignavibacteriales; family Ignavibacteriaceae; genus FEN-1297. The sequence continues at coordinate 411,750 of CAVQBN010000024.1, read as the reverse complement.
TCATGTTAAATCATCAGAAGAGTTTATAAAATATTTTAAATATCTCTTAGGTATTTATGTAATACTTTCACTTATTTCTGTATTTACAATTCCTGGCGCAAAGGAAAGTTATGGACCTTGGAGAGGATTGGCAAAATCTAAAAATCTTTTAGGCCCAATTGCGTTATTCAGCCTGCTTATATGGTTTGCTTCGATTAAAAACGGGACCCTCTTTAGAAAAGCATTTAATTTCTTTATGCTATTAATTTCATTGGTACTGCTTATCGGATCTAAGAGCTTTACGGATGAACTTACACTTTTTATCTTGTTTTTTATATGGCTAGGACTCTTGCTGGATAGATATTTCAATGTGATAACTTCCAAAAGAGTATTATTCTTTTTATCACTTATATGGGCTGTAAGCTTTATAGTTACAATTTTTTATGTTGATCCAAAATGGATTGGAGATCTTTTTAATGTCGGCGGTAAAAATCTTACGCTGACCGGTAGAACAGAGTTATGGAGTGATATATTAAAAATTGCTGACAAACATCTTCTTTATGGATGCGGATTCCAGGGGTTTTGGGTTATCAACAGCCCAATAACAAATCAATTATATCAGAAATATATTTGGATACCACTTCAAGCACATAATGGTTATGTAGACATATTAAACGAAACCGGGATAATCGGTTTATTTTTATTTATTTTAACATTCATTAAATATTTTACGAGCCTTGCAAGGTATAATAAACCTCATTTTTGGAAATGGATTGTGATAGCAACTATTATTATAAATATAACCGAATCAACTTTTATTAGGCCCCAATTAGTCCCCGGTGTAATGTATATTTTTGGTTATTTAGCCTTAATGTCCGACACCTATAAAGATGAATTGACCAATTCTGTAAAATATTTTCCAGATCGTTTTAAAAGTACTTAGTTAAACTCCAAAGATTTATTTAAAAATATCTTAACTTAAGTTTTGTCAAAAATATTACATTTATCATATGATTTAAGAGATCGGTTTAACCGCGATATTACTACAGCAGTTAAAAACTTAATCAAAATTACTTCAGAAATTAATGAAATTGAAGTGATCGACCTGGTTCGTGTCAGTAAAATAAAAAATGAATTTATTCATGCGGATTCTCCTAATCATTTAAAAGTAAATTGCTATGGGCTGCCTTATGGCATCTTCCATCTACAAAGTCAGAAAAGAGCTTTTAATAAAATAATGAATGCTTCCGGAAATGGATTAATCGATCTAAATTCAATTTCATTAGTTCACTCGCACAAGCTGACATTTGAAGGATATATTGGGTATTTAATTTCAAAAGAATTGTGTAAACCTTTAATAATAACTCTTAGACAAACTGATACGATAGTATTATCTAAAAGGAAAGACCTGGTTAGCAAATTTAAAAATGTATTGGAATACAGCAGCAAAATAATTTATCTAATTCCTAACATGATTAAAGAGTTACGTAAAATAATTGATGACAATTTTTTTAATATGCACATCGAGCCCAAATTACAGTTTTTACCTAATATGGTTGAAAGAAAAATAAGTAAAGAGGGAGTAACATATACACCGGATACTTTTTTAACAATATTACGGATGACAAAAGAATCAGTTTTAAGAAAAAACATTAAAAATCTTTTAAAAGCTTTAATCCCTTTAAAACAAAGCTATATTAAATTAAAAATAATAGGCGAAGGTGAATATTTATGGAAAGTAAAAAAATGGGTGGAAGAATTCGGACTAAAAAATAATGTGGAATTTATCGGTAATATTTTAAATGAAGAAATAGATAAATACTATGCTGAAGCTGAAGCTTTTTTACTTCCCAGTAAAAGTGAATCGTTTGGGATGGTATATGCGGAAAGTTTATTAAATGGCACCCCTATCATGTACTCTAAAAATGTTCTGGGTTTTGACGGAGTTTTTGAGAATGTGGGCGTAGGGGTTTACCCAAATTCTATTGAATCAATAACCGAGGGAATTAAAACTCTTCAAAAAAATAATTTATTCTTTAGATCAACCATTTCAAATCTTCGTGAAAGTAATGCATTAAATATATTTAGCTCAGGTTATATCAAAGAAATATATTCAAATATTGTCAGGGAGATAACGGTTTAATCTTTGGATAAATTTATTTCTATTTGGATGCGTTAAAGTACATTTTACTGATTTATAGTGTTAAAACGGGAAGAATTTTTAGGTGCTTATATATATCATTTTGTTCTTTTTTTATCAATTATAAATTCTCTAGGTATAAAAATTCGTTTTAATAACCCTACTTAGCCGAAATAAAGCACAGTTAATATGCTGTTATATCTAGGTTAAAATAAAAAACCAATTTACTATGACCCTGTGCTTTGTGTGTTCAATAAAACAAGTAGTGAATTATTATCTGAAATCTGATGCAGCATAGAAAGAAATTTTGTAGGCGCATGATTTATCATGTGAAATGCAATAGAAATAGGTTTTCGTATTTTTATTTATATCTCCTTCCTTCAGCTTTTTAAACAAAGAGTAAAAACCTTTGATATTTTACATTAAGAACATTTCTACTTGTAAAACGACCTTAAATAAATTCCGTTAAAAAATTATGTGTAATGAATCGTTAAACAGAAAAATTTGTTTGAGCACGATTTCTATCGGGCGAGTTATTTTTCTGTAGTGAAATGAAGCATAATTTAAGGAATTTATTTAAAGTCTTGAACTTTTGGTTCTTTTCTTTTAAGAGAAAAGAACATTAAGAAAATGTTTATAATCTGCATATTTTCTTAAAATGTGTAATTGTATAAATCAATTTATTCTAAAACAATATCCATATTTTTCTTCCCATCAAGGGACTTTAGATAATTTATTAAAAATAAAGCACACTTAATATACTGTTATATCTCCTCATCGGAATGTTAAATTCAAAAACCCTGTCGCTGTCTTTAATATAAAATGATTCGCGGAACCATGCCCGCGCGGGGACATCTTCAGCTTCGTCCGGGATCGTATCCCCTTTGAAAAAATCGGATGTGTAAGAAAGGTCGCTCACCTGGTTTCCCCATCTTATAAATTGTATTGGGAAGCTTTTGTTTATGCTGCTCCATTTAACTATGCCTCCTGTACTCATTACAATGGCAGAAGGATAAGTTCCAATCTCTGCGTATCTAACCGCTGCAGCGCTTAATGAAACATTAAAATGTTTTGCGGTCTCTTTTAATAAATTTGCATTAAGCTTTTTACCCTTAACATAGCCGGTAAACCATTCATCATGCATAAGCAATTCTGCGGCAAAGTCGTTTGCTTTTAGCTCGTTGGGAGAATTTCTTTTTATTCCTGCTATTTCCTCGAAGGTACATGCTTTAAATTTAATTTTCTCATTTTCAAAGTGGCCCAATTCATGTGCGGCAGTAAAGCATTTCCTGGTTTCTTCTTCGGTATCTCTATTAATTGTAATTACTCCGGTATTGTCGCTGAAAACTATATTCCCCTCGCAGCTTTCCAGCGGAGCTTCCCTTAAAACTAATCCCCTCGCATTAATTATCTGCTGTATAGTATACTGTCCCGGGTACTTGATGTTATATTCTTCTATTATCTTATTTGCTTTTGCAACTGCAAGCGGATCAGGCATAATCATCTCCTTTTTTTGTACGTGCCATTTGTTTATGAAAGATATTTGTAGTAAAAACTAATGTGCTCACTTAACAAGCTCATCACTTTTCACCTCTTACCTTATCTATATCACTCTTTCAGAGTTTTAGTTTTGTTTTTATATGCCTTGTTATAATAATATCAGCCCCTCGGACTTGAGAATATAACTAATAATTCCAATCCCAATGGGATGAAATTATTATAGGAATAAATGACAAAGAAAAACTAACCCCGGAGGGGTGGCATAAATTTAGTCTAAGGCATCGCCCCGGCTATTATTCTATATCTCTTGTCCCATGAAAAATTACTTAATGAATTACCATTTGTCTATATGGAGTTAATTACCCCGCTAGGGGTTATATAAATTTAGGCCGGGACAATGTCCCGGCTATAATGATTAAAATTAATTTCAAACTCTGAAAGAGTGACATAATTTTAATCCCGCACATACCTTTCGTAATACGCAATTTCATATTCCTTTAAATAGATCCGGTATTCATTTTGAAAACCACCCCAATATGGTGTTCATCTTGACTAAAAATATAGGATTTTGCCTTCCCCGCTTCGTATTTACCTACCGAAAATACTAGATATCCATTTTGCCATGAAAATATTGTTAATGAATTACTCTTTGTCCTTATGTTATTAATTACCCCGAAAGGGGTTACATACATATAGTTCGGGGCAACGCCCCGGCTATTATAAATTAAATTCAGCGCAAACTCTGAAAGAGTGACATAATTTTAATGTAAAGCTTCAGATGGAAATGGAATTTTGTAAATTGCAAATCACGTAAAAAAAGGAAATTCCATTAACCAGGGCAAGGATTTATTAATTCTGATTTTGTTTTCTGTCCTCTGATTTTCTTTGTCCCTTTCCCTCAATTCACAATTAACTTTTCACTACTCACAAATTACTTTCGCCTCTTTTCGTTTTTTTTCTCCTTCGCTTTCCCCAGGGCTGCCAGGTTTTCTTTAACTATCTTTTTATCCTTGTCTGACAACCCTTCAAAATTTCTAGCTGCTAATCTGAAATTGTTCTCAGTTTGATCGCCCGCCTCTGAAATTCCGCTTTTTATCCCATTATCAAATTGCTTTTGCAGCTCCTCTCCTATATGTATTTTTAATTCAACTCGTTTTTCAATTATTAAATCCATAAACTCTTTTGCTGATTCTGCCGGGTTTATGCCCCTTCCGGCTAAATATATGATTGCTGTTTCCTCGTCTATATCGTCCGGCTCGAGGAAAAAATTTATTAATGCCTCCTTGTTCACGGTTTGCCCTTTGTTTTTTGTAATTTTTTTGTTCTGAGGTAATTAGTTCCATCAGTAAAAGCTTATTTTATTTTTCTCTCAAGGAACTTTTCAAATAACGGCAGCAGCTTCCTTTTTATTCTCTTTCGTGCATTTTCAACAAGACTAATATCAATCCCTAAGTATTCTGCAATATCCCGGTTTGGGCTTCCATCTTTTGCTGAAAGAAATATTATCCCGTCATCGTCGTTTCCGTTTAGTTTTTCTAGGGATAGCTCTATCAATTCTTTTGCATTTGCTTCGGATAATATTGAACTTAAGCTGGTGGAATTTATATTTTCCATTGTTGTGGAAGTGTTCTTATTTTCATTTTCTTCGCCTTCTTCATTGTATTCTTCAACTTCAAAAAACTTTCCCTCAAATTTAGCTAGATTATGTATATGGCTTTTAATCAGCATAAAAAAGAAAGTTATAAAATTGGGATATTTTTCCTTATCCCACTTCCTCTTGCCGCTGCATAGTTTTTCAAATAAAGTATGAATAATATCTTTTGCTTCATATTTGTTTCTCAATTTCCCTGTCAAAAAAGTTTTCAACAGTAAATCGGCATAAGCTAGCCATCTTTCATAGATACCCTTATCATTTTTCAGAATATTTTCAAAAATGCCCGGGAATTCCGAAGTTTCTGCAATCAATAAAGACACCCCTTTATTTTATTAATCAACATTATATCAATAATACTATTCAAAAGAAAGATTTTGCCATTAATAAAAAAATTTTTTTTAACGGCAAAATCATACACTTAAGGTAGTTTAAAGAATATAGGTAATACAAAAATAAGGATAGTGAATAATTGAGTCTTGTAAGTTCGAATATAAATAAATTACTAAAACTGCAAAGTTTTGAGCTGAAACTTAAAGTCGATTTAAAGTCGTTACAAAGTCGTATTAAAGTCGTTCATAAGTCGTCCGGTCATTTTTGGGCAGACAGCGATAATATCTGCCTCCTTTATATGGGGGTAACCCATACAGTTATGCAGCGCCGTGCCCCTCCGCAGCCATATTAATTTAATCCATTTAATAATCTATCTTATAAGCATCTTGAGCAATATGAGATATAATAACTACGGGCTTTAGGCCGTGGGAAATCGAATCTCCTAAAATCCTGGCTTTAGCCAAAATTTTAGTTGAAGTGCTTTTCAGTTGATTCGTTTTTCTAAACTTGTGTCAGCTGATTTATTAAGATAGAATATTAATAATTCACTAAACAAAATTTTATAATAAAATAAGGATAAAAAATCATGGCAGAATTAAATAAAAAGTTCTTCGGGAACTTAACAGGAACCTTCGGCGATGCGGTCTTTCGCCAGAGAGGTAAAACCAACTATATCGCTCAAAGGCCGAAAAATTATACCGTGCCTGATTCCGAAAAATTTAGGAATCGTGCGGGTAAATTTAAACTGACAATTAAATTGTCATCCGCTTTGGTAAAAATCCCGGTAATTAAGGAGATCTGGAATAGTAAAATTACTGGTGATACCACAGCATACCAAACCATCATTACCACTAACTATCCGGCGACTGCTCTTAATGATATTTCCGGAAAAGTAAATATGGTGCCTGATGACGGGATTGGTGTTTTTATGGATTCATGCGTTATTGGGGCAGATAAGTTAACCTTAACTTTGGCTCCGTTAACTGATAACGCCGGTATCGATATAAATGTTGAGAAGAAAATTCAGCTTGTATCGGTATTATTTCTTAACAATCCTGTTGTCGAAGGAGATAAGGAGCTACATATTCCTGAAAATTAATTCCCCTAAAATAGATTTTAATTTGACGGAACCGGTTGTGTTCGACATCCCCTTTGCAACTTCGGATGTTATATCTTTGGCGGATTATCAAGGTAAGAAAGCATATTTTACTGTTATTACCTTTGATGCCGAGGATAAATTTGTTAATTATGCAAAAACATTCAGCTACACTGCTGTATAGTTAACATTTAAAAAATCTCCGCCTCAGCATTGGGGCGGAGATGTAATTCTTTTGTTAGGTTTGCAAAAACTGCCTAAAATGTGTCACTTTAAACAATGTTATCCCGGCCTTTGCCAAAGAGATTAATTCTAAACATATAAAATCTGAAAATGGAATCTTAAAAACACAAATTAAATTACTTCGATTAAGACTTTTATTATATCAGTCCAAAATAATAAAAAAGGGGGTGTGCACATGGGAGTGTAAAGAATTTTGTGTAAATGATTAATAAAGAGATTTAGATAAATGCTGTTTGAGTTCCGCCATACTGCTTTTTATCTCTTCAAATAGGCGGAACGAGTTCATTTATCGTAGTGAAACGAAAGCTAATTTTATTCTTCCCGGCTGTTGTCTCCGTCCTCCCCTCGTTACTCGTTACCCTGTCACTTTGTCTTTCTATTCCTCTTTACCTCTACCTTTGCCTTTTTAAGATTACAGATACATTATTCCGCTATTCCATGTTTCCTTCTCTCTACTTACTCCTAACTTCCGATTTTTCACATTTGACATTTCACTTTTCACCCCTTTCTTTGTCACCTTTCTGATCTCTGTTTTCCGTCCTCTGGCTTCCTTCATTCCTTCCCACTTTACCTCTACCTTTATCTTTACCTTATTATCCCATAGCATATCTCTACTTCTAAATTTAAAGATGTTATCGCCATAGTAATTATGCATTTATTTTTTACATAGCTCCCATTCATTTATTAAACTAAATTTTTCAATATAATCTTCCAGCAGCTGCATATTAATCTGGTCTTTTGAATAATGAATAATTGCAATTATGTCTTTAATATGCTTCTGGTCGTGCCCCTCCTTATAAAATTCTAATTTTTTTACAATAACATATTCAGGAGGAGCAACCGCTATTTTAGAGTCGTTAAAATCAAAATATCTTGCATTGGTTATTCCCCATATCTGAAATTGATCTGACCCGGTGAAATAAATATCTGCCTTAAAACCGGTTTCATGATGAATAATATTACAATGCCCCCTGCTTCTTCTTAAAATTTCGGTTTTTAATACTTCAGATGGAGGACAGTAAAAATCATCTTCAGGGAAACATTTAATAAAATCTTCGGCTTCATTAATGTTTATTTCTATTACAATGTCAATACCGTGAGTCATACGCGGCTCCCCATATACAATTGATGCAACTGAACCTGTCACTGCATATGGGATCTTTTTATTGTTTAGCTTTTCAGTAAATAATTGGTAGAGGTTAAGTTCTTGCATAAAAGAAAATTTCTTTTATTTTATTTTCTATTTCCGCGTTTGTCAATTCTTGGTGTAATTGTTTTATAGCTGATTTTCTCAATTCACGGGCTGAATTATAAAGACTTAAAGATAAATTTAATTTCTGACTAGCCGTCATATTCTTAAATCTGTTTGTAATAGCTTCCTTATTTTTCTTTAAATCGCTTTTCATAATTTATCTTAATATAAACAAATTATTTATATAAATCCTAGCAGCGCTTTTTGACTATTACACTCATTTTTAACAATGCCACCCCGGACTTGCTTGTCCATCCTTGACGGAATCCGGGAACTGTATTTGATCCCGAACTTTTTCAGCTTTCTTTTATTTTCAGACCATTAAATTAATTATTCTGAATTTTTTTAAAATTTAATTATAGTATTTGATCTCTGTTTTCTGTGATTTCTAACCCTCTGATCTTTACCTCTACCTTTGCCTTTATCTTCTTAAAATTACAGATACATTATTCCACTTTTCCAACATTCCACTTTTCCCCCTGTTCCGTGAAATGCGAAGCATATTTCATGTGCTCATTCCACCTTTCCATCATTCCTTTCTTTCATTCTTTACCTCTACCTTTGCCTTTACCTTCTTAAAATTACAGATACATTATTCCACTATTCCAACATTTCACTTTCCCCCTGTCCCGTTAAATGCGAAGCATATTTCATGTGCTCATTCCACCTTTCCATCATTCCTTTCTTTCATTCTTTACCTCTACCTTTGTCTTTACCTTCTTAAAATTACAGATACATTATTCCACTATTCCAACATTCCACCTTCCCCTGTCCCGTTAAATGCGAAGCATATTTCATGGGATCATTCCAATATTCCTTTCACTTCTAAAACCTTTTCATTCTCTAATTTATATTTCTTCCCGGATTTTTCACAAAATGCAAGCCCATTATCATCAAACTTTAGTCTTTTCCCTGCCTCACTTACCCAGCCGATTATTCTCCCTGGGTTACCGACAACCAGTGCGTAATCCGGAACATCTTTAGTAACAACTGCCCCTGCGCCGATCATACAGTGTTTACCCAAAGTATGGCCGCATACGATAGTCGCGTTTGCACCTATTGAGGCACCTTCTTTTACTAGAGTTTTAATATAATACTGTTCGCCTACCTGGGGATATTTACATTTTGGATCGAGAATATTTGTAAATACCATTGAAGGTCCGCAGAACACATAGTCTTCCAATGTAACGCCTTCATAAATTGAAACGTTGTTTTGTATCTTGCAGTAATCGCCCATTGAAACATTATTGCCGACATTTACATTCTGCCCAAGAACGCAGTGACTGCCTATTCGCGCTCCTTTTTGCACATGAGAAAAATGCCATATCTTTGTCCCTTCACCGATAGATACGTTTTCGTCGACCACAGCGTGGGGGTCTATATAATAATTTAACTTTTCTTTGGTCATTTTAAATACCTATAAGTTAATTTGAATATTTAAATAATAAAGCATCAAGCAGGGAATAATGGAATGATGGAATATTGGAGATATCTTTAAAATAATAAATACTTTTATTATCAAAAATTAATTTCCCATTCACCCATTCTTGATTTTTCTTGTAATGATTTGATCAATGCAATTAATTCATTTTCTACTTTATAATGCAATTCATCAAATTTTTCAAAATCATTTTGATTTATTATTCCAACCTCTTTAAAAGATAAAATGCCTGATAACAATTCACCGCTTGATCCCAATGCAATGTTAAGAAAATTTAGATATTCTTTTAAATTCCTTCTACAATAACCTTCAGCTATATTACGTGATATACTGTGTGAAGCATCAATAATATTATACCTCGATTTATTAAGTTCATATGGTGTGTTTCCAATAATCTTATAAACCAAAGAAAATAATGTGATTGAATCTTCCCAGACTCTTAACTTTGTAAAGCCTCTATTTATATTTTTTCTTTCTAATTCCATAAACCGCAATCCCATTTTTCCCTACTATTCTAATATTCCACTATTCCATTCTTCCAAATTTCCATTCTTCCTTTCCTCTAACTTGGACTTAACTTCGTCTCCTAATTTCATTATTCCTTGTTTTATTAAGTTCAAAAGGAACATTACTCATCACTTTGTAAGCAAATGAAAATAATTCTATTGAATCTTTCCAAACTCTTAATTTAGTAGTCCCTCTGTTTATATTTTTTCTTTCTAATTCCATAAACCGCAGATCCCATTGTTCCACCATTCCAATTTTCCACTATTCCATTCTTACCAACTTTCCATTCTTCCACTCCTTTGCCTTTCCCTCTGGCTTTACCTTTGTCTTTGATCCTTTCGCTTTCCTTCTTCGTCCTTATGCCATTTTCCCAACCTGTCCCGTGAAATGCGTAATCTAATTTCACTGGGATATTCCATTCATCTTTTCCCAGCATTCCAATTTTCCATCTTTCCATTCTTCCTCTCCTTTCCCTTTACCTCTTCAAAAACGGATGCATCTTATCTTTATCAACTTTATCTTCAACTTTTGCATTCCTGATATCATATACCAGCTTAATTGATTGTCTTGCGTCTGCAATACCGAATCCTCTGCCGGCAAGAGTTTCTTCATATACTTTTGTATGCAGATCTGTAAATCCTTCGCTGAATTGAATCTCTTCTCCGTTCACTTCGATTGATCGAAATGTCGGTTTCCCTGCATCCACTGCTTCTTTGGGTAGATCTGCTCTGTCCGTTGATAAGAACCATCTGACATCTGCATTTTGTAATTCAAGAGCACCGCTCATTCTTTTATACTCCGATAAATATACATAACTATTTTGTACATGGCCGAAAATCCAGCTGAGCATATCAAAAAAATGCACCCCGATGTTGGTCCCAATGCCTCCGGATTTTTCAATCACGCTTTTCCACGAGTGATCATACCAAACACCTCTGGAAGTAATATACGTTAAGGTTATGTTATATTTTTTATTATTCTTTTGACTGCTGATTTTTTCCTTTAATTCAATCAGAGAAGGATGGACACGAAGCTGAAGAATTGTAAATACTCTGCTTCCTTTAAATTCATTTTCCAATTCTTCAAGGGCATCAAGGTTCCACGGATTCAAAACCAGCGGCTTTTCACATAATGCATGCGCCCCGATACGTAGTGCAAGTCTTATATGTGCATCATGTAAATTATTAGGTGAACAGATAGTAATATAGTTGATGTGATTTTCTTCAGGCCCTCTTCTAAGCTTTTCAAGATGCCTGTCAAACCTTTCGAACTCTGTAAAAAAACTTGCTTCAGGGAAATAACGATCTAGAATTCCTACCGAATCATGAGGGTCAACTGCGGCAATAAGATTATTACCGGTATCCTTGATTGCTTTTAAATGTCTGGGGGCTATATAGCCGGCTGCTCCTGTTAATGCAAAATTATTCATGACTTTTTGCGTTATTTTATCTTTCTATAAGAATAAATAATATTTAATATATTATAATATAAAATATAAAATCCTAATTATTAATACATGATGATTTATTGGTTAAGAATTTTAGATTATCCGTAACTTAAAAATATTCTTAAATCTTTATAAAAAAATGATAATTTAAGATTATAATCTCTTGATAAGCACCATTATTTTTTTACTTCAGTTTTCATAATCACAAAACAACTTTTGTTATTTCTGATGCTTCAATAATTATTATGAGATTAAGACACAAATTTTTGTAAATGCTGATTAGAATTTCTTTTTTTTAAGCAGATGGCTTTCCTAAAAATAAATAAAACATTTTCCGCAAAGTAGTTGGTTGTTTCCTAATAACAATTAAAAGGTGTGATATAATAGTCGTATTTTATACCTCATTTTGATATATTTAATTACCAAATATGCTATGATAAAAAAAATATTTAATTATTTATTAAATAAATGGCTAAAAGAATAATCAACCAATTGTTTCAATTCCTTTCCTTTTTTATGCCCTTCGGCGGTATAGCCAGGCCGTTCCTGCATAAATTGCGCGGAGTTAAAATCGGCAAAAATGTTTGGATTAGTAAATATGTATATATAGATGAAAATCATCCTAATGCTGTTACAATTGGAGATAATTCAACCATAGGGATAAGAACTTCAATTATCGCTCACTTTTATTTTGGAGCATATCAAAAGGATAATTATCATCCGGTTACAATTGGTAATAATGTTTATATAGGCCCTCATTGTCTAATATTGCCTAATGTAACAATCGGCGATAATTGTGTTATACAGGGAGGCACGGTAGTGTCGAGGAATGTTCCGCCAAATACAATGTTAGGTACAGCTGCACCAAAAGCAATTGCAAGGGTAACCGTACCTTTAACGCCCAGCAGTTCTTATAATGAATTTGTTATCGGCTTAAGGCCGGTAAGAGATAATGACCAAGAGGAATTAAAGTTTTAATTTGAAAAATTATTACCTGTCATGAACAACCGGGAAGAAATACGTCAATTTATTATAGAGAATTTTCTATACGGGGATGAAAGAAATTTCAACCCGGGAGATTCCTTTTTTGAAAGCGGGAGAGTTAAATTTGACGGTTTCCTGGAATTAATATCTTTTTTGGAAGAGCGTTTTAATATCTTTTTTAAAGACGGCGAACTTATTCCCGCCGGCTTTGATACATTCGAAAAAATTAATAAAAACGTAATCTTAAAAACATCAGGGGAAACTAATTAAAAATGTGCGGTATCGCAGGTATTTGTAGCATTGAGCATCCCCAATCTATTTCTGTAAACTTGTTGGGTAATATGACAGCGGCTTTGCACCATCGCGGGCCCGATGAAACAGGTGTTTATATTGATGATTGGATTGGGTTAAGTCAGGCAAGGCTAAGTATAATAGATATCAAAGGCGGTTCCCAGCCTATTTCAAATGAAGATAATAGTTTGTGGATAATTTTTAATGGGGAAATTTTTAATTATCCGGAATTAAGAGATGAGCTAATTCAAAAAGGGCATAAATTCAAATCTCATACCGATACTGAAGTTATCCTGCACCTGTATGAAGAGTATAAGGAAAAATGCCTTGAGAAACTTAACGGGCAATTTGCGTTTGCAATTTGGGATTCCGGCAAGCATGAGTTGTTTCTTGCCCGTGATAGGTATGGTATACTTCCTTTATATTACACTGTAAGAAAAGATCAATTAGTATTTGCTTCCGAAATAAAATCCATTTTTAATGCGGATAATATTGATCGTGAATTCGACCTTAAAGTACTGGATCAAATATTTACTTTCTGGGCGCCCTTGCCCGGAAATACGGTTTTTAAAAATATAAATGAGCTTTCCCCCGGGCATTACTTAAAGATTTCAAACGGACGGTTGACAATAAAAAAATATTGGGAATTTAAACCCTCTGACAAAAATTATGATTCTTCAATTTCCTTAAATACTTTATCGGAAAATTTATCTGAACTGGTAATGGATGCGGTAAAGATAAGATTGCGTGCGGATGTTCCTGTCGGCAGTTATCTGAGCGGGGGATTGGATTCCTCAGGTATCACCGCATTTATAAAAAATTATTTTAATAATGATTTGAGGACATTCGGGATCAGGTTTGAAGAAAAATCTTTTGACGAAGGTAGTTTCCAATCTCAGGTTGTTAAATATCTGGATACAAAACATACGGAAGTAAATACAACTAATAAGGATATCGGTGAATATTTTGATTCTGTTTTGTACCATACCGAGCAGCCTATTTTACGTGTTTCCCCGGTTCCGCTTTACCTGCTTTCGGAAGTGGTAAATAATAATAATTATAAAGTAGTCTTAACCGGGGAAGGTGCAGATGAAATATTCTGTGGATACGGTATATTTAAAGAAGCTAAAATAAGAAAATTTTGGTCGGCTGATCCCGCGTCAACAATAAGGCCGGAGCTGTTTGATAGAATATACCCTTATATTTTTAAAGACAAACGTTTGAAAAATACTCTTAGCGCATTCTTCAAAAATGGAATTGAAGACCCGGGCAATGTATTCTTTTCTCATCTTATTAGATGGTCAAATGGAAGTAAAATAAAAAATTTATTTTCCGACGATTTGAAATACCGGTTGAAGGATGTTAATTGTATTGAAGAATTTAAAAGTTATCTTCCTCATGATTTTGATTCGTGGGATTATCTTTCAAAGGCCCAGTATATAGAGATTAAAACTTTCATGAGCGGGTATCTTCTCAATTCTCAAGGCGACCGTGTAGCTATGGCCCATTCGGTTGAATTGCGTCCCCCATTTCTGGACCATAGGCTTATGGATTTTATGACTAAAATTCCTTCTTACCTAAAGCTTTACGGGTTAAATGAAAAATTGCTGCTTAAAAAAGTATTTAAAGATCTTTTACCGGCAGACATAATTCGAAGGCCTAAAAATCCTTACCGCGCACCTATCAGGCAGGGATTAATTAGTCAAAATAATTCCTTAATTGAAAAATATTGTACTGCTGAAGATTTAGAAAGAGCTGATATTTTCAACTCTAAAATGGTCGATAAACTTTTTACAAAAGCCCGGAACAGTGAAGCATTAAGTGAGATAGACAGCATGGCAGTTGCCGGGATAATTTCGACTCAAATAATTTATGATAAATTTATACGTAACTTTAATAAAATAGAAAACAATAATTTTAGATTCGATGTTGTCTTCGATAAAAGAAAAATATTTGGTGTTAATTAAATTTTAATTGTATTTAAAATAGATATTTACTGCCGGTGACCGCTTTTGTGGTAAGGGGTCATTACATTGTGATCTATATAGGAAAACTCCTGAAATTTATTGTTAATTCTTAGTCTTCGCTTTAAAGAGCGTGGCTATAACCCCGACCTTCAGGTCGGGGAGAAGAAAAACTTCCTAAATAGTTAGGGCTTTAGCCCATCCTAATTAGGCAGTTAACTTAAGATCATTTATTATTGTCATTCCGGGCTTTGCCATAGGAATTCCTTCGGAAGACCCGGAATCTGAAATTATGATAAGGTCCTATTTTACATAGTCATCACGATTGGACTAGCTTACTGAGAGTGTTGTAGAACTGGGATGTCATGGACCATTCCGTGACATTAAATCCCTAAAATTCATTCACGGTTTGGACCGTGACTGCCTTGCACTCGAGTATGCAGCAAGTTCTACCGGAACCTGTCTGTCGGCAGGTAAAAGCAGGGTCGAAGGATAATCAATTATATGTCATCGCCCGGCTCTGCTCATTATGACAAAATTAGAATCTTTGTATGCTTCACAAATAACGAAAGGAACCAATGAAATTTACATACGATTCCATCAATATTGATGTAAAAGAAGAAACTTCCAGGATTAAAGAATTTATAAAAAATACAATTCATAATTCACTAAAGAAGAGAGGAGCAGTAATCGGTTTAAGCGGCGGCATAGATTCCTCCGTTGTTACAGCATTATGCGTTGAAGCTTTGGGTAAGGATAAAGTAATCGCTATACTTATGCCTGAGAAAGATTCCAGCCCAGAAAGCAAAGAATTTGCAATGAAGATAATCGACAAGTATGGTATTCCTTACATAATAGAGGATATGACTGATGCGGTGCATGGATTGGGATGTTATAAGAAAAGAGATGAAGCCGTTAAAAGAATTTTTCCGGAATATAATTCCGGTTATAAGATGAAAATTTACCTTCCTAAAGAAGATGATAAAATAAAAAAACTTAACGTTTTTCATATTTCTGTAACAAGCCCCGGGGGTAAAGAAAAAAGTGCGAGATTACCGTTAAAAGAATATTTGCAGATAGTTGCAGCATCTAATTTTAAACAAAGAAGCCGTATGAGTATGCTTTATTATCATGCGGAAGCCAATAATTATGCGGTTGTAGGAACTGCAAATAAAAATGAGCATGCACAGGGATTTTTTGTAAAATATGGTGATGGAGGTGTTGATCTGAAACCTATAATCCATCTCTTTAAAACGCAGATTTATCAGCTTGCAGAACATCTTGGCATTCCATTTGATATTATAAATAGAGTACCGACTTCTGATACATATAGTGCTGAACAGACACAGGAGGAATTTTTCTTTAAAGTACCCTTCGCGGTTATGGATAGAATTTGGTATGGTTGGGAAAAAGATGTACCCGTGAATGTGATAGCAAAAGCTTTAGATTTGAAAGAAAATTATGTAACAAATGTAATTAAGGATATTGAAGGCAAGATTAGAACTACCGAATATTTAAGAATGGAGCCTTTCAAATTATAAAGCTGTGTTTTAAGGCAACAACCATTAATTGTAATTGAAAAATATTATAATAAATATATTTTAGTGTTTAGCTGATGCAGAATTATGAGTTTATGTAAAAGCATTTTTGTCATTTTGACCGGCCTGTTCGCAGAATTATTCAAGGCGGAAGGAATAAATTTCATTACTGCAGATTTATAAATGTCTTTAACTTCGGAATGACAACTAAAAGTATACACATATT
This sequence comes from uncultured Bacteroidota bacterium, assembly GCA_963710735.1. GTDB lineage: Bacteria > Bacteroidota > Ignavibacteria > Ignavibacteriales > Ignavibacteriaceae > FEN-1297. The sequence goes on along the minus strand of CAVQBN010000024.1, from coordinate 395,158 downwards.
CTTTTTCGCTTCGGAAAAACTGAATTTTGTAAAAATGAAAAATAAATCAATTCCAATATTCCATTTTCCAGATATTCCAGTATTCCAATATTCCTTTAATCCATTTTTCCAATATTCCAAAGGTTGCGTAACAGGCGCGTATATAATATACACTCTATAAGGGTTTTATCATTTATGTTTTATCCCAAACTTCTTCATGATTTCCTTTCTTTAACTGCGCAGTCTTATCCCGATAAAACAGCTTTAATATGCGGAGATCAAAGGATAACATATTCTGAATTGGACAAGAGGTCAAATCAGCTCGCCAACATGCTGCATCAAAACGGAATTAAACGAAACGACAGAGTGGTTATTCTGCTCGATAATTCCATTGAGGTCGTTGTGTCGTTATTCGCGATATTAAAAAACAATTCTGTCTTTATAATTCTAAGCAATTCAACAAAATCCAGAAACCTGAATTATATTCTTAAAGATTCGGCTGCTTCATTATTAATTACCGATATAAAAAGAAAAAATATTGTTGATGAAGTTTTATCTGACCCTGAAATCAATTGTAATGTATTGTGGATAGATGGTAAAAGAGAGTTTCAATTCAGGTTTCAACAGTCGGATTTATTCTGGGATGATATTGCTGATTACCAATTCACTCTATTTACTTCAGACCGTTGTATAGATACTGATATTGCTGCTTTAATATATACATCGGGTACTACCGGTAGAAGCAAGGGAATTATATGCACACATAAAAGCATGGTCTCGGCAGCACAGAGTATCATTCAGTATCTTGAAAATACTTCCGATGAAATAATTTTAAGCGTACTTCCTCTGTCATTTGATTATGGCCTTTACCAGGTTTTAATGAGCATTATCTTCGGCGGGACTGTTATTATAAGAAACAGCTTTTTGTTTGTAAATGAAATTTTGAATGACATTCAAAAATATAATGTAACGGGTTTTCCAATTGTCCCGACTATTTTAACTATGCTGCTTAATCTAAAAGACCTGTCCAAATTTGATTTCTCAACGGTTAGGTATATGACAAATACCGGTGCGGCACTTCCGGTTGAACATATCAAAAGGATTAGATCTATCTTCCCGGAAATTAAATTTTTTTCGATGTATGGTCTTTCGGAATGCAAGCGTGTATTATATCTGCCTCCCGATGAGCTTGACCGGCGGCCTGGTTCGGTTGGTAAGGCCATCCCGAACTGCGAAGTATTTATTGTCGATGAAAATAACGAGGTAGTCTCATCTGGTACCGTTGGTGAGCTGGTCGTTAGAGGTTCTAATCTTATGTCCGGTTATTGGAATGCCCCTGAACTTACGGAGAAAAAATTTAGGCCGGGAAAGTTTGGATTTGAAAAGTGGCTCTACACCGGTGATTATTTTAAACAGGATGAAGACGGTTATTTATATTTTGTCGGCAGAATTGATGAGATGATAAAATGTAAAGGTGAAAGAGTAAGCCCGAGGGAAGTTGAGGAAACGATATGCGAATTAAAAGGTGTGGCGGAAGCAGCGGTGGTCGGTGTCGATGATGTTATGCTTGGGCAGGCTGTAAAGGCTTTTGTTGTTCTTTCCCCCGGTTCAAATCTTATTTCAAATGAAATATCGAAGTATTGTGCAAATTCGCTTGAGGATTTTAAAATTCCTAAATATGTTGAGATTGTTACCTCGTTACCAAAAAGTCCAAATGGAAAGGTAGACAAGAAGTCCCTTCTAAAAAAGGAGTAGCAAAATGGGAAAGATGCATAAACAGATTCGAAAACTAAAAAAGATTCGCAGAAACATATACGGATTTAGGACCTTTATTCCGTGGCTTCGGGAAAAACACCGCCTGGAAGCTATGGTGGGGCCATTGGGATATTGGGATAAACTTCAATCATACCAGCTGAATGTACTTAGATTTAACGGTTTAAATCCCCATCATAAACTCCTTGATATCGGATGCGGGCCTTTGCAGGGTGGTATAGCCTTTATTCGTTTCCTGGAAAAAGGAAATTATTACGGTATCGATAAAAATCAAAACAGCCTTGAAGCCGGAAAGAAACAAATAATTAAAAAGAGATTGTCGGTGAAAGAACCTTTTCTTTCTGTGTCTGATACTTTTGGTGAAGAAGAATTGAATGGGGCAAAATTTGACTTCATGTGGGCGTCGCAGATACTTTATTATTTTAATGATGAAATGATAAAGTCTTTAATGAGAACTATTTCATTTCGGTTAAATGATAAAGGAAAATTTTTAGGTGATATAATCGGCCCGAAACATTATGAGTTTAAAACAAAAGAGCACGGCTGGATTCTTCATTCAGTAGATTCGCTTAATGAAATTGCAGAAGAATTTAAATTAAAAGTAAAAGGCTTAGGTGAAATTGAGCAGTTCGGTTATCCGGGAGATTGGCTTTAAAGACAAATATTTTAATTGAAATTTCCAAATGAATTTTATTTAATTAAAGTGTTTGATTATGAAACATATTTATTCTAATTGTCAATTTGAGATTGTCTTACGGATTCAAAATAATTTTTAAATAAATCATAGCTTAATTGTCTAATAAATATTAGATTAATGGCTGAATATTGAAATAAAATATTTATTATTTGAAAGAAGGCCTTATTTAATTGGAATAAAATTTGAATATAAATTATTTACTAAGTAAACCAAAGGATAAATTTTATGAAACTATTTTTTCTAATTTTCACTGTTATTTCATTTTGCGGCATTTCGCTGGCTCAAACAAATTATTATGTAGACCAAAATTTAGGTAAAGATACAACTGCTAATGGTACTGCGCCGGATAGTTCTGCATGGAAAACTATTGAATATGCCGTTAATCATGTTGCAAATCCTACAACTGATTCAATAATTATTTATATTTCTGCAGGGACATATAATTTATTAAATAATCAAATTAGTTATAAATAGAAATTTCTTAAATTTAACTTATTGGTACAGGTATGGATACTACAATTGTAGAAGCTGATTCAAATTCCACTATGTTCGACTTCAAGAGTTTTTGAGATTTACCCTGGTAATAATGTTACTTTAAGAAGAATTACATTACAAAATGGTCATAGTTCATATGCAGGAGGTGGAATTCTTAATTATAGTGGTTCATTAATGATTGATTATTGTAAAATAAGTAATAATTATTGCAATTTGGGTGGAGATGGTGGAGGTGTTGGAAATATAGGAGGCAATTGATAATCAATAATAGTACAATTAGCAATAATACTGCAGCTGATACTTGTTATGGTGGTGGTGTTGGTATTAAGAATGGAACATGCAGTATAACTAACTCAACAATTAGTTACAATACCTCTCCGCAGGTGGGGGTATGGCAGTAATTGCTATCAAATGGTAATGCAATCCTTAATATGACTAATTCAACTGTTTCCTCAAATATTTCAACTTACGGCATAGGCGGAATTCAGATTGGATAAGTTTCCTACTGATACTACAGTATATATTGATACATTTTATGTAGCAGCAAATTTAAATAGCTGTACAATTTTTAATAATACTTGTACAGGGCTTTATGGTATTGGCGGTATTGGTGTTTTGATATGATTCGGCAGTTAATTTATATTTAAAGAATTCAATAGTTGCAGGTAATAATGCAACTGTAATAGGTACATTCGGATATTAAATGGAAATATTATTTCTGAAGATTATAATTTAATTCAAAATGCAGATACGAGCTACAATTTCAGGAAATACTAAGCATAATATTTATGGGCTTTCACCATATTGCCAACCTCTAGCTCTCAACAATTCTTTGAATGGTACTATGACATGTGCAATCCCGGATTCTAGTCCTGCTTAAGATCAAATTCCTCGAGACTTCAGCAAATGGAGCTCCTTTATTAGACCAGCGTGGAGCAACAAGAAACGGTAATTTTGATATTGGCGCTTATGAATTTTGGGATAATAACGGCTCTCTTCCTGTCGAGCTTTCCAGTTTCATGGCTTCTGTAAACGGTAATAACGTTGATCTTAAATGGACTACTGCTTCTGAAATAAATAACAGAGGATTTCAGATCGAGAAGAATGCCGGCAGTGGTTTCGTACCGTTGGCTTTTATTTCCGGGCATGGTACCTCAACTCAGCTTAATAATTATTCCTACATAGATAAAAATGTTTCCGGCGGTGCGTATTCTTATAGGTTAAAACAAATTGATTATGACGGAACATTTAAATATTCCAAAGTTGTGGAAATTAATTTATCCGGTCCGAATAAGTTTGAACTCGGCCAGAATTATCCAAATCCTTTCAATCCTACTACAACAATAAATTTTGCTCTTCCGAAAACTGAAAGAGTTAGGATTATAGTCTATAACCTTATTGGACAGGAAGTTTATCAAGTTACAAACAGAGATTATGATGCAGGTAATCATTCAATTCAATTTAATGGTTCCAACCTTTCTAGTGGTGTTTATTTCTATAGGATTCAAGCTGGAACATTCTCACAAGTAAAGAAAATGATCCTGATGAAATAATCCGGCAGAGATATCTTATAACAGTAATATAATGGCTGGATAAAAATATTCCTCAAGCTTATGTACTTTGACATGCCGGACTTGCTCCGGCATCTTTTTTTATTTTAGCTCTTGAAATTTATTAGAAATGATTTTTTTTGTAAATTTTTATATGAGACAGTCTGAAAAGTAATTATCAATTATAAAATCTGTGAAATTCTTCTTAATTTTTCCATATCTATATACAATTATTGAAAATAATATTACTTTTTAGAAAATCTCACCCTGAAATGCAAATTTTACTTACAAAGACTTTTGAGTTAATTAATAAAGTATAAAGATGAAATTCTCTGTAATTATACCAACCCACAATAGAGGCTGGTTAATAAAAGAAACTATTGAATCAGTCCTTAACCAGAGATTTAAAGATTTTGAAGTGATAGTAGTTGACGATGGTTCAACCGATGATACATTCAAAATACTTGCTGAATATACCGGTAGGATTAAAATTTTGAGTCAATCAAACAGCGGTGGAGAACAAGCTAGAAACAGAGGAGCTGAAATATCCAATGGTGAGTACCTGGCTTTTTTGGATGATGATGATATCTTTTTCCCGTTCACTCTTGAAATATATAATAAGGTAATAAATACTAAAAACTCTCCGGCACTTTTAGCCGGCCAGCCTTTTTATTTTAATGATAAAATTGACCCGGTCAAAATTCCTTATGAAAATAAGATTAAGTTCTATTCTTACAAAGATTATTTTTCAAAAGATGTAACGATTTTTACCTCATGCAGTATGCTTGTTGTTAGAAAAGATATATTTAAAAAGATTAATGGATTCGGGAATAGTAAAAGTAAAATGGTTCATGCGCATGATGATTTTAGGTTTCTTCTTAAAGTGGGTTCTTTTGGGCCTGCCGAAATAATAACGGAGCCTAAATTATTTGGCTACCGTCAGCACTCGACCAACAGCGTAAAGAATATAAATAAAGTTTTATCGGCTATTTCAAAACTAATTAGTGATGAGAGAATAGGAATATTTAAAGTAGAACCAGGGGATCGAAAATTAGATAGGTATGCAATCCTTGGTTCTACCTCATTCTTTTGGTGTAAAAAAGCTTTAAGAAAAGGTAAAATTTTTCAGCCTGTTAAATTATTTTTTATAGCTTCGCCGATGATTTTTGTCAGTATTATTAAAAAACTCAAAAGAAAACTTATCGAGGGGGCTAAAGCAGAATCAATTTGATTTTTTTTTCTTAAAAGAAATTATTTCAGTATTTGGATTAGAAAAATCAAACTTTCCGAAAAGCAATTTAATTAGAGTAGCAATCTTTTTATTTCCTTTCTTATATTTAACTAAAAAACTGGTATTACATGCAAATAAAAATTCATAATCATTTGGGCTGTCCCCGAAACCGGTGGAAAAATTTTTATCAATGCCATTAATTAATTCAGAAACTCTTTTTAATTTTTCCTTCCCGCTGCAGACATTCCCAATAAGTTTGCCGGTAAAAATATGATTTGACTTTTCGGTCGTGGTTGCAAAGATATCTTCAATAGGTAGTATATTAAAAAGTGGCTTGAGTAAAAAATCAAAGTTTGAGGAAACAATATAAACCTTTTCTCCCTTTAATCTCCTTAATTTTAACTCTTCTATCAATTGACTATTAAATATCTTGGCAGAGTATTCTTTATAAAAATTTCGAGCTATTAACTCAACTTCTGATTCACTCAATCCTTTAACTAAGGAACTGCATAAAAATTGTTTTAATGAATGTTCAGAAATAATATTCAGCTTAAAAAGGCCAAATAGCAAAACAACAATTGAGTATCTATATCCTTTGTTTCTCTGATTTAAAAAGTAATGATAAAAAAGAAGAATTGTATCAATTTTAGTAATAGTCTTATCAAAATCAAATAAGACAATTTTTTGGTTACCCAAATAACCTCCTAATATACCTCCTTATATATAGGGCTATGCTTGCGTAAAAGGCAAATCTGTCGTCTTTGTAGTAATCATCATACCCGTCTACTTTTTCAAAAAGTTCTTTAATAGAAGAAATTTTATGTGTATAACGAATGATTTCAACTAGCCCTAAAATATCTCCAAGAAGCCATTTATATCTTATCCCTTCTTTATAAGTATTCTTGTATGCCGGCAGCTCACCTATTGCCATTTTATATAAAAGCATAGGGAAATCAACCCCTGCATTTATTGCAAGCCCGATTGAACCCCAAAATCTTGGGTTTACATCAATCAGCCATGCTTTATTTTCTTTCTCATTATATTTAAATTCAACCATGGCAACTCCGTCATATTGAATACTTGACAACAACTTTTCTGCATATTTTTCAAGTTCTTCACTTTTTGTACTTTCCCTAAGTGTGCTTGGGCCGCCGAGATAATATTTTTCTCTCAAACGCCGGTGAGTAAATTTCGCTGTTAAATTGCCTTTTCCCATTAACATTGAAACACCATAGCCTCTTCCTTCAACATGTTGTTGCATCAAAAAATTGTTAAAGTCTAACTTATTGTATCTTAAAAACCTGCCTATCTTATCTGTGTCTTTTTCTTTTAAATAAAATATGCCTTTGGAAGACGAGGAGTATAATACTTTAATAATTATAGGATGGCCGAATTCTTTACCGAATTCTTGAATCTCTTCTATACACGTTGGTAATATGGTTTTGGGAACAGGTAATTTTAGTGATTCAGCTAGCCGGACTGACTCAATTTTATTGTGAAGTTTTAAAAGAATGTTATAAGATGAAATTGGTATAGCTACATTTAAAGGATTAAATTTGTTGATGTGTTTTGCTACTGCGAAAATTTCCTCCCCGGTAGGTATATAAACTTTAGCATTTGTTTTCTTTATATAGTTAATTATATCGTCAATAAATTTTTCTTCATCCATAAGATAAGAAGTATGAAAAAAAGGTTGCTTCGCTAATCTTGAAAATTTTCCCATTCCCGAATTAGAGTCAACCCCAAAGCCCACTTTTAGCCCGGCTTTCGAAAGGCTGCGCAGGATATTATAACTAATCCTATCCCAGCCGTTTGTCAGTATTACATCTAATTGTGTATCCGAATTCTTATTCATTTAATTCAATAAAGAGTGAAAATAATTATTAATTAATATTACGCACTTTCTATGTTAGCTTTCTGGCACCGCTGCCTTTATTGAAGATTAAGTTTTTAAAAATCAATTAAAAAATGAGATTCCGAATCAAGTTTGTCAGGTCTGGTAAAGAAGGTTCGGAATGAAAAATCGAAATATTTTATAAACTATATTTGACTATAATTTAACTCTAAATATATAATATTTAAGCCGCATATCTAGTGCTTTTTGTGTTGTAGAAATCCTTAACTAATCATCTATTCTTATCTTTATAGGCTAAACTTTTATTAACGTTTTTTAAAAAGTTTCCAAGAATACTGAATCCTCTTTTTAAAAAAGGCAAAATATCTTTAAAATCCAGAATTGCAAAAACATGCTTGGAAAAATAAGGCCTTAAATAATCGGTAAATGATATTTGTCCCTTAATAACTCTGGGCAATGAATAGCTTAAGTCTCTGAAAATGTCTATCCAATAGATATTTTCTTTAAAACTAATAGAATTGGAAGGAATCTCATTAAACAGATAATATTTGTATTCCATCCAGGGGGCATTATAACCGCATCCATTTAACAGGTAGTTTGATAAGTTATATCTGCCATTAATTTCTAAAAACTTAAATCGGTTATCTGACAAATCTCGTCTGTATTCGATACAGCAGTACCCTGTATATCCAATGTATTCTAATATTTTTCTTGATGGTAAAATTATTTCCTCAATATTTTTGCTTTTAGAAACAGTAGAGTTCCCGTATACTGCCGGTCCGTTTCTAATTTTTTGTGCTGTTAACTCTAAAAACGGTTTGCCATGAATGCTGTATGCGTTATACATAACCATATCGCTGTCTTTACTTTCAATTAATTCCTGGATCATTACTTCGAACTTGTTTTTTTGTAAATACTCAAAATGTTTATTTAATTCGTCATAACTATCGCCATTAAAAAATTTTTTTGCAAAAGTATTATAAAAAGTATGGCTGATACAAGGCTTAATGATTACAGGAGAATTTAAATTGTTAAAAAATTCTTCAATTTCTTTTGAATTAACTGGGAAAATAGTTTGAGGGATATCAATATTTAAAAAAGAAGCTATTTGATACGTAAGTTTCTTATTAAGAATCTGTTCTGTGATATACCAATCATTCGTAGCAACAATGAAATAATCGGATAATAGATTTTTATTCTTGGATACAATTTCTAAAGTATCATCATTTGTGGGAATTAAAAGTCCTCCATTTAATTCCTTGCTTAGTTCAATAATGCTTTGTAGACAGCCGTCAGCATCTTCTTGGGGGTTTGGTATTCTTACCGCTTTATTTATATATTTTGATACGTATCCGAAGTCTTCTTTGTCGTAATAAGCGGCAATTATTGGAATTTTCTTTTTGCTTAAAGAACGGATTACTCCATAACCCATTGTGTGGGCAGCCAATACAACAACTGGTTTCATATTATTTTGCGGTTATTAAATAGTATGTCTAAAATAATTAATAATTGATTAACTATAAAATTTATTTTTATGGAAAACAAAACTTGTTTAATTACTGGTGCAACTTCTGGAATCGGCAAAGCATTAGTCTATAAACTAGCTCGCTTTAATGTTAACTTGATAATTTTAGCTAGGAACATGCAAAAAGGAGAAAAAATCTGTGGCGAGTTATTGGAAAAGAATAAATATCTTAAAGTGAAATTATATGTTGCTGATATTTCGTCCTTGGAGGAGATTAGAAAATCAGTTCCATTAATAAAAAACGATATAAATAAATTGGACATTCTGATTAATAATGCCGGCTCTAAGTTTAACAAATATTATTTGAGTGATGACAATTTTGAACTAACTTTTGCAACGAATTATTTAGGACATTTCTTATTAACCGTATCACTTCTTGATTTATTAAGTAATTCTTTCCAAGGACGAATAATTAATATATCATCTTCCTCCCATAATGGCGGAGATATTACCGCACAAAATATTTTTCGGCCAGAAATCTATAACTCTGGTGAGGCATATAGAAATTCTAAGTTGGCAGTTATTTATTTTACTTATGAGCTCGCTAGAATTCTCTCTAATACAAACATTACTGTAAACGCAGTTAATCCGGGGCATGTTGCAACAAAGATTAAACTAAATAATGGGGTATTGCCCTGGCTAAAACACTATATAGACTTTGGGTTAAAAGGCAAATTAATATCAGCTCCAAAAGCAGCAGAATCAATTTTAAATTTAGCATTAGAAGAAAAATTTAGTAAAACAACTGGAAAGTATTTTCAGAATTTAAACCAGATTAATTCTTCTCAAATATCATATAATAGAGAAATTTCATCGAATTTATTTAAATCAAGTCTTGACCTGGTTGGACTTAATGATATGAATTTTGATAAACTAAACTCTTAAAATTGATTCTAAAATGATTATTTTATCACATAATCAACAATATTTAAAAAATTCTATAATAATGAATTACTCCTCGAGCACCCGGGTAATTACTTCTTCCTGCCTGAAGTGAGATTTTGGATGTGATTGTAAAAGTTATTCATACGAGGAATTGAGAAAAGAGTTTCAGAAGATTTCCTAAATTTAAATTATAAAAACCAGTTAGTTAAATTTCCCGCCATTTGCGTAAACGATAGTGGCAGTTTTCGCCAAATTTGTTTCGCCAATTTTATGTCGCCTATAAAATCCAGTTGCTGATCTTTAACCGGATTATTTAAATGATGGTAGTAATGATAAATAGGTTTTGTGGTGCAGCCCCATTTGGATTTAAATTGCGCTAAACCTTGTTCTTGCTGAGAAACTTCGCCCATGTCATAAAATTTGAAACCCTCTTTGCATGCATCATGTATTGCTTCCCACTGTATCAGATCATTTGCATGATAAGAAAGAGCATCCTGATTTCGGCCGTTAAATGAGTAAAAAACTGTATCATTAAAATTAAGAAATATGGAACCGGCCAGTAATACTTTCTTATTATTTACAGTCTGTTCCGCTAATAATAGTTTATACATATTCTTAGAAGTCAAATTTTCCTGAAGGAATTTAAAGAATCTAAAAGGTCGTGCGGCTACGGTATGCCAGCGCATTACCTCAAGGTATAATTTATACCACTCTTTTAAATCCGATTCTGTTTCGGCTGTTCTAAGGGTTATACCTAAACTCCTGGCCTTATTTACTGCCCAATTAACTTTGCGTTGATGTTCCTTGTCGCCGAATCTAATTTTTTCCGGATCATCCGGCAATTCTAAATAGAATGAAGAGCGCCAGGAAACCCTGGATAAATTATTTATCTTTTCATTTAAACAAGGCAAGTAGCTTTTTAGTTGTAAATAAGATCCGCTTCTTGTATCGAGTTTTTTTATGGCTGCTTGAATTAATGATTTTTTAACTTGAGAATCATCAAATAGCAAACCTCCTAGGGGAGTGCGCGGTAGGGAAGATAGCCTTCTTGATGTTATTGGTTTATCCATCTTAAACGGTAATCCTAAAGTTGGCATAAGAGGAAGAATTCCCTTGATTTCTGAGTCATGGTCAAGGCAGACCAGTATAATGGCTTTTCGGTTGTTTTCTTTTTCTAGAGCCTTGATCCAAAGTGGATGGGAAAAGACATGTGCAGTTTTGTTTGTTAAAACATATTGTGCCCACTTATCAAATATCTGATCTAAGTCCACTTCTTTAATTGTTAAAGTGTTATTTGTAAAATCATTATGAGATACTGTCTCATGTTGAAACGGGAGCTTTTCATTCGAAATTAAGGTAATATCATTACCTTCCAAAATATCATTAGTTTCCATTAAAATTCGTCTGTATAAGTAAAATTAATTTTCTTTTATTGTATTAATTGCAAATCTTATTCCATAAAGGTTACTATTATTCAATAACTGAAATGCCTAATGATATGGTAAGAAAACACATCAATAAAAGCATACTAATATTTTGATTAATGAAATATCAAAGGGGAGATAATGGAAATGAACCTCTGCATGGCACTATTTCAACAATAACATTTTTTTTGTCTCGACTATTGAGCCTGCTTGGAGTCTATAAAAATATGTACCGCTTGCAAATTTATCTGCATTAAATTGGACTGTGTAATTACCGGTATTCTCCATTTCATTTACAAGAGTAGTCACTTCTTGCCCGAGTATATTATATATTTTCAGTGTTACTATACTGTTCTTGGGTATCTGATATTTTATGGTGGTAGTAGGGTTAAATGGATTGGGGTAATTCTGCATAAGTACAAATTTATCAGGTACGGTTGGATTGTTATCGATTGCAGTTGGTGTATAGTTTTTCCAGTTGCCTATTGTCCATTGAGAAGCTGAGAGCGGGCTGAAAAACTGCACTAGAATTGGATAAATTGTCGATGAATATGAGGAAGCTAGTTTTTTAAAATGGAATGTTGCTAAACTTAATGTATCTGTCGTAATAGTTTTCCCGGTTCCGGTCATTTGCACCATGTTGATTGAAATGGTAGCTGCAGATGGCTGCGATACTGATGAGAAATAATCCGGGCTATTGAAATTGTCCATTTTATAGTCTTTATCTTGAACGGGATGAGTCGGGAAAAAAAGACTTGTGGTATCATATTTAAACCTAATACTTGCAATGCCTAGTGTAGCTGAATCGCTTTCTATTTTTATTTGTAATTTGACAACATAGCTGGTGTCGGTGTTTTCAACTATCCGTAAAAAACCATCAACAGTTTGGGCTTTAATGGTTAAGACAGTTAGAAAAAATAGAATAATAGCATAAAAAACTCTCTTCATTATCATAGTTCCAATCATAGGGACATAATATTAAATAAGTGACTTAGTATTTTTGTCGCTCGAAACCAGGAAAATATTTGTTTCCGGAAATACCGGCAAAGTATATCTGATTCAAATTTGCGAAATGAAAGCCAGACTTAGGAATAGAGCAGTGTGTCATCGATTCATTTTTTCTGTTGGGTTGAAAAAATTTCAACTTTATCAACGAATATAGATAAATAATTTAAGCTATGGTTTCAATTAGATATTTTCTTTGTGAAATAGATTCATATTAATGAGTTAATTACTCGTTTCAATTAAGCAAATTCTTGAATTTTTAATATTCTGTTAAACTGTTCTTGGGAAATTAATTTAGGATGTATGGAAATTTTAATAAAAAGATGTTTTTTGATTTGCTGAAGAAATCTGTTAACCATTAATATTTATAAAATATATAATATGAAAAAATAATTTTACAATTATAGAGCATAAGATAATATTAATTCAATCCATTAAATATGCCCCTAATCAAATTCTTATATCTTTAATCAGATAAAGATAGTTTTTTGAAAATATTAGAAATATTTGGATGCCTGGTTTTCCAGATTCTACAAAATCAACCAATTAAACTTTATAATAAGAAATTTAATAATTTTCTTTAAATATTTACTTTTATTTTCATTAAAAACAATTTAATCAAATAAATTACAATATCAATCGTCATTTTTATTTATTTTCGAACTAATTTTTAGTGTAATTGTTTTGTTGTAAATTTTTTATTTAGTAAAAATTATTGTTTATTATGTTATTATTAATGCAATACTTTACATTAATAAATGGTTTTTATTCTCCAATGTTCCTCACTGCTACATATTATAAAAATATCAGAATGCTTGAAAATATAATTTTATAAATTAATATGAATGACGTTTATAAAAACAAATATCATTTCAGGAGATTAAGTGACTAAAGAAAATTCCGTAAAGCAGTCAATAATTCCTAGAATGCAGGGCGCAAAAAGTGATATTCCGGATGACCTTAAACAATATTTTCTGGAATTAGATATTATATTTGAAAACATGCCTGATGCAATTTTTATTGGCGATAAAACCGGAATTAAAAAAGCTAATAAAAAATTATTAGATATGTATGGTTTTAATAATACTGAAGAAATTAATATACATATAAATAAATTACCCCGACTTTTAAGAATGCGTAATTTTAAAACCGGTGAATTTATTTCTGATGAGGATGATGTTTATATACAGGCTTTATCGGGAAAGAATTTAACAAATGATTATGCTTTTATCGATCCCAAAACTAAGCATGAGAGAATAATTAAATGCACTGGAATTCCTATTGAACTTAATAATAAGACGGCAGCTGCAATTGTTATTAATACGGACATTACCGATAGAAAATTTGCCGAAGAAAAACAAGAAAAACTGCTAAATCAATTGGTTGAAGCTCAGAACTTAATGAAAACTCTTTCAAGAAGTTTAATCCAGGTTCAGGAACAGGAACGCAGAAATATCGCAAGGGAACTTCATGATGAAATTGGGCAATCGCTTACGGCAATAAAAATCGATATGTTAAATATCATGCGATATACAAGATCGGTCAAAATTCAAGATCAATTAAAAGATAGTATACAATTGGTTGAAGAATCATTAAATGAAGTGAGGGAATTATCGCTTAAATTACGTCCCTCCATACTGGATGATCTGGGGTTACTCCCGGCAATTAGATGGTATGTGGACAGGCAATCGCAAAGAACTGGAATTAAAGGTAGGGTAATTACAAAACAGATTGAAGAAAATTTATCGCCGGAGATTCAAATTACTTGTTATCGAATTGTTCAGGAAGCAATAACAAATATAATTAAACATGCCGATGCCGGGACTTTTTCGGTTGAGTTTGTGAAAAAATCAAACGATTTACATTTATGGATAACCGATGACGGCATAGGCTATGATGTTTCATTAGCCAGAAAGAAGGCGATAAATGGGCAGAGTTCCGGTGTGCTTGGAATGCAGGAAAGAGCCGAACTAGTCGGCGGCTGGCTGGATATTTATTCATCTCCTAAAAAGGGAACAAAGGTTTATGCTATTTTACCTTTAAATATTTCTATTAGGTAATTAACAAAAATTAGGAAATATTATGAAATCAGTGAAAGTTATAATTGCTGATGATCATACATTAATTAGGGCGGGTATCCGGCAGCTACTTCAAAACATAAAAGGAGTTGAAGTAATTGCAGAAGCATCCAACGGCCGGGAAGCTATACAACTTATTAAGGAATTATTGCCGGATCTCGTGCTGCTTGATGTTGCAATGTCGGAATTAAACGGTCTGGAAGTAACTCAACAGATAAATAAGGAAAATATTAGTGTCTCAATTATAATACTTTCTATGTACGCAAATGAAGAGTACGTTATTCAAGCTTTAAAAGCCGGAGCTTCAGGTTATCTATTAAAGGATGCAGCTCCAAATGAATTAGAGCTGGCAATAAATGCAGTAATAAAAGGAGAAATTTATCTTAGTCCTTCCATTTCAAAAAATTTAATTACAGACTACTTAAGACGAATAAATAATGGATTCTCTGATGAAAAAGATCAGGATAATGTATTTGCCAGGTTAACGTCAAGACAAAGAGAGATTTTGCAGTTGATCGCAGAAGGAAATTCTACAAAAGAAATTGCCAATAAGCTTAATATCAGCATAAAAACTATTGAAACACACAGATCTCAAATTATGGAGAGGCTTGATATTCATGATATACCCGGACTTGTAAGATATGCCATGAGAACCGGAATAATATCTCAACAGTAAATCTTGTACTTTCAAATAACCGATCTTACCCTTTCATTTCAAAAAAGACTAATAGCTGCGTTCATTTTATTTGGCCCTACACAATTTTCCCATTAAAATTTTAGATATAAACTGTATTAAAAATAATGGTGGGACACCGATTTTTGGGCAATTAAAGCTTAAGATTAATAAATATCAGGGCTTTTACCGACAAATATAAGGTATACCCTGATTGTCATTGTAGAATGATTGGGCTAGTTTAGAATCAAAAATAAATAAGAAATGAATAACTAAAATTTTCATTTCTGGAAAATAATTTTTGAGGAAGAAAATGGAAGCGTTAAAAATGCTTTTTGTTGACGATAATAGTAAGTTCAGAAACTCAGCCATACGTTATTTAAATTCTTCACTGAATTTTAAGCTGCTGACGTGGGCAGAATCAGGGGAAGATGCTCTAGTAAAGATAAATGCTTTTAATCCTAATTTGATTATAATGGATATTTCCATGAAAGGCATGAATGGATTAGAGACAACAAAAACTATACGCAGGACCAATGATAAAGTAAAGATAATTGTATTAACGCTTGGTAAAGATTTGGAATATCGTAATCAGGCTCTTTTAGCCGGTGCAGATGATTTTATAACTAAATCAGATTTTGGCCCCACTTTACTTGAAAAAATAGAAAAAATATTTGGAAAAAGTATAGTTAAAAAAAGTTCTAAATTGAAATGAGATAATTATCAATTACTAAAAATTAAAGTGGAGAATAATCCTTCTTCAATTAAATATTACAATTAATAAATTGCAATCGGAAATAGATAAATTCTCCACTCGTTATCGTTATTTTATTTTCGTAACAACAACACCTACGTTATTTCTTTTATTAAGTATGTTGGATTCACTTTTAAGCCTGTAATAACCACCGGTTCCAATAACATCAAACCTGTTTTTATTTAATCCCTTCCGAACAAAATAGAGATATACTGCATTAGCCCTGTTAAATGCTAATGTTTGATTAAAAGAAGATGGATTTTCATAATCTGTATAGCCCTCGATCCGCCATCTGGAACCAGGATCTTCTTTCATTTTTTCTACTATATCATTTAAACTTGATGTTGCAGATGGTAATAAAGTTGCCGATCCGGTTCCAAAGTAAGTTTCGGATTTAAGTAAATATTTATCAGCGGGAATGGGACATCCAAACGCATCAACCTTTACTCCTTTAGGTGTATTCGGGCATTTATCTTTATAATCCGGCACTCCATCATGATCACTATCTAGTGGACATCCATATCTATCAACTTTTACACCTATGGGCGTATTTGGGCATCTATCTTTATAATCCGGAACCCCGTCATGGTCGCTGTCAAGCGGACATCCTACTGAATCGACCTTTACTCCTTTCGGAGTATTCGGACATTTATCCAAATTGTCCGGAATACCGTCGCCATCACTGTCATGTACTATAGGACATCCAAAGGCATCAACTTTAACTCCAGCCGGAGTATTGGGGCATTTGTCCATATAATCTGGAACTCCGTCGCCGTCACTATCAAGCGGGCAGCCGAAGGAATCCACTTTAACTCCTTTAGGTGTATTCGGGCATTTATCTAGATAATCGGGAACACCATCTCCATCACTGTCTAATGGACAGCCTGTTGCATCGACTTTCACTCCTTTGGGAGTATTTGGGCACTTATCCAGATAATCAGGAACACCGTCACCATCGCTATCAAGTGGACAACCAAATACATCCACCTTTACTCCTGGAGGTGTATTTGGGCATTTATCTAAATAATCGGGCACTCCATCACCGTCGCTGTCTAGCGGGCAACCTGTAGCGTCGACTTTAACGCCTTTGGGTGTATTCGGGCATTTATCTAAATAATCAGGAACGCCGTCGCCGTCAGCATCAAGCGGGCAACCATGCGAATCAACTTTTATACCCCAGGGAGTGTTCGGACATTCATCCTCATCATCCGGAACGCCGTCGCCGTCAGAATCTTTTTTACTAAATAAAACAAATGATACGCCGAAGTTTAATTGAGAATATGTATCATTTGAACTGCCTCTTTTTAAATCATCCAAATAATCCGTAGGAACAAGATACTGGTCAAGGCTTAAGTTAACTGCAATCTGATCTGTAATAAAGTATCTGCATCCTAATTCAATATATTCACTAGTTGTTCTTCTTGAAAACATATTTTTAGCATTATTAGGAAGCCTTCCGCCGCTGTAATATTTGGGATCAAAAAAAAGTGAATTTACTCCACCGGAAATATATGGGAATATTTTTGGTGCCACCTGGTAACCGAATTCAATACCAACACCAGCATAATATATGGATGTTTGGAATGATTTTGATATACCCTGATTTACAAAACTTGCGTCTTTACCTGCAATAAAGCCTGTTCCTCCAGATAACCTCATTCCAAGAAAATATTTTGAGTAAAGATTAAAATAATATTCTCCTAATCCACGCCAGGCAAAGTCTATATTCGAAGTTTGATAATCAGTTTGGGAAAAAGTTGAACTTCCTTCAAGGGATAACAAAACAGATCCGTTGAGCGGTTGAAATATTTTTTTATTGTCCTGTGCAAATTCAAAAGAAGTGTATAACAATAGAAAAATGATAATTGTTAATACAGAATATCTTAAATTTAGTAATCTTTTAGGTTTTACTGTAAACACGTTTACCTCTATATCTTCTTGAAAAAATAAATTATCCTGCAGCTTTTAAGTAATGTGTTAACTAATATGTTAAGGGCGTTTATTGATTATTTTTATTTAATACAAGTTGTAAAAAATAATTTATAAGTACAATATAACAAAATACTAATTTATTATAGAAAGAATTTTTTTGATTGACAAATGATAAAATAATAAATTCCTTTTTTATTTTTAATTTCCAATTTTTATAAATAACAAAGCCCCTTATTATCGGGGCCTTGTTTTTAGGGAGATTATGGGCCAGGATTTCTTATTTCATTAATATCATCTTTTTGACTTCAACGAAACTACCTGCTTGTATTTTGTACAAATATGTTCCGCTTGCAAGTTTACTTGCATCAAACTGCACATTGTACCTTCCGGCATCCTTATATTCGTCTACTAGTGTAATAACTTCTCTGCCCAGCATATCAAATATTACAAGTTTAACCTCACTCGATTTAGGAATTTCGTATTTAATTGTAGTAACCGGATTAAAAGGATTCGGATAATTCTGATTCAATTCATAAACATCCGGAATACTGAAATTGACCTCAACTATTTTCGAATACTCAAATTTACCGTCATTGTCTATTTGTTTTAATCTATAATAATATTTCCCGGAAGTAACATTTGGGTCAACAAAGCTATAACTTTTTGAAGAGTTGCTGTTTCCATTACCTCTAACAAATCCGATTTTATTCCAGCTTTCCGCCGGCTGCTGACCACTGATCGCTGACCGCTGGATTTCAAAACCATAGTTATTTTCTTCAGTTGCAGTATTCCATTTCAAATAAACATGTGCATTCTCTGTTGAAGCTGTGAATGATGTAAGCTCGACCGGAAGAGGTGCTTCTGACCATGATGTACCTATTCTAATTTCGTCAACAACTAAATTCTGACTTGCATCAAACTGACGCAAAGCTATTGAGCCAGGGTCAATATCACTTAAAGTTGCATCAGTTAGAGGGCCTATTGTAGGAGTTGCTGGTTCCGTTGAAAAGTCATCACCGCTTTTAAATACATATAAGCTCACCTGATCGTTATTATCACCAGCTACAATTTTATATCGCATCACTAATAAATACGTTGCACCTAATTCAAAACTGCTCGGTGCTAAAGTTGCTGTATTTGATCCAAAGCTCAATCCGAATTTGTTGGAGGCATCTAGGAAGATTCTGCCGCGAAAATTTACCGTACTTACCGGATTCTCACTTAAAAACAAAAAATATCCGCTAGCGGCAGAAGTAACATTAACAAGAAAAGAAATATACAAGCTGCCGGAAGTTTGTGTGGTAAAAGTTCTATCAACATCTTCGCCGGTATTATTTAATAAAGCTGAATTTCCGCCTTTCCAAGGATAGTTTGTAAATGTTAAACCTGAAGAATTCACAGAAATTGAATTTGCGCCTGCACTATTGTATGCAGTCCAGCCATTAGAAACAAGCGTTGTTGCATCAGTGTAATAAAAATCCTCAGTAAGTGGAAGCGATGTTGAAAGTATATTTATATTTCCACTTGTAATACTTGAAAGATCACTTGATGAAGCTGAAATTGTATACGTACCTGCAGCATCAAATTGAATGTTATTAAAAGTAGCCACACCGGCAACTGCGTTTTGCGTTAATGTCCCTGAGATAGCCCCAAGTCCTGAAAATTTTGCAATGGTAATATTGCCAGTAAAATTCAAATCAACAAAATTATCTGCTCGTCGGGCTTCGACCATAAAGGGGACAAGATTTTTATGTTGTTGTGCACCGAACGGCAAGTTTACAAAAGCTAATTGTGAAGCTGCTTCCAACACTTTAAACGTGGTGCTTGTGCCTGTAGAAAGTGGATCACCTCCGGACGCAGTAGCTGTAACTGAAACACCGGATTCTGCTATATTATAAGTGACGCCGGGTATTGTTACTTTGTTTTGTCCAGCTAATATAGTTCCCGTTAATGTTAATGTACCGCCTAAAGTACCAGTGCCGCCTCCTCTTGATAAAGTTACATCTGTACTTGTAGTTACATTTTGAGCTGCACCAGAATTATCTTGTGACTGAACAACAACATCAAATGGAGTATTAACTGATGGGCTCGATCCATTGTTTATATTAGTTACCGCTAGCTTTGTAGGTGTACCGCCAACACCCCCCAATGATTCAAATGTTCCTTTAATCGTGATATTGCCCTGTAACCCGCCTGTACCGCTGCCTTTTTCCGAATTATAACCATATAACCTAAATATAACAGTTGTGGTTTGGTTAACATAGTTGCTGCCGGCTTCCAGTACGTTTCCGGTCCAATATCCATCGACGTCAGGGTTTGTTAATTCACCGTTTTTGTTTGTTAATCCGGCATTAAGTGTAGTATAATTTTTCAAGACAGAGCTAAATGAATCATTACTACCCCGCCATTGCCAACGCTTTGGCCCCGTACTGCTTCGTCCCACTCCAAATGTGATAGAGGTAACGGTAAATTTAAAACCCGGAGCTGCATCAATTGTGAAGCCAATATAGTATCCTAAATCTATAGAAACTCTTGGCCAATTGGATCCTCTATAATTTCCAGTACTCGAATTACTAGTAATTCCAACTTTAACTAAAGCGCCCGGCACAATTCCTAAATAAATTGTCCCGTTATAATTAAATGAAGTTACATCATTCCCATTCCCGCTTAGATTATAAGTTGCAGTGAAGGTGGTCTGTCCCCAGCTAACACCTACCATCATGAAAGTAATTGAGATGGCTATAGTAAATAATAGTTTTTTCATATTTCCTCTCTAAACTTCCCCCATTATTTGTTATTTTTAATTTTTTTTATTAAAAATTATTCAAATGAATCAGAACATCGCAGCTATGTTTGAAATGAAAAATGTAATTATAACGGAAATAATTATTACGGCAGCAAATCCGATTTTGTGAATAATATTTTCCACATTTCTGTAATACAGTATATCTTTCTCATGCTCACGGCGATGATAATCTCCCTGCTTGATTTCCCAATAATTTGGTTTTGGTAAAATAAATTTTTTATTGGGTAAATCTCCCAAAGTGTTTAACGGGATGATTTCGGCTTTATGTTTCGGGAGAAACGAATCATAACTGGTTTGAGTACACCACCAATCATTTGGAATTGTGATGATTTTCAACTCAGCTTTTTCATTATTCCTTATGATAGTTTGATTATAAAGATGTAATTTAGGAAGTGCATTCAATGTTATATCCTCCATTTTTAAGAGTTTTCAATCTAGTATGAGTTAATATTTTATATTTTGTTGAATTTAAAATTGCATCGCAGTGCGTTCCTTTAAATACAATTAGTAGGGTCAACAAAAGTATTTTGATATCTAATTTGATAGAATAATTTTCATTATAAAAAGTTTCTTGTTTTATTAGATTTTCTATCCCTTCGTAACGATTTTGAAATATCTGCCAGTAACCGGTTATGCCCGGTTTTAAATTTTTTTCCCCTCTAACGGCATACTCTTTCGGGAAATAATTTTTCATTATTTCCAGGTCCAGCAACGAAAGAGGGCGGTTACCGACAAAGCTCATTTCACCTTTTAAAACATTTAATAACTGTGGTAGTTCATCCAGTCCTGTTTTTCTTAAAAATCTACCAAATGGAGTTACAAATTCCGTAAGTTCATTCTTGAAAAATATATCGGTACATGAAGCGCTGACATTTACTATCTGACTTTTCATTGTTTTTAATTTGTAGATTTTAAACCGGCAAGATTCCAGCGTCAATCCGCGTTCTTGAATGAAGAATGGGAACTCTTTGGTTTGTATAAAAATTATTGTTGAAAAGATTAAAATGAATGGAAGTGCCAAACATAAAAGGATTGCAGCTAATACAAAATCGAATACATTTTTTGAAAATAGGAATAGTTCTTCATTCATGGTTCCACCATAAGTTGGAGTAAAATCTACGTAACTAAATACAGCATAGTTCCTGCAAAATAAAGTATTTCAAGGGGTAAGAGATGAAGTTAATTGACATTTTTAATTTTAAGTATACATTAAGTTATTTCGTCCAGTTGCATACTTAAAAAAAGTGAATGTTTTGATAAATCATTTCGATACCTATGCGATAAAATTTGAAATACTTTCATTTTCCCACTTGTATGTTTAATTATTATACTTTGTTTGGACAATTTCAAAATATTATAAAAAGCAAGATCAGTCAATCAATCTAAAGGATGAAAAAAGAACTAGATCTTTTGGGTGAGTCGGTACCTTCGGCTATTAAAGTATTCTGCAAAATCACTACCATACTAGAAGTAAATTAAAACAATAGTTTAACAATTCTTTTTAGGGCTATTTTGTGGTAGATCGAATTGAACCTAAGCCTGTTACGTAAAAGATCAAGCTACATTCTTAAAAACAAGTGGATGATTTGGTTTATCATTTAGATACTTCTGTTTTAAATTCTCTTCTAACATTTGGCTAGATGCCTGGTCCTCTTGCGGTAGTTCAGAGGAGTCCATTCTATTTTTCTTAATTCTAATATAACAAAGCCCCAAATTTTTTGGGGCCTTGTTTTTATGGGGATTATGGGTCAGGAATTCTTATTTGAGCAGGACCATCTTTTTAACTTCAACAAAATTACCCGCTTGAATCTTGTACAAATAAGTTCCGCTTGCAAGTTTACTCGCATCAAATTGAACATCATATCTTCCGGGTTCTTTGTATTCGTTAACAAGTGTTTTTACTTCTCTTCCAAGCATATCAAAAATTACAAGTTTAACTTTACCTGCTTTGGGAATTTCATATTTAATTATAGTTACCGGATTAAAAGGATTCGGATAATTCTGGTTCAATTCATAAGCATCCGGATTACTTAAATTGACCTCAACTATTTTCGAATACTCAAACTTCCCGTCATTGTCTATTTGTTTTAATCTGTAATAATATTTCCCCGAAGTAACATTTGGGTCAGCAAAGTTATAACTTTTAGGAGAGTTGCTGTTTCCATTACCTCTAACAAATCCGATTTTAGCCCATGATTCATTTTGTTCGATCTTTCTCTGTATCTCAAAACCATAGTTGTTAAGTTCTGTAGCTGTATTCCACTTCAACTCTACCGCGTTAGATTTTGTTTGAGCAGTGAATGAGGTTAATTCAACAGGAAGAGGAAGTTCACCCCACGAAGTACTGATTCTGATACCGCTTATTGATAGCGTTGCCGCATTGGAAGATGATCCCTGCCGTAAAACTACTGAGCCGATTCCATTTGCATCATTTTCTGAAGTAGTGCCCTGTGCATCGAAAGAAGATGGTTCGGAACCCGGAACAGACGGATCTATATAAATGCCGGTTTCATCATCCGCAGTAGAACCGATGAAAGTATATTTAATTACAATTAGATGTGTTGTGTTATATGAATAAGTACCGGAAGCATAATTCGCGACGCTGGCTTTAGCTATACCAAATAACAAATTTCCGTTGCCGTCATCTTTAGCAAATATTCTTGCAGAGTAGGCATTTTGAGGGTTAGTACTTAAAGTAAGGAAATAATCTCCTGCTGTTTTTGCTGTTTCTATATTAACCAAAAATGCAGCATATAAGGAATTAGAAGTAACCTGATCAAAGGTACGGTAAGCGTCTTCTCCAGTGTTTGTCAGGGTTACCATATTCCCGTTTCCGGATGAAGCATATCCGCTGTATGTAAGGGCACCTGAGTTGACTGTAATGGAATTTGTACCGGCACCGCTATTGGCAATCCATCCATTGGACACAAGAGTTGAACCGGCTGCGTAATTAAACTCCTCAATAAGTGGCAATGTGCTTGAAAGAATTACTATATTTCCGCTTGTTGCATCTGTAAGCCCATCTGATGAAGCAGAAATTGTATAAGTATCCGAGTCATCAAATTGGATATTGTCGAATGTAGAAATTCCGGCAACTGCAGTTTGCGTTAATGTGCCTGAAATATTTCCAGATCCAGACACTTTTGCAATTGAAATATCCCCGTTAAAGTTAAGATCGACCGAATTATCTGCACGGTGTGCTTCAACTGTAAAAGAGCTAAGGTCTAAATTCTGTTGTCCACCCGAAGGAACATTTACAAAAGCTAATTTTGAAGCGGCTTCCAGCACAGCAAAATTAGAACTTGTACCGGAAGTAAGTGCATCACCGCCGGTTCTTGTTGCTGTAATAGAAACTTCTGTTTCGGCAGTATTATATGTTATACCTGATATTGTTACACCGTTGCTCCCGGCAGGTATAGTGCCTGTTAAGGTTCCGTCGAGGGTACCTGTGCCTTTGGCCAGTGATAGTGAGATATCGGTATTAGATGTAACATTTGCAGGAATATCTGAATTATCCAATGCAGTAATTGTTAAAGAGAAAGGCTCAGAAGCTGATGGTGAAGTACCGCTGTTTATATTAGAAATAGATAATTTAACCGGTGAACCTGCTACTGGTGCCGTACCGGTTAGCACTAAATTTTGAAGTCTGACTCCTCTGCCGGATAATCCTGCATTGCTAAATTTAATTACAGTAGTTCCATTCACCACAGTTATATTAATAGGACCACCATCAATATAAGTGCTCGAAGATGGAGTAGCAGAAGAATAGGCCTGAGTCCAGGTTGTGCCGCCATCTGTAGATATTTCAATATTGCAAGAATTAGCTGTACCGCTACCGTATGTAGCAATTTTGAAGTTTAACTGTACATTTGTATAGCCATTTAAGTTATATGTAGTGGTTGTAATAATATCCGATGGATCTCCTGCGTCAAGCAAATAGTAAGTTCCTTTATCAATTGGGTTAGTCGAAACATTATCGGTTGAAGTCCAGCCCGCAGGCAAAGTTCCGCCACCATCAACACTAAAAATAGTTGTCTGTCCCCAGACTAATCCAGTAATTAGGAATGATAATGAAATGATAAAAATGGAAAATAGTTTTTTCATATATCCTCCCTTGGTCCCTCTTTATTTGATAAAATAGAATGTAGTTTTATAAAAAAATCTTTTTTAGTCTTGTGTAAAACCTCGCTGATGTAGTTGTACAATAATTATTTATTATTTTATTAAGTCATTTAATTTCATTTTAAGCAGTGCACTCAACTTTATATTTTTCACAAGTAAAATTTTTCAATGTGGATTCGTTAAACTTATCGGATTTTGCAGATGGCAAAATTGCATCGCAATGTGTTCCATTAAAAACAATTGGAATTGTATATAATAAAATTTTTAAATCTAATAAGAAAGAATAGTTATAATTATAAAAATTTTCTTTCTCAATTAAGTCTTTAACTCCTTTGTCTCTATTTTGGAATACCTGCCAGTATCCGGTAATACCCGGTTTAAATTTATTATTACCTCTTACCGTATACTCTTCCGGGAAATAAATTTTCATTATATCTAAGTCGGTTAATGAAAGAGGGCGTGGTCCTACAAAGCTCATTTCTCCTTTAAAATATTTAAGAGTTGCGGGAGTTCATCTAATCCTGTCCGTCTAAGAAACCTGCCGAAAGGTGTTACAAGTTCTGTAAGTTCATTTTTAAAGAAAATGTTTTTATGTGAAGATTCAACATTTATTTTCTGACTCTTCATCGTTTTTAGTTTGTACATTTTAAACCTATAAGAATCCAGAGTTAGTCCGCGTTCCTGTAAAAAAAAAGGAAACTCCTTTGTCTGTATAAAAATTATTACCGACAAGATGAGAATTAATGGAAAAGTCAAAACTATATAGGACTAAGGAAAGTATAAAATCAAATTCAATTTTTAGTAAAATAAAAACTTTACTCTTCATAACTCCCCTAAAAATTGGAGAAAATTACATGTGATGGTATACATTATAATAAATTATGACATTTGTGTCAATAAAAGCTCAAGACTTTTTAAATTTTCTATATGCCAAATCCTTTACCTAAAGATTATAAAAATAACATCTTGATTTAAAATTTAACTTATAAAATAATTTCTCTAAATATACTTTTAACTCTCCTACATTTATATGTCTTAAGACATATTCTCTATAATTTATTGAATCTAAATCATCCTTGCTTCACCTAATACAAATTAAATGATAAAATAATCTGATAGACTTGTCATTAATTTTTATGTTATTAAATAATTAACATTATAGAATTTTGCCACATATTACAACAAAGGTAAATACTATAGTTTAATTTGAAACTAAATCTTAAATTTTTTAAAAAAGAATATGCTATTAGCGGATTTTATTTGATAACATTCAAACAATTTCCAACTTATAAATCTTGATTTTATTAATATAATTGGAGGACATTATGAAAATGCGATTTCTTGGAAATACAGGTATTAAAGTTTCAGAAATTTGTTTTGGTGCAATGACTTTCGGCGGTAAAGGTTACTGGAAAGCGATCGGTGAATTGGAACAAAAAGATGCAACTGCCTTGGTAAAGACCGCGCTTGACGGCGGTGTAAATTTTTTCGATACAGCGGATGTTTATTCCGAAGGTTTGGCAGAGGAAATGCTTGGCAAAGCACTCGGCACAAAACGAAAGGAAATAATTTTAGCAACAAAGGTTAGAGGACGAACAGGGAAAGGGCCTAATGATGTAGGTTTATCACGCCATCATATTATTGAAGGATGTAATTCAAGTTTAAAAAGATTAGGAACGGATTATATCGATCTTTATCAGGTTCACAGTTTCGATCCTTATACTCCTCTTGAAGAAACTCTAAGAGCATTAGATGATCTTGTCAGAGATGGAAAGGTAAGATACATAGGCGCATCAAATTATACAGGCTGGCAATTAATGAAAGCTTTATCAATTTCAGATAAACAAAATCTTGAAAGGTTTGTTTCTCTTCAGGCTTTTTATTCTTTAATAGCACGGGATTTGGAAAATGAGTTGGTTCCGCTTAGTCTTGATCAAAATTTAGGGATACTTCCCTGGAGCCCGTTGGGCGGCGGATTTTTAACTGGAAAGTATAGAAGAGGGAAGAAGCGTCCTGAAAGTGCAAGAAGGACAAATCCTCAGGATCAGTTCTTGCAGTTTGATGAAGAAAAAGGTTTTGATATTGTTGATGAATTAGAAAAGATAGCAAAAAATCATAAAGCAACAATTACTCAGGCGGCATTAAATTATCTTTTAAGAAAACCCGGAGTTGCTTCAGTAATTATCGGCGCTAAAAACAAAGAGCAGCTTGAAGATAATTTAAAAACTTCAGACTGGGAAATGACTCATGAGGAAGTAAGCAGGCTGGATGCATTAAGTGAACCTCCAAGAGCTTATCCTTATTGGATGTTAAAGAGAGTAATTCAGGATAGATAATGTTTAATAATAAATAAGGAATTAAAATTGAGTGTATTATTTTCATCTATTAAAATTAGAGAAATAGAATTTAAAAATAGAATTGCGGTTTCACCCATGTGCCAGTATTCGAGTGAAAATGGAATGCCGACTGATTGGCATTTAGTTCATCTTGGAAGTCGAGCGGTTGGCGGTGCAGCCTTGGTAATAACGGAAGCAACTGCAGTTTCACCAGAAGGAAGAATTTCACCAGATGATGCCGGCATCTGGAGTGAAGAACAAGCGGATGCTTATAAAAAGATAACTTCTTTTATTAAGTCTCAAAATTCTGTGCCTGCAATTCAGCTGGCACATGCCGGAAGAAAAGCATCAACATATTCACCATGGAAAGGTAATGGAGGCGTAGATATAAAAAATGGCGGATGGCAAACAATAGCTCCGAGTGCAATTTCCTTTGCTGATAATTATCCGCATCCGAAAGAAATGGATATGTCCGATATTAAAAATGTTATTAATCAATTTAAAGTTGCCGCGGAAAGAAGTATCCGTGCCGGCTTTCAAGTAATTGAACTTCATTTCGCACACGGATATTTAATTCATGAATTTTTGTCGCCACTTTCAAATCAAAGAAAGGATGAATATGGAGGAAGCTTTGAGAATAGATGCCGCCTAGCATTGGAAGTAACAAAAGTAGTTAGGGATTCAATTCCTCAGAAACTTCCTTTGTTTGCTCGCATTTCATCAACTGACTGGGTTAATGATGGCTGGGATATTGAACAATCTGTTCAACTATCAAAATGGCTGAAAGATTTGGGACGTAGATTTTATCGATTGTTCAAGCGGCGGCAATGTTGTAGATGCTAAAATTCCAGCAGGCCCTGGTTATCAAGTTCCTTTTTCAGAAAGGATCAAAAAAGAAGTCGGTATTTTGACTGGCGCTGTAGGTCTAATTACTTCACCTGAACAGGCAGAAAATATTATTAGGACAGAACAGTCTGATATGGTTATTCTTGCAAGAGAAATGCTTCGAAATCCCTATTGGCCGCTTTATGCAGCAAAACAGTTGAAGTCTGATATAAAATGGCCCAATCAGTATTTAAGAGCTAAACAATAATTTATACTTTAAAATTTAAGGATTGAAAATGGAAGAAAATAAAACTCATAAACATCATCATGAAGTGGATACGAAGGCAGTTGGTAATGATAGAGTATATAACAGGGGTGTGGACAGACTTCGATCTCCCGAAAGAGTATGGCGCCTGGAAGTAGACCGTGTAATAAATTTATGCTTGGAAGGAAATATTAAGTCCGTGCTTGATATCGGAACCGGAAGCGCTCTGTTTGCTGAAGCTTTTCATAAGCATGGAATAAAAGTAGCAGGAATAGATACAAATCCGGAAATGATCGAAGCTGCTAAGAAACATGTCCCTGATGGTGAGTTCCGTCTTGCTCCTGCAGAAAAAATACCATTTAATGATAATTCTTTTGATATGACTTTTTTCGGAGTTGTCTTTCATGAGGTTGATGATTTTTCTAAAACTTTGAAGGAAGCTTTTCGAGTTTCGGTCTTGGGAACATCGATTTTAGAATGGGATTATAAGCAGGAGGATTTCGGACCGCCGATTGAACATAGACTAAAAGCAGAATTCATTAAAAAATTAGCTGATGAAATTGGATACAAAAAATTTGAGGTTATTAAGTTGAATAGTCTTGTTTTATATAAACTAAAAAAGTAAAAATTTAAGAATAAATAAATTATATGAGGCTGTTTCAAGTTTACAATTTGAAACAGCCTTTTTTTATTGTGTACTAAATTAATTCTAATAATATTATTTTCTAAAAATTACTATTTTGAAAAAATATCTTTTATGATATAGCCATTCGAGATTCCATATTTAAGAGCATTAGCTTGCTGATATCCGCAATTTTGTAAGCCGTACATGGATTCAATTGTTCGTAATAAATTAACATGCGTAACACCTTTGCCTTCAGAATAATTACCTGATTTAATATGAGCACCGGCAATTATAGTTGGAATTCTATTCCGGATATCATGATTTTTACTTGCCGGATCTGTGTAACCCGAATAATGAGTTTTATCGGAATTTTCATCGAAGGTAATTATTAAAAGACTGTTATGGGTTTTTGCCCATTGATAATAATTATTTAAATTTTCTTTTAACCACTCGTCACCGTCCTTAACACTTTTGGGTGGTTTCCCATTATGCATGTCATGAATCAAATTAGGAATTACAATGCTTACCGTAGGCAGTTTATTAAAATCTTCAGGAAATTGTTTGAACTGAAGATTGGAAGATGATTCAACAGTATTACCGTTTGGAATATTTGCAAAACTTACCCACGGTACATGCTTTCTTGCGTAATAGCCTTCTTTTGAAATAGTATCTCCTATCTCCGGTAGACTTTCAGAATAACCTTTGAATGTGTAACCATTCCTAATTAACTGTTGGCCAAGATTACAAGTATTAAAAGGATAATTCTTATTGTTTTTTGTTGTCGGTGTTACATCATAATGTCCGACACCCTGATCACTACCTGAAAACAGCCAGAAATAATTTCCTTCGCTGAAATGTTCTTCGGCGAACATTTGTGTAAGGTTAGCTCCCTCTTTTACTAAAACCTTATTTATGTAAGGCGCAGCTTCATTTCCTATAATTTGATCATAATCTTTATTCTCTTCAATAACAATTACTATATGGCTATACTTTGGGAGTTTCATCGATAATTTGTGCGAGTCTTTTGGGTTTGATTCTGTGAATCCCAGAGAAAAAAACAATATTAATCCAGCAATTAAAATGTGTTTCATAACTTCCTCAAAATGATTGATGTCCGTATTTCAAATTAAAAATAAAATGCGGTCAAATTTAAATAAGAAATTGTTGAATCTTCCTGCTTTGTGATACAGAAAATATTAAGTGAATGATTACAAACACCTGCTGATTTAACAAATTAGTAATTCATTATGTATTATATATTTATAAAAAGTTAACAGTAGGATTCGTATAATCCTGGTATTAATTATTTGATTAACTTATTTTGTAATAAATATTTTTTCTAAATGTTTTTTTGGAAATTTTAGCTGCAATTCATACAGCATTTTGATAATAAGAATTGTAAGCCTTTTGAATGAAGAGAACTAATGTTTAAAATGTACAATTTTATAGTAACAGGAGAGGTGTAAAATATATGAGTTTGCAAAAAGTTCTCGTCGTAGAAGATGATAGTTTGGGTGTAGAAGTAATCAAAATTGTACTTAATAATATTTGTGAGATGGCTTTTGCGGATAACGGTTTTAAAGCGGTAGATATGGTAAAACGAGATAATTATGAGATGATATTAATGGATGTCGGATTGGGCTATGGTATGAATGGTATAGAAACAGCTCAGGCAATAAGGAAAATAGAAAATTATCAACATACTCCGATTGTTGCATTAACAGCTTATGCAATGGAAGGGGACAAAGAAAAATTTCTCTCCCGGGGAATGACACACTATTTATCAAAGCCTTATGAATTAAATGATTTGAAAAATTTAGTTCGGGAAATTCTAAGTAAGGTCGATAAAAAAGATTAATAATGAATATTTACTTTGTGTGATTTATTTAAAAGGCAGCCTTATCAGCTGCCTTTGCTAATTTTAAAAACCCAGGGGGTTTTACTTGTTTTAATTCCCAATCTGCAAAATTAAAGACCTAATTTTTCTCTTATTTCTTTTGGTATGGCATCTTTATGAACCAGAATAGCTATGGTTCTTAATTTTACAAATGGTTCTGACATATACCAGTACCCGTTGTATTTTTTATCTTTTGTACCCCAGGAATTTTTTGTATAATAAAATTTTGTTCCAGCCTGGTCTTGTGCTAAACCTACTATATGCATAAGATGATCATCGGTAGTTGTATAATCGTTGTATGCTTTCTGTCTCATTTCCTGAGTAACATCTTTTTCTTTTTCAGGGCCGGTACTGGAAGTATCGCTTTCATCAATCGGAACTACAGCGTAACCTTTTTTTCTGTAAAAATTATCTTTCCCCACGGCTCCATCCCATGCAATCGAGTAGCCGTTCGCTAAAGCATTATCCATAATTTTAATAAGATCATTCAAAGGGACATTATAATATTCACCTTCTTCCCAATTATCAGGTACTTCCAGAACGAATTTAGAATAAAAAGGGTGATGCGTATATGAAGTTATTTCAACATAATCTTTGGTATTGATACCTAAGCTTTTAGCAAAACTTTTAGGTGTAAATTCTTTACCGTCATATTCAAACTTTTCCGGTACTTTTCCCAGATAAATGTCGCAGATAGCATTAACAATTTGTTTATAATGCTGTGTAATCTTTTTCCTTTCAACAATTGTTTTAAGAACTGATTTTAAAACCGCATCCATTTCGGTGTTATCATAAAGTGAATCACCTGGCTCAAGTCCTGGATAAACAGAATAGGGAACAGCACCGTAAGTGTCGAATATTTTTAAAACGTCGTGTGCCTGTCCACCCTCTCCGAATTGATACTTTCCATGGTATCTTACATACCTTTCCGCTTTTAAGGGGTAAGTATATCTTACATTGAACATTTCAGACAAATCATATTTCTTATTGTGCAACCGCATAATTTCACTTTCCAGAAACGATTGAGTTGCAAAATCCCAGCAAGTTCCGGTTTTTGCCTGGTTCTTTACTGAAGTGGCACCTATTTCATAAACCATTGTGAATGTGTGCCGGTCTTTTTTCTCCTCTTTCTTTTCTTTTTTCTGCGGATAAATTGATGCAATAAAAACGGCAGATAAAATCAATATATAAGCAGTAATCCTGGATTTCATACTTCCTCCATATAATAAGAGATCGAATTTCAAACGTGCTAATTTATGGATTTTAATATTTAAATGAGAAATGAATTAGCAATCCTGATTTTAGAACTATGTTGCGGAACAAAACCAAGCTAATTTTGTTAAAAAGCCTCATTACAAAAAGCATAATTTGAAATACTTACATGAAATTTTTATAATAATTTTTGTTCATCAAATTGATTGTAATCTTCAGCTTGAAAAAATTAATAAATGAACAATTATTGCATTAGTAATTTTATTTAGTTAACTATTAAATTAAAAAAAGGGAAAAATGGGAAAAATTCTTTTAATTCTTTCTTTGTTGTCTTCTTTAATTTTAGCACAAAATGAAAAAGGTTCAATCTATGGAAAAGTAACTGATGCCGTTAGTAATCAGCCTTTGCCTGGAGTGAATATAATTCTGATAGGCACAAATTATGGCGCTGCAACAGATTTGGATGGAAAATTTGAAATAATAGGAATTCCTGTAAATTCGTATCAAGTAAAAGCTTCTATTATCGGTTACGCATCAGAAATTAAGACGGATATCATAGTGCGGTCATCAAAGCCGGCACAGGCGGATTTTAATCTTACAGAAGAAGCAATTCAACTGCAGAATGTAACAGTTAATGCAGGATATTTTTCAAAAGCTCCAACAGATATTATCAGTACTAGAAATTTTGGATATGAAGAAATTAGAAGAACACCGGGAGGATTTGAAGATGTTGTAAGAGCTTTATCGGTTTTGCCGGGTGTTGCTCAGGCGGATCCCGGCAGGAATGATTTGATAGTACGTGGCGGCGCGCCTTCTGAAAATTTGTATATTTTAGATGGAATAGAAGTACCAAACATAAATCATTTTGGTACTCAAGGTGCTTCCGGCGGCCCGTTAAGTTATATAAATCTTGATTACGTAAAAGAAACTTCATTTTCAACAGGAGGATTTTCTGCGGAATACGGCGATAAGCTTTCTTCAGTTTTAAAAATCGATTTGAGAAACGGCCGTGAAGACAGGCTGGGAGGAAAGGCTACAATTTCTGCTTCACAGTTTGGACTTAACTTAGAAGGTCCGATTGGCGATAATAATAATTTTATTTTTTCGGCCAGAAGGAGTTATCTTGATTTTATTTTTAAGGCTGCCGGATTCGGGTTTGTTCCGGAATACTATGATTTAATCTCAAAGGCAAATTTTAAATTAGATAATTCCAGCAATATATCTTTTTTGTTTGTGGGTGCTTTTGATAATGTAAAATATTTTAATGAAACCGCTGACAAAAGATTTGATAATTCCAGAATTCTCGGCAGCGATCAAAAACAGTATGTAACCGGAATATATTATCAGCGCTTAATACAAAACGGATTTTTTAATATTACCCTAAGCAGAACTTATGTTGATTACAATACACAACAAAGAGATACTTTGCTAAATCCTATATTTAAAAATATTTCAAGAGAACAGGAAAATT
This sequence comes from uncultured Bacteroidota bacterium, assembly GCA_963710735.1. GTDB lineage: Bacteria > Bacteroidota > Ignavibacteria > Ignavibacteriales > Ignavibacteriaceae > FEN-1297. The sequence goes on along the minus strand of CAVQBN010000024.1, from coordinate 361,743 downwards.
CCCTTAGAGCAGACTTAGTCTATAAATTTTCTTCATCAACTGAAATTTCGGCAGGTATAATGGGGAAATATATAAAGTTTGAAGCTGATGTTTTGCTGCCGAATTTTGTTACTTCTTTCGGCGATGTTCTCCCGATTAATCTTTTAAATACAAACGAAAATTATTCAAAATCGTCTGCATATGTAAACCTGAATAATATTTTCTTTAGTAAATTAAAAACAAATTTAGGTTTACGACTTGATTATTTTAATCCGTTAAAAAAGAAATTTTATTTGAGCCCGAGAATTTCCGCATCATATAATTTTACCGATTTAACCTCACTAAACGCAAGCGGCGGAGTATACTATCAGTCGCCTTCATATATTTGGCTTGCGTTGGATGAAAATAAAAATAATTTGGAGGATATTCGTGCGGAACATTTAATATTAGGAATCGATCATCTTATTAGAGAAGATGCCTTAATTAAGGTTGAAGCATTTTATAAACTATATTCTGACTATCCCACCAGTTTGATAAGGCCGTATTTAGTTTTAGCAAATACAGGTGCCGGATTTTCCGGATCGGAAGATAATTTCTCTTCATTCGGATTAGAACCGTTAACCGATAAAGGTAAAGGAAACAGCAAAGGAATTGAACTTTCTATTCAGAAAAAATTATCTCAACTAAGATTTTACGGTATCTTCAGTCTCACATACAGCGAAACTAAATTCACGCCGCTTGATGGAATTACACGACCCGGCATTTACGACCAAAAATGGATTCTAAATATAAGCGGCGGTTATAAATTTAATAAAAAATGGGAAGCCAGTTTAAAATTCCGTTTTGCATCCGGGAGCCCTTATACGCCTTATGAATCTGATGGAACGCAGCTTGTCTCTAAATATTTAACCGATTATTATAATCCGCTGCACAGCCTCGACTTAAGAGTTGACAGACGATGGTATTTTGAAAAGCTGACTTTAATAACCTATATCGATATTCAAAATGTTTATAATAATAAAAGCAGTAACTCTATCCGCTGGGATCCGAGGACACAAAAGGCTGAAAGAGGTGAATCGATTGGAATTTTACCGTCACTTGGGCTGAGTTTGGAATTTTAGAATCTTACCCAAAACCTTAAGTCTAATTTATACATCAATAGATTTTTTTATAAAAAAAATTAATTCCTTGACTTTAAAGAAATAGTAAGTTATGTTTTTAATGTTTGAAAAATTTCAAAAATTAAAAATATTGATATGACACCCGAAGAAAAAGTAAGAAATGAAATTATCCAAAGATTTGGGGTTGCTTATAAATCTTTTGGATTAAATAAACTGATGGGGCATGTTGTTGCGCTTCTACTTTCTTCTCCCGCGCCGGTTTCACTCGACGAAATAACAAAGCAACTTGGACGAAGTAAAGGCCCTATAAGTCAAATTGTGCACAGACTTCGTGACAAAAATTTAATTCGTAAAGCCTGGTCACCTGAAAATAACCGTAAAGATTATTATGAAATTGAACCGGAAATTTTTGAGAACGCTTTTCGTAATAATTTAGAGCTAATTAAAAACAATACCAGAATAGCAACACAAATCAAACAAAAAGCAATAAGTGAAAAGAAAAGTAATACTGCGCTCAAGGTAATATCGGAAAGGGCCATTGAAATGGAGCGCTTTTACAAGCTCATGGAGAAACATTTCAATACTTTTCTTGAAGAGTGGGAAAAAGATAGAAATAAGCTTATTAAATAAAAATATTTTTTACGTTTATCTTTTATCGTCATTTTGATTTTTGTGTTTCGAAGTATAGAACATTAAAATATTAAAGGGGTTCATTATGAAAAGGCTGGAAAATAAAATTGCGATCATTACAGGCGGAGCTCAGGGAATAGGGAAAGCCACAGTAATAAAATTTTTAAGCGAAGGTGCTAGAGTAATTATTTGGGATATTATTGAAGAGAAGGTGCTTCAATTAAAAAATGAACTTAAAAATGAATATCTGGACTTTATTAAAACTGATGTAACCGATCTTTCTTCCGTTGAAAATTCCGCAAGAGAAGTATTTAATCAATATGGAAAAATTGATATTCTGATTAATAATGCCGGAATTACAAAAGACGCAACACTATTAAAAATGACTGCCGATCAATGGAAGCAAGTTATTGATGTTAACTTGACCGGAGTCTTCAATTGTACAAAAGCAGTTGCTCCTTACATGGTTGAAAATAAATACGGTAAAATTATAAATACTTCTTCCGTAGTTGGTATTTACGGTAACTTTGGACAGACTAATTATGTTGCAACAAAATCCGGTATAATCGGAATGACAAAAGTCTGGGCTCGTGAACTGGGAAGAAAAGGAATTAATGTAAATGCAGTTGCACCGGGCTTTATTGCTACTGAAATGGTCGCAACAATTCCGGAAAAAATTATTACAATGCTTCAAGAGAAAACTCCGCTGGGTAGACTTGGGGATCCTTCAGATATTGCCGATGCTTATCTTTTTCTATCAAGCGATGAAGCAAAATTTATCACCGGTGTTACTTTAAGTGTTGATGGTGGTTTGGTTCTTTAATCAACTAAAGCAGAAATAAAATCATTTTATGAAAAATGCAGTAATTAAAGGAACGGGATCTTATGTCCCGGAGAAAGTCTTGCCTAACAGTTATTTCAATGAATTGCTGGGCGAAGACGTTGATACCTGGTTAGTGGAAAATTTAACGATTAAAGAACGTCATTGGTGTGCTGAAGATGAATCGACGGCCGACTTATGTATACACTCCGCTGAAAATACACTTCAAAATGCAGGCCTAAAACCTGAAGATTTAGATCTTATTATAATAGCTACGGATACACCGGAATATATTTCACCTTCTACCGCTTCCGTTGTTCAGCATCGTCTTGGTGCAGTTAACGCAGGAACATTTGATGTCAATACTGCCTGTGCGGGTTTTGTTACAGCGGTTGATATCGCTTCAAAATATATAAGATCGGATGAAAGATATAAAAACATACTTGTGATTGGTGCTTATGCAATGAGTAAATATTTGGATATGAGTGATAAAAAAACAGTTACACTTTTTGCTGATGGTGCCGGAGCAGTTATTTTATCCGCGGCGGAAGATCAAGTTAGCGGATTTTTAACAAGCGATCTTTATACTGAAGGACAGTATTCAGATTGGATGGGGATTTACGCAGGCGGAACACATATGCCTGTAACAAATGAAGTAATAAAGAAAAAAGATCACCTGCTAAAATTTGTTAAAAAATTTCCAAAAGAAATAAATCCGGATACATGGACTAAAATGGCAAAAGATATTTGTGAAAGACTGAATGTTAAGCCTGATGATTTCAAAGCATTTTTTTTTACTCAAATTAATATTAACAGTATTTGGGAGACTTTGGACAATCTTGGTGTTGAACGTGTAAAAGGGCATACAATAATGGAGCGATTCGGTTATACCGGATCGGCTTGTATTCCAATGGCGCTGGACGATGCAGTGAAAAAAGATAAACTAAAAAAGGGCGACCTTGTAATGTTCATTGGTTCAGGAGGAGGATTAGCTTTTGCCAGTGCAGCTTTTAGATGGTAAAATAATCTTTTTAGATTTTTACAATCATAATAAGATAGTTTATGAATAATATTGCTTCAAATGAATTGGTAACCGCAGGCTGGGTGCTTGTAATTGTGTACATGGCAATTATTCTTTTTCTTGTTATACGCGGTGCATTAAAAATAAAAAATATGAACGACTACGCTGTCGGCAATGTTGCTTTTTCTCCAATAGCGGTCGGGCTGGCATTAGCTGCTTCTATGACTAGTGCGGCTACATTTATAATAAACCCGGGATTTATTGCTTTATACGGTATTAGCGGAGTAATATCTTATGCCATTGTTTTACCTATTGCGGCTATGATCTCGTTATTTCTTCTAACAAAAGGTTTTCGCAAACACGGAAGTACCGTTAAAGCTTTAACAATGGCGCAATGGATGGGGACGAGATATAACAGCAAGGCTTATTCTCTATTCTTCGCATTCCTTTCTCTATTGCTTATGACATTTATAGTTTTGATTTGTGTTGGACTAACAAAAGTTCTTTCAAAAACATTGAATGTAAATGAACTTACTATACTTATCGGAATTGTCGTTTTCATATTCGGCTATATGATGTTCGGCGGTGCGAATTCTATGGTTTATACAAACACAGTTCAAGCGGTTATAATGCTTGCAGTTGCATTTATTCTTCTTGGTTCAGGTTATCAAAATTTCAGTAACGGCGTTCACGGATTCTTAGACAAACTAAGCAGCATAGATCCGAAACTGATTCAGTCAACAAACGCAAGCAGTTTCCTTTTTCGTGATTATTTCGAAATCATATTCGCACAAATTGTAATTGGCGCTGCAATTGTGTGCCAGCCGCATATAATCACAAAGTCTCTATTATTGAAAACCGATAAAGATGTAAATAAATACTTGGTTAGTGGAATTATCACCGAAATGATTTTCTTTCTAGTAGTTATAATCGGATTATATGCGCGAATAGCTTTTCCCGATTTAAAATTAAATGGCATCCCTTTAAAACTTGATGGAATCGTTTCGGCATATGTTGTAAAAGAATTCCCGGTTTATGTGGGCTTATTCGTGGTGCTTGGTCTTATCAGCGCCGGCATTTCAACTCTTGAAGGTCTGATTCAGGCAGTTGCTACAACAGTTACAACAGATATTATCGAACCTATTTTCGGAAGAAATTTTTCAAAAGATCAATTAAAGCGTGAACATACAAAAATAATTATTAACAGAATTGTAATTATAATGCTGGCTTTAGTTGCTATTCTAATTTCATACGATCAATTAATTCATCCAAAATTGAGTGTCGGGATTTTCGCACAGAACGGGGTTTACGCTTATTTTGCAGCAGCATTCGTTCCTATCTTGTTTGGAATGTTTATAAAGGATATAACAAAAGTTCCAGTAATCAGCGCTTCTGTAACAGCAATTATTGTTCATTTTATTTTTTATTACGGGAAAGTAGCTGTCCCTTTTACCAAAGCTACAGGGGAAAATCCAGGCGTAGCAGGCGCAATGGCTATTTCAGCTTCATTGATAGTTGGTGGAATAATTTATCTGTCAGTAAGGAGAAAATCCGATGTACAACTTTCAAACTGACTGGTTGAATAAATGGGCGGAATACACGCCCGGTAGAATGATTTTAAGAGAGCATAATTCTAATGTTGAATGGTCTTACTCTGATTTTAATTCCAGAACAAATGCATTGGCAATTTATCTAAGAGATGAACTTAAAATTATTCGGGGTGAGCGGATTGCGGTTTATTCAAAAAATAGGGCCGAGTACGTGCTGCTCTTTTTTGCCTGTGTAAAAATCGGAGCGGTTCTTGTTCCGCTTAATTTTCGTTTAACGCCGCGTGAGCTTGATATTTTAATTTCAGATGCAGATCCGATTTTATTTTTATATGAACAAGAATTCGAGAAGCAGATACAAAAACTTGTTAAACTAAAAGAGATTAAAATAAAAAAGAAATTTGAAGATTTATCTTATTTCCTTTTTGAAAATATAAATCCAGTTGATCTCACTCCGCAATATTTATTTACCGAAGATGATCCAGTAATGATTCTTTATACCGCCGGAACAACAGGAATATCTAAAGGCGTAATAATAAACCACCGCATGTTATTCTGGAATGCAATTAACACCGGGCTTCGTCTTGATCTTAATTCGGAGGACCATACTCAAAGTTTTGCACCTTTCTTTCACACAGGCGGCTGGAATGTATTGTTTACTCCTTTCGTGCTGCATGGCGCTTCGCATACTTTATTAACAGGATTTGATGCTGATACGATTCTTCAATTAATGGAAAAAGAAAAGACTACTATTCTTTTTGGTGTCCCCACAATGCTTCAAATGATGGCCGATTCTCCATACTTCCAAAAGGTTGATCTTTCTTCTGTTAGATACGCTGTTGTTGGCGGAGCTCCGATGCCAATTCCTCTAATCAATAAGTGGCACGAAAAAGGGATATATATCAGACAAGGTTATGGATTAACAGAAGTAGGGCCGAATTGTTTTTCACTTCATCAAGATGATGCAATAAGAAAACGCGGATCAATTGGTTTTCCTAATTTTTATGTTGAAGCAAAAATAATGGATAAGAATAACGAAGAGTGCGGGGCTAATGTAATTGGCGAACTTTGGATGCGTTCTCCAATTGTTACACCTGGATATTGGAGAAATGAAAAGGAAACTGCCGAGTGTATAACCGATGGCTGGTTCCATACAGGCGATATGGTGAAGAAAGATGAAGAAAATTATTTCTATGTGGTCGACCGTAAGAAGAACATGTATATAAGCGGCGGTGAAAATGTATATCCTGCTGAGGTTGAAAAGTTTCTTTATACCAATTCCAAAATTAAAGAAGTAGCAATTATTGGAGTTCCCGATGATAAATGGGGAGAAGTTGGTAAAGCTTATATCGTATTGAATGAAATAAATAGTCTAACCGAAAATGAAGTTCTGGAATTTTGCAAAGGTAATCTTGCGAAATATAAAATTCCAAAGTATGTAGAGTTTTTAACGGAATTACCAAAAAATGAAGCTGGAAAAATAAATAAAAAAGAATTGTCGCAATTTTCTATAAATAAACTAAATAAAAAACATAATTAATCAGAGGAGTTACTATGAAAAATTCATTATTAGCAGTTGTAGTTTTAGTTGTTGCTATTATGTTCTCTGCCTGCAAAAGCAGTGATAATACGCCGACAACACCGCCAGCTCAAGTCGATGTTATAGTCGGTTCCTGGATTTCTGAAAGCGCAGATATTGCTCCGGGATTAGTGTCAACATTAAAAACCACAAAAATTACCGCTACCTTTAGCGAGAATAAAACATACCAGGTTGTGGCAACAGATTCAGCAGGATCGTCAGTTACTTATTCGGGCACCTATACAACAGCAGAAAACAATGGTACAACAATCAGGTCAATTATTCTGAATCAAACCGTACCGACTTCTGTTACTTCAACAGGAATCTATCAAGTTAATGCCAGCGGTTTTTTAACATATGAAGTTGTTCAAACTACTCCGGCAATAGCAGGATTTGCGGCTCCAACAGCCGGAGCAGGTTTCGGAAGCACTTCATACAACGGAATTTCTTTAGGAGCTACCTGGACCCAGAGATTTGTCCCTTCTACACCAAAGGAAGAATTGTTGATTGGTTCCTGGTTATCAGATGGCGCTAACGTAGCACCCGGGTTAAAAGCTACATTGAAAACTAAAAAAATTGTTGCTACTTTTAATGCCAATATGACTTATACTGTAGTTGCTACAGACAGCAGCAACGTTGACGTTACTTATCAAGGTACCTATTCTACTACCGCTAATACAAATACTTCAATAAGAAATATTACATTGAATCAGACGGTTCCCTCTTCGGTAACTTCAACTGGAATTTACAGAGTGACTGCGTCAGGAGTTCTCAGTTATGAAGTAGTTCAAACCACTCCTGCTATAAGCGGATTTACTGCGCCCACAGCTTCAGGCGGTTTCGGAAGTACAGCATATAACAGTTATCCGCTAGGTAAAACATGGATTCAACTTTTTGTTAAACAATAATAATCCAATTGATCAATGGCGAGAGAAATTTCGCCATTAATATTTTTATTTGGATCAATGGAGGATAATAGATGAAAAAAATTTATTTATTAACCGCGATTCTTTTTATATCTGTTGCATTGCAAGCTCAAGATAATAAAAGAATTGAGGACCCGGCACCCAAAGAGTTTCAGTTTATCGGATATTCATTTACTCGAATGACATCTTCAAATGTTACACCGACTAACGATATTCTGCAAGGGCAGGTAATAGGCAGATTATTCGGACAAAATTCTACTAACACCGTTCCGCAGACGGCACTTTATCTTGAACAGAGATTTGTTCCGTATATGGTTTATAAGCCATCGATACTTGACGGTTATGCAACATTTAGAGCATTATTTAAAATAGACTATACTTGGGGCGACCAGGCTTACGGGGTAGGCAATAATCGTGGAGGCGCTATAAATGCAGGACAGATAAATCTTCAAACTCTTCTTGCAAATGTTGAAATAAAACCTGAAGACGCGGATTGGAATATAGTAATTGGTTTGCAAAGACTATTTGATAATGTACGAGATCCCAACGTAAATACATTACAGACCGCGCAAACTAGCGATTATAAACTTGCTTACTGGGGAACTCAAGCAGTAGGTATAAATGCATTTGCAAATCTTACACCTATTACAAAAGGAAGAATCGGATTTTTCCAGCTTTGGGAAAATGAAATTAGTAAAAATGATGATGTTGTATTGTGGATGATGGATCTTGAATCGAGAGTTGCGCCGCTCCTGGAAGTTGGCGGTAATTTCTGGTATGTATGGGATAGAGCAAAAGGAGCTGGGGGCATTTCTGTCTTAGGGCAAGGTTTAAATAGTGCTTTATCTGAGTATAACGGTGCAGTCAGAATAAAATTTCCCGGTATAACTCAAAAATATCAGGCTGATCTTGCATGGGTAGGTGCGCATGCAGCTTACAACAGAGATTTTCTTGAATCACGTTTGTGGGCTGATGGTTTTGTGATGGCAAATCTCGGAACAATTGATACGGTTGGAACATCAATAAAAAAAGCTGCTGATGTTTTTGGTGTTGCTGCAAATGCTTCGATTCAGTATAAATATGGAATGACAGCAAATGACAAAGTATCAATTGAAGGTTTATATACAACTGGGGACGGAAACAATGTAAGTGATGGCAAGCTTACAAGTGTTATTACGGGAAATGTTTATGGTTCGCCTGTCGGAATATACAGCACACACCGTGCGCTTCTGCTATTTCCGGATCCTCAAGTAGTAAACAGATATTATTCCGCGGTGCATGATATATCAAACATGGGGCTGGGAGTTTCTGCTGCATTTTTAAATCTATCAAAAGATTTAATTCCGAATAAATTTAGCGGCAAAGTTGGATTTGCAACAGCATTTTCAAATATAACTCCTAAGGGCGGCGGCAGTTATATTGGCACAGAAGTCAACGTTGAATTCAAATATAATTTAAAAGTATTTCTAACACTTGGATTAAGTGCCGGTTACCTTGCCTTAGGTGATTTTTACGATGCGCCGTCTACAACTTATTCGGGTGTGCATCCTAAAGACCCCTGGGTATTTTTTACAACTCTTAGCTGGTTAATGTTTTAGGAGGAATGATGAAAAAGAATTATTTAATATTTTTATTTTATGCTCTTTTAATAATTATTCTTGAAGGCTGTGCGGGCGGATATTTATACACTGGAATGTCCGCGCTCCAATTTAAGGATATAGATTATGGTTTTCCGACTAAAACAATATTGAAGAATCCTCAGATTTCTTATATTGATGAAGGAAACGGAAATCAGACGATTTTACTAGTGCACGGACTTGCAAGTAATGCTGGTTTTTGGAGATATAATATTCCCGAACTTTCCAAACATTACCGCGTAATTGCTGTTGATTTACCAGGCTACGGAAAATCTGAAAAAGGTGTTTATCCTTATACAATGTCTTTCTATGCAGAAACTCTTAAGAGATTTCTTGACTCTCTCAAATTGGATAAGATAATATTAGTTGGTCATTCTATGGGAGGGCAAATAGGTATCACTTTCGCTTTAAAATATCCTGAAAGATTGAATAAATTAATTTTGGCTGATCCGGCCGGTATAGAAAAGTTTTCACGCGGACAGGGTGATTGGTTGAAAAGTGTTTTAACTGTAAATGGAATTAAAGCGACAACAGAAGAAGGCGTACGTAAAAATCTTACAATCAACTTTTATACTTGGAACGATAAAAATGAATGGATGGTGGAAGAACGTGTAAGAATTGCAAAAGCCGATGACTTTGATGACTTTTGTTACGCAGTTGTCAGATGCGTTCATGGTATGCTTGACGAACCAACATCGGATAAATTAAAAGATATAAAAGTTCCGACTCTTATAATTTACGGAAAAGAAGACGGATTAATTCCCAATCCTTATCTGAATCCGGGATTTCCTTCAGATGTATTTAAAGCTGGAGAAAAACAAATTTCCGGCTGCAGGCTTGTTCAAATTGAGGACTCGGGGCATATGGTAATGATGGAACAGCCGGAAAAATTTGATAGCGCTGTTCTAAATTTTTTACAATAATATTATAAAGCTGACTTAAAATATTAAGTCAGCTTTTTCTAAACTCTTTTCATTATGCAATTCTCACAATCCGAATACTCGTTCGATGTAAAGAAGATTTCGCTTGCCGGAAATTTAGAGATTGCTTTTGCCGATGAGGGCAGAGGTGATCAGACAATTTTATTTATACATGGACTTGGCAGTTATATCCCTGCATGGAAGAAAAATATTAATGTACTAAAACACCATTTTAGATGTATTGTGATTGATCTACCGGGATACGGAAAATCTAGCAGAGAAGTTCATTCGGGTAAAATGGATTTTTATTCTTCAGTGCTACAACAACTTGTAACCAAACTTCAACTAAAAAATGTGACTTTGGCTGGTCACAGTATGGGCGGGCATATAGCCATAAATACTGCTCTAATGTATTTTGAAATAATTAAGAAACTAATTTTAATTGCACCCGCGGGTTTTGAGGAGTTCTCCGCCGATGAAATTGAATGGTCAAAAAAGACATATACTCCACAGTACTTTGAAGCGGCAAGTGATAGCCAAATAAAACTAAATGTAGAGGCTAATTTTTTTAATATGCCTGAAGATGCCGAATTTATGATTTCGGATAGAATAAACATGAAGGAAGAACAAAATTTTAGTAATTATTGTACAGTAGTTTCAAATTCATTAAGGGGGATGTTAGAAAATCCTATAAGCGATCGGCTCTCATTGATTAAACAACCAACGCTTGTGTTCTTTGGATTGAATGATAAATTTATTCCGAACAGATTTTTTCATAAAACTACTACTGAAGAAATCGCACGAACCGGAACCGATAAAATTCCAAACTCGAAATTGATTATGATTCCGGAATGTGGACATTTTATCCCTTTTGAAAAACCTGATGAATTTAATAATGCAGTAATAAATTTTCTTGCCAGTTGATCTTGTATTCATTAAAAATAAAAAATCTGGCTCTAACTAAATAACCTCATAATATTGAAAGCTAATTTTTTATTAGTTCTAAGCTAAAAACATTTTATAGTATTCAGTTTCCTAGGTTTGTCCACAGCGTGTCTAAATGCAGTTACAAAATCCCCATCATAATATATCGTAGTAAAATTAACGTATCTCACCTAAAAATAAATTTTTAGATAAATGCAAAAAAAGATTTATATAATTTCTCTCTGATTTTGTATCGTCCTTCCCTCTTAAATAATTATAGAATTCCCCCGCTTGTATATTTTATTAGTTTCAAACCAGCCCTAGGAACTTTATATACGGGCATAATTCGATATAAATTAAATAAAATATAAATTTTAATCTGAATAAATTGATAACCTGAGTTTAAATATTAATGATTATATACATGTACATCCCGCTGAGGAAATGGAATAGAAATACCCTGTTTATCAAATTCTAATTTTACAGATTCCTGCATCTTAAAATAAATTCCCCAGTAATCAGCGTTATTGCACCATGCACGCATTGTAATATTAACCGAACTATCGGCAAGTTCGGAAACAACTATAAGCGGTGCGGGCTCATTTAAAATTCTGCCGTCATTTTTAAGAATTGATTCTATTATTTCTTTTGCCTTCGTAATGTTATCAGAGTATCCTATTCCAAATACCATATCAACCCGGCGGGTCGACTCCGTTGAAAAGTTGGTAATACTTGCATTTGATAATACACCATTCGGGATAAAAATTGTTTTATTGTCCGGTGTTTTTAAGATAGTGTTAAATATCTGAATTTCTTTTACCGTACCCAAATAACTTGCTGATTCTATAAAATCCCCAACCTTGAATGGTTTCAATAATAGGATTAATACACCGCCGGCAAAGTTTGCCAGGCTTCCCTGCAATGCCAAGCCAACAGCCAGGCCTGCGGCGCCCAATACGGCAATAAAAGAGGTCATTTGAATGCCTATCATTGAAGCTACACTTATAACAAGCATCACTTTCAATAAGATTCCAAATAAGCTCAATAAAAATTTATGCAAAGACACATCAATATTACCCTTCTCCATAGCTCTGCCGAGGCCCTTGATAAATAATTTAATTACCCAAAGGCCTATTATCAAAGTAACAATTGCTAATACTAATGTTGGGCCATAGCCCATTAAAAGTTCTATAGCTTTTCCGCTGTAATTTTGCAAGAAGTTCATTTTTTTATTCTCCTAAGAGTTGGTGATTAATTTTTATTTTTAATATAAATAATTTTGTAAACAATATCCGAGTTTATCATTCAACTATATCGATTCCTATTTTCAAAAGAACTTGCACTGAAATAGAATTTAGGAAATCTCATTCCGCTCAGCTAAAATAAATTAACTCGCTCGTTAAAGACTCGCTCAAACAGAATTTATATTCTACCAGCCTTTCCGGCAAGGCTTGCACTCCATTTGATATGAATTTTATTATTAATTCTTTTTAGGTGCAACGGCAAAACTTATTTATTTCGAACATATTTGTTATTATTTATTGTGCATTTAAATAAAAATATTTTTAAGTTTAACCGCACGCATACAGAGCCTCTATATAAGATGATGGGAAAATTGTAACTGCATTAGGTTATTCCGTTTAAAGTCAAGAGAAGGGGCGAAAGTTATGCCCCAAAATCTCTAAATAAATTTATCCTTTGACCTAATGTTTGAACCTAATGAAAAAAGTATTTAAGTTAATCACTGGAAGAGCGAGAAACTGATCTCGTGCTTAATGATCGAACATCATTCGGGGACATTTCTTGCTCTTTCCTATTTTATCAATTTGTTTAAATTTTATTTCAGCTTTGGTTAAGTTAAATCATATGTTATTTTTAAAATCGACTCGAAATAAATTTCTAAATAATAGTTTTTATTCTTTCACCATATACGGGATACAAATGAAAAAATTTATACTCTTTCTTTGCTTATCTTTTTCACTAATCACCGTTTCAAAAGCTCAGGTTTCTTTTGATACTGTGTTAACAACTAAAGTGGGAAGCGGAATAACTTATATGAAAATTTTAGCTCCGGCAATTCCCTGGAACATAAATGTTCTTAAAGTAGATTTGAAAAATCCATATAATAAAGTTGAAACTGTCAAAGCTGGCGATCATTTAATCGGGCAGGAAACAGTTAGCTCGATGGCAAAAAGAAACAATTACGATGGTCATGCAGTTATTGGTGCAGTTAACGGAGATTTTTTCGAGATCGGTCCCGGAATCCCGGTTGGTACACAGGTAAAGGAAGGACAAATTATTCATACATCTTCAAACTGGCAGGCTGTAGGTTTTAATGTTAATAACATGCCTATGATTAATAATGTAAGCTACAGCGGTAAATTAATAGCGGGCGACTCTTCTTATAGCATTGCAAATGTAGATGCCGGCCGAAACACAAATCAATTAATTTTATACAATAAATATTTTGGAGACACAACCGGCACAAACGCTTTCGGCACTGAAATATCAGTCATGCCTGTTAGTCCCTGGTTGGTTAATGATACAGTTAAATGCATTGTAATAAACAAAGAAGTTAATACAGGCAATATGATAATTACCGACAGTACAGCTGTTTTATCAGGACACGGTACTGCCGCATCATTTCTTAATAATTTAAAAGCAGGAGATACTGTTAAGGTTATTAATAATATAATTCCCGGAATATTAAAACTAAATGAAATGATAGGAGGTAATCTTAAAATTGTTAATAACGGTAAGCTTTATGTTAACGACGCTTCAAGAGAACCACGCACTGCAATAGGTTTTACTAAGGACAGTACAATTATGTATCTTGTTACAGTTGACGGAAGAACTGCAAACAGCCTAGGAATGACATTCACCGAACTATCTAACTTTATGATAAAACTGGGAGTGTACCAGGGAATGAACCTGGACGGCGGCGGCTCTACTACAATGATTGTACGCGATTCGGTAGTGAATTATCCTTCCTCCGGCGGCATTGAACGCGAAGATGCAAACGGTTTACTTGTTGTTTCCAGTCAACCTTCGGCAGGCAGCCTGCAATCAATTCAAATTAGTCCGAATTTTTACAGAATTTTCCACGGTGAAACATTGCAGTTTAGTGCACAGGGCAGGGATAATTTATTTAACGTAATAAATATCGATAATTCAAATGTTACGTATTCTGTAAGCGGCAGTATCGGTTCTATAAGTTCTTCCGGTCTATTTACTGCTGGAGCCGAAGCGGATACAGGTTATGTAATTGCAAATTACAATGGATTAAAAGATTCTTGTTTAATAGTTGTTAAGTCTATTACAAAGCTTGATATATTTCCAAAGTCATTAATAACCGATTCGCATCGCGTACAAAATTTTCAGATAAGAGCTTTTGATGTTGAGGGAATTAAATATAACATACCTTTAACTTCTTATAACTGGACATCAACCGATACAACAATCGGTGTAATAGACTCATCAGGAAATTTTACAGGTAAAAAAGCTGGTGTTACCGATGTGGTGGTTTCCTATAAGGGCGTTTCGGATACTTCAGTTGTAAATGTTGTTATTGAACAGGGCGGCCTTGTAATTGATTCTATGGAGAATACCGGCCATTGGAAATTTTCCGGCGATAATTTAGATTCAACAGGCAACGGTATTTCTGTTTCAACAGACCAATTAACCCAGGGAAACGGTTCATTAAGAATTGATTATAATTTTACTTATAACACTAATAAGCTAAACTATATTTACCTGGATACCGATATTCCGTTAAAAGGCGTACCGGATTCAATGATGATTGATGTTAAATCGGACGGGAACCAGCATCAAATTTATTACATGCTAAGCAATCCCGACGGTGCTCTATTTAAAATGTTTACTAATAAATATGCCACAAGGTCAGATGGTTTTGATACCTTATACGCTTCATTTTCAAAAACATACGAAGCAACAATGGGGGCTACTTTTTATTTCCCGGCGTCTCTTAAGCAAATCGTAATTAAATTGGGAAGCACAAGGCAGGCAGATCAAACATACAGCGGTTCAATATACCTGGATAATTTAAGAATTACTTATCCGGAAGCAGTTGCCGGTGTTGAAGCGACAAAATTTCAACCGGATAATTATTCTTTAACGCAAAATTATCCTAACCCATTTAATCCAACAACAACAATAAATTACTCTATACCAAAAACCAGTTTAGTAACAATAAGGGTTTACGATATTTTGGGGAGAGAGGTAGAGACTTTGGTAAATGAAGAAAAGATGGCTGGAAGTTATAGAGTTATGTTTAATGCAGCCAGTTTTGCAAGCGGAATATATTTTTACAGAATGCAGGCCGGCAGCTTTGTATCGGCAAAGAAATTAATCCTTTTAAAATAATGTTAGGGAGCGCAAGCTCCCTTTGTTACTATATTTTGTCAAAATTATTTTTAAGTTTGATTATTCATTTACTGCGCCGCTATATAAGATGATAGGAAAATCGTAACTGCACTAAGACACGCATGGGGGCAAATCGGGATGGAATAAGGAGAACGCTAATAGAATATTAGGCAGAATATTTTTACCGCAAAAAGATATTGAAAACTGAAAAAAATTATAAGTTTAATAAACAAACAAGTTATGGAAGTTAATTTTATTTTTGTGTAGAATGTTAGGAAGAAAATAAATGTTTCTAATACGCCTTAAAGAATAAAGTTTAATCTGCTTAATAAATAGTTAGTTGCTTTAATAAAAGAAATCAATATGAATCCATATGCGCTTTATATTAAATGTGATGGTTCAATGAATTATGATTCCAAGAATACTGGTGGAATTGGTTTTGAAGTCATATTCCCAGATTCTGTTGGCTTGGAAAATATTAAAGAATCACAAGGTAGATATGAAGGCGCAAATATAGAGAGACTAGAACTTGAAGCACTGATTTCTGGAATTGAGTATATTATTAATTTTTATGTGAAAAACAGCAAAATACTTTCTAACATTAACACAATCATATTCGTTACAGACAGATTTAGACTAAATGATAAAGAGGGAACTAGTCCATTTAAAATTCAAGAGTGGAGAAAGAATAAATGGTGTAATCATGAAGGAAAAGAAATAAAAAATCATGATCTCCTGGATAAACTAGATAAGAAAAGGAAAAAACTTTCCGAAATAGCACGTAGTAAAGTACTTATTGAATATAAACCAAGAAAGCAAAATAAAGTTGCTGATAAATTAGCTAAAGCTGGTAAACAATTTTCAATTTCTGATGATAGTATAGCAATTAAGGGGCTTAAAGTTGGGAAAAGGAAATTTGATGGACCTGAGATCAATTATAACTTCTTAAAAGATAAGGAAGAAATCCATATTCATGTATTTCTAAAAACTCCTTTAAACAAACAATGGGAAATATCTTCTGAGATTTGTGAAACAACAAATTTTGGTAAAAAGGTAAAAATATATTCGGATGATAAACTAGCTGCCAAATTGCAAAGAAGACACGAATACAAAGTAAAGATTAAAAAAGTATTTTCTCATCACGTCCAAATATTTCGCACAATAAAAGAATGTAAAATTACAAAAATAGAAGACAGCAACTAACCATGCGTTTCAACCCGTTATGTAAAAGTCGAGATTACCTATCTTCGGTAGGCAGGCATAGAAGTTCTTAAAGATATTTTTTATTATATACTGAAAGAATTAATCCCCGTAATATGTGGACGTGATGTTTACGCAATCTGCACTTCAATTCTGAGGTTCGGTTTAATTGCCGGACTGTTAACTGCTAAGTAATAGGAGGAGTTAATTAATGAAATTAACGAAACTGTTTAATGAATTTTTCAACAGTGAAAAATCTGCCGGCTTAATTTTAATGATATGCAGCATTGTTTCTCTTTTACTTGCAAACTCAGTTTTGGGGCAAAACTATATTCACCTTTGGCATATTAATATATTATCTAAACCTATGGAGTTCTGGATAAATGATGGATTAATGACAGTGTTCTTTCTCCTCGTCGGCCTTGAGATTGAACGAGAAATATACATAGGTGAATTGTCGAATATTAAAAAATCATTGTTACCTATATTCGCAGCTGCCGGCGGAATGATGGTGCCGGCTGTAATTCATTTCTTATTTAATCAAGGCACTGTTTTTCAAAGCGGTTTCGGAATACCGATGGCAACCGATATTGCCTTTTCATTGGGGATACTTTCGTTATTGGGAAGCCGAGTTCCGGCTTCACTAAAAGTATTTTTAACTGCTTTGGCTATCATTGATGACTTAGGAGCAATTATAATTATAGCGCTATTTTATTCAACCGGTTTTTCTTTTACATATCTTGGATTAGCAGTTTTAATATTCGCAATAATGATTATACTTAATAAAGTGAAATTTTATAAAATATGGGTGTATTTAATCCTTGGCTGTGTTATGTGGTTTTGTATGTATCGTTCGGGTATTCATCCCACAATTACAGGTGTGCTTTTAGCGTTTGCAATTCCGTTTGGCAGCGGTAAAGAGAAATCTCCATCATATAAATTACAGCATAGTTTACACAAAACTGTTGCTTTTTTTATTCTCCCGCTTTTTGCATTAGCCAACACGGCAATTTTATTTCCATCATCTTTTATCGGCACTTTAACCAATTCAAATAGCTATGGTATTATTCTAGGTTTACTGGTCGGCAAACCATTGGGAATATTTACTTTTTCTATTATTGGCGTAACCTTGGGTTTATGTTCTGTTCCAAAAGATATACGTAAAAAACATCTGATAGGGGTTGGATTTCTTGCGGGTATTGGTTTTACGATGTCTATATTTATTACGCTTTTAGCATTCAACGAAAATATCTCTATTGTCAGCTCAAAAATTTCTGTTTTAATTGCTTCCGTTTTAGCAGGTTTACTCGGATTTTTGTGGTTGTACATTACATTGCCTAAGAATAAAAATGCCTTAGAAGAATCTTGAGCACTTTTAAACTTAATGATTAAATATAATTAAGCTCTTTGAAGGAATGTAGGTAGTTATAAAATTGATTACTCATACTCTATTTTAAAGTAATCAAATAGTCATCAATTTCTAATTATGGAAATTAGAATCACTTTTTGTTTTCTTCCTAAAAAAAATCTTCAAATACATTAAGTATTCAAAGGTTTTATCATTGTTTAGCGGAGAGACAGGGATTCGAACCCCGGAAGGACTTACATCCTTAACGGTTTTCAAGACCGCCGCATTCAACCACTCTGCCATCTCTCCGGATTATCCAAAAGAACATTTAAAATGAAATTTTTTAGTAATTATCTTTGCAATAACATATATTTCATTTTTAAGGATACTAATATATATATAGTTTCTCTTTTGACAAAGTAAAAAATATCTTCTTATATACCAAATTAGTGATTATTAAATATTTTAATAGGCCCTAAATGAACGATATTAAAGAATTTAAATTATTTGCGAAACATCTTGCCGAAATTAGCGGGGAAATAATTAAAAACTATTTCCGTAAACAAATAAAAGTTGATTCCAAAGCAGATGATTCGCCGGTAACAATTGCCGACAAAAAAGCCGAAGAAGCAATGCGCGAAGAAATAATGAAACAGTTTCCTGATCATGGAATATTAGGTGAAGAGTTTGGTGAAGTAAATTCTGCTTCTGAGTATAAATGGATACTTGATCCGATTGACGGCACTAAAAGTTTTATTTGCGGTACTGTAACTTTCGGGACCTTAATTGCACTGCTAAAAAATGATCAGCCGGTTCTTGGTGTAATCAATCAGCCTATTCTAAAAGAATTTTTACTCGGTGATAATTATTCGGCTGAATTAAATGGTCAAAAGGCAAAAGTTAGAAGCTGCATGGATTTTTCTCAGGCTGTTTTATTAACCACTGATTATCTTGATATTAAAAAATATCAAAACGGAAGTAAGTTTGATGAGCTTACCAGAAAAGTAAAACTTTACCGTAATTGGGGTGATTGTTACGGTTATTATCTATTGGCTACCGGTTTTGCCGATATAATGGTTGATCCGATAATGAATATCTGGGATACAATGGCACTGATCCCGATTGTAAACGGTGCCGGCGGTGTTATTACGGATTATCAAGGCAATGATCCGGTAAAAGGAAACAGCATTATTGCAGCTTCACCTGAGATACATAAAAAAGTTATTCATATTCTGAATTGATTTTCCCTCCCCCTTTTTATCTTATAAGAGAAGCTGATTTATATCTGATATTAAAAATTTCCCAGTAGAAATATCAGGATTGTTCCGAGAGCACTTAAGGCAGCCCATACTTTATATTTTTTAGTATTGAAAATTAATATTAATGCAGCTATCCATAGAATGAAAAGAAGTACAGGCCCGCTGCTGAATAAATCCGAAATTGGAATTATCTTAGTTCCGCCGATGGCACCAAGTTCGCATCCTTTTTTTACCGTGTTAAAAATAAGTGTAAATGTAAAAAATGATATCAATGTAAAAATCGTATACATTTTAATCTTCGGTTTATCTTTAAAAACTTCCAGTCCGGTTCTAATTCCTAAAAGTATTCCTGCAAATAAAGTTATATAATAAAACATCATTATTTGTGAAGGTACATGGCCGAGAAATTCAATGTGAGCAATTTCTGTTTTAGGGACATAATAAGTTTTACCCTGGTCATTCAATATTACTCTGTACTCAACTATACTTAAAGGCGGATGGGCGGGTATTTCTGCATACAGTGCTTCGCCTTTGGTCTGCATTTGAATTGTATTCCACTCATCGTTTCCTGTTATATCTCGCCAGTCCAATTTTCCTTTTAGTCCTTTAAAATCTGATATTATCCAAACTGGATAGCCGTCTTTCCCTCTATAAATTTTGTCAAAGCTAAACGATGAATAACCGGAAGTAACCGTTAATGTTCCATTTACCGGGTAGTATGGAGACTTTATACTTTGTGCATAGCCTGCTAACAGTGTAATTACAGATGCTGCTACCCATAAAATAATTGATTGTTTCATTTATATCCCGAATTATTTTTGAACGGTAAATCTAAATTATCCGATAAAGAAGAAAAATTTCTATTCTTAAGTTAATTAAAAATTTTATTATTTATTCCCAATCCATGTGGCCTGAAATTACCTTTGTAACTTGAATTAGATTTTAATTTACCAATGTGATTATTATCCCCTCATATCTATAATAATAGTTTTAGCTTTATATGCTTAAATAATCAAAGCAATAAGTATATATGGGAAGAAATTTAAAAGTATTTGATACGTCAGAAAAATTAGCGGAAGATTTAGCCAATCAGCTGAAAGAAACTGTTAATAAACAGAATGAAAATTTTTACTTAGCAGTTTCAGGCGGCAGCACACCCGTTATCTTTTTTAAAAGATTAGCTGAGCAGCCATTTAAAAATGAAATTGAATGGAATAAAGTACATTTTTTTTGGTGTGACGAAAGATGTGTCCCTCCGGATGATTCGGAAAGTAATTTCGGAATGACTAAAATTAATTTATTTGATAAAATAAAAATACCAGAAGAAAATATTCATAGAATTAAAGGTGAATCTGATCCGAATGAAGAAACAGTTCATTATGTAAATGAAATTGAAAACAATGTGCGCAACGGAGAAAATATATTGCCCCGGTTTGATTGGGTAATGTTAGGCATGGGAGAAGACGGCCACACAGCTTCATTATTCCCGAATAAAAATTTGTTGTTTATTTATTCAAATATTGCCGGCATTGCTGAGCATCCGCAAACTTCTCAAAAAAGAATATCACTTACTCTTGATGTTTTAAATAATGCTAAACGTATTACTTTCGTCGTTACAGGAAAAAATAAAGCAAAAATACTTTCCGAAATTCTGAATGGACTTCCCATCAGTAAAAATTATCCTTCTGCTCAAATCAAACCAACTAACGGAACAATAGATTGGATGATCGATAAAGAAGCCTCATTTTATTTATAATAAATTATTCCCATATTTACTATTGTTCCTCACAAAAATTTTGTTGCTTTTTTCAAGAATTATGAATTTTAAAAAATGTTAAATAATCCGAAGCTATATGAGATAAATACAAGAGTCTGGATAAAAAATTTTAAAGATGGAACTACGTTATCGAGTATTCCTACTAATGTATTTGAAGATTTAGCCGATAAAGGAATTGAAATTGTTTGGATGATGGGTGTATGGAAAACATGTACCGGTTTAATTGACAGCTGCTGTTTTTCCGTTGATCTGGTATCCTCTTACAGTCGCAGTTTAAACGATTGGAAAAGAGAGGATGTTATCGGCTCACCTTTTTCAATTGACGAATATGAAGTAAATCCGGAGCTTGGAGACTTAAACGACCTTCGAAAATTAAAAGAAACTTTAAATAAGCTAGGCATTAAATTGTTTTTGGATTTTGTTCCTAACCATTTTGGGGCAGATACTAGGTTACTAAAAACAAATCCAGATATTTTCCTAAAAGGGGATAAAGAACTTTTATCAAAAGATCCTTTTACTTTCTTTTGCCCTAATTCAAAAACCGAAGAAATTTTTGCGCACGGAAGAGATCCTCTTTTTCCAGCTTGGACGGATACGGTTCAAATTAATTATTTTAGCCAGTCAGCGCGCGATTTCATGATAAATACTCTTTTAAAGTTAACTGATTTATGTGACGGAGTTAGATGTGATATGACGATGCTTCCGCTAAATAATGTTTTCCAAAATACCTGGCTGGGAGTATTAAATAAAAAGGCTTTTAAAAAGCCTAAAGAAGAATTTTGGAAATGCGCTATTGAGAGGGTTAAGAAAAATTCACCGGATTTTATTTTTTTGGCTGAAGCTTATTGGGACTTGGAATGGGAACTTCAGCAATTGGGATTTGATTTTACTTACGATAAAAGATTGACCGACCGCCTTGGTGCTGGTGATATTGACAGTGTAAAAGCGCATCTACAAGCTGAACCAGATTTTCAGATGAAGTCAACGAGGTTTTTAGAAAATCATGATGAAACAAGAGCTGTAACAAAATTCGGAAAAAAACATACTTATGCAGCAGCTGTTTTAATGAGCACTATTCAGGGTATGAAGCTTTATTACGATGGCCAATTTGAAGGTAAAAAAGTCAAGCTTCCGGTTCAATTAGGCAGGGAACCAGAGGAAAAAGTTTCCGATTCGTTAAAAGAATATTATAATAAGATTTTAAAGATTACTAAATCCGAAATATTTAAAATCGGCAAATGGTTAATGATTGATCCTATACCGGTTTCAAATAATAACGATACTTTTGAAAATATGTTTGCATGGCAATGGAGGTTGGGAAAAAACCTAAGGATTGTTGTGATAAATTATTCCGCAGCAACTGCACAATGCAGAATAAGGTTTGAACTAAAAACCGAAAACAAAGAAATTAAAATGACAGACCTTATTACCAACGAAGAATATTCCAGATTGGTAAGCGAAATACGCAACTTAGGTCTGTTTGTTGAATTGAAAAGTTATCATAGCCATATTTTTTCTATTACAGATAGTTAAGCTGATTGTTATAGAAACTTCAATCTTTGTCTTCTATTTTATTAATGAATTTTTCATACCTTTATAGTTATTAACCAAAAATTATTAATATGAAGTCTATTGTAATTATACCGGCATATAATGAAGAGCAATCAATAGGCAAAGTTGTATCTTCAATTCCAAGGGATTTGATTTCGGAAGTTGTTGTTGTTAATAATAATTCGAGTGATAATACTGTAAGTGCTGCTAAGTCAGCCGGGGCAACTGTGATTAATGAAATAGTGCAAGGTTATGGTGCTTCATGTTTGACCGGAATGGATTATGTTAAAACAAAAAATTGTGACATTGTGGTATTCATGGATGGCGATTACAGTGACTTTCCAGAAGAAACTAAGCTTTTAATTGAACCTATTATACAAAGAAATTATGACTTAGTTTTGGGCAGCAGAGTATTAGGAAAAAGAGAGAAAGGCGCTCTTCCTATTCAGTCAAGAATCGGAAGTATAATAAGCAGCTTTTTAATAAGATTATTTTGGGATGTAAAGTATACTGATCTAGGTCCTTTTAGAACTATTAAATTGGATAAACTTTTAGAATTAAATATGAAAGACAAGTGGTATGGCTGGACAGTTGAGATGCAGATTAAAGCTGCAAAAAAGAATTATAAAATTTTGGAAATTCCGGTCAGTTATCGCAAGAGAATAGGGAAATCAAAAGTTACCGGAACAATAAAGGGAACTTTTATGGCAAGCTTTATTATACTTAAAACAATTTTTGTACAATTATTTAAAGACTAATTTATAAATTTCTTCAAATTATACTTCGATAAATTATGACAAATGATAATAAATGTGCTGTTATAATTTTTGCCCGATATCCGAACAAAGGGAAAGTTAAAACAAGATTAGCTAAGGAAATAGGAGAAGAATCAGCGTTAGAATTTTATAAATCTTGCGCGGAAAATACTTTTGCTGAATGTAAAAAATTAAAATCAGAAAAAATATTATTATATCTTTTTTATTCAGATGTAAAGGACAAAGCATTAATTACAAAATGGGCAGGGTCTGAGTTCTTGTTTATTCCACAGACCGGAACTACTTTAGGTGAAAAAATGCAAAATGCTTTCGAAGAAGTATTTTCTAATGGAGTAAAAAAAGCTGTCATTATCGGAACCGATATACCAGATATTGAGGCTAATCTAATTAAAGATTCATGCGATATTTTAAATTGTGCAGATACCGTAATCGGCCCTTCTGCGGATGGCGGCTATTATTTACTAGGAATGAAAAAAGCACATACCTTTTTATTCAACGATATTAAATGGAGCACAAATTCAGTTTTTGCAGAAACATGTAATCGAATAATTATAAATAAACTTACTTTTTTTGTTTTGCCTAAATTAATTGACATCGACATAAAAGATGATTTTATTGAGTGGTCGGCAAAAAAATAATCGTTTATTTATCATGAATCAAAAGTTTATACATTAACTATTCTAATTTTTTTATTTGAAGCAGGTACTTAAAATTATTCATTAAACAATTTTTATTTGTCTTTAAATGATGAAATTTATTTCATCTAAATAATTTCTTTAGATTTTATAAAATGATAAGTGAAAAATTAAAAGGACGCGGTGCACAATCAAATCCTAAAAACCGGTTTGATAGACTTCATATAGAAGAATTAGAAGAAGATAAAGAATTTATTGACGATAGTGTAGACAATTTAAGAAAAGTAAATACGGTTTTTTATAAGGATTATTCTAAATCGGTGATTTCAAAAAATGATAGCTACGATTTAGACTTTAATTACTCTTTCAATCCTTACCGCGGCTGCGAACATGGGTGCGTTTATTGTTATGCTCGTCCGACACACGAATATTTAGGCTTTTCTTCCGGAATTGATTTTGAGACCAAAATAATTGTAAAAGAAGATGCTGCAAATCTTCTTGAGCATGAATTCAAGAAAAAATCTTATAAGCCTGAAACAATTATGTTTTCCGGAAATACAGATTGCTATCAGCCGATTGAGAAAAAACTGCGGTTAACGCGGAGAGCATTACAAATTTGTCTGGATTATAGAAATCCGGTTTCAATAGTTACAAAGAATTCTTTAATAGAAAGAGATATAGATATCCTTAAAAAATTGGCGAGTATGAATTTAGTTACTGTGCTGATGAGTATTACAACGCTGGATAAAAAAATTACTGTATCGATGGAGCCCAGAACTTCAACTCCGGAAAAAAGATTAAAGACAATTGAAATACTGTCCAAAAATAATATCCCTTCCGGAGTCAATCTGGCACCAATTATTCCGGGATTAAACGATGAAGAAATTCCAATTATTCTGAAAGAAGTTTCTAAACATGGGGGAATCCTTGCCAGACATTCAATGATTAGGCTGCCCTATTCGGTTAAAGAAATATTTATCGAATGGATTAAAAATGAGTTTCCGGACAGATCCTCCAAAATATTAAATAAGATCCGCGAAATACATGGAGGCAAACTGAATGAAAATGAATTTGGTAAAAGATTTCGAGGAGAAGGAAAATTGGCTGATACAATCAATAATTTGTTTAATCTAAGCTGTAAAAGACTGCATCTTAACGAAAAGAGTACCGAGCTTAATGTTAATCTTTTTAGAAAGGCTCATAATAAGCAGCTTGAAATATTTTAGTATCCTAAATCATATTTTTAATAAATCTGGCTACAATTTGTCGTGATTTTAGTATTTTAGCGAATCACTTTAAGAAAAAATTCATCATACATTAAAAGAATATAAAATGGCACAGAAGAAATCTAAACCAAAAGAAAGACAGATAGGGAAAAAACAACCCGAGAAGAAGCATTTAATAAATCCAAAATATAAAAATACATTTTGGACTATTGTGGTTATGCTTATTCTTCTAATATTCTTTATAGTTAATAATACACGTTCCGTTCCTCAACAAGGTCCGTATCCCCCAAGTTATAACCCGGAAACAACAAAAAAACCTGATACTACAATTGACCCTAGACTTCAAATGGATACTCATGCGGATGATAAAAATAAATAAGTAAAAGGAAAAAAGATGAAGAATTATATATTAGTAATTGCTATTATTTTTACATCACTTGCTATGCTGGGCTGCAATAGAAATGCTTCAAGAAATGCTGATTCGAAAAGCGATAATAAAGCGTCGGAATCGACAATGAATTCAGCCTCTAATCCTTCCGATGAAAATACTGTATTTGATAATCAAAATGCCCCGGAATTTACACTGGTAGATACAAAAGGTAAGAAAATTAGTTTAGCAGATTATCAGGGTAAAATAGTTATAATTGATTTTTGGGCAACATGGTGTCCCCCTTGCAGAAGAGGAATTCCGGATTTGATTGAGATTCAAAAAGAGTATAAAAATAAAGTTGCTGTAATCGGTATTTCTTTGGATACGGATACAAAGAAAGATGTGGTCCCTTTTATGAAAAATATGGGAATCAATTATCCGGTTGTTTATGCAAATGCACAAGTCGTTCAAGATTATGGTAATATTGAAGCCATCCCTACTTCATTTGTAATTAATAAAGAAGGAAAAATAGTTAACCAGCATATCGGACTTACTCCGAAAGAAACATATATTAACGAAATTAATAAACTTCTTGATAAGTCTTAGTTCTAATTTATAATGTCATTTGATTTAGTAATTCATCATTTAAAGTTAAAATGATTGATATTCTGAAATTAAATTCTATTTTCTTAATAGATATAAAATCAAACTGATAAGTAAGCTTAAAATTATGGAAGTTACTATTGGGAAGTAAAAAGTGAAATTCTTTTTCTTAATATAAATATCTCCGGGCAGCTTGCCTAAAAAAGGAATTTTATCGCCAAATAAAAAAAACACACCGATTAATAAAATTAAAATTCCGATAAAAATTAATATTTTACCGAATTGTTGAAATTCAGGAAACATAAACCTTATACTTCAAATTATCATTATAAATAATAATATAATTTAGTCTAAAAAATAATATATTAAATAAAAAATTTTGTATAATTAATCATATAAGATTAAGTACTATAAAATGTTGTGTTTATCTGGGATATTTAAAGTTAAAATTCATAATCAAAGATAAGCTGAATATTTATAAAGATATTCAAAGCACAAAATTATTTTTAATAGTTTAAAATGATTCTCTTAATACTGATCCTTAGTTTAAATAATCCAATATTTATTGCAATACTTATAAGTTTATCGCTGCTTGTAGTTATTTATGTCTCTTATGTCCATATCATCATTCCATTAAATCAAAAATTAACAAAAGAGAAAGAAAATCTTGAACTAAACAATGCTAGGCTTATGGCTTTATTTGCTAAGTTGAACCCTGAACCGTTATTCCGATTTAATATTGATGGGACAGTAATTTTAGCTAATGAAGCTGCAAATAAGTTGTTTGATGGTTTGGAAATAAAAACCACAAATATTATTGAAATTTTTCCATCGTTGAATGAGTTGGATATAAAAGAACTTATTGAAGAACAAAAAACGTTAACATTTTCTCTGGTGAGTAATAAAAAATATTACGAAGTAATTGTTAAAGGTGTAAGCGATATGCAATTCGGACAAATTTATTGTAAGGATTTTACTCAAAGAAAAATTATAGAGGATGAACTGACGCTTTCTCAAAAAAAATTAAGGGAATTATCATATAAGACTCAAAAGCTTCAAGAGGAAGAAAAACAAAAGATTGCAAGAGAATTACATGACAGCCTCGGTCAAACTTTAACTTCAATAAGACTTAACCTGGAAATATTAAAAGAAGGTTTAAGCGGGGATGAAGATAAACTGGCAAAGATTAAAGATGTTTATGCTTTGATTGAGAATGCTACAACAGAAATTAGAGAAATATCACACAAATTAAAACCAAGAGTTTTGGATGATTTTGGTCTTATTCCCTCGCTTAGAACGTTATGTAATGACACATCAAAAAGAAGCAGTATAAAAGGAGTCTTTGAGTCATTTAAATTAAATGGGCGATTAAATTCCGAATTGGAAACCGGGCTGTATAGGATAGCTCAAGAGGCGCTTAATAATATTGTTAAATATTCTTCTGCTAAAGAATTCAGTATGCAACTGGTAAAGCATCCGGGTTTTTTAAGGCTTATGATTGAAGATGACGGTGTGGGTTTTGATTTGGAAAAGACACGTTTTGACCCTGCAAAAAAAGATTGCATGGGACTAATTAATATGTCTGAACGAGCTTTGTCATTAAATGGTAAATTTATTATCGATTCTAAAATAGGCGGTGGAACTGAAATAATTGTTGAAATTCCATTGGAGGAATAAATTGAAAAAAATAAAAATATTAATTGCTGATGACCATTTACTGGTAAGAACTGGAATTATTAGTCTGCTTAAGGATGTGCCGGATATCGAAATTATTGGAGAAGCTGAGGATGGGCTGACTGTAATTGAAAAGGCCAAAAAATTAAAACCGGATATTGTTTTAATGGATATTTCTATGCCGGAGGTTTCGGGCATAGAAGCTACTCTCCAAATTAAAGAAGCAAATCCTTCTATACAAATTCTTATACTTACTATGCATGAGAATGAAGAATATATTTTCTCTTCTATTAAGCATGGAGCATCCGGGATCCTTCATAAAAATGTTAGTAAGGAAGAATTGATTACTGCAATAAGAACATTGGCATCCGGGAAAAGGTATTTTGGAGGCAGCGTTTCTCAGTTGATGATTGAAAGCTTGCTTCAAAAAGTTGATGATGACAATATGTTACCTTCTAAGGAAAAAATATTTCTGACAAAAAGAGAAAAGGAAGTGCTTTATCTTGTTGCTAACGGGCTCTCTAATCAGGAAATTGCAGCAAGATTGGAAATAAGCTCAAGAACAGTTGATACCCACAAAACAAATCTTATGCAAAAATTGAATATTAAAACAACTGCCGCATTAGCACGCTATGCATTTGAAAATAATTTGAAGTAATCTGTTAAAAATCTTTACAAAATACATTTCTTTTAAATTGTATAAAATTATTACATAGATCCAATCAGGATAATTCTCTACCACATGTAATCTATTCAAATACTCAAAATTTATTGCTTAATAAAGGTTTCTTCAAATTATGCCTACGGATAATGATTAGAAAATTACAGGAATACTGATTAGATAAAACTACGTAGAAACACTGATTTATTTTAAATGTGTAATAATTATATTACACCGTTATTTTTAAGTCCTAGGGCAGGGTCAGGACGGGGATGCGGGGACCATTGGGTAAGCTCCTCTTCAATGGTTCCCATTTTTATTATATAATCGTCCTATTGTGTAATGATTAAACCGAATATACTTGTCGTTGAAGACGATAAAGATACACAAAAATTCTTAAAATTATTTTTAGGAAGAAAGTATGAAGTAGAAGTATGTAATTCTGATATTACATTTTACGAGTTGATTAATATTAAAAAGTTTAATCTTATAATAATGGATATTTCAATTAAAGGCAGCAAAAATGGTTTGCAATTAACTAAGGAAATAAAAAGCTCCGAAAAATTTAAAGACATTCCAATCATTTGCCTTTCAGCTCATATCTTTGATAGAGATAGAAAAAATGCTTATCTAGCCGGCGCCGATATGTTCCTGGCCAAACCGGTAAGTAACGATTTGCTGTGCCAGACAATAAATTCTTATATCAAATCAGATCAAAAGTAAAAACCCATTAAGCCTATTCTAAATTTTATAATGAATTCTTAAAGAGAATTAGATCGGGAGAACTATACCTTTTTAATGATTTCCTAAATTATCCAACCTTTAATAGATATAGCTTAAAAATTTCACAAATGCTGACTATATTAAATCACAATAAATAATAACCATGAGATTCCGGGACTCATTAACTTTATATCAGTATCGGATGAATGATTAATATTTTGTAATATTGCATTAAAAAAATATTGTAGTTAATATCCAATAAAAATTTTAGATTTAATAAAATATTAAAGAGACTTGATGGGAGCAGTTTGAATGCTTGAAAATAATAATGATAAAAAACCTAAAATTTTAGTTACCGAAGATGATTTTGAAAATCAAAAATTTCTTGAGATGTTTCTTCGAAGAAGTTTTGATGTCCAAATATGTGATTCTGCCGAATCATTTTACAGCAATATTAAAAAGACAAAGTTTGATTTAATTATAATGGATATCTCTTTAAGAGGTAATAAAAATGGATTGGAACTTACCGAAGATTTAAAAAAGATGCCCGGTTACGAAAACATACCTGTTGTTTGTCTTTCTGCTCATGCGTTTAAAAAAGATAGGGAAAATGCTTTTAATGCCGGAGTGGATGTATTCTTGACAAAACCCGTTGAAAATAAAGTATTGTTAAATACTCTTCTTGAATTGATTAAAAAAAATGAGAGTAATGAGGAATAAAAGATAAGGCAATTAATTTTACTTTGATCACAATATAAGGAACTGCTTTTAATTTCTAGATCTTAAAAATTTTGGCTCTTCCAAAGTAAGAATTAGTGAAATCCTATGAGTGTCCGGTAAACTTTCCAATGCTGACTGACTAAACCTTGCAAATGAATAATCAATATTTAATTTAGGCAACTTGATTCCGGCTCCAATTGTAAATTGTTTTACATCGTTATAGCCGCCTCGAATCATAAAAATATTCTTGAAATTATATTCAAAACCTGCTAACATATCAAAACTTACCGGACCTAAATTAACTTCAGATGCAAATTGTCTATCCTCAAATCTAACATTAAAATCTAAGGCTGGAGTAATTGTTCCTCCCAAAAAACTAATATGATAAGCTGCACCGATTTTGGCCGTGGGTGCAATTAATTCATTTCTGCCGGTACTCCAGGCTACAAGTGTAGTAGTAATATCTTGAAGATTTGCACCTAAAGAAAAGTTTTTAAAAGGGGTGTACCAGCTTCCAACATCGAAACCGATTCCGTATGCATTATAATTTGCAATAGTTCTATAAATTAATTTAACACTTGCGCCGTAATATAAATTTTCGGAATGACGTTTTGCAAATGAAAAATAAAATGCCCAATCTTGATCACTGAATTCTGTAATTTTACTGTAATCCAATCTTGCTGAAGGAAGATTGATATCTGTAATTATCTGGCCTGTGGTTTGATCAACTAAAGCATTTCGTGTATCAGGAATTCCGTCAACACCGAGACGCATAATACTTATTCCAAAACTCATATCTTTTTGATAAGGAATTGCAACTCCTGCATAGTCGTAATTTACAAGGCTTCCAAATTGTTCAGCATGCATAAGAGAAATTTCAGGATAGTCGATTTGAGCTAATCCCGCCGGATTATAATAACCGGCTGTAACATCATTAGCTAAGGCAACATAAGCGCCGCCCATTCCTAATGCTCTTCCTCCTACACCAATTGATAAAAATTCTCCGGCATATTTTCCAAAAACAGTTTGTGCATTTATTTGAGGTATGAACAGAAAAGCAGCAATAATTATAAGTAAAATTTTTTTCAGCATTAAAGAAGGTTCCCGTTATTTTTTATTTGAAAAACCTTTGAAAAGATTGATAAAATGATATTGAAAATCAAGGCTAAATTTGAAGGGAATGAAAGCAGCATGAAAATATTTATGTAGTTTCCATACTGCTCTCAATTAATTATTTTACCTTTCCTTGATTTGCAACAGCCTTAGCTTTCTTTTCTATTTCATCCTGATTGCCTAGATAATAATGTTTTAAAGGATTTAAGTTTTCATCTAACTCATACACTAAAGGAGTCCCGGTTGGGATATTCAAGCTTACGATTTCCTCATCGGAAACTTTGTCTAGATATTTAACTAAAGCCCGTAAACTATTTCCATGCGCAGCAATAATTACCCTTTGACCTGTTTTTACAATAGGTGCAATTCTCTGTTCCCAATAAGGAACAAATCTGTTTACAGTATCTTTTAAACATTCAGTATATGGTAATTCATTTCCCTGCAAATTTTTATATCGAGCATCATTACCAGGAAATCTAGGATCAGATTTCTCTAATGCAGGTGGTTGAATATCGTAACTTCTCCGCCAAATGTGAACTTGATCCTCCCCAAACTTAGTTGCAGTTTCTGCTTTATTTAAACCCTGGAGAGCACCGTAATGTCTTTCATTTAAGCGCCAGGAGCGTTCAACCGGAATCCACATTAAATCTAATTCATCAAGAGTCAGCCACAGAGTTCTAATAGCTCTTTTTAAAACAGAAGTGAATGCGATATCAAAAATATAACCTTCATTCTTCAAAACTTTTCCTGCATCTTTTGCTTCTTTTAAACCTTGTTCTGAAAGGTCAACATCAGTCCATCCTGTAAAACGATTTTCCTTATTCCAGGTACTTTCACCGTGTCTAAGCAATACTAATTTATAAGTCATTATTTTTTTTACTCCGATTTTTATAAAGAAAATATATAAGGAATTAAAATCATGTACAAAAATAGCTATTGATTTCACCCAAATCAAAATAGATATGAAAATCAAACAGTAGTTTTTGGGGCTTATTAAATTAAGATTGGCAATGAAATCAATTTTCCCAATAAACTTGGTGTATTAATTATTTTGATGTATAGGAGAATTAAATAGAGGCAAACCTGGAATATTTACTTTGGTTTTATACACAGAATTAGTTTCATCTTCTGTAATATACAGAGTTTTTAGATCTCCGTCTGCAAATTCAACATTACTTGGATTTTTGCCCGGCGCTTCAAGATAATTTTTAATTGAACCATCGGGATTTAATATATAGATTCTCCCGCTTCCAAAATTTGCTACATAAAGATTACCTTCAATATCAAAGGCAATACCGTCAGGGTCACCGTCAGGTAAAGTTGCAAAAACTTTTTTATTAGTAAATGTACCATCTTTATTAATTTCAAATTTTAGAATTCTATGGTTTGCTGATTCGCAGACAAAAACATTATTACCGTCGGCTGAAAATGCAATGCCGTTTGAAAATGCAATACTATCTGCTGCAATAGTTACTTCTCTTGTCGCTTGCATCTATTCTAAACACATTACCATCGGGATTATTTTTATCATAAGATTTCGGATCTGTAAAATACAAATTACCTTTGGGATCGAACGCTAAATCATTTGGCCTATTAAATTTTTTCCCGTTATAACCTGAAGCATATATTTCAGTTTTAGCATCACCTGAAATTTTTAATATAGCACCAATTCCGTATTCGCATGCATACAAATTACCAAAGCGGTCGAATGTCAAACCATTAGTTTGTTTTAATGTGAATGGTTTTTCAGATGCTTTGAGGAAAGTGTATGAGGAATCTTCTGTAATTTTTGTAATATAGCCTCCGTAGCAACTGGAAACATAAACGCTTCCATTTCCGTCCCATGCGGGTCCTTCCGGGAAATTTAAACCGTCCGCTACTTTTTCAAAGACATTTTTATTAATCTGACTTAGTACTTTATCGCTCATAATTATCCACAAAAAAAATAAGAGAAAAATATTCAAGAACTTAAGCTTTGATATGACAAATTCTTTACACATAACTTTTATAATGTTGTTTCTAAAATAAATAGCATTTGGCTTAACAGCAAAACTTGTTCTAAAAATTTTTATATTTATTTTAAATAATTATAAAAAGATGGGGATGCTTATGAAAACCTTGTTATTATCATTTTTTCTTATAATCTCTTTCCAAACTTTTTCTCAAACTCAAATTGAAGGTGATATTAATATAGCCTATCAAAATGCAAAAAAGGGAATATATTGGTCTTTAAGTAATGTCCCGGGAAATAAATTAAGATTAAAACACGATTTGATCGATAAAGATAAATTATATTCAACTGTCCAAATCGTTAAGGAAATAGACGGAGTAAAAATCGTATCGACAGGATATAATAATTCAACCGAAGTAAGAATAAAAATGTATAGATCATTTAAGAGCTTAATTAAGGAAGGCTATATAGAGACGAAGAAAGAAAACGATCAACCGGATACAACTAAGCAGGTAAAAAAGAAATCAAGGAAGAAAAGTTAAAATTGAATTTCGAGTAAAAGCGAAATTGAAATTAATTATTTGTAAATGGCTTTTCTGCTGCATCTGCAAAATTAGTTACAAGATTGATTACTTGTTCTTCAGTTCCGATAAGATCTTTAAGTGTTATTTTTTCTAAAACATTATCAAGTAATGTTTGAATAGTCCTCCAAAGTGATCTGATAGAGCAGTCTATTGAATGAGTGCAAATTATTTCAGTACCGGAATGAATATCGCAGAAACTTGCTTCAAATAATCGTCCGCCCAAAACAGAGAGTACATCACTTATATTAATTTTATTTGTTGGCCGGGCTAATTTATAGCCGCCTGTTTGTCCGCGGGTGCTTTCAATAAAACCGCCTAACCGCAGAGCGCGAAGAATCTTCCCGACATTAGCGGTGGAAAGTCCCTCCATCTGACTGATTTCCGGGATTGTTAATCCATTTTGCGATTTTGACATCCCTATCCGGAGTAAACATCTTAATCCATATTCTTCTTGTGTACTAAATTTCATCTTAACTTACCTATTATTTTTTTGCTGAGCCGGCAACCGTATTAGCAATTGCCGGCATAATTAATTATCCTTTAAATAACGGAATTTTTGAACCGCAAGATTTTGCATATAATACTTGTGCAAATTGTTCCGGACTGATCGATGGGCCTTTCGCTGAACATATTTCATCAAATACTGATTTCAACTCTTCAGCAATATATTCTGCACTCTGTCCTTCAATTTCATATCGCTGCATAAAATAAAGAAGTTTCCCATTCTTAAATAAAGCAATGCTTGGAGAAGAAGGAGGAAAGTTTCCAATATACTGCCTTATTTTTTCAACAGCATCTCGTTCCTGTCCCGCAAACCCTGTGTATAGTTTATCTGGAATTACCGAATGTTGCAATGCAAGGGAAACTCCCGGCCTCGCACTGCCTGCAGCACAACCGCATACTGAATTAATCATCACTAATACTGTTTTATCATCATTTACATTGATTGCTTTGTCAACTTCTTCAGGCGTTTTTAATTCATTAAATCCTACGGCTACTAATTCATCGCGCATTGGCTGAACTGCGTCCTGATCATATATTGGCGGACGCGAAATTATATTGAACATATTTATTCTCCTATATTTAATTAGATATTATTTTATCCCTATAACATTCCTAATTCTAGTTTTGCAACTTCAGACATCATATCTCTATCCCAAGGAGGATTCCAAACCAGCTCAATGTTTACGTTTTTAACTCCTTGAACTCCAGCGGTTTTAGCATTAACCTCTGAAGGCAATGAACCTGCAACCGGACAAGCTGGGGATGTCAAAGTCATTTTTATATTTACGTTTGCTTCATTATCAATTCTAATTTCATAAATCAATCCAAGTTCAAAAATATCTACCGGGATTTCTGGGTCGTAACAAGTTTTTAATGCATGAATTATTTTTTCTTCTAATTCTTGTTTATTTATTGTTTCCATAGAGATCATACTTTCCATACTCTATTTTTCTTCTGTTGAAACTATTTTTTCTTCTTTATTTAAAGCCGAGATCATTGTATGCCATGCAAGGCTTGCACATTTAACTCTTACAGGAAAATCTTTTACTCCGGCAAATACAGCAAGCTTACCTAATTCTTCAATCTCTTCTTCATCAGTTAAATTACCTGTAACAAGATCATGAAATTTCTCAAATATTTTTTCAGCTTCCTCTTTTGTTTTCCCTTTTATAATTGTACTCATTAAAGATGCTGATGCCTTTGAAATTGCACAACCTGAGCCTAAAAAGCTTAGATCCTTTACAATTCCGTTTTCAACTTCCATGTAAATATTAATTTTATCACCGCAAAGCGGGTTATAACCCTCTGCTGTATGGTTTGCATTCTCCAGTTTTTTAAAATTTCTGGGACTTTTATTATGATCTAAAATCACCTGCTGATATAGTTCTCTTAGTTCAGCATCCATTACTTGTAAGCCTCCGGCTTAATTAAAAACCTCTAAAATTTTCCTTAACGATTTAGCTAAAATATCAGCTTCTTCTTTTGTATTATATAATGCAAAAGAAGCTCTTGATGTTGCGGGAACACAAAAGCGATCCATTAATGGTTGTGTACAATGATGTCCTGTCCTTATTGCAATTCCTTCAAAATCTAAAAATGTTCCAACATCATGCGGGTGGATATTTTCAAATACAAAAGAAATTACACTGCTCTTGTTTTTTGCATTACCTATTATTCGTAATCCGGGAATTTCCAGCAATTTGTTAGTAGCATAATCCAGAATTTCATTTTCATGTTTTGCTATTGCATCAATTCCAATATTGGAAACATAATCCAGTGCAGCACCTAAACTAATTGCATCGGCAATGTTTGATGTGCCTGCTTCAAACTTATAAGGCAATTCATTAAAGGTTGTGCCTTCGAAGGTTACTTTAGAAATCATATCTCCGCCGCCTAAAAACGGTGGCATGGTTTCCAAAAACTTTTGTTTTCCATAAAGAATACCAATTCCGGTTGGGCCGTAAATTTTATGCCCGGAAAAAGCAAGGAAATCACAATCAAGTTTCTGTACATCAACTTTAAGATGCTGAATAGCTTGTGCGGCATCTAATAGAACCGGTACATTATGTTTGTGGGCAATCGAAATAATTTTCTCAACCGGGTTAATCGTACCTAATGAATTTGAAACATAAACTACTGAAACAAGCTTTGTCCGTTCATTTATCATTTCTTCGAAATCATCTAAAATGAGTTCGCCATTATCATCAACCTTAATTGTTCTCAACTTTATTTTTTTTATTGGCTCAATTAACTGCCACGGCACTATGTTGGAGTGATGTTCCATCCCGGTAATAATCACCTCATCTCCATCATGAAAAAGACTTTTAGCAAAAGAATTAGCAACAAGATTTATTGATTCGGTTGTTCCTCTTGTAAAAATAATTTCTTTTTCGCTTGAAGCATTTATAAAATCCTTCACTTTTAACCGTGCGTCTTCAAATGCCTTTGTAGAAACTTCGCTTAAATGGTGAACTCCTCTGTGAATATTTGCATTCATCGAAGAATAATATTCTACGAGCGAATCAATCATTATTTGCGGCTTTTGAGTAGTTGCGGCATTATCCAAATAACATAAAGGTTTTCCATGAATCAAAGTCTTTAGGATTGGAAAATCCTTTCTGATTTTTTCTATATCAAAAGTTTTTACATCATTACCGGTTTGAGTTTCAACATTTAGGCTCACGGTTAATTCCTCGAACTTTCTTTGTTAAAAGTATTTTCTAAAATATCTTCTAGGTAATTTTTTACGGACTCAATTTTAATTGTTTTTACAATATCGCTGGCAAATGCATGAATAAGAATGGTGCGGGCTTTTTCTTCGCCAATGCCTCGGGATTTTAAATAAAACAACGAGTCCATATCAAGCTGACCAACTGTTGCACCATGGCTGCATTTAACGTCATCCGCAAAAATTTCTAACTGAGGCTTAGTATTAACTAAAGCATCGTCGGATAAAATTATATTATTATTTTCTTGAAACGCATTAGTCTTTTGAGCATCAGGGCGGACTAAAACTTTGCCGTTAAAAACACCTCTTGATTGATCATCGAGAATTCCCTTGTAGTGCTCATGGCTGTTGCAGTGTGGTTTTGCATGGTCAATCATTGTATGAGAATCATATAATTGTTTTCCCTTTAGTAAATAGAGCCCGTTAAGAGTACATTCACTTCCTTGATCATTAAAGCGGGATTGAATATCATTTCTTGCAATTTCGCCACCGAAGGAAATTGAGTGGGATGTAAAATTGCTTCCCCGTTCCTGGTCTATTTCTTCCCGGGAAATATGAAAAGAATTTATGCTTTCTTCCTGAAGTTTTACGTGATCAATTATCGAATCCTGGCCGGCGACTATTTCAGAAACTACGTTTGTAAAATAAATATCGTCGTTAATTGAAGTATAATGTTCAATAATAGAAACCTGAGAATTTTTTCCGGCAACAAAAAGATTACGGGGTTGTGTAAGAATTTTTTCGTCTTTCGAATCGGTTATAAATAGAATATGAATCGGTTCATCAACAATTTTGCCATCCGGGATAAAAATGAATGCGCCATCCCTTGTAAAAGCAGTACTCAATGCTGTAAAAATATGATCTTTGTAATTTGCATATTTGCTAAAATGTTTGTCAATAACATTAGAATCGTTTTTAATCTCTGAAGCTATATTCCCTACAATCACTCCGTTAGGTAAATTTATTGTTTTAGATAATCTTTTTACGAAATGACCGTTAACAAAGACCAAACGATTTTTACTAATATTTTTAAATAAGAATTTTTTAATTTGATCTTCGTTAAGAGTTATTTCTCCGTCAAAAGGTTTAAAATTATACTTTAACAATGGTGTAATGTTGGTGTATTTCCAATCCTCATCATGAGTAGTCGGAAAGTTAAGCTGTGAAAAATTTTCAATAGCTTCTTTGCGCAATTTATGAATTGGTTTAACACTTTCACCATTAAGGCTATTTTCGAAATCTATGAACCGGGATAAATACCAGTCTTTTATTTCTATTCGGTCATTCATCTACTAATTTTCTCCATCAATGATTTTATCGATTTTCATAAAAAAAATCGAATTTCGTATTCCTAAATATTTAGAAATTAATTTGTAACCAATTCCGGCTGATCTTTTAACCAGTCGTATCCTTTTTCTTCCAACTCTAATGCTAATTCTTTTCCGCCTGATTTTACTATCTTACCATTATATAGAACATGTACAAAATCTGGAACAATATAGTTTAAAAGTCTTTGGTAGTGAGTAACAACGATTGTAGCCTTATCTTTTGATTTTAATTTATTAACTCCGTTTGCTACAATTCTAAGAGCATCAATGTCTAAGCCTGAATCGGTTTCATCTAAAATTGATAACATTGGTTCTAACACTGCCATTTGTAAAATTTCGTTCCTTTTCTTTTCCCCGCCTGAAAATCCTTCATTAACTGAACGGTTAAGTAAAGACTGTTCCATTTCTACTAATTTCATTCTCTTCTTTAATAGGGTAAGAAATTCCATTGCATCAAGTTCTTCCTGTCCGCGATATTTTCTTATTTCATTAAGTGCGGTTTTTAATAAATTAGTATTGCTGACGCCGGGAATCTCAACCGGATATTGAAATGCTAAGAATATTCCTTCACGTGCACGGTCTTCAGGCGAAAGTGAGAGTAAGTTTTTTCCCTGGAATAAAACTTCTCCTTTGGTTACTTCATATTCCTGACGCCCGGCCAAAACTTGCGCTAAAGTACTTTTGCCGCCGCCGTTTGGTCCCATTATAGCATGAACCTCACCGGCTTTAACTTTTAGATTAATTCCTTTTAATATTTCTTTACTTTCAATATTTGCATGTAGATTTTTGATTTCTAACATTAATTAGCCTCTTTAATTTTGCATCACTTTTTTTTATAAAATTCCAAATTAAGATTATAAATAAAGACCTCTCCCTTCTGTCGAAACCCACCTTGTTATTTCGATCAGAAGGGTTTTAATAGGCCTTTAACCCACACTTCCTTCAAGACTAATACTTAAAAGCTTCTGTGCTTCTACAGCAAATTCCATTGGAAGTTCTTTAAATACTTCTTTACAATAACCGTTAACAATTAACCCAATTGCATCTTCAGTTGAAATTCCTCTTTGATTCAAATAAAAAATTTGATCCTCGCCGATTTTAGATGTTGTAGCTTCATGTTCTATTTGAGCAGAAGGATTATTGATATCTAAATAGGGGAACGTATGCGCGCCGCATTTATCACCGATTAAAAGCGAATCGCACTGAGAAAAATTTCTGGCATTGCTGGCGCGTTTAATAATTTTTACTTGCCCTCTATAACTGTTATTGCTTTTACCCGCTGAAATACCTTTTGAAATGATTGTACTTTTTGTATTTTTTCCCATATGAATCATTTTTGTACCGGTATCAGCTTGCTGATAATTATTTGTTACAGCCACCGAATAAAACTCTCCAGTGGAATTATCTCCTATTAATAAGCAGCTTGGATATTTCCATGTAATAGCTGAGCCAGTTTCAACTTGAGTCCATGAAATTTTTGAATTTACACCCCGGCATGCACCTCTTTTAGTAACAAAATTATAAATTCCGCCTTTTCCATCTTTGTCACCCGGATACCAGTTTTGCACTGTTGAATATTTAATTGTTGCATTGTCCAATGCAATTAATTCAACAACGGCTGCATGAAGCTGATTTTCATCTCTCATTGGTGCAGTACAGCCTTCAAGATAACTTACATAAGCGCCTTCATCCGCAATAATTAAAGTTCTTTCAAATTGACCAGTATTAGCGGCGTTAATTCTAAAATAAGTTGAAAGTTCCATTGGGCACCTTACGCCCTTGGGTATGTAGACAAAAGATCCATCACTAAAAACTGCTGAATTTAAAGAAGCAAAGAAATTATCTGTATGCGGAACAACGCTGCCTAAATATTCTTTAACAAGATTAGGATGATTTTTTATAGCTTCTGACATCGAACAAAAAATAATTCCTAATTCACCCAGTTTTTCTTTAAATGTTGTTGCAACAGAAACACTATCAAAAACAGCATCTACAGCCACACCAGAAAATATTTTTTGTTCTTCTAATGAAATGCCAAGTTTTTCATATGTTCTCAACAATTCCGGATCTACTTCATCCAAACTTTTTTTCATGGGTTTCTTTTTGGGTGCTGAATAGTATGAAATATCCTGATAATCAATTTTTGAATAATGGATATTTGCCCAATTTGGTTCATTCATTGTAAGCCAATGTCTATAAGCTTTTAGTCTCCATTCCAGCATAAACT
Organism: uncultured Bacteroidota bacterium; assembly: GCA_963710735.1. Classification (GTDB taxonomy): domain Bacteria; phylum Bacteroidota; class Ignavibacteria; order Ignavibacteriales; family Ignavibacteriaceae; genus FEN-1297. The sequence continues at coordinate 321,298 of CAVQBN010000024.1, read as the reverse complement.
CGGGTTCTTTTTTGATCGCAGATAATTGTTTGATTATATCTTCATTAAGCCCGTTGGGAAGACTTTCTGCCTCTATGTTACTGACAAAGCCGTATTTATATTCTTTACTCGCAAGTTCTTCAATTGTATTTACTTCGGTAGTACTCATTTTTTCTCCTTACCGATGCTCATTTTCATTATGGTGATAATACTAGTTCTTATTTCATTTGCACTCCAAACCTAAACAATCTGTACAAAATAGTCAAGATTAAACTTGTATAGACTTACTAAAAGTATTCATAATTGAATTAAATAGAGTATTTAGTGCTTTAAAGCATGATTATATGATTTTGATTATGCCTTAAAATCAACTAAAATGAAGGGATATCCAAATTGTTTTTAACTAATTATTAAGTTAATTTTAAAAAATAAATTAATATTAATGGAAAAATAATTGGAAGATAAGAATAGAACGGAAAATGAGCAGTCAAGCAGTGCACAAAGTGGACAAGGTAGCGAAAAAGACCGGAATTTTAATAATAAAGCCTCACAGCGTAAACCTTATTATTATAACAGAAGAAGAAAATATTATAGACAGAATCAGCCCACAGTAAACCAGGAAAAAATATCATTTAAAAAATTATCAATTATTATCCCTCTCTATGACGAAGAAGAGTCATTAATACCATTATCCAATGAAATAAAGAAATCATTAAAACAATTAGAAATAAGCTATGAGGTGATTTTTGTCGATGACGGCAGCCAGGATAAATCATTGAAGGTATTAAAAGATATTTGTAAGCAGGATAGAAGATTCAAATATATAAGCTTCAGAAAGAATTATGGTAAATCTGCTGCTCTTCAGGTCGGATTTAAAGAGGTAACCGGTGATGTTGTAATTACAATGGATGCCGACCTGCAAGATGATCCAAATGAGATTTCAAATTTATTAAAAAAATTAGATGAAGGTTTCGACCTAGTATCCGGCTGGAAAAAGAAGAGATATGATCCGTTTATTAAAAAATATTCTTCAAAGTTTTTTAATTACATAACCAGATTATTGAGTGGTATCAAAATTCACGACTTTAATTGCGGGCTCAAAGCGTATAAACGTGACGTTGTTGATCATATAAAAGTTTATGGAGAATTGCATCGATATATTCCTGTTTTAGCAGATTGGGAAGGTTACTCAATTTCTGAGATACCTGTTAAACATCAACCAAGAAGATACGGTAAAACAAAATTTGGAATCTCCAGATTTTTTAAAGGATTTATAGATTTAATTACTGTTATGTTTTCTACTAGATATATTAAACGACCATTACACTTTTTCGGTTTCTTTGGTGCCGTATCTTTTTTTATAGGATTAATTGTTAATGCTTATCTTACAATCGATTGGATTAATGGTAAACCGTTAAGCAACCGTCCGATGTTGTTTTTAGGAATGCTTTTGATAATTGTTGGTGTGCAATTTTTTAGTGTGGGTTTACTTGGAGAGATGCTTGTAAGAAATACTTCCAATGATCAAGAATATATTGTGAAAGATAAGGGATAAATCATTTAATAAAAAAATAACCTGCCTTAAAAGCAATTGAGATTTTTTTACAAAAAACTTTTTAAGAATTAATAGAATTACCTGTTTTAATGAAGATAACAATTCTATCAACTGCATATCCGTTAAGAGGGGGCATCGCACATTTTAACGGATTGCTGTATAATGAATTGAAAAAAAGTCACACAGTTAATGTCATAACTTTTAAAAGACAATACCCATCCATTTTGTTCCCAGGAAAGTCGCAATTGGAATCTGGTAATTCAATTGAAAAGATTCCTACTGAAGAATTAGTTGATTCCATTAATCCGATTAATTGGATAAAGATAGGATTAAAGATTAAAAAAGATTGCCCAGATCTGCTAATTTTCAAATACTGGATGCCATTTTTTGGACCATGCTTCGGCACAATATCAAGATTTGCAAAGAAAAATAAAAAAACAAAAGTCCTAACAATTTGCGATAATGTGACTCCGCATGAAAGAAAACCACTCGATATAGCTTTTACGAAATATTTTTTTAATAAGGTGGATTCTTTTATTCTGCTCTCAGGAAAAGTTAGAGATGATTTATTAAAATTATTTCCTAAAGCTAAAAACAAAGTTTTACCACATCCGATTTACTCCAACTTTGGAATTCCAGTTAAAAAAGAAGAAGCTAAATCTTTTTTAAAAATAACAGATGAAAAAATAATTTTATTTTTTGGTTTCATTAGAGATTATAAAGGATTAGATATACTTCTCGAAGCGATGTCGATTCTAAAAGAAAAATTAAATTTAAAACTTTTAATTGCAGGTGAGTTTTATTCGAATAAAGAAAAATATTTGAACCAAATCGAAAAGTTAAGAATTAAAGATAGTCTTTTAATGTTTACGGATTTTATACCAACCTCAGAAGTTAAATATTACTTTTCAGCTTCGGATTGTGTAATTTTGCCCTATCGAAATGCAACCCAAAGCGGAATTGTGCAGATTGCCATGAATTTCCAGAAACCGGTTATTGCAACAAACGTAGGGGGTTTAGGCGAAGTTATAAAAGAAGATGAAACCGGTTTTATAGTAGAAAAAGAAAATCCGCAAAAATTAGCAGAAGCCATACAAAAATTCTATAGAGAAAATAAAGAGAATTTATTTGTATCGAACATTGAAAAAGAAATAGAAAAATATTCATGGGAAAAATTTGTTGAAGGAATGTTAGAGTCACTTAAATGAATTATAAAATTAATAAAAATTCAAGTAACCTTTTATTAAACCTAAGGATTTTAAAGTAAAATAATGTACTACGACCCAATTAAGGATGTGTTTGCCGGCCTAATAAAGAAGTTCTCATTTCTGCGCGTTTTGTTTTATAAAATGTTGAACCTAATGTTTCTGCGTTCATGGTATGTCCGCCGTGAATTAATAAATTTAAGAAGAATTTTAGGTGACAAAAAAATTTCAATTTTTGATGCCGGAACGGGGTATGGACAATATTCTTACTTTATGGCGAAAAAACTTCTGCCTAACGATATTTTTGCTATCGATGTAAAAGAACAATGGATTAAGGACTGCAAGGAATTTTTTGAAAGCAGAAAAATTTCAAATGTTAGTTTTGGAATAGAGGACTTGACTGAAATCGATCATGAAAATAAATTTGATTTGATAGTTTCTGTTGATGTTATGGAACATATAGTCGATGACGTAAAAGTCTTTCAAAATTTTTATAAAGCCTTAAAACCTGGCGGATTTTTATTAATTAATACTCCATCAATATATGGAGGAAGCGATGTACATGATGAAGAAGGGGAAAGTTTTATTAGTGAACATGCTAGAGATGGTTATTCCTTTGAAGATCTTGAATCGAAACTTGTACCGTTAGGTTTTACAGTTTATCGTTCAAGATACACATATGGCTTTTGGGGCGATAAAGCCTGGCGGCTTGGTATAAAATACCCCATGCAATTATTAAATATTTCTAAATTATTTTTTATAATATTACCTTTCTATTATATACTTACTATTTTATTTACTTTTGGTATGATGAATCTGGATTTTAATTCCAATAATAAAGTAGGTGCGGGAATTAATTTCATTGTAAGAAAATAGCGTTTCATTAAAACGTAAATTACCATCAAATTTTAATGGTGTTTAAATGTCTAAGACAAAAAAAAGTAGCAGAACACAAAAACAAGAACCAACAGGATTCTTTGCCAAGTTTAATTTTGAAGAAATACTTCCGCAAAAGTATCACGTATTTGCTGTAATACTTCTAATTATTATACTTTTCTTAATTTTTCTTAATCCCTTATTCTTTGGAAATAAAACCTTTCAATCTGGTGATATAATTTCGAGCCATAGTTTTACTAATTATATTAAAGAACACAAAGGCGGTTATACATTATGGAATCCTTTAATTTTCTGCGGGATGCCGGCTTATGCTATCGGAACAGGTTATAAATGGTTTAATCTTATCTGGGTAGGAATCACAACTTTAAAACAGATCTTTGTTAGTCCATTCTCGGTTCCGTATGCCGTTTGGACATTCTACTTAATCTTACTTGGTATAAATACTTTTTTCTTGATGAAGTATCTTACTAAAAATTCGTTAGTCAGTTTTTTTACGTCATTTGCTACTTCGTTTAGTACAGGAATAATTGTATTCCTGTTTATCGGACATGTTACAAAACTTGTAGCGCTTAGTATGTATCCATTAATATTTTTGATAATGCTGAGGTTTGAAAAGAAATTTAAAGTTATTGACCTTTTATTATTGATAATTGCATTTCAAATAATGCTGCAGGGTTTTCACGTTCAAATAATCTTCTATACTTTTTTTGCTATCGCAATATATTATATCTATTACATTTTAAGAGGATTGATTAAGAAAGATAAAAGTCTAACTAAAAGTATAATAAAATCTGCGGGCTTATTAATTTTTGCAGCATTAATTGCCGGTGCAATTCAACTGGATAATTTTTCACAGGTTTATCAATATTTACCCTACTCTACCAGAGGCGGAAAAAGTATAGTTGAAAATACATCCTCTTCCAAGATCGAAGACGAATCATCTTCTAGTTACTACGATTACCATACAAATTGGTCTTTTTCCCCTGGTGAAGTGATGACCTTTATTGTGCCTTCGTATTACGGATTCGGGAACTCATTATATAACGGATCACTCACAAACGATCAGAACGTTGATGTTAATACTTACTTTGGTCAAATGCCTTTTGTTGATGTTGCGATGTATATGGGTGTATTGATTTTCTTCCTTGGGTTATTTGCAGTGTTTACTCGCTGGAAAGAACCTTTCGTTCAGTTTCTGGCTATTCTCACCGGCATCGCTTTGTTGATCTCATTCGGTAAGAATTTTCCTATTTTGTTCGATCCTCTTTTTTATCACTTCCCATATTTTGATAAATTTCGGGTCCCTTCAATGATATTGGTACTTGTTCAGCTAAGCTTTCCAATACTTGCTGGTTTGGGTTTAATGAAGATAATCTCGCTTCGGGAAGATAAAAACATAAAAGTAATAAATGCAATTAGGAACATTTCCATATTGTTTAGCGCTCTATTCTTGATATCATTACTTTTAAACAGTGCGGTATCGCAGTGGTTTATTGGAAGAGTAAATGATTATATAGCAAGTATTCAAGGCACTCAACCAAGGATGGCACAGCAATTTAATGCTCTTTCCGGTTATATGTCTAATATGTTTACAACTGATTTAATATTTGCTATGGGATTTTCTGCCTTAACTTTTGGTGCAGCATATTTCTATGTGCAGTCTAAAATTAGTAAAGATTCCTTAGTCTTATTAGTTATACTTCTGACGGTTCTGGATTTATGGAGAATTGATGCGAGAGGTGAAAAATATGTTGATCAACCTGAGACTAAAAATTTGTTTGATACTCCAAAATATGTTCAAGTGATTAAGAGTCAAAATGATAGAGAACCTTTTAGGATGGTGAATATAAAACAGGATGGATCTCTTGGTTCATTGAATCAGAATTCAAATTATAATGCATATTTTATGTTAGAAGATTTCTATGGCTATTCCGCGATTAAACCAAGGTCATATCAGGATTATATGGATGTAGACGGACCAGTTAATCCTACTCTCTGGAGAATGCTTAACGTAAAATATATTGTTTCCTCTCAGCCGCTACCGTGGCCGGGGTTCGTTGAGCTTTATAAAGACAAAACAGAAATCGTTTATAAAAATGATAATGCTTTACCTCGTGCATATTTTGTAAATCAAATTGAACAAAAACCTGATATTGAAGTATTGGATATGACAAAAGCAAATTCTTTTGATCCAAAGAAACTTGCTTTTGTTAATGGAACAAAATTAAATGTTGATATCCCGGATTCAACTGTTTATGCAGATATAACTGAATACAAAGATGAACTAGTAAATTTAAATGTTAATGCTTCGGGAAATAACTTCCTTTTCTTTGGCGATACTTATATCCCAACAGGCTGGAAAGCATATATAGATGGGCAAAGAACTAATATTTATAAAACAGATCATGGATTTATGGGAATTATAGTTACAAAAGGAAAGCATCAAGTTGAGTTTAAATATGCTCCTACTAGTTTTTATATAAGTAAATATACAGCGCTAACTTTGAGTTCAATTGTATTGCTAGGACTAATTTTGAGCCTCCTTTTTGAATTTAAGAAAAAGGAAACTGAAAAAATGCGAACTGAAAAAATTTCATAGACTTTATAGAATATTTAATTTGTAGTTTTAATTTACTTTTTTAGAAATAATTTTTAAAATATATTTCAACCAAATACGATTATAAAGTATGAGCAAACCCAATTGGAGATTATCTCCTTCTATTTTTAATCCAAGGTGGTATCCATTAACATTAACAACAAAACATATTAATAAAATAATTGGGAAATATATCCATAAAGATAAGCAACTTGAATTAATTGATTATGGTTGCGGAGACATGCCATATAAACCCTTGTTTGAAGCAGTTGTTAAGGAATATCGGGGATTGGATATAGCCGAAAACGATTTGGCTGATGTCCATATCGGAATCGACGGCACAATTCCGATTGAAAACAATTCTGTGGATCTTGTTTTGTCGACGCAAGTTTTGGAACATGTAGAAAATCCTGCCGAATATCTTTCTGAGAGTTTTAGAATATTAAAGAATGGGGGAGCATTAATCTTATCTACTCATGGTTATTGGATCTATCACCCAACACCTGCTGATTACTGGAGATGGACATCAAGCGGGCTCAGAAAGATAATTGAAAAAGCTGGATTTGAAATTGATTACTTTAAAGGAATTGTTAGCAGACCATCCGTTGGAATATTATTATTGCAGGATAGTCTAATATTTAAAGTGCCCAAATTTTTAATCCCTGTGATTGCTTTCCCTTCACAAATTTTGATGCTTATTTTAGACAAAGTTTTATCTTCTCAAAACTCAAGAGATAAAGACGCCGCCATTTTTATGGTAGTATGTAAAGCGAAAAAATGATTGTAGTTTTATTTAAAATTTGAACGTAGGTTCTTGCATTGTCACCAGAATTAACCCATAGATTATGCGTTGCGTACCCCAATAAATCAATTTACAGTGAAACTTTCATTCGTAATCAATTAAAATATTTAAAACCAGAATATGAATGTTATAACGGCTGGTATCCTTATCAGGATAAATACGGTAATAATATTCTAACATTTCCAATACGAAATTTATACCTTCGAGGATTGATAAAACGAACCTCACTGAAATTATTTCATGTATTTTACACTAACCAATTTGTAAAATTAATAAATCGAAAAAAGATTGAAGTTGTTCTGGCAGAATACGGTCCAACCGGTTGTTCGGTGATGAATGCATGTAAAAAAGCAAACATACCTTTAATTGTTCACTTTCACGGCTTTGATTCATCAGATAATGAGACAATAATAAATTACAAAGAACGCTATTTAGAGCTATTTAAAATTTCTGATTGTATTATTGTAGTTTCTGAGGTGATGAAAGAAGAGCTAATAAAATTAGGAGCACCGGCGGAAAAAATAATAAATAATCCTTATGGTGTAGAACTAAGCCTGTTTGACGGAACCTCACCGGAAAATAATCCGCCGACATTTGTTGCCGTGGGTAGATTTGCGGAGAAAAAAGCGCCTGATATGACTATCAGAGCTTTTGCAGAAGTTTATAAAAAATTTGATGGAGTTAGATTATTAATGGTTGGGGATGGTCCCTTATTGGGGAAGTGCAAACAAATTGTTGGTGAATTCAATTTGGATCATGCTGTAACTTTTAAAGGCGTATTAAATCATGAAGAAATAAAAAAAATATTATCTGGGGCACGTGCTTTTGTACAACATTCTGTAAGGGCTAAAAACGGAGACATGGAGGGTACGCCAAATACAGTCCTTGAAGCCAGTGCAATGGGACTTTCTATTGTTTCAACTTTTCACGCAGGCATTAAAGAAGCGGTTATCCATCAACAAACCGGATTTTTAGTTGAAGAACATGATTATTTAAAAATGGCTGAGTACATGTCGTTATTAGCACAAAACCCAAAACTTGCAGGAGAATTAGGAAGAGGTGCAAGAGCTCATATGGAAAAAAATTATTCCATGCAATATAGAATTGGGAAACTTCAAAATATAATTGAGTCGATAATAAATAGCAGGTAATTGATTCATGGGAGTTGTAATTAGAGAAAGTATAAAAAGCAGCTTTGCATCCTATGCTGGTTTGGTTATAGGTATGGTTAACGTTGTATTTTTGTACACAAAATTTCTTTCTCCCGAACAACTGGGACTTACGCGAGTGTTACAAGACAGCACACTTCTGTTTGTTTCTTTTGCACAGCTTGGTTCGCCATTTATTATTATTAAATTCTTTCCTGAATTTGCAGATAAAACAAAAAGACATAACGGGTTTTTATCTTTTGTACTTACTTATTCGTTAATCGGTTTTGTTATTTTTTCCCTTCTCTTTGTCGGGCTTCAAACCGTTTATTTAAGCTTTTATAAAGATAAATCACCACTGTTAGTTCAGTACTTTCTATATATCATTCCACTTGTTTTTGCAATGGTTTATATCAATGTGCTCGAATCTTATATTCTGATCCAAAACAAATTATTTTTCCCCACTTTCGTTAGAGAAGTGTTTTTAAAAATCAGCAACACAATAACTATAATATTATTTGCACTTGGTTTAATCAGTTTTACAAGTTTTTTAAACTTGATGGTGTTTTCATATTTATTGGCAGTTACTTTTTTAACTTTTTATGTAAAAAAATTGGATTCATTATATCTTAAACCAAACTTTAGCATTTGGAAATTATCAAGACTGAAGCCGATTTGGGGTTACGGCTTTTATACGGTTTTGGGCGGGCTAGGTTTTCTTTTGGCGAGTAAAATAGACACGATCATGCTGCCGGCATTTCAAGGATTAAAAGAAACCGCTATTTATTCAATAGCTTTATTGATTGCAACAATAATGGAAATACCAAAGCGTAGTCTTATTAGAGCGGTATTGCCGAGCCTATCTTTTGCAATAAATAAAAATGATAACAACGCTATAGATGATATATACAAAAAAACGTCCATAAATTTATTTATTTTTGGACTGATGATTTTCATTCTAGTGTGGGTAAATATTGATGATTTATTTAAGATAATTCCGCGCGGCGATATATATATAGGCGGTAAAACAGTTTTGTATTTTTTCTTATTTAGTAGAATGATTGACCTGGTTACTGGAGTGAATAATGAGATAATTCTTTACTCCAAATATTATAGATATAGTTTAATCTTAATAATATTATTAGGCGGATTAACAGTAGTTACAAATTTGATATTTATCCCGATATACGGAATACTTGGCGCAGCAATTGCCACAACTATGTCACTGGTAATTTATTTATTGCTGGAGTTGGTTATAGTGTGGATTAAATTTCGCACACAACCGTTTAGCCTAAACACTGTAAAAGCATTACTTTTGTCTTTAGCAATTTGGTTAATCGCAGATTTATTGAAATGGTTGTTGTCAACTGTATCTGGGACACTTGCAAATGATATTATGGGACAAATTTTGATTGTCGGAATTATTTTACTTAAAACATTAATACTGACTTCTATTTTTATATACTCATATATTAAACTGAAAATATCAGATGAATTCTCTAAATTAGTTTTCAACTTGATTTCAAGAGTTAAAAATTTATTAAGACTTCAATCATGAAAAAATTAGTAAAATGAAAGTTCTGTTCATGTTTAGCGGTTTGCCGCATTATTATAATTTTGTTTTAAATCGATTAAATGATTTAAATGGAGTTGAGATTGTTGTTGTTATACCTGAGAGTAAAAGTGATAATATTGGTAATGGAGTACATCAATCAGAGGACAATATCAATTTTAAATACATTCAATTGAAAGAATATAAAACATATTACGGCAAAACATTTTTAACTGGATTCAGTTCTTTAATTGATAGTGAAAACCCGGATATTGTTATTTCTATCTGGCCTTACATTCTTGGATTTATTTTTTATCCTTCTTTAAGGAAAAAATTTAAATCTAAAAATATAAAATTATCTTTAAAGGATATACCGTTCAGAATTCCAAAATTTAAGGATGGCTTAAAGTTTAAGAACTCTTTTTTCGAAGATGAAAACTTAAATTACTATCCGCCCAATCTTACAAGATATTTAAGCAACATTTTTACAACTCTTTTAAGAAAAAAGTACTATAATATAGTTGATGCACATATTAATTATGTAGAAGAGGCTATTGATATTTTAGGCAGTTATGGCGTTGAGAAAGAGAAAGTATTTGTAACTTTTAATTCGCCTGATACAGAAAATCTATTTTCGGTAAATGAAGAAATAAAAAAACTGGAGCCAATTCTTCCCGATAATCCTTTTAGAATTATTCACATAGGCAGACTTGTGAAATGGAAAAAAGTAAATCTGCTTATTAAAGCTTTTCTAAAAGTAAAAGAAAAAATTCCGGCTGCTGAATTAATAATAATTGGTACGGGGCCCGAAAAAGAAAATCTGGAACAGTTGACTAAGGAATTAAACCTTCAAGATAGCATCAGTTTTATGGGTGGAATCTATAGCAATAATATTTTGGGGCAGTATTTATTAAGTTCTTCCATTTATGTTTTAGCTGGTATGGGAGGATTGTCCATAAATGAAGCAATGTGTTTTGGCAAACCGGTTATCTGCTCAGTTTGCGATGGAACGGAAAAACATTTGGTGTTTGATGAATATAATGGAAAATATTTTGTGGAGGATAGTGAGATAGACCTGGCCGATAAAATAATTTATCTTTTGTCAGACCCGCAAAAAATAAAAACGATGGGTGAAAATTCTTTGAAAATAATTCGTGAGAAAATAAATATTAACATGGTTATTGGTGTTTATTTAAGTGCTTTTAATTATTTAACAGGAAAAGTTGCGAAATGAATTTTCTTAAATCAAAATTCGGTAATCTTTCATTGTTCTTAAATAATAAATATTATAGAGAATTCATCCGGCTTTTATTTAAATACGGAAGCGTGAATCGCAATGAAATTCGCGATATCAAATTTTTAAATTATAACATTAAAGTGCCTGACTGTCTTTCTTTTATATTTCAGTTTAAGGAAATTTTTGTTAAAGAGTACTATTTATTTGAACCAATTTCAAAAAGTCCGGTAATATTTGATTGCGGGGCAAATATCGGGATTAGTTGTATATTCTTTAAGAAATTTTTTCCTAATGCAAAAGTAAAAGCGTTTGAAGCCGACAGTTCAATTGCCGAGATATTAAAGAATAATCTTGAAAAAAATTCATTTCAAGATGTTGAGGTTATTTCTAAAGCAGTATGGATTGATAATGACGGTATTGAATTCGGTGCCGAAGGTTCTGATTCAGGTTCTATCTATAGCAATAAAAACAAAATTATTGTCCCTTCAGTAAGACTAAAAGATATTATTGAACAAGAGAAATCAATAGATTTCTTAAAAATGGATATTGAGGGTGCGGAAATAAAAGTAATTGAAGATTGTGACGGAAGTTTAAACCGCGTGAATAATATTTTTATTGAATATCATTCCTTCATTAACAAAGAACAGGAATTAGAAAAAATTCTGAAAGTTTTAACCGAGAACCAATTCCGATATTTTATAAAATCCGACGTACCTAGAACAAGCCCTTTTATAAATAAGCTAAGTAATATTACTCCATCAATGGATTTACAACTCAATATTTTTGCGTATAGGAATTTTAGTAATGCTTAGCAAGGCTTTAAAATTCTACAAGAAACAACAGTTCATTCCTAATACTTTAAGTATTTTTTTAAACCCGTTTTATTTTATTAGAAGAGGCATTTATAAAAAGATCTCTGAAAATATTTCTCACCTAAATGGAATACTTTTGGACTTTGGTTGCGGCGCAAAACCTTATAAAAATTTGTTCCAAGTTGAACAGTACATCGGAGTTGATATAAGGAACAAAGCTCATTTACATGACAAAGAACCGGTTGATATTTATTATGATGGTAATAAATTGCCCTTTAGAGATGAGCAGTTTGATTCGGTTTTCAGCAGCGAAGTCTTCGAACACGTATTTAATTTGGACGAGATTTTACTAGAAATAAAGCGTGTTGTAAAAAAGAACGGTACAGTACTTTTTACAGTTCCATTTGTTTGGGATGAACACGAAATTCCATATGACTTCGGAAGATATTCGGAGTTTGGAATTAGACACGTTTTGAGAAAAGCGGGATTTGAAGTAATTAAAATTCAAAAAGATACGCACTTTATTGAAGTACTATTTCAGCTTTGGAATCTGTATCTGTATTACAAGCTTACCACAAAGAATAAATATGTAAATATTTTTTTGAATATTTTGTTTATATCTCCTTTTACAATGTTGGGGATTATTGTTTCTAAAATTTTGCCAAAGAATTTTAACTTATATCATAATAACGTTATTTTAGCTAAAAAAAATTAAAGCACAGATGAATGTAGTTCAAATTTGTAACTCCGATATTAAAGGCGGTGCCGCACGCGCGGCTTTTTCTATCAACGATGCTTTAAGGTCGGTAAATGTAAACTCTTCAATGCTCGTTCAAAAAAAGATTTCTGATAGTGATGTTGTTGATTCACTTGATATTTTATTTAAAGACAAAGTATTTACTGGCCTCAGAATCGGGGTTGATTATTTTAGTATTCAATTTTTTACTAAACAAGAACTTGGGAGATTTTCGTTCCCTTATATCGGGAAAGACATATCTAAACTTGATGCGATTAATAACGCTGACATAATCCATCTTCATTGGATAAATGAAGGTTTTCTTTCGCTTAAAAACTTGGAACAGTTACTTAGTTTAGGAAAACCAGTGGTTTGGACTTTACACGATATGTGGACATTTACAGGTGGCTGTCATTATGCCGGTGATTGTGAAAATTATAAATCTCAATGTCAGAATTGTCCTTCCTTAAAAATATCCGGTAAGAATGATTGTTCCTCAAAAATATTTAGAGATAAAATAGAGGTATATAATAATCTTATACTTAATATAGTAACTTGCAGCAGATGGCTGGCTGATTGTGCAAGAAAAAGTACCTTGTTAAAAAACCACAACATTACGGTTATTCCAAACCCAATTAATATAAATATCTATAAACCGATTGATAAGAAAATTGCCAGAAAAGTTTTTAATCTACCGGAGAATAAATTTCTAATTCTTTTTGGAACCATGAGCTTAAAGGACGAAAGAAAAGGATTTATTTATTTGAGAGATAGTCTAAAAATTCTTTATGATAATTATCCAGAATTAAGAACAAAAGTTGAAGTAATAGTATTTGGTGCTTTTAAAAAGAGACAAACCATCGATATTTCATTTAAGACGAATTTTCTTGGAAGAATTAGCGATGTTGAAAAACTTGTTGCATGTTATAACTCAGCGGATGTTTTTGCTGCTCCTTCGTTAGAGGATAATTTACCTAACACTGTAATGGAATCCTTAGCATGTGGAACGCCGGTAGTTGCATTCAATATTGGTGGAATGCCGGATATGATTGATCATAAGGGAAATGGATTTCTAGTAAATGAAATAAATGCTGATAAATTAAAAACAGCAATTAAATGGATTTTAGACATTGATGAAATCCTTAAAAAAACAATTAGTTATAATGCTCGGAAAAAAGTAGTTGATAATTTTAATCGTACAAAAATCGCAAATAGTTATTTAAAACTTTATCAAGAATTATTATCCTCACAATAACATCATAATTTTAATAAATAATTTAGTTAAAAATTAAAGATTTATTATATCCCTTTTAAGAAATACAATTCTCATTAAATTTATTTAGATAAATTGTGAAGCACTATCTTCACTGAATTAATATTAAAGTCTTGTTTGTCTTTGATATTCTATATCAATCACTGTCTTGGGAAGGAACCGGAACATATTTCTCGTCTATAATTTACGAAAACGGTATTTATAAAATGGTTTATACAAATGCTTATGCGAATGTTGGAGCTTTTGGAAAAGCAATTTCGTTAGATGGCATAAACTGGGAGAAAGTAGGATCGAACCCGTTTTTTACCAGCGAACAAACTTCTGATCATTGGGCAAATAAAATTACTTATCCGTTCTTAATAAAATATAATAACCAATATAGGGTTTATTATAACAGTAGTAGTCCAATTAATGGAATAAACAAAATTGGTTTCAGTGAAAGTTCTACATTTTGATGGTAAATATGTATATGTTTTTACAAATATATCAGGGAGAGAGATAAATGAAAACTCTAATTTCTTCTTTTGTTATCCTGTTTTTAGCTATTTATTTTGGATGTTCAAGTAATTTAGTTTCTCCTTCTCTTACAAATACATCCCAAACAGGACAGGTAACATTGAAAATTAGTAGTGATAGTATACCAAGTAATGTTGTAAAAGTAACCGCAGTTCTAAATCAGAAAGGGAAAGACTCATTAATTAGTAGTACAAAATCTGCATCTAACACTTCTGCTTTTATTAGCTTTACACATGTTCCGATAGGATTATGGCATTTAAGTGTATATGCTGAAGACAACTCTGAAATTATTTTGTACAGCGGTGAAACAAATATATACATACAGGGGGGCATTACAACACAGGTAAGTCTTAATTTAACTCCAACCAATAATGTACCAGGAAATCTAAGTATTTTTGTTAGTTGGGGGAATACCAATAATAATTGGGTAGATTACAAGAATAACCCTATCATGTCCTCTCAAAATAATTATTGGGACTATGACGGAGTTTGGCAAAGTATGATTATTTATGATGATGGCATATATAAAATGTGGTTTATGGGATTAGCTGCTAGTGGGGTCGGGCATATTGGTTATGCTGAATCAATCGATGGTATTACATGGACCCGTCAGTATTCTGATCCAGTTTTATCTCCGGGAAATTATGGCGATTGGGATGCTAATTGTGTTTCGCCAGGTGCTATTATTAGGGAAAATGGAATATATAAAATGTACTATAATGGCTGGGCGGATCAAAATTCTCCTTGGAGTATTGGATTGGCAACATCAAGTGACGGAATACATTGGACTAAATATCCTAATAACCCTGTTATCTCAGGTACTTCAGGTTGGGAGTTTCAAATAGGTGCCAATTCAATTCTTAAAGTGAATAATACTTATTATTTGTACTATTCAGGCAGGAATCTTCCCAATTATAAAATTGGATTAGCAACATCAAGCGATGGAATTCATTGGACAAAATATTCTGGAAATCCTATTCTTGTCCCAACAGAGCCGTGGGAATCTACCGGTACGTTTTATCCTTCTGTCATTATAGACAATGGCATTTTTAAAATGGTTTATTCAAATGCAAACCCTAATAATGCTTTAGGTATGGCAACTTCAAATGATGGAATTCATTGGTCTAAAAATATATCTAACCCTATATTCGAAATGCAAAATACTTCGAATAATTGGGGAATCGGCGGTATTTCCTATCCTTGTTTTATGAAAATTAATAATGAGTATAGAATTTATTATAGCGGTAGACTACCAAATAGTGCTATATATAAAATAGGTTTTTTTTCGCAAGCTATTAACTAAAAATACTGATGTCATAAATAATTGGTGTACGCAAATCAGATAGCCCTACTCATTAAAAGTTGGCAATGTATATAGAATTTATTATTCAGGAATGGGTAATGATGGTCAATTTCATATTGGAATGGCCTATATGAAATAATGGAATGATTTAGTTTAAAATTGCACCTAAATCTTTTGCTATAATTTTTCTATTAAATTGTTCTAACTTAGAAAGGTCAGTTTTAAATAAACTGACCTTTTCAAAAAATTCCCCTGCATCATTGTCATAGCTAAACATCATACCGGCATTAGCATCTTCAAGAATTTTTTTTACTTCGTTATTATCATTTCCAAAAGCAATTATTGGTTTCTCGGTTCGAAGATACTCAAATAATTTACCTGGAACGTGTCTCGGCTCAGTTGCACAAACAAGAAGATAGGATGCTTTGCTTAACTCTTGCAACATTTTGTTGTAGGGTAGAAAACCCAGGTACTCAGTGTAATTTGCCAAACCATTTAGTTCAATAGTTTGTTTAATTCCAGGGCTGACAGTACCAATGAATTTTATTTTTAAATTTCTACCGTTATCAATTTCGTTCTTAACTCTCTGCCAAAATTTTGGAGTATTCTGAAAATCAAAAATATTGCCGGCATGAACAAGAACTTCTTGCAACACTTCATTGTTTGATGTCTTAACTACATCTTCCTTTGGACGTGGTTTGGGTGGTAGGCCTTTAAAATCTTCTTCATTATATCCCCAATACAAAACATGCGATTTATTTATTAGAAAATTATATTTCTTTACATAATCTTCTTTCATAGTATTTGTAACAAACACGGATGCTCTTGAATTCTTAAGAACTTTTTTTTCAAGGTGATTGTCTATTGCAAGAGTTAGGCTGCTTCTTTGGAAGTCTTTATAATATACTATGTCAACCCATGGATCGATGAAAACGGGATAATGTGGGATTTTAAATTTCTTGCCCAATTTCATACCTATTAAATGGGTAGAGTGAGGAGGGCCGATTGATACAATTGCATCAACTTTTTCTTGTCGTAATAATTTACTGCCTCCTTTAACTCCGGGAAAGTACCATCCAACTCTGGCATCCGGAATAAAAAGATTCATCCTTAACCAGATCGAAATTTTGTGCGTTATACTTTTGTTGGTTTTAGAAATTGTTTCCGATGCAATTAATTGATCTTCTTTTTTCTTCCCAATAAATTTTTTGTACAAAGTAAAAGGCTCAAGAGAATTTGTCCTTTTTACAACCAAATTCGGATCTATTTCATTTAAAAGACTTTCATCTTTGCCAGAAAATGTATCCTCCTTTACCGTTAATACAATCGGCTGCCAACCGTATTCCGGTAGATATTTAATCATTTGAAGCGGCCAGTGTAATGAAGCTTTACCTGAAGGCGGCCAGTAATATGTTATGAATAAAACTTTTTTCATTTATCTTATACCAACGTATTGTATAACGGCCGCTTCACCTGAATGAAACTCGCCTTCATCTAAATTTTTGATATCTTTTATTAGCAGTTCGGTCCTTAAGACAGAAAAATTTGTTTTAATATCTTCTAATGTATATAAAAGATCCGGATTTTGAGGTCCTCCGGACTTTCGCCCAAATTGTTCTTTCTCAAAAGCTTCTAAAATTATTTTTCCTCCGGGCTTAAGTGATTCGATACATTTTGTGTGAACTTTATCCCGTAGCTGGTTTTCTAAATGAATAAAAATTAATCCCGCCGCATCGTAAAAATCTTTTTGGGGAACAAAATTATCCAGATTCTCTACATCATAATTTATAAATACATTATTTATTTCTGCTAGCCGTAGCGCCTTTTTTTTTGCTTCCTCACTAAAATCTAGGGCATCTACCACCCAGCCGAGTTTAGCAGCGTAAACAGCATTCCTGCCTTCACCTTCTCCAATTAATAATAATTTTCCAGGTTTAATTTTATCAATCTGTTCTTTAAAGAATTTATTCGGTAATGTTCCGTAGGCAAATTCTTCCCTGGAATATCTTTCCTCCCAAAACGATTTCATATTATTCACTTTTCCTGATTTAATTATTGCTCGTAAATTTAATTATAATAAGAAGAAAATTGAAACTAATCACAATAAAGTCTTGTTTTAGTATTGTATATTTATAATTAGCGACTTAGTTTAAAATTTTAATAACCTAAAAGAAAACCAATGCTAATTGATATTCAAACCGCATCACCGCCTAATAAAGTTTTACAATCGAAAGCTGCCGAAGAGCTCAAAAGCAGAATGGCAGGAAGACCTGCAATTGCTAGAATGATAGATTCCGTAGCAAATCATTCTTCAATTGAATCTCGATATATTGTTATTCCAGACGCTAATGATTCTGCAGAAAATAAATTCTATTCAAAAAACGGAGCTTACTTTGTGCCGGATACCAAGACCCGAATGAATGAATATGAAAAATGGTCTAAAGAATTAACCAAAATAGCAGTAGGAAAATTGATTGAAAAAAATAGTTTGATTCCAGCGGAAATTAATAATCTAATTACTGTTTCTTGTACCGGATTTTTTGCCCCAGGTTTAGATTATCATTTGATAAATGAGTTTAAAATTAATTCCTACGTAAAAAGAACTAACATCGGTTTTATGGGGTGTGCAGCATCTGTTGTAGGGTTTAATTCTGTCCTGGATATTTTGAATTCAGATGTTACTCAGAAAAAAAATATACTATTAGTTTCGGTTGAACTATGCAGCCTTCATTTACAAACAGAACCGACAAAAGATAATATTTTAGCAAACATGATTTTTGCAGATGGTTCTGCTGCAGCCCTGTTTTCCAATGATTATCAAGTTAACAATAAAATTAAATTAAAATTAATTTCTACAGATTCTGTTCTATTTGATAATTCTGAAAAATACATGGGATGGAAAATAGGCAATTTTGGTTTTGAAATGATATTGTCCTCGGATTTACCTAGAATTATTAATGAAGAAGCGGTACCTGCAATAAAAAATATTTTAGCTTCAAAAAACATCTCACTTGAATCTGTAAAATATTGGGCTCTTCATCCGGGCGGCAGAGCTATTTTAGATTCTCTCCAAACTGGATTATCATTATCAAATAAACAACTTATCCCTTCGAGAACCGTACTTAGTAATTTCGGAAACATGTCGTCGGCTTCTATTTTGTTTGTAATGAAAGAAATTTTAGATAAAGAGATTATTTTGAAAGGGGATTATTGTTGTGTCGTTGCATTTGGTCCGGGATTAACAATGGAAGTCGCTGTTTTTCAGGGTGGGTAATGATATTTAAAAGAAGTTATAAGCCTGAATTAATCGATGATTTTTCTATTCGGGATGAAAGAATTGACTTAGCATTACAAGAATTAAAAATCATTAATAAATATCTTGGCGGAAATAAAACAACAAAAAAGGGATTAAAAATTTTATTAAAAAAATTTCCTTCCAAATCAGTTGTAAAAATTCTTGATGCCGGCTCCGGTACTTCCGATATAATTAGATCAAACAGAAATATTAAATTAAATTTAATTATATACGGAATCGATTTAAATATTAGAGCTTGTAAATATGCAAAGTTAAAAGCTTCAGAATTAAATATTGTATGCGGAAATATTTATAGTATCCCGTTTAAGCCTTCTGAGTTTGAAATTGTTCATGCCTCATTATTTTTTCATCATTTTAATGAGAAGGACATACAATATTTATTGAATAAATTACTTGGTACTGTTAAATATGGAATTATTATTAACGATTTGAGAAGGTCAGTGTTTGCATTTCTCGGTATTAAATTATTAACAATAATTTTTTCCAAAAGTACAATGGTAAAAAATGACGGGCCTCTTTCCGTAAAACGCGGATTTATTAAAAAAGATTTAATAAATATTATGAACGGTTTGAATATTAAAAATTATGAAATTAAGAAAACATGGGCATTCCGCTGGCTTGTTGTTATCTATAAAAATAATTAATAAATGTGAATCAGAAAAAATTTGAAATAGCAATAATTGGAGGCGGGCCTGCTGGATCTACCGCTGCAATTTTCTTATCAGAATTGGGTTTTGATGTTTGTCTGATCGAGAAGAAAAAGTTCCCTCGTGAAGTACTGTGCGGTGAATTTCTTTCGATGGAAGTTATTGAGATTGTAAAAGAGTTAAATCTTTATGAAGAATTTTTAAAACTGAATCCTAATTATATAAAAACATTTAAATTAATTAATGTTAACGGAAGTGAGATTTCTTCAGAATTGGACTTCCCTGCATTTGGTTTAAAAAGGTCCGCATTTGATAATCTTTTGTTAAACACTGCAAGAATTAAGAATGTACAAATATATCAGCCTTGGCACGTAGATGAAATTTTCTACCATGATAATTATTTCAAATTAAATTGTTCATCTCAAAATAATGATAAAATTGAACTGACTTCTAAGTATGTAATTGCCGCATATGGAAAACAAAATATTCTGGATAAAAAATTAAACAGAAGCTTTCTTAATTTTAGATCAAATTTAAATGGGGTAAAATATCATTTAGATAAAAAATATTTTAAAAGATTTAACAAAGATGAAATTAAAATTATTACCGGGGAAAGTATTTATTGCGGTTTGAATGAAGTTAACGAAAATATAATTACAGTTTGTTTCTTAGAAAATAGAAATAAACATAAGTTATCTCCGCGTAAAAACCTCATTAAACTTATTTCAGACACAGAAAAATTTAAAGATTTATTTGAATACGGATTTGAAGAACCTCTCTTAAATTCTCAGATTTACGGTACAGGCAATATATACTTTGGGAAAAGAAATTTAGTTGAGAATGGAATTTTTATGATTGGTGATGCTGCAGGTGTAATTGCCCCGCTTGTGGGTGATGGAATTGGAATTGCAATGCAATCAGCAAAAATTATTGCAGAAATACTTGAAAAGAGAAAAAATGAACAGTTAAGTCTTATAGAGAGTCATGAGTTATACATGCTAAGATGGAACGAATTATTTGCAAGAAGAATGAAAACTGCAGCATTAATTCAGAAATTTATCATGGCAAATATTTCGAGAAATTTTAGTATACAAATAGCCAAAACATTTCCTACAATATTGCCTTATCTAATTCGATCAACTCGTGCATAGATTAATAATTACATTGATAATACTCTTGTTAGCTTCCTAATATTGCCGAACTTCTTTATATTTGAAAGTAAGAAGTTTGTTAAGTTAATACTAAGAAGAAATAATTATTTGAAAGAAAATATTACGATTTATGATGGAAATAAGTTTGAAAAATTTGCAAAAATTTATTGTTGTCGGCGATAGGGTTTTAATAAGGCCGGAGGAAAACAATGATAAGACCGGAAGTGGACTTTATTTGCCTCCTGGTGTGTCTGAGAAAGAAAAAGTACAAAGCGGTTATATAATTAAAGTTGGGCCTGGTTATCCGATGGGTTCTCCGGTGGATGATGAACCGTGGAAGGAATCTAAAGAGCCGGTAAAATATATTCCGCTTCAGGCAAAAGAAGGGGATCTTGCAATTTTTTTGAGGAAAGAAGCCGTAGAAATAGAATTTGAAAAAGAAAAATTTTTAATTGTTCCTCAATCTGCAATTCTTCTTTTAATTAGAAACGATGCTTTCGATATTTGAATTTCAACCTTAATTTTAAAAAAGCTGAATGAACTTTGTTAGCATGAATTTAAAGAGCGGATCTCGCTTCCCGATATATACGCATTCTTCTTGCAGCTCAGGTTCAATCTCTGTTTCAGAAATTTCTCCAATTTCATCGTATGCAGCTTCAAGATGATTTTTTAAAGCTTCTATACTATCGAAGCGTGAAACAGGAAGGTTTAAATCCAAACATTGAGCTAACAGTTCTTCCCTTGAATAGCTCGAAAGATTCTCTGTATATGTTTCCTTTTCTCTCATGTTAATTGTATCTTTTATGAGTTTAAGTTAATTATTCATTTAACATTTGATTATAGAATTTAAATTACTTTTTTTGTTAAACGATCTTTATACCGTTCTTTATATCCACATAAAAATTATCGGTACATGCAGAATTTTAGCTTGCGTATAATTAAAAAATTATTCCCACCAGCTGAGTATTTTATATTGAGTAGATTTTAAGTTTATTTGCGCGTTATTTATAGCTTGACTGCTATAATAAAAAGCAGCTTTTCCTGATGCAGGTTGAAAATCTACATGTTGTCCTACAAGCATTGTGGCGCCGTAAATAGTAGCCTGACCTGTGGATTGAACCGAAATCTGTGAAGAGCCGTAAACCAAAAGAATTCCATTAAATGTAAATTGCCCCGACATTGTAAGGTTGCCATTTACTACCATGATACCATAACCTGTGACGGTACCGCTGAAATGAACGTCCCCGGTTGCATAAGTAACTTTTGGAGCTGAAGCAGTTCCATATGAACCACCCGAAACAGTTCCGGATGCAATAGTATAATCGGCTCCAGCGACAATATTTTGTGAAACAGAGTTCCAATCTGTTACGTCAGGTACTGTCCTTACGCTGGGTGTACCTCCGGCACCTGTAATATTGCCGGCGGTTTTACTTTTTATATCATTTACGATTGAGACGCTGTCCGAGGCAATACTTACTGCAATTCCAGGTAAAGCTGTTCCGGTTCCTTTAGTGCCGTCCATATTATTGTCATTGCCGTCTATTTTAAGATTACCGCCAAAGTTTATTCCCAAAGTGTTTGCTGCAACGTAAACTGAAGCGTTTACTTTCGGCAAAGTTACTTGAGCTCTTTTCGCTAATATCATACTTGTGTGTGAAACGCCATCGAATGTGCCAATTGATTTAAGTTTCAATGCCGTATCGGGACCGGAAATGTATATGTCATACCTTCCTCCCATAAGTGAATTATTGGTATAAGCGCCGGTTATTGTTTTATCAAGTCGCATTTTTTCTAAATATATTTCTATGCCTGAATTAGAAATTAGCCTTGCCTCCATGTTATCATAATACTTTACTGTTGAGCTCAAACCCTGGCTTGTGTTGCTATTTAAACTGATTTCTAAGATTGAGAGTATTATTCCCATTCCAAGAATCATAATTAAAATTCCTTTTCCCATTATATATTCCTCGGATTAACGGTTATTTCCCAGTATGTTTTTTCATAGTTTGAATCTATTTGATCAGGCGACTCAAGCCAAATTTCTGCTTTTATATATTTTATACTGTCACGTACTGTGGTCTGGCTTCCCAAAGCATTCATATACGTAAATTTTAAATTTGTCAATCCTAATGATGGTCCTGCTGAGGTATCATTATTAATTATTTGATAAAGAATCTTGTCATGAGGATTAGCAGTATAAGCTACTTTTGTTGAATCACTAATTGTAAGTGTTACTGAACTAATAGTTCCTGACGAGTCAATATCAGAATAAAAGGATAATTTATTAGATTGAGCAGTTGTTATTGCTGTTCCTTTATATTTATAACCAATCTTCCTCAAATCATAATCAATTATACTTGCTAAGGTTTCTGCATCACCCTGTATTTTTAAATTCGTATTGGAGGTATATTTAATTTGTGTAGAATAAATATTAAGATTCAATATTATAAAGAAAATGATTCCTCCGATAATAGTAGCTCCTAGTATGTCAAAAATTGTATTCATGGTTTTTAATGTAAAGTATAAATGGATGAAATACTTACTGGACTCCTTAAGTAAGGGCTAGAGACAGTTACGGTTACTTTTTTATAAAAAGTAGGTATACTACTTGCGACATCGGGATTACTTGCAGTAACATATTCAACAGAACATGATACATAATAAGTCTCAAAATAAGGGGCCGCAGTAGTTTCTGTAAATCCTTTATAATCGTCCACGTCGTTAAAATTAGGATATATTTCTCCTGATTCCGGCCCTAAACTTGCGACTGGAGTTAAACTTGCCGGATTTGTAGTTGGTAAATTTATAGTTGTCTGGTCGAAACTCTTACTTTTTATCTCTTCAATCATGTTATCTGCTATAGAAAATGATGTTAAATAAACCTTATTATTAAAATCAGCAGATGAGGATTGTAAAACTGCTGCATTAAAACGTAAGGAAATCAATGCAAGAATAATCATTCCTCCCATAGTTAAAAATGATTGAATACCGTTCATTATTAGTCCTTTTTAAAAAACATTAGCGGGAATAGTACTTAATAATACTGCAAATATTATACCCATTAAATATTTTTAATTAATGAGAAATTTTAATGATTTGTAATGTTTTCAGATGAAAACTTTTATTATATCTATCAGAGGTCAATTATGGTGGTAAGATTGTCTTTAGGTAGGTAAATTATTCTCTTTCTCGTATACTTTTCAACCTTCGCTGCAAAGTTCTTTCGCTTATTCCTAAAATATCTGCTGCTCTTAGAGTATTGCCTTCTGTAAAGTTTAATACCGATTTTATATGTTCTTCCATTGCAGCATCAATAGTAATTAATTGAACGGCTTCCTTTTTTTGAAAAGATGCTAATCGCGGGATATCCAATTCCTTTATTGAATCATTTCCTTTTGTTTTAGCAACAGCATTGAAAATTATATTTTCTAATTCTCGTACATTGCCAGGAAAATCGTAATTTCTTAATAATTCTAAAACATTATCTTCAAAATCACTTATTTCTTTTTTATAGGTTATGTTGCTTAATTGTAGAAAATGTTTTGCTAATAAAATTACATCATCGCCTCTGTTTTTTAACGGAGGTAATTGAATGAATCCTCTGTTTAATCTATAAAATAAATCCGCTCTGAATTCTTTATTGTTTACGGCTTCAACTAAATTTCGATTTGTTGCCGCGATTATTCTTATGTCAAGTTGCATCGGTTTAGGATTGCCGATCCTATATATCTGATTATATTGGATAGTCCTAAGTAGTTTACCCTGAAGTTCTTTCGGCAGTTCACCAATTTCATCAAGAAAAATTGTTCCGCCGTTTGCTTCTTCAAAATATCCTCTTTTTTCATTCAATGCTCCTGTAAAAGAACCCTTTTCATGTCCGAATAATTCACTTTCAAATAAACTGTTAGAAATTGAAGCCAGGTTAACTGCTATAAATGGATTATTTTTTCTTGGTGATAATTCATGAATTTTTTTTGCAATTAAATCTTTACCCGTGCCTGTTTCACCGGTAATAAGAATCATTTCATTAGTCGGGGCAAAAATTTCTACAAGTTCAAATACTTTATACATTAATGGACAAGCAGTGATGATATCCGAGAAGTTTGTTTTATCAGAAATTAATTTAGGTTCAGCTGAGCGATGGGAATCTAATTCCAGTTTAAGCATGTGCTGTTCAAGGGCTCTTTTTATTGTTAAAAAAAGTCGATCAGTATCCGGCGGTTTAGTAATATACTCATACGCTCCTAACCGGATTGCCTTCAAAGCTATTTCCGTTTCATTTATAGCTGTAACCATAATCACGGGAATTTGCGGGTAATATTGGTTAATGCTTTCCAATAGTTCCAAACCGTTCAGATTTGGCATGGACACGTCCATTAGAATAAGATCTACCTGGCGAGTTTCGAGCAAACCCATTACTTTTTCAGGATATTGCTCGGTTAATACTTCCTGATATCCTTCTTGATTCAGAAGTCCTTTTAATAAATCAAGATAAGAAGGTTCATCATCGACTAAAAGAAGTGTAATTTTCCTCATAATGGATCTTGCCTTTATACCGGTTAAAATTCATTTGAGCTGAATAATCTATATTTTTACATTAAATGTACAAAAGTAAAAATAAAATATCTTTTTATTATTAAAATAAATCAATATTAAATTTTGAAAACATCAACATAATGCAGGCTCAAGCAATTTTAACATCTTTTTGTTATTTTCGTAACAATAAAAGATAATGAAAAAAATTGAGGATTTTTATTATGGCTGCAAACATTGATATGATAAAAGAAGTTTATTCGAGTTATAAAGAAAAATTAGAAAACGTAAGGAAAGTTGTCAACAGACCTCTCACTTATGCTGAAAAAATTCTTTATACACATTTATGGGATAATCCTACAACCGAATTAAAAAAAGGTAAAGACTATTCTGAATTATCGCCGGACCGGGTAGCAATGCAGGACGCAACTGCACAAATGGCGTTATTACAATTTATGTCTGCTGGAAGAAAAACAACTGCAGTTCCTTCCACAGTACATTGCGATCATTTAATTCAAGCACAAGTTGGTGCCAAAGATGATTTACTAAGAGCAACTTCTGAAAATAAAGAAGTTTATGATTTTCTTGAAAGTACTTCCCAAAAATACGGGATAGGTTTTTGGAAACCCGGTGCCGGAATTATCCACCAGGTTGTTCTTGAAAACTATGCATTTCCCGGTGGAATGATGATAGGAACCGATTCTCATACCCCGAATGCAGGAGGTCTTGGAATGATTGCAATTGGAGTCGGCGGTGCAGATGCAGTTGACGTAATGGCCGGAATGCCCTGGGAACTTAAATGGCCAAAACTCATTGGCGTTAAATTAACCGGAAAACTTAATGGCTGGGCATCTGCTAAAGACATAATCTTAAAACTTGCTGGTATACTGACTGTAAAAGGCGGTACCGGTGCAATTGTAGAATATTTCGGCGAAGGTACAACAACTATTTCCTGTACGGGAAAAGGGACAATATGCAATATGGGTGCTGAAATTGGTGCCACCACTTCTGTATTTCCATTCGATGAAAAAATGGCTGCATATTTAAGAATTACTGATCGTGTTGACGTTGCTGCTCTTGCTGAAGGGCTTGCAGATGTTCTTACCGCAGACAAAGAAGTTTATCAAGAACCTGAAAAATATTACGACCAGATTGTTGAAATTAACCTAAGCGAATTGGAACCTCATTTAAATGGCCCGTTTTCGCCCGATAAAGCGTGGCCAATTTCAAAAATGAAAGAAGCTGTAAAAAAGAATAATTATTCTGATGCGATAACAGTTGCATTAATTGGAAGCTGCACAAATTCTAGTTATGAAGATATTGATCGTTCGGCAAATATCGCCAAGCAGGCTATGGCCAAAGGATTAAAAACAAAGTCGCAGTTTACAATAACTCCAGGTTCCGAACAGGTAAGGGCTACAATAGAAAGAGACGGACAACTGAAAACCCTATCGGATTTCGGCGGATTAATTTTAGCAAATGCCTGTGGTCCTTGTATCGGTATGTGGAAAAGAATGGATATAAAAAACGGAGATAAAAATACAATCGTTACTTCATTCAACAGAAACTTTGCTAAAAGAAATGATGGTAATCCTGAAACTTTAGCATTTGTTGCAAGCCCTGAATTAACCACAGCGCTTGCTATTGCAGGAAGTTTATCTTTTAATCCGATTACTGATGAGCTGGTTAATGAGAAGGGTGAAAAAGTAAAATTAGATCCTCCGAAAGGAGAAGAACTTCCTCCGAGAGGTTTTAATAAGGGCGAAGATGGTTTTGTACCTCCGGCTAAAGATGGTTCTAATGTTGAAGTGAAAGTCGATCCTAAGAGTGAAAGACTGCAATTATTAAAACCATTTGCTCCGTGGGATGGTAAAGATTATACTGACCTTGTTGTGCTTTTAAAAGCAAAAGGTAAATGTACAACTGACCATATTTCTATGGCAGGACCCTGGTTAAGATTTAGAGGGCATCTTGATAATATTTCCAACAATATGTTTATCGGTGCTATAAATGCATTTACCGGAGATGCTGGAAAAGTCAAAAATGTATTTACAGGTGAATATAAATCAGTTCCGGAAGTTGCGCGAGAATATAAAGCTAAAGGAATAAGCTGGGTAGTTGTTGGAGATGAAAATTATGGTGAAGGTTCAAGCCGCGAACATGCAGCCATGGAACCAAGATTCCTTGGCGGCAAAGCAATTATAGTAAAAAGCTTTGCTCGAATTCATGAAACAAATTTGAAGAAACAAGGTATGCTTCCATTAACTTTTGTTAATCCTTCTGATTATGATAAAATTAATGAAGACGATAAACTAAGTATTGTTGGATTAAAAGATCTTGCACCTGAAAAACAGCTTAAGCTTGTAATTATGCATAAGGATGGCAAACAGGATGAAGCAATATTAAACCAAACTATGAATGAAGCTCAGATAAAATGGTTTAAAGCAGGAAGTGCTCTTAATTTGATTGCTCAATCCAATAATTAATTCTTTAAAAAGATTTAAATACCTAAATACTTTGCCCCGGATTTAATTCGGGGCAATTTTATTTTCAGTATAAGATATTTACTAATAAAGGTAAAACTATTTATTCCGAATTGTGATATTCTTTCACCTAATATTCACTTGATTTTATTTCTCCCTAAGGATATGTTTAAGCGATGATTTTCTTAAACCCTGCAGTTTTATTTGGACTTTTGGCCGCCTCAATCCCGGTTCTAATCCATCTTTTAAATCTCAGAAAATTGAAACGGATTGAATTCAGCACGCTTGCTTTTCTTAAGGAATTACAGAAGAATAAAATCCGTAAGATTAAGCTGAAGCAATGGCTTCTTTTAGCTTTGCGTGTTTTAATAATTTTCTTTCTTGTAACGGCTTTTGCACGCCCTACATTAAAAGGAGTTGCAATAGGCGGGACAACTTCTGCTGCAAAAACAACGGCAGTGTTTATTCTGGATAACACTCCAAGTATGTCAGTTGTTGATTCAAAAGGTTCTTATTTCAATCAGGCAAAGGCAACAATTAAAGAACTGCTTAATCAATTGCAGGAAGGCGATGAAGCAGCTTTGCTGCTTGTATCGGATCAAAATAATAATGATGTTAATACGACAACAAATTTAAGCGATTTCCAAAAGCAGGTAGATAATATTAAAATTTCAGATGCAAGCGGCATGCTGAATAATGCCATTGTTAAAGCAGCAAAAATACTTTCAGGCTCTCAGAATTTTAATAAAGAAATTTATATACTTTCGGATTTTCAGCATGGAAGACTTGCTGAAAAAGGTTCTCTTTCTAACTTAAGTCAATTGCTTAATGACAAAGTAAGACTTTATACGTTTGATTATTCCGGTAAGGCAGTTTATAACATAGGTATAGATAATATAAAACTTAATACTCAAATTTTTGAAAAAAATAAACCGGTTAGTTTTAATATTACAGTAACAAATTATTCTACACAGGCAGTTTCAAATCTTGTTGTGTCATTATTTATCAACAATAATAGGAATGCCCAGCAAAGTGTCTCGTTAAATCCGGGCGAATCAAAGATATTAACAATGAATGCCGTTGTAAATTCTACCGGATATATTGATGCATTTGCAGAAATTGAGGACGATGAGATAATGCAGGATAATAGAAGATATATAAATTTCTATATCCCAAAAGAAATACCGGTAGTAATATTTACAGATGATCCTGCCGATTCAAAATTTATTAATTTAGCATTAAGAGCAACCGACAATACCGGTACGCTGCAAATTACTGAAAAGAATCTGGACCAAATAGCTTCTGTAAATTTATCTAAATACGATGTAGTTTTTATTATAGGTTCACAAAACTTGATGAGCGGTATAGATAGATTAAATTCATATATAGCTAACGGCGGGAGCCTTTTCTTAATGCCGGGATCAAATTCTACATTGTTGAGTTTTCAAAAAATTGCAAAAGAACTGAATATCCCTTCGCCAGGCGCAGCTATTGGAAATATTAATTCTGACGCAAACC
Organism: uncultured Bacteroidota bacterium; assembly: GCA_963710735.1. Lineage (GTDB taxonomy): Bacteria > Bacteroidota > Ignavibacteria > Ignavibacteriales > Ignavibacteriaceae > FEN-1297. The sequence goes on along the minus strand of CAVQBN010000024.1, from coordinate 292,039 downwards.
CTGTTAAATTTGATAAAGTTGATTTTAATCATCCAATTTTTCAAGACCTTTATTCCAACAAAGTAAAGAAAAATATTGAGTCGCCAGAGATTTATTATCATTTCAAAATAAATACAGAAGGAAAGGGAGAAAGCATAATCTCTTTAATGGATGGGTCATCTTTCTTAAGTGAATATAAAAGCGGCAAAGGTAAAATTTTCGTTTTAAATACAGCGCCTGTATTAAGTTGGAGCAACTTCCCGCTTAAAACGATATTCGCGCCGTTAATAAATAAATCGGTATATTATCTCGCATCGAAAGATAGAACTGATGATCAGACTTTAGCCGGCAGCAGTGTGTTAATCGATCTTAGAAATAATACTTCTCCTCAAATAAAAATTGTCATGCCGGATAATTCAGAAGATTATATCAATCTTCAAGATCAATCTAATTCTAATTATATTGAATATAAAAAGACCGGCTTGACGGGAAATTATAAAGTGTATTCCGGTAATAATATAATTGATGAATTTTCTGTTAATACAGATCCAATGGAATCAGTGACAAAATATTTAACAATTAAAGATTTTGAAAATTACCTTAAGGAAATAGATTTCAAAGGTAAGTTTATTAATGTATCGAAGAATGAAGACCCGGCAAAGATAGTACTTCAATCCAGATTTGGATCGGAACTTTGGAGATATTTTATTTTATTAGCTATAATATTAGCTATCATAGAAATGACCATCGCTAGAAATGCAAAAAAAGAATTAGTTGATAATATCTAAGATTTATAAGTTAAATAGGAAAAATGAGAGAAATATAGTTGTCATTCCCACGTAAGTGGGAATCCATTTGGGTTAATTAATATATATAATGCATAATTATTTTGTTTATATATTAGCCAGTAAGAGAAATGGTACATTATATATCGGTGTGACTAATGATTTGGTAAGGAGAATTTATGAACATAAAAAAGGTCTCATTGAAGGATTTACAAAGAGATACGATGTAAAGATTCTTGTTTATTATGAAATACATTCTGAAATAAAGAATGCAATTAAAAGAGAAAAACAACTTAAGAAATGGTTAAGGAGGTGGAAGATAGAATTAATTGAAAAAATGAATCCTGGTTGGGAGGACTTGTATGATGATTTGTATTCATAAAAGATTATTGATTCCCGCTTTCGCGGGAATGACATCCCGAATAATTAAATCAGATAATTAAGATATGATTGAAATACCGAGAAGAACAATAGAACGGGCAATATTAGTTGCATTAAATACTAGGGAAACCAGCAAAGAAATAGTTGAAGAGCATCTTTCGGAACTTGAAGAGTTAGCAATTACCGCCGGTGCTGAAACCATAATGAAGATTACTCAAGATAAATATACTGCTGACTCAGCTTATTATATAGGCAAAGGTAAAGCTGAAGAACTGGCACATCATGCAGAAGTAAACGAAGTTAATCTAATTATTTTTGATGATGATTTATCTGCTGTTCAAGTAAGAAATTTGGAAAATCTTTTAGAGAGAAAAATACTGGACCGCAGCGGTTTGATTCTTGATATTTTTGCATCTCGTGCAAAAACGAAAGAAGCAAAAACCCAGGTTGAATTAGCACAACTTCAATATATGCTGCCGCGGCTAACAAGAGCATGGACACACCTTTCGAAACAATTCGGTGGTATTGGAACTAAAGGACCCGGTGAAACGCAAATCGAAACTGATCGCCGGATAATAAGAAACAGAATCAGTTTGTTAAAAGAAAAATTATCAAAAATAGAATCCCAGAGAATAACACAAAGCCAGGGTCGAAAAGATTTAACACGAATTTCATTAGTTGGATACACAAATGCAGGTAAATCCACATTATTTAATTTGTTAACTAAAGCAGAAGTTTTATCTGAAGATAAATTATTTGCAACGCTTGATTCAACTACAAGATCATTCGATTTAGGAAGCAACCAGAAAATATTGCTAAGCGATACAGTAGGATTTATAAGAAAATTACCTCCGCATCTTGTTGCATCATTTAAAAGTACGCTTAAAGAAGTTAGAGATGCCGATATAATTTTGCACATTGTAGATTTCTCCCATCCATTTTATGAAGATCATATTAAAGTGGTTGAGCAGACGCTTAAAGATTTAGAGTGCGATAAAAAAAATATTATTAAAGTATTTAATAAGGTAGATCTTGTTTCGGATAAACATAAAATTCAATTTGCTGCAAATCATTTTAAAAACAGCGTAATAATTTCTGCAGAACGCGGCACTAAACATCTTAAAATTAAAAGAAAAAATTTTGGATATAGTTGAAGAATCGTTTGTGGTAGAAAAAATTAAACTTGAACTTGCGGAAACTAAAAAGGCAGCAGCTATTCATTCACTCGCTGAGGTACTTTCCACAAAGTATAATAAAAATTCGATGCAGATAACTTACAGGGCAAAAAGAGAAAATTCAGAAAAAATAAAGAAAATAATTTATGGCCAAAAATAAACTGATCGTTGACGGCAAGTCTCTAACTTTAGAGCAAATCGAATCGTTTCTTCATGAAAATCCCGAAATAATTTTATCAAATGAATCTCTAAAAAAAATTAAAAAATCCCGGGACCTTGTGGAGAAATGGGTAAACAAAGGAGAATCAATCTACGGCGTTACCACAGGCTTTGGAGAATTTTCCAATGTAAAGATTTCAAAAGAAAATATTGAAAAGCTTCAAAAAAATTTGATTTTAAGTCATGCAGTCGGCTGTGGAGAAAACCTTTCTCCGATGATTGTAAAAATTATGATGCTTCTCAGATTAAACGCACTGGCAAGAGGTTATTCAGGAATAAGGTTAGAAACTCTGGATCTTCTAATTAAAATGATGAAGTACAATATAATACCGGTTGTACCTTCACAAGGCTCAGTTGGTTCAAGCGGTGACCTGGTTCAATTATCTCATCTTGTACTTGCCATGATTGGAAAAGGAAGAGTTCAAATAGTTAAAGATGTAACCAACGAGAATGCGGCCAGTGCAAGAATAATTTCTGCTTCTGCAGGTTTAAGAAAATACAAATTAAAACCTGTTACATTACAGGCTAAAGAAGGCCTTGCACTTATTAACGGCACTCAGATGATGACTTCATTTGCTGCCTTTATTTCAATTAGAGCAAGAAAATTAATTAAACTGGCAGATATCAGTGCGTCGCTTTCTCATGAAGCACTTCGGGCTACCGATAAAGCCTTCGATCCAAAGCTTCATAGGCTTCGTCCTTTTCAAGGGCAAATTACAACGGCAAAAAATGTCTTGTCTCTGATTAAAAATAGTAATATTAGAAAATCTCATTTGAACGGCGATACGAGAGTGCAGGATGCTTATTCAATCCGCTGTGTCCCGCAAATTCACGGTGCTTCAAGAGATGCAATTGACTATGTCTGTTCCAGAGTAAAAATTGAAATCAATTCGGTTAATGATAACCCGATTATTTTCCCCGATACCGAAGAGCACATTGAGGGCGGAAATTTTCATGGCCAATCTATGGCGTTGGCAATGGATTTTATGGGGATTGCTTTATCCGAGTTGGCAAACGTTTCCGAGAGAAGAGTTGAACGAATGGTTAACGGAGCATTAAGCGGGCTGCCGAGATTTTTAGCAAACAACGGCGGACTGAATTCAGGTTTAATGATTGCTCAGTATACTGCTGCCAGTCTTGTTTCTGAAAATAAAGTTTTAGCTCATCCCGCCAGTGTTGATTCTATTCCTACCTCGGCAAACCAGGAAGACCATAATTCAATGGGCTCTATTGCAGCACAAAAATGTTACCGTATTATGCAGAACCTGGAAAATGTGCTGGCTATTGAATTGATGACAGCAGCACAGGCTTTGGAATTTCTGAAGCCACATAAACCTGGAATCGGAACTTCAGCAGCGTATAATGAAATTCGTAAAACTATTAAGCCATTGGATGAAGATCGTCTTTTATTTAATGATGTTAAGAAAGTAGCAGATTTAATTAAAAGGGATGTTCTGCTGAATGCGGTTGAAAAAACTGTTAAACTCGATTAAGAATTTGAAAAATTAAATAAAACCGGACTCGTTTAGAATAATATTATTCTAAACGAGTCCGGAATTAATTAGTAAAATTTTAGGAGAACTTATTTAATTCTTACTTCTATTCACAAAAGAATTAATAAACATATCTGATTCTAAATTTCAAAACCGTCTCACCATCTTTAGCAACCGGAACTTTGAAAATAATATTTTGAGAATCTTTCTTTTGATAGTTAATTGACGAACTTAAAACTTCCCAATTTAAACCAAGATATCTTTGCACCTCAATTACTACATTCTCTTGCTTATGGTTTTTGAATGTTATTTCATAGGCTTGTTCTGAAACCTTATCGCTTATTCGTTTATTATCCGTTTGAACTTCCTTAGCAGTAATATCAAAAGCATCACCGATTTTTAACCTGACTTTTTCATCTTTAGGAGTATGATCTATCATATCTTCACCCACAAACTCAAGGCTTTCACCATCAGATTTATAAACTCTTACTTTTCCTTCCGGCATGGGAATACCTAAATTATTATCCTTCTTATTTTCAAATTCCATTACAACGGCGACTTTACCCTTACTGTTCGGTTGATTATAATAATAATATCCGCCGCTTTGATAAAAATATTTCTTTGTTGCTTTTACGTTGGAAGCTTCGAAAAGAGATATTTGTTTAGTCTCATTATTGGCTAAAGTTGTCGGCCTCTGAAGATTATAAATATGATATTCAAAAAAAGCTTTCTCCTGGAACTGTGGCTCCCTCATAACTAAATCCTGAACCGTACCGCTTTTCATTTGTAGGTAAGCGTTTCTCTGTTGAATTCTGTTTACATCTCCGGCAACCAGTTTTAAATGAGCATCTTTAAAACTTGTACCGGAATTATTATCAATGCTTACCCAAGAATTTAAATCCAATTTGGAATCATCTTTATTTAAAACAGCAACATATTCGGCATGCCATTTCATACCCCCGGTTTGATATGAAACTTCTACATCCTGGTTCCCGCTGGACGGAGAATTTACAAGCCAAATTAAAGTCGGTTTTGTAATTAAACCATCGGGAAGTTCGCCTACCGAAAATCTATATTTAGATACATTTGGAATCATCAATAATCCGCCGTCCTTTTTCTGTAGGACAATCTGTCCCGGCAGAACTTGAAAGTAGCTTGCCCTGAACAACTTCTCCTTTATCATCAATCAATTCAATATTTCTATCAACATATTTTTGAAGAATTTTATCGAGGCTGACAAGATCATATTGATAATTCTGTTCCAGCACTTCGCCATTTAATTTTATATGTACGCTTGTCGGATCAATTTGCTGGGCAACATCTGAAAGTTCGATTTTTGAAGTTCCCTTTTTTATATCAATACTGCGGATGTCTCTTATTACACCGAGATTGTCATTGTAAACTGTTACAAAGAGAGATTTATGACTGCTCTCTTGAGAAAAAATATTTACAGTGAAAAATGTTAAAACGATTAAAATTACAGATAGAACTTTCATGAGGTTAAGCCCTCCTCTTTAATTAATAAAAAAATGAGGCCAAAGAAATTGAATTTAAGTTTAATATCATATTTCAGTATAGAAACTGCAGGAAAATATTAAAATGTATCCGGCTTACTAAAACTAATTTAAAAGGTTCCTGTAAAATTAGGATTTCTTTATTAAAGATTACAAAATTTAATTTTAATTGTTGTTTTTTATTGAATCCTATTAAAAAAAAATGGAATTTAGATTTACAATAATATCTTTTTGTTAATTATTCATTTTGGAAAAAATAATTTATGGAAATACTATTTCTTTTAATTGGAATATTAATCGGTTCTGTTAGTATTTATTTCATTCTTAAATTCAAATTTGCCGGCACGAAGGGAGTACCTCAATCTGAAGTTGATGAATTGAAAAACAAGGTTTCCGAACTTACAGTGGAAAACGGCCAGGCGGCAACAAAAAATTCAATTTTAGAAGAATCACTAAAACAAGCAATCCTGGATTTAAATTCAGAACGGGGAAAAGTACTTGAACTGAATTCTTCCCTTTCATCTCTCAAATCGGATTACAGCAATCTTCAGGAAAAATTAAGTGAACAAAAATTGGAAGTTGAACAGCTTCAGGAAAAATTTACAAAAGAGTTTGAGAATCTTGCAAATAAAATATTAGACGAAAAGAGCAGCAAGTTTACAATTCAAAACAAAGAAAATCTGGATCAGATATTAAAGCCCCTCGGAGAAAAGATAAAAGATTTTGAAAAGAAAGTTGAAGATGTTTATGTGAACGATTCAAAAGAGAGAGCGGGATTAGTCCAGCAGATCAAAACACTTCATGAACTTAATCAGCAGATGAGTAAGGATGCAACTAATTTAACGAATGCACTTAAAGGACAAACAAAAACTCAGGGTAACTGGGGTGAGTTTATTCTCGAAAGTATTTTAGAAAAATCCGGACTTGAAAAAAACAGAGAATATTTTGTTCAGGAGAGTTTAACTACTGAAAGCGGGAAAAGATTTCAACCTGATGTTTTAGTAAAATTGCCGGAAAATAAAACAATAGTTATTGATTCCAAAGTTTCGCTTATCGCCTATGAAAAATATAGTTCGTCGGAAGATGAAAACGAAAAAAGTTCAGCTATTCGTGAACATATTTTATCAATTAGGAATCATTTAAAAGGATTAAGTTCTAAAAGTTATCAAAATCTTTATCAGATTCAGAGCCTAGATTTCGTGTTAATGTTTTTACCAATCGAGCCGGCTTTTGGTTTGGCCGTTCAAAATGATATTGGCTTATTTAATGAAGCATTCGAAAAAAATATAGTAATTGTAAGTCCGTCTACTTTGCTTGCAACATTAAGAACAATTGCCAGTATTTGGCGGCAGGAAAATCAAAATAAAAATGCACTTGAAATTGCGAGACAAAGCGGGGCGTTGTATGATAAGTTTGTAGGATTTGTTGAAGATCTGATTGCGTGTCGGGAATAAAATTGATTCATCTAAAGAAAGCTATGTTAATGCAATGAAAAAGCTTCATGAAGGAAGCGGCAATTTAGTTTCCAGAGTTGAAAGAATTAAAAAACTTGGGGCTAAAACTACAAAGAGTTTACCCCAATCGTTATTGGATAAATCAGATGATGATGAAAACGGAGAGCCATCCCTTTTGGAATAATTTGGTAAAATTATTTTAAAGTGACTATAGTCTCTTAACAAGCACAAAATCTATACGGGAGGAAGTATGAAGAAAGTTGTTACGCCTGCAATTTTTGCTGCGATTGTTGTATACGTATGGATGTTTATTTCCTGGTCACTTTTACCCTGGCATAAAGACATTTTTAAAAACCTTCCTAACGGAGATTCTTTAGCAGTTCAAATGAAGTCATCTATAAAAGAACCGGGAATCTATCGTTATCCGGGAGTTCCAACCAGAGCTACTGCAGAAGCAATAAATAAAATTGCCGGGAAATATGCTTCCGGCCCGATAATAGCCTTTATGGTTTATAATCCTTCCGGTATGGATATGGTTAGTCCGTTACAATTTGTTTGGGGATTTTTAATAATCTTTTTGAACGCCCTTGTTGCAGCTTTTTTATTGCATACATCAAAATTAAAGGAGAATGGATTTTTAATCAGGTTGATTTTTATATTGTTGCTGGCGGTCTTCGCCGCTTTAATAGGTCCTCTGGTTCAGTGGAACTGGCTGTTATTCCCTGCCGGTTACAGCTTTGGCGTTGCACTTGATTATTTAGTAACCTGGCTTTTAGGTGGAATCGTACTTGCAGGCTTAATAAAAGGAGAGAAGAAAGCTGCAGTTTAAAAAAATAATTTTAAGCCCCGATATTTCGGGGCAATTTTAAGAACCCATTTTTAAAATTTCATCCCATTCATCTTTAGCAACCGGCATTACAGATAAACGATTTCCTTTTTGAATGAGCCTCATATTTTTAAGCCTGGGATTATTCTTTAATATCCTGCAAAGTAATATGCTTCTTGAATTCTTTAACAAATTTAATATCAACCATAAACCAGGAGGGATTGTCCGGTTTGCTGCCTGGAAAAAAATGTTTATCCTTTGGATCAAATTGAGTATGATCCGGATAACCTTCTTTTACGACTTCACAAATTCCGACGATCTCTGTCGGCTCAGTATTACTGTGATAGAATAAAACACCATCGCCTTTCTTAAATTCATCTCTTAAAAAATTCCTTGCCTGGTAATTTCGTACACCGTCCCAATAAGTAGTTTGATTTTTACTTTTCTTTAAATCATTAATTGAAAATACTCCGGGTTCTGATTTAACAAGCCAGTATTTTTTTGCCATAAATTCACCTATTAATTTTATTAAAACTAAAATAGAAATAAATGAATAATATTTCTAATTCTTTTAACATCCATTAATTTTTTTAAAAGGGAAAGATGATTCTGCTCACTAATAAAAAGTATTTGGAACGTATAAACTCTTTAGCATTTAATCATTAAAAAAAATACTATATATTTTGGTACCAATCCTGCAAAAGAACAATTAATATAATTAATGAAAGGATAGAACTATGGATACAGATGGGCATAGAGCCGGCATTCCGTTGCTGGGGGAAAAGATGCCTGAGATTGAGGTTCAAACAACAAAGGGGATGTTAAATATACCAAAGGATTTCGCCGGAAAGTGGCTTGTTTTATTTAGTCACCCGGCAGATTTTACACCGGTTTGCACAACAGAATTTGTAGCTTTCGCAAAACGAAATGATGAATTTAAAAAATTGGGAGCTGAATTAGTCGGCCTTTCGATCGATCAAGTTTTTTCACATATCAAATGGGTACAATGGATAAAGGATACTCTAAATGTTGAAATTCCTTTTCCGGTTATTGCTGATGATATGGGTAAAGTTGCTTCAAAACTTGGTATGATTCATCCAGGCAAAGGTACTAATACAGTTCGAGCTGTTTTTTTAATTGATCCGGAAGGAATAATCAGATTAATGATTTATTATCCGCAGGAAGTTGGAAGGCAGATTGATGAAGTATTAAGGGCATTAAAGGCTCTTCAAATTGCAGATAAATACAAAGTTGCTATGCCGGAAAATTGGCCGAACAACGAATTGATCGGAAAAAAAGTAATTAATCCTCCTCCGAAAGATGTTGCCGGTGCCGAACAAAGAATGAAAACCAAGGATGGTTATGATTGGTGGTTTACATTCAAAGAATTAGATGTGAAGTAATCCAAAATAAAATTAGTATGTATGAAAGGGCGAATCAGTTCGCCCTTTTTTATTTTTTACAACTTAAGTGATTAGAAGCGAATAATTATTACAGTTTAATTTTAATTCATTTAGTTTAAGTTTAAATTGAAATTAGCGTAAGTCGTAGATATATTGAGAGCCAAAAATTTAATAGTTATGAAGATTTTTATTTTCCTATTTGTATTCGTTATCGGAATTACAACAATTATTAAAGCTCAGAGTGAAGGAGCATTCCAAATTGCGCGTTTACAATATGACGGAGGAGGGGACTGGTATAACGGGCAGACTGAAGAGCCTAATCTTTTAACGTTTGTTAAAGAACATACTAACATAAAAGTTAAACCGGATTTTATTTCCGTAAATATTAATTCTGATGAAATTTTTTCTTACCCTTTTTTATTTATGACCGGGCATGGGAGTGTTCTGTTTACAACAGAACAAGCGGATAGATTACGGAAGTATTGTGAGAGCGGCGGCTTTTTGTATGTTGATGATGATTACGGTTTGGATAAATCATTTAGAAGAGAAATAAAAAAGGTATTTCCTGATAAAGAATTAGTTGAGCTTCCGTTTAATTTCGGTATGTACCATGATTTTTATGATTTCCCATATGGAGTTCCTAAAACTCATGAACATAATGGTAAACCGCCGCAGGGTTTTGGAATTTTTATAAACGGCAGATTAGCGGTTTATTATACTTATGAATCAAACCCAAGTGATGGCTGGGATGATCCGGATGTTCATGGTGATCCTCCGGCAAAAAGGTTGGAAGCCTTAAAGTTTGGAACTAACCTGGTAATTTGGGCATTATCTAATTAAACAATTATTAAGTTGATTAAACGGGAATATAAAATCATTTCTTCATGTAAAAATTGTATTTTTAATCTCCTTGAAATTTAATTTTAAAAAAGAAGTTAACACTTATTAATCATGGGATCTGAATCCGGATATTATAAAGAAATACTAAACAAACTCGAAAGGCTTGTTAAACGAGAGTATGCTCTTTTTATTTCGCTTGGGATTCAAGCATCTTTATTAATTGGGATACTGGTATTTACAAGTTTTGCCGTAATCGAAATGGTGGAACATTTTTCGGCAGAAATCCGGACAATATTAATTATTGTTTTTGGATTTTTGTTTGTTGCATTTTTTCTTGCTCTCGTTTTGATTCCTTTACTGAAATATTTTAATATTTTCAGGAAAACCGACTATTACAAAACTGCCGGCAGAGTTGGCAAATCCTTTCCTACTATACAAGATGATCTTCTGAATGCAATGCAGCTTGTTTCCTCAGAAACAGAGGATGGGAAATATTCTAATAATCTTATTGAAGCAGCATTTCACAATGTTTATAACCGAACAAAAAATATAAACTTTAGTTCCATTGTAAGCTTTAAAAAAGCAAAAGAACTGCTTTTCTACTTTCTTGGGATAGGAGCTTTTTGTATAATTATGCTATCTTTTATTCCTGGCCTTCAGGCTGCGACTCATCGTTTAATTAATTATAACCGCGAATTTATTACTCCTCCTAAATTTTCATTTGAAGTCGAGCCTGGAAATTCAAAGATTACAAAAGGAAGTAATCTTACTATTTCCGTAAAAGTAAATGGCAGCATTCCCAAAGAAGTTTATTTGGCAGTTAGAAATAGCGACCAGACAAATTTTGAATCGCAGCAATTATACGGCGATTCTCTGGGTAATTTTCATTACGAAATTCCTGCAGTTAGAAGTTCCTTCAGATATTTTGCTGCTTCGGAAAATATAAAAAGCGATATTTATTCTATTGAAGTAATCGATCGTCCGATTGTAAAAACTCTTGATGTTAAAATCACCTCGCCGGCATATTCTAAAATTGCACAGGTTGAACAAAAAGATAATGGAAATGTAACTGCTCTTTTGGGAAGTGTTGTAGATCTTAAAATTTCTTCAACTAAAATGCTTAAGAGTGCAAGATTAGAATTTGGAGATACAACAAAAAAGAATCTTGAAATAATCGGGGCTCAAGCAGTTGGAAGATTTATCATTAAGAAAGATAATAATTACAAAATAATTTTAACGGATGAAAACGATAATCAAAATTTATCTCCTATAAATTATACCATCAAAACTTTGTATGATACTTATCCTTCGATTGATATTATTGCCCCGAATCAGGATGTTTCACTGTCAACTGATAACAGACTTCCGCTTGATGCAAAAATTTCTGACGATTATGGATTTACAAAACTTCTTCTTCATTACAGACTTTCCTCTTCAAAATATGAATCGCCGCAAAAAGAATTTAAATCGATAGAGATTCCTTTTAATAAATCTCTAACAAATGAAGAAGTAAAATATATCTGGAATCTTACTGATTTAGGATTAACTGAGCAGGATGTTGTTACATACTATTTAGAAATTTTTGATAACGATAATGTCAGCGGACCGAAATCAACCAAATCCTCTTCTTTCACGGTTCGGGTTCCAACTTTAAATGAAGTTTTGAATAAAGCTGATGATGTTCAATCGCAATCAGAAAAAGATTTGCAGGAAACATTTAAAGAAGCTGAAGATTTAAAACAGAAATTAGATGATATAAATAATGAATTAAAACAGAATAAAAAAGAAATCTCCTGGCAGGAAAAACAAAAAGTTGAACAGGCGGTAAGTCAGTTTAAAAAACTTCAGGAAAAAGTAAATGATATCGGGAAAAAATTAGATAAGATGCAGGAGAATTTGAGGCAAAATAATCTTCTATCAAAAGAAACTATGCAGAAATATATGGAGCTTCAAAAACTTTTCCATGAGATGTCTAATGATGAAATGCGTAAAGCAATGGAGCAAATGCAAAATGTCCTTCAGAGCATGAATAGGCAAATGACCCAGCAGCAGATGGAAAGTTTTAAGTTTAATGAAGATCAATTTAAACAAAGTATTGAAAGAACAATGAACCTGCTAAAAAGAATTCAGGTTGAACAAAAGGTAGAAGAATTATTAAAGCGGACAGATCAAATAACTAAACAGCAAAAAGATATACAAAATCAAACTAAAAATTCAAATTCTTCCGATTCAAATAAAAAAAATGAATTAAGTGAAAAACAGAGTGATATAACAAAGAATTTAGAAAATTATTCTAAGCAACTCGACGATCTTTCTAAAAAAATGGATGAATTGAAAGATATGCCGAAAGATAAAATGGATGAATTGAACAAAGAATTTCAAAAGCAGAACAATCAACAATTATCTCAGCAGTCTTCACAGAATATTCAGCAGAATCAAATGCAACAGGCTCAGCAGAATCAATCTCAAATTTCACAAAATATGAGCAGTATGAAACAGCAGATTGAGCAGATGCAAAAACAGATGCAGCAGATGAATCAAATGCAGACATTTACAGATATGATGAAAATTACTGATAATCTTATAACACTTTCAAAGCAGCAGGAAAGCCTGCAGAAACAAACTCAGCAGCTGGATCCGAATTCTTCCGAGTTTAACCAGAATGCTCAACAACAAGGTGATGTGGAAAGAAACCTTGATAAAGTTATGCAGCAGATGTCCTCACTTTCTCAAAAAACTTTTGCTATAACACCGGAAATGGGGAAAGCGCTTGGAGATGCAAAAAAAGAAATGAACAATTCCATGCAGGGATTGGAAAATAGAAACGGCAGTCAGGCATCTCGAAGCCAGGGGAAATCCATGGAATCATTAAATCAGGCTGCTGAATTAATGAAGAGTTCTATGGAACAAATGATGAAAGGCAGTGGCCAGGGAGGTATGATGTCTTTGATGCAGCAATTACAGCAAATGTCCGGACAGCAAATGAGTCTGAATAATCTAACTCAAATGCTTCAGCAAGCGATGAGAGGAAAGCTGACTATGCAGCAGCAGGCGGAGCTTCAAAGATTAGCCCAGCAGCAGGATGTTCTTCGGAAATCTCTTCAGCAATTGAATAAAGAAGCAATGAATTCCGGCCAATCCAAAACAATTCCGGCAGATCTTAACGACATTGCAAAAAAGATGGAGGAGGTTGTTAAAAATATGAATTCAGATCAGCTTGATAATCAAACGGTGCAGCAGCAAGAGCATATACTTTCAAGATTACTCGATGCACAAAAATCCATTAATGAAAGAGATTATCAGAATGAAAGAGAATCGAAAGCCGGGAATGATATTGTGAGAGAATCTCCATCAGAGCTAAATCTCTCATCGGACAAAGGCAAAAATAAAATTAAAGATGAATTGAATAAAGCTGTTCAAGAGGGTTATACAAGGGATTATGAAGAGTTAATTAGACGGTATTATGAGTCGCTGCAGAAAGAAAATGTTAAAAATTAATCATAATTAGTCATATAGATTTTAAACCGGATCAATGTGCACATAAACTTTATTAATTTCAGACAATTTCATAATAGATGCCTGCACTTCCTTGCCTATATCATGAGATTTTTCGGTTGAAACATTTTTATCTACATCAATATGAATCTCAATGTGAAAATTGTTTCCGACGTAATGAGATTTAAGCTCATTAATTCCAAGTACACCCTCAACTTTTAATGCAGTATTAGCAATCTCTAAAATTAATTCTTTATCGGCAGCTTTACCCATTAGATAATTAATATTCTCTTTTGCTATTTGGTAACCAGATCTAAACACAAATAATGCAATCAATATGCCTGCGATGCTATCCAAATAGCGGAATCCTAATTGTACGCCCAAAATTCCGATAATCGATAAAGAAGTTGCTAAAACATCATTCAAGCTATCAACACCACCAGCTTTTAATGCAGGACTTTTATAAGATTTACCTATCGAGAATTGATAGCGAGTTAAGACTAATTTTGTAACTATAGTTACTATCAGTATAATATATACAATTGGCGTAATATGTGTCGGATACTGTGTTGTAATCCTTTTGATAGAAACTTCAATTAAGTTGATTCCAACTATTGCGGTAAATAATGCAATAAGAAAAACTGCAATTGGCTGTGCCGCATCATGACCAATTTGATGATCTTCGTCGGGTTTTTTTAGCGATATTCTAACACTGTACATAATTGCAAAGGACGCAATTATATCGGTTAATGAATTAATTGCATCCGAAATTACTGCAATAGAATTAGAGATTATTCCTGCAACAGCCTTTATCATAAAAAGGAAAATATTAACTACCAAAGTTAGATTTGCAGCTTTTTTTAATTTTTCCATTCTATAAGGTTTACGATTTTTTGAATAAGATTTTGTAGTTACAAATTGAATTAGTTGTTGAAAAGATAATGATATTTCTTAAATATTTATATAAGAAACTTAATAATTGTTTTTAAAAATATAGTTTAGTTCTATTCTAAAGATCATTAAAGATTATTTTGAAATTAATTTACTATTCTAAGCAATAAATGCTTAACTTTATAAAAATAGGATTTTTATAAATCATATTCTTATTATATTTATATGTTTCATTTTGAAAATACTGAATATTAAAATTAAGCGGCCATTTTCTAAATCTAATTTTTTTGTAAAAATATCATATTTTCATTTTGCATTGAAAATAATAAATGATTGAAATTCTTAAAAACACCCTGGAAATTATCGGGAAAATGAGCCAGAGTTCATCCGGCTATTTATTGAAAATAGATTCTTTAAATGGTGAAATTTTATCTTCTTTTGGAAAACCTAGCTCAGTTTATGATACATTTACAAAAGCATTTCTGAAATTAAACCTGCATGAAAAAGTAATTCCGGATAAATTAGAAAAATTGAGTGCTTATAAGGATCTATCTAAGGAGTTTATGTGGAATTCGCTCTTTGTTAAAGATATTTTTTCTGATAGAGCCAAAAAAGAAATATATTATTTATTCCTTTTTGCAGATACCCAAAATAATTATAGCCAATCCCGACTGAAATCAATCCTTCCAGCAATTAATGTATTGGAGGATCAATTAAAAAACTTACAATCATCAAACTCATTAAAGAAAAATACAAGTTCAAAAATTAAAGCAGATAAAAATGAATTTCTGAAAAGCAACCTAAGCAAATTTTTTGATTTATTTTTAGAAGCCTCGGAAGATTTGATTTTTATACTTGATCAGAACGGCTGCTTTATAAAAGTTAATGACTTTGGCGCTGCATCTTTGGACTTTGATACAAATGAATTAATCGGCCAGCATTTGATAGAACTCGTTTCTTCTAAAGACAAGACTACATTTGCCGGATCTGTGCAAAAAATAATTGAAACAGATAAACTTCAATTATTCGAAACGACCTTAATCAGTAAATTTGGAAATGAAGTTACTTTTGAAATTAGCGGTAGATCTTTTCGAAAAGGAGGAAGCATATGCGGAATTTTAGGAGTCGGGAAAAATTTAAGCGAAGTTAAACTTTTCGAAACAAAAATAAATGAGCTTAATTCTAAACTTATAGAAGCTGAAAGAATAATTTCTCTGGAAAGGCAAAGGTCTCAAAGGCAAAAGTCTATCCTTTCTGAATTAAACCGGATGAAAAGTGAATTTGTTTCTAACATATCCCATGAATTAAGAACACCATTAGCTTCTATAATCGGATTTTCAGAGACAATAGCTTCAGATCCGAATATGCCTTTGGAGATGAAACACGAGTTTAACGACATCATCCTTAATGAAGGTAAAAGACTGGCAAAATTAATTAATGAGGTGCTTGATATTTCAAGAATTGAAGCCGGCGAAATCGAAATAAATAAAATAGAATTTGATATTGTTGAACTTTTAAACGAGATTCTAGAAGTAAATCAAAAATATTTTGATGAAAAAAATTTAGTTTTAACTAAGGAACTTCCTTCGGAAAATATTATTTTAAAGGCGGATAAAGAAAAAATTTCCAAAGTAATTAATGAATTGCTTAACAATTCAATAAAATTCACGAATATAAAAGGGCGTATTACGGTTTCAGTTCAGAGTTTATATAAGGAGTTTGAAATTTCAATAACTGATACCGGTATAGGTATTCCTGAGAAAGATTTACCGTATATCTTTCAAAAATTTTACAAAGTCAGCCACCCAGGTACCGAAATACCTGGTACGGGTTTAGGCTTGGTTTTTGCTAAACAAATCGTAGATTTGCACAAAGGTTTTATTTCCATACAGAGTGGAGTTAATAAAGGAACTACTGTTATCCTAAAATTACCGCGTTAATTTTAGAATCTAATTAAAGTGAGGATGCATAGTGAACAAATTAGTTTTTATAGTTGATGATGAACAGGCAATTTCCAAATTGCTTACATACTGGGTTAAGGACAAATGGAAATACGATGTAGAGGTCTTTTCAAACGGTGAAGATCTTCTCCGCAGGATGACTGCTAAACCGGATTTAATTCTGCTAGACATTATGCTGCCTGGAATGGATGGACTAGAAATATTAAAGAGAGTAAAACAGATTGATAACAACTTGCCTGTTATTATTTTATCAGCTCAGGGGAGTGTAGAAGTTGCTGTTGATTCTTTAAAATTCGGCGCATTTGATTATTTTCCTAAGCCAATTGATATCCCAAAGCTTGAACCATCTATCAAAAATGCTATAAAAAGTTATGACCTAACCAAAGAATTAGAAAGTCTTAAAGAAAATGTTAAAAAGGAATACAGTTTTAATAATATAATTTCTGCTGATGGAAAGATGCAGGATGTATTTAGGCTGGTATCCAAGGTTTTGGATAATGATATAACGGTATTGATATACGGCGAAAGCGGAACCGGAAAGGAACTTATTGCACGTGCAATTCATTACAATGGAAGAAGAAAAGATAAGCCATTTATAGTTGTAAATTGTGCCTCTATTCCAAGAGAATTGCTTGAGAGCGAACTTTTCGGTCACGAAAAGGGCTCATTTACGGGAGCTCATCAAAGAAAGCTCGGTAAATTTGAGTTAGCAAGTGGCGGAACACTCTTCTTAGATGAGGTTGGCGAGCTTGAAATGCTGCTGCAGGCAAAACTTTTAAGAGTAATTCAAGAAAAAGAATTTGAAAGAGTAGGGGGAATTGAATTAATCAAAACGGATGTGCGAATAATTTCGGCTACAAACAGAGACTTAAAACAAGCAGTTGAGAAAAAAGAATTTAGAGAAGATTTATTTTATAGATTAAATTCTTTTCCCATTATTATCCCACCTTTAAGACAGCGAAAAGGAGATATTCTAGTTTTAGCCCAGCATTTTTTGGAAGGTTTTAACAGAAAACTTAATAAAAACATAAAAGGATTCTCCAAAAAAGCTTATAAATTAATTTATGACTATAACTGGCCGGGAAATATTAGGGAAATGGAAAATACAATTGAGAGATGCTTAATAATTTCGGATAAAGATATAATTGATGTTGACGATATGCCGGCCCACATTAGAGTATCTGAGCCTTCATTGAATTCCGATAATAACGTATCTTTGTTTAGCGATGATAATATTATTCCGTTTGAAAGATTGAAAGAAGAATCAATAAGGCACGCATTAAAAGTTACTAATGGAAATATTGTAGAAGCTGCAAAAAAATTACAGCTGGGAAGAGCGACAATCTATAGATTAATGGAAAAATATAAAATTGAGAATAGATCATTTGAGTAAAATTTAATTTAATAATAAAAATTAGGTCTGCAATATGGATTTTCTAAGAGAATCACATGAGGATATAGTTGTAGAGATAGTTAATCTTACAAGAGCTACGCTTAAAGAAGCAGAAGAGTTTAAACAAACTCTTGCTCAAGATATTGAGATGGGGGCTAGAAAACTTATAGTTGATCTCTCCGACTGTGAATTTATAGATTCAACTTTTTTAGGGGCACTTGTTGTAACCCTAAAAAAAATTTCAAATATTGGAGGCGATCTTCGATTAGTAGGCTTCCAGCCAGCCGTGCATTCTATGTTTGAACTAACTAGGATGTACAGGGTTTTTGAAGCATATAAGACTAAGGAAGAGGCCATTAAAAGTTTTAATAACTAATTGTGTTGATGCTAAATTCGTAATCAAAGAGTTGTTTCACAATGTATATTTTCTCCCTTTCGAATATAACTCGGAATTTGTCCCTCCGAATTTATTTTTTTAGTTTCAATATTAAAATAAAAGTAAATTATTATTGCTAGAATTATGACTGCCAATGAAAAAAAATCTGTTTTGGTTATAGATGATGATATTACCGTTAGAAAACTTATTAGTCATCATCTTAAAAGGAATGATTACGAAGTAATTGAAGCAGAAGGTGCAACTAAAGCTTTTGGAATTCTTAAAAATGATGATGTTGATCTGGTATTATGCGATGTTACAATGGAAGAAATGGATGGATTTACATTTTGCAAAAAAGTTAGACAAGACGAAAATTACAAAGCATTGCCATTTGTTTTTGTAACCGCTAAAAATAGTAAAGAAGATAAATCCAAAGCTTTGGAAGTAGGCGGGGATGATATAATTACAAAACCTTTCGATGTAAACGATTTACTCCTCAAAGTGAAAACCTTAATTAAAAGATCTGAAATTTATAAAATATACGGTGCTAAAAAGAACTTAGAGCAAAACTTCAAACAGCAGACTACAAAAATCTTGCTTGTTGATGATGACTTATCCCTGGCTAAATTATTTCAATATAATTTAAAAAAAGCAGGTTTTGAATGTGATATTGCTGATAGCGCAGAACAAGGTATAAAGTCGGCGAAATTTTCTATACCAGACATTATTATTTCAGATATTATGATGCCGGTAATAGATGGCTTTCAATTCAGAAAGATGCTCTTAGCGGATAATTCTTTAAGATCTATTCCTTTCATTTTTCTAACTTCTAAAGGTGAAGAAGATGATATTTTAGATGGATATGACTTAGGGATCACTGATTATGTACTTAAAACGGCCGGCCCAAGAGTAGTTGTTGCTAAAGTAAGTGCAATTATTAAAAGCTTGGGTAAAGAGAGACAAAAAATTGTTACTGAACTGCATCAAGCAGCCGATTCATTAAGAGTTAAAGTTGTTCCGGATACCAGTCCAAGCTTTGATGGTTTCGAAATTAAACTTTGGCATCAGCCTTTTCATGGAATACCAGGCGGTGATTTTATTGATTACTTTTTACTTGATGATAACAACTTAGCGGTAATTTTGGGCGATGTTATGGGCAAAAGATGGGGAGCTTGGTATTTTGCCTTTGCATATGCCGGATATGTACGAAGCGCAATTCGTGTCGTGCTTCAAACCGCTAAAGAATTTTCGCCAAGTGAAATATTACAGCAGGTAAATAAGTCTGTTTACCAGGATGCAAAAGTTTCCGAAGTATTTACTACATTATCAATCGTAATAATAAATAAAAAAACAAAAGTTTTAAAATATGCCGGCGCCGGAGATTTACCGATTTTATTCAAAAGTCTAACAGATAATAAGTATGAAAAAATAAATTCATCAGGATTATTGCTTGGCTATGCCTTTGACGGCAATTATAAAGATGTAAGTCTAAATCTGCATTCGAATGATTATATCTTTATGCTGACCGATGGGATTACTGAATCAAGGAATTCCGAAGGTGTACAGTTTGGCACAATCAGATTAAATGAAGTAATTAATGGAATTACTCCTCAATTAGATCCTCTCGAAAAAATCAAACAAGAATTTATTTCCTTTACAGGCGATAAATTCGAAGACGATATAAGTTTGATTACAATTAAAACCAAATAACTGCTTTTATCCTACAAAAAATATTAAAATAATTTTTCCGAAATCAGTATTATTTCTTCTATATAAGATATAAAATGAATAAGTATGGATTTTTTAGAAAAATTTTTGGGCAGGGGAGCCCATTTTCTAAATTAATTGGAGCTCTATGATAGATATCATTACAACGGAGTTAAAGAGAAGTAATGATAAAACAAATTCTTTTCTATTTTTATTAAATTTCTTTATTCTGCCTATACGAGCTGGGCTGTTTGGATTTATAGTCTTCTTTTTGTTTCTGTTAATAACAAAATTACTAGGTTATTTGCTTGGTAATGTTCATCAATTCAGTTTAAATTTTAGCGATCTTATCCTGCCTATTCTCGGATTCCTACTAATATCTACTATAAAGTTTTTAGAAAATTTTAAATCTGAGCCGTCAAAACTTAATTATCGTCTTTCAAAAAGAAAATCAGCATTAAGCAGATTTTTTAATTATCCGCACTAGCCTGTAATTTTTCTGTCCTGTCAGCAATTTTAATTTGTTCAATTAGTTCGAAAAGATCACCTTCCATAATATTCGAAAGGTTATATAAGGTCAGCCCTATTCGGTGGTCCGTTATTCTATTTTGCGGGTAATTATAAGTGCGGATTTTATCGCTTCTATCGCCGCTTCTAACCATAGATTTTCGTTGTGCGGAAATTTCCGCATTTTGTTCTTTTAGTTTTGCATCATAAAGACGAGCACGTAAAACTTTCATGGCCTTTTGTCTGTTTTTAAGCTGCGATCTTTCATCCTGGCATTGAACAACTAATCCTGTTGGAAGATGTGTAATTCTAACAGCGGTTTCAACTTTATTTACATTTTGTCCACCGGCGCCGCCAGATCTAAAAATATCAATACGAAGGTCATTGGGGTTTATATCAACCTGGACATCTTCAGCTTCAGGCAATACTGCAACGGATGCTGCTGAAGTATGAACCCGTCCGTTGGCTTCTGTAGCGGGCACTCTTTGTACTCTATGAACGCCGCTTTCAAATTTTAATTCGCCGTAAACGCCACTGCCGCCAATTGAAAATACTGCTTCTTTAATTCCGCCTAATCCGGTATCATTTATATCAACAAATTCTATACGCCAGCTTTTTCGTTCTGCATATCGAGTATACATCCTTAGTAAGTCTCCTGCAAAAAGAGCCGCTTCTTCACCTCCGGTGCCAGCACGAATCTCCATAATGATATCTTTATTATCATTGGGGTCTTTAGGAAGTAATAAAAACTTTATGCTTTCTTCCAGTCTTTCTTTATTTGCTTCCAGTTCAGTAAGTTCAGCATCAGCAAGCTCTGTTAGGTCCCTGTCAATGCTCGTTTCGATAATTTCTTTATTCCCTTCAATGTCTTTAAGAACGGAAGAATATTCTTCATAGGCATGAATTATTTCCTCTAATTCGCTTCGTTCACGGCTTAGAGAAACAATTTTATCTCGATCGTTTAAATATGAAGGATCAGAAAGCTGCTGGTTTATCCTATCGAATTTTTCTTTAAGTTTATTTAGTCTTTCTATCAGTTCCATGTAATTTTATTTCATTTTTGAATTATAAATATAGCAAACGGTAGTAATAAAATCTAAATTGTTGCTACTGCATAGAGTGGAAAATCTTTTATGAAGTTAAAGAACATATTAACTTTTTGATGTTAAATTAGATTTTGAATTAAATTAAAATATTAGAGACCCGCAAATAATTATGGGTATTTAAAAAATTGGCTTCTTGTCATTCTCCTTTTTAATTTGTCTAAGCCGTTGATTTCCAATATTGTTAAATAATGAAGGTTTTAACATTATGAAATTGTTTGCAAATATCCTCTTAGGATTTCTATTTATGACTAACATAATATTTCCTCAGTACCAGCAGAAAAATTTAGAAGTTGATTCGTTGCTCTCTGCTTATAATAAACCTAATACCCCTGGTGCTGCATTGATGGTAATTAAGAACGGAAATATTTTATATGAACACGGTTATGGATTAGCAAACCTGGAAGAAAAAATTCCGGTTGAAACTAACACAAATTTTAGGCTTGCATCAGTAACCAAAGAATTTACTGCAACTGCGATAATGATTTTAATTGATAGAGGCAAATTAAACTTGAATGATAACCTTAAAGATATTTTTTCAGATTTTCCTGCTTACGGAAGAAAAATTACAATTAAAAATTTATTAAATCATACTTCAGGATTAATTGATTATGAGGATTTAATTCCTGATACTGCCACAATTCAGGTTAAAGATAAAAATGTTTTAAAGATGATGATGGAACAAGATTCAACATATTTTGATCCTGGCAGCCAATACCGATATAGTAATACTGGTTATGCAGTTCTTGCAATGGTAGTAGAAAAAATCACCGGTCAATCTTTTGCGGAGTTTTTAGAAGAAAATATTTTTCAACCTCTTAAAATGGACAATACACTAGCCTATGAAAAAGGAGTTTCCGAAGTAAAAAATAGAGCATTTGGTTATTCTTATAAGGACTCTGCATTTATTCGTACAGATCAAAGTTTAACAAGTGCTGTATTAGGTGACGGCGGTATTTATTCATCAGTAGAAGACCTTTACAAATGGGATCAAGAACTTTATACGGAAAAATTACTGCCCCGAGCAATGGTTCAAAAATCATTTACTCGAGGCGAACTGAATAACGGTGAGAAAATTGATTATGGATTCGGCTGGCATTTAAAAACTTTTATGAATCACGAAATTATATATCATACCGGAAGCACAAAAGGTTTTAGAAATGTTATTTACCGCATACCGGATTTAAATTTTACCATTATTTTACTTACCAATAGAGATGAAGGAGAGATGGAAAACTTAGCTGAGAAAATAGTTTCAATTTATTTGGGTAAGAGTTAATAAATATTATTTTAAATAAAGATTTATAATTTTCAAATATATATAATGTGAAATAGACAATTGAGTTTTAAATAATGAAAAAATTCGATATACCTGGTTTCTATAGAAGTTCGTTTATTACAAAAATAAAAGACTCAAGGAGATTTAACGATCCTAGGAAGAAAGATTTTTCACCTGCTCTGTTAGACTTCGGACCTGTAAGATTTTACATGGCACGCCACTTCGGTTTTTGTTATGGTGTTGAGAATGCAATTGAAATCTCTTATAGAATAATAGATGAAAATCCGGATAGAAGGATTTTTTTGTTAAGCGAAATGATTCATAATCCAAATGTAAATGAAGAACTGATTAGTCGTGGAGTCCGATTTATAATGGATACTGCCGGAAGACAACTTATAGATTGGAGCGAATTAAAGTCAAATGATATTGTAATAATTCCCGCATTTGGTACAACAATTGAAAATCAGAATAAGTTAAAAGAAATTGGTATTGAAACATTTAAATACGATACAACATGTCCATTTGTTGAAAAGGTATGGAATCGTTCATATCAATTAGGTGAGAATAATTATACGGTAATTATTCACGGAAAACATTATCACGAAGAAACGAGAGCAACTTTTTCACATAGTATAAAAAACTCTAAATCGGTTATCGTTAAGAATATGGAGGAGACAAAATTTTTAGCTTCAATTATCCTGGGAGAAAGAAGTGAAAGTGAATTTTATTCATTCTTTGAAAATAAATACTCAAAAGGATTTGATGTACAAAAAGATTTGTTACGGATTGGAGTAGTGAACCAGACTACTATGCTCGCAACAGAAACTCAGGAAATTGCTGATTATTTAAAAAACACAATGATCAAAAAATATGGTAAAACAGAAATTAAAAATCATTTTGCCGATACACGTGACACTCTATGTTATGCGACTTATGATAATCAAGAATCAACTTACGGTTTATTAAAGAAAAATGCCGACCTTGCAATTGTAGTCGGTGGTTATAACAGCAGCAATACAAGTCACATTGTTGAGCTTTGTGAGGAAAAATTAAATACATACTTTATATCTTCATCCGAAAAAATCATTTCTAGTAAAGCCATAAGTCATTATAACCTTAAAGATAAAAAAGAAATAATCACTAATGATTATATACCGGAAACTAAGCCAGTTGATATTATTTTAACAAGCGGTGCTTCATGTCCGGATTCAATAGTTGATCAGGTTTTACAAAAACTGCTTTCTTTCTTTGATAACACAAAAACTCCTGAAGAAGTGCTGGAAGAGGTTATATCGAATAATGAAAATTAAAGAGAATTCATTTTGTTAGATGAAATCTCTTAGATCTGTTAGCATCACTAATTCTTAAAATGTAATTCAACACTGAATGGTTTAGATACCGGGAATAAACATGTTTGGTCATTGCAAGGCTGATATTGAACCTCACCATCTAATTTCAAAACAGATTTTTTAAACCCTTTCTTTATCGTCAGACTTAACTTTATCACAGTTTCATCTTCATATAAAGCAAGCTGTGTTTCTGAAAATTTTAATTTAGTCAATAAAGGTTCGGGATATTCTTCGTTTACGATATGAACATTGGAAGTATCCAATGAAACGACGGTCGGTGTTAAATAATCATCTAATGGTTTGTTTGCATTTAAATGCCAGCCATCTTTAAGCATCAGAATTACATCTAAATTAATAATCTCATTTTTGTTTAAGAGTTTAGCTGTTTTTACTTTTATATTAACTACGTCTTTTGGAGAAATATTTTGTCCCAAAATTTCTTGATTAAAAACCAAACATAGGAAAATATATATGATGAATAAGTAATAGTAGTTAAAGTATTTTTTCATTTTCTGATCTATTTATGAGATATAATTTTAATGCATTTTTATTTTGAAGTTGTACCTGGAACATCCATATAAAATGATTGAAGTACTTCTTTACTATTATTATTCTGTACCCATGCTACAACGGCAAGATTATTCTTATTAAGTTTGTCAGTCTTTTCCTTCCACCCTGTAAATGATACCGACTTTCTCCATGACGGGTATTTTGTGGGGTTTTCTAAATATTGAGTCAATTCATTTTCAATCTCAGTTAGGTTAAAAATATCAGAAACTTTTTCAACACCATTTTTTAAATTTAAAGGTTTCCCCTCTGCTCCATTAATAAGATGTCTAACAACAAAAATATTCTTTGTTACACCATTACCTCCGGGATAGTTTAATGACTTTTCGACAAGAGCAATATGTAATGATTCGTTATTATCGAGTTTTTTATTCCCCTTTACTTTTAAATCAACTTTAATTTTATTAAGAGTATTATCTGCAGAACCGGATATTTGAATAGTTGGTTTTTGGTCCATGTATTTTTCAGCAGCAAATTTGTAAACGTTAAATCTGTTTGCCGCTAAAAATTTTGGTCCGCCTCCGGTAATTTTTTCTTTCCCTTCAATGATGACTGTGGGCGTGCCGAAATTTCCTCCATAAAATAGATATCGTTTAAATGAATCCGGATTTGTCATCGGATCCGGCGCCGGGATATGAACATGATATTCTAATATTGTAAAAACATTCCGCGGATAATATTCGGACAAAGCATCAAAAGCCAAATCTGCACCTGCGCAAGGTGGACATTCAGCGCCGGTAAATAATTCTGCTAATACAACTTTACCTTTAAAGTTGGAACTTCCTTTGTAACGACCCGGTTGAAAAGCAGCAAGTCCTTCTTGCTTTTTTTCAATCATAGTATTTATATCATTTTCACTTAATCCTTCTTTACTTCCTAATTCTTTAAGTGCAGCAATAATCTTTGGAGCCTTAATAACTATTGAACCGGAAATGTAAGCATCAAGTGCTTCTTTATTGTTGCTCATTTTTTCGTATATTTTTCCTAAAGTATACCAAAAGTCTGAATCCCAGGGATCGGCTAAATCTTTAACTGATTCCAGTTCCTTTAATGCTTCGTTCGATTTCCCTTCAGCACTTAAAACTAATGCATAGTTTCTAGTATAAAGTACTTTATCTTCAAGTGAAGGATTTTTAGATGACACGGCTTCTTTTGCCCACTTATTAGCTTCCGGTAAATTTACACCTATATTCGCAAGGAAAGAGGCTGCTACTGAATGACTTTTTATTTTATTTTCGTTTTTCGGATTAGCAAAATAGTTTTTAAGTGTGTTCTTTGCTGTTTCTTCTTTTAATTGATTTTGCTCTACTTTATTTGGCTTTTCAATTTCGATCCACTTGTTAAAATTTATTAAAGCCTCATCAGTATTGCCCAATAATATTGCTTTAGCTGCCGTATTTATAGCGTCTAATCTTTTACCTGCAGCACCCTCATATGTTGCAAGGCTAGTTAAATAAGTTGGATCCTCTTCGTGTCCAATAATTGCTTCTTTCTCTAAAGCTAATGCTGAGTCAGCTTTACCTAAATCGAACAAAACAAGTGCCTGGGTGTCTAAAAACATTCCTAAATTTTTCATATTTCCTGACCGGGCTATTGCAACAGCTCTTTGTATATAAACTGCCGCAGTGTCAAGCCCAACCTTTTTTAAAGCTAAATTATAAGCTATATCGTTATAGCCATTGAATCTGGCCATTGGAGGAATTTGATTTAAAAGAAGATCAGCATAAGTTAAGGCAGAATCGGTTTGGTCTAATTCCAAATAGTCTGTAAAAAGTTCGTATTTAACCTGCATGTTATACCGGCTTTGCGGAAATTCTAACATGAATTTTTTTAATGAATCAATTTTTTGATGAGTGTTGGTAATACTATTTATTTGTTTTAAGAAATCAACATCTTTTGATTGGCTAAAAATGCTTGTAGTAAAAATGAATATGAAAAAAAAACTAATTGTTAGTGCTTTTATACTTCTGACACTCATCTTATTTCTCCATAAATTTAATTAGAGTACAAAACTAAAAAAAATAAATAATAAACCAATCTTATTAGTAGTTATTTTTATAATTATTCTGTAATAAACACCATTAAGAATTTTTGCTTTGTTTAATACTTAATAATTTGTTATTCTTTGGGCTATTAGGTAATTTTATAAATTAAAAATAAATATTAAATAAATATGAGAGCAATAATACCGGTTGCCGGCATAGGCAGCAGATTAAAACCTCATACATTCTCAACACCAAAAGTGTTATTGAATGTGGGGGGCAAACCGATTCTCGGTCATATTTTGGATAAACTTCTGGAAGAGGATGTTCATAAAGCTACGTTTGTTATTGGACATCTAGGAGAGATGATTAAAAATTTCGTCCAGTCTAATTATTCTAACATCGATGCTGATTTTATTGAACAAAAAGAAATGGAAGGGCTTGGACATGCTATTTACACTGCAATTCCTACTTTTGATGACGATGAAATTTTTATAATTCTTGGGGATACCATTTTTGATGTTAATTTAAAAGCGTTTTTAAAAATAAAAAAACATCACTCGGAGTAAAAGAGGTTGATGACCCCAGAAGATTTGGAGTTGCTGTTATTAACAATGGATATATTAAAAAGTTAGTAGAAAAACCCCAAACGCCGGTTTCTAATCTTGCATTAGTTGGGCTTTATTACATTGCAAACTCAAAGGCTTTAATAAAAAGTCTAAATCAGCTTGTAGAGAAAGATTTAAGGACAAAGGGAGAGTTGCAGTTGACGGATGCTTTACAAATGATGATTGAAGACGGTGAGAAAATATCAACTTTCCCGGTTGAAGGATGGTATGACTGCGGTAAACCTGAAACATTACTTTCAACCAATCAATACCTTCTGGATGTAAAAAGCAGCAGTAAGAAATTCAACAATGTTGTTGTAAATAAGCCGGTTTACATAGCAGATGATGCAGAAATTTCAAATTCTATTATTGGGCCTTATGCTACAATTGATAAGGGCTGTAAGATAGAAGAATCAATAATTAAAAATTCAATTGTCGGATCCAATGCTCAAGTTTCCAAATCGCTTCTAGAAAATTCAATTATCGGTAATAATTCTATAGTTCGTGGAATATTCAAGAGATTAAATTCCGGTGATTCATCGGAAATAGATTTTTATTAAATTATTATAAGTTAAAAATAGGAATAGTTATTTATGTCATATCTTTTTACTTCCGAATCAGTTTCCGAAGGGCATCCTGATAAAGTTTGCGATGCAATTTCCGACGGTATTTTAGATGCAATTTATAAACAAGATCCTAATGCAAGAGTAGCTTGCGAAACTTTTGTAACTACCGGCTTAGTTTTAGTGGGCGGAGAAATTACAACCGAAGCTTATATTGAAGTCCCTGATATCGTTAGGAAAACAATAAAAAGTATCGGTTATACAAGTGCAGATTATAAATTTGATTCTGAATCTTGCTCTGTTCTAAATGCTATTCATTCACAATCACCTGATATTGCTATGGGTGTAGACAAAGGCGGCGCAGGAGATCAAGGCCTAATGTTTGGTTATGCATGTGACCAAACTCCAGAATTGATGCCTATGCCGATTATGTATGCTCATAAATTAGTGAAAAAATTAGCTGACATCAGAAAGAAAAATAATGCGGTAATGCCGTATCTTCGACCTGATGCAAAATCTCAAGTTACAATTGAATATGATGATAACAACAAACCTATTCGGGTAGATACAGTGGTTATATCAACTCAACACGATGCAGATGCAAAACAGAAAACCATTAAAGAAGATGTTATTAAGAATGTTATTAAAACTGTAATTCCGGAAAAATATATTGATAATAAAACTAAATATTTTGTTAATCCAACCGGTCGGTTTGAAATTGGCGGACCGCATGGAGACAGCGGTTTAACAGGCAGAAAAATTATTGTTGATACATACGGCGGCTGGGCGCCTCATGGCGGAGGAGCTTTCTCTGGAAAAGATCCTTCAAAGGTTGATAGAAGTGCTACTTATGCAGCAAGACATATAGCTAAAAACATTGTTGCCGCAAAACTTGCTAAAGAATGTCTTGTACAGGTTGCTTATGCAATTGGTGTTGCAAAACCTGTTTCTGTATTTATTGACACTAATGGTACGGGCGTAATCCCAGACAAAGAAATTTCTAAAATGGTTTCAAAAGAAGTTGATCTTACACCAAGAGGAATAATAAAAAGATTAAATTTGAGACGCCCAATCTATCAAAAAACGGCCGCTTACGGACATTTTGGTAGAAATGAAAAGGAATTTACATGGGAACAATTAGATCTTGTTCCTTTATTTAAGAAATACGCTTAAAACTTTTAAAAACTAGAAAAAGGAATAGAAATGAGTCAAGTACTGGATAAAAAAGATAAGAAGAAAGTTGATTACAAAGTAAAAGATATATCTCTTGCAGAGTGGGGTAGAAAAGAAATTAAATTAGCCGAAGCAGAAATGCCCGGGTTAATGGCACTTCGCGAGGAATACGGTAAACAAAAGCCACTCAAAGATGCTCGTATTGCCGGTTGCCTACACATGACAATTCAAACGGCAGTTTTAATTGAAACACTTGTTGAACTTGGTGCTGATGTACGATGGTCATCTTGCAACATATTTTCAACTCAAGATCATGCTGCAGCTGCAATAGCTGCTGCCGGTATTCCGGTATTTGCATGGAAAGGTGAAACAATAGAAGAATACGAATGGTGCATAGACCAAACTTTATTTTTTGGAGATGATAAAAAACCATTAACCATGATACTTGACGATGGTGGTGATCTTACGAGTACAATATTGGATAAGTACCCGGAACTTGTTTCAGGAATCAAAGGAATTTCTGAAGAAACTACAACCGGAGTTCATAGATTGTATGACAGGATGAATAAAGGTACATTGCCCATTCCTGCTTTTAACGTTAATGATTCGGTTACAAAATCAAAATTTGATAATAAATACGGCTGCCGCGAATCTCTTGTAGATGCAATAAGAAGAGCAACGGATTTAATGCTTGCCGGCAAAGTTGCTGTTGTGTGCGGCTACGGAGATGTCGGAAAAGGTTCCGCTGAATCTTTATCGCATGCAGGTGTTAGAGTAATTGTAACAGAAGTCGATCCTATTTGTGCTTTGCAAGCTGCTATGAGTGGGTTTCAAGTTAAAACACTTGAACATGCAGTCCCTGAAGCAGATATTATAGTAACAGCTACCGGAAATACGGATATTATTCTTGAAAAACATTTTAGAAAAATGAAACACAATGCTGTTGTTTGTAATATTGGACATTTTGATAACGAAATTGATATGGCCTGGCTGAATAAAAATTATGGTAATACAAAAGATACTATAAAGCCTCAGGTTGATAAATATACAATCGATGGTAAAGATTTAATAGTTTTGGCTGAAGGCAGATTAGTTAATTTGGGGTGCGCTACCGGTCATCCTTCATTTGTAATGTCAAATTCATTTACAAATCAAACTTTGGCACAAATTGAACTTTGGACTAATCAAGGAAAGTACGAAAACAAAGTTTATGTGCTGCCAAAACATTTGGATGAAAAGGTAGCTAAGCTTCATTTAGCAAAACTTGGTGTTGAACTTGAAACATTAACACCTAAACAAGCAGAGTATATTGGAGTTCCGGTTGAAGGACCTTTTAAGCCGGATTATTACAGATATTAATTAGATTTTAGATTAATTAATTAGAGGGCTTGTTTTTTACAAGCCCTTGTTTGTATAAAATTAAATATTTTAAATTACTGCGTAATTCATTATTACAACAAATCGGTTAAAGCATTCTCAATATTCTCGAATTTAAATTTGAACCCACTTTGCAATAATTTTTCCGGAATCACTCTCTGACTGGCTAGATATAGGCTCTGCAGTTTCACCAATTATAATTTTTAAAATTACTATTCGGAACAGAAAAAATAGATGGTCTATGTAGTACTTCCCCAATATTTTCAGCAAAGTTTTTCATCGTAATTAATCCTGGGGATACCGCATTTAATGGACCTTGAATATTTGGATTATCTAAAGCAAATAAATAAATTCTTATAATATCATCAATATGTAACCATGGGAACCATTGTTTTCCATTGCCCAAAGGCCCACCAACGAAAAATTTAAATGGTAAAAGCATTTTTTTCAAAGCCCCGCCATCAGCACTAATTACAACACCGGTGCGTACATTTACTCTTCTTATTCCGAGTTCATCAACTTTATGCGATTCCAACTCCCATTTTGTGCAAACCTTTGACAGAAAATCATTGCCGGATGGTGAGGCTTCTGTTAAAGTTTCGTTGCCGGCATCTCCGTAATAGCCGACAGCAGAGGATATTATAAAGCATTCTGGTTTATTATTAGAGTTTCCAATTGCTTTTATTAAATTTTGAGTACTAATTATTCGGCTTTCAAGTATTTCTTTTTTATATTTTTCAGTCCATCGCTTCCCGGAAATATTCGCCCCGGCTAAATGAATAATTGCATTTTTTCCATCAACCATTTTTTGCCAGGGATCTAATTCCAGATAATCCCATTTTACATAATCTTTTGCGCCTGGTAACTTTTGTTTTGCTGAAGCTGGGTCTCGAGCAAATATTGTTATTTCGTCTCCGCGATTTAATAATTCCTTAAATAGTTGTTTACCTATTAAGCCTGATGCGCCTGTAATTATCACTTTTTTATTCATATTATCCTTTATCGATATTGTAATTTATTACAAAATAGGAGATTTTAAAATTATTTTTTAAAAATGCTAAACTTTCTATTTTTTTCTTCGACAATAAAAATAGATTTTTTTCTGACTTTGGATTTAAAAGTATATGAAAAAAAAATTATATTTGTAGTGTGAATTTTATAATATTAATCGTATTCATAGATGCAATTCTTATTCACGTAAGGGAAATATTAAGCACCGTTATACCTTTAATATATTCTTAAAAATCAAATATATCATTTTTATTTATTGAGATTATAATAAATCCAAGGTATTGTAATGTTAAATGTTGTTCCGAAAATATCTGAAAATGAGTTTACCTCATTAACAGAATATGAAAAACTGATTGCTGTAATAGATTTACCCAATGACTGGTGGTATGTTAAAAATAGTTATGATTTTAATTCGCCAGTTAAAAATTTAAAGTTACTTTCTCTTAAAGGTGATACGAAAATGACCAGAACAAATTCTGAACTCCCAAAGCCGAATTATTGGGAAATAAAGCAAGGTGATTATAGATCCCGAGCCGAAAAAAGTAAATTAATCGAATCAAAAAAAAATAAAAAGAAATTAGAAATAATTTCTTTAACTGCTGTAATAATTATTTCAATTATTCTTGTTTCAGTACTGTCATCTTTCCTTACAAGAATATAATAAATGGAATTTACCAAGCGTATTCCGTTGAATAAAAATTAGTTAACACTAGCACTTATATTATTTAGCCTAAGAATAGAAGAAATTCTATATTTAAATTTCTTGACATAATAGGCTAAATTTTTTAATTTTATTATGCCACTGCTGAAATGCGGTGGCAATTTTTTTTAAATCTCTATTAACAAACTAGAGTTAGTAATTATGTCGGAAGCAAATTTTGTTTATTTAACTAAAGAAAGATTGGTTGAGCTCGAGAAAGAGCTTCAAGAAATGAAAACCAACGGAAGAAAAGAAATCGCTGCTAAAATAGCTGAGGCTCGGGCCCATGGCGACTTGTCTGAAAATGCAGAATATGATGCTGCAAAAGAGGAACAAGGTCTATTCGAATTACGAATTAGCAAATTAGAAAGTATACTTTCTCGTGCAAGGGTAATAGACCCTTCACAGTTTACCAATGGTGAGGTTCATATTTTATCTAAGGTTTCAATTAAAAATTTAAAAAATCTAAAAACAATTGAATATACTCTCGTCTCACCTGAAGAAGCTGATTTTCAAGCTGGAAAAATTTCTATTACATCTCCAGTCGGACAAGGTCTAATGGGAGCTAAAATTGGTGAAAAAATAAAAGTAAAAGCTCCTGCAGGCTTATTGGAATTTGAAATTTTAAATATTAAATAAATAATTTCATTTGACTGACGAATCATACATACAACTTGCAATTGAAATTGCAAAAAAGGGAATGGGGAATGTAAGTCCGAATCCTTTGGTCGGCTGTGTTATCGTTAAGAATGAACGTATTATTGGTGCCGGCTACCATGAAAAGTTTGGTGAAAATCATGCCGAAATAAATGCAATTAATTCTGCATCGGAAAATATAGATGGATCGACTCTTTTTGTAAATCTTGAGCCCTGCAGTCATCGTGGTAAAACACCTCCTTGTGTTGATAAAATTATTGAGAAGAAAATAAAAAGAGTAGTTATTGGAACGCTTGATATGAATCCGCTGGTTTACGGAAAGAGTATAAAGAAATTAAAAGGAGCGGGTATTGATGTAAAAGTGGGAGTTTTGGAAAAAGAATGTATCAAATTAAATAAGTTTTTTTTCAAATATATCTCTAAGAAAATTCCCTATGTTACTTTAAAAGCCGCTCAAACTTTAGATGGAAAAATTGCTGATTACAACGGATATTCTAAATGGGTTTCTTCGGTAGATTCTCGGAGGTATGTTCATTCGCTTAGATCCAAATACGACGCAGTTTTAGTTGGCGCAGGTACGGTTGCAAAAGATGACCCGAACCTTACGGTTAGATTAGTTGAAGGAAGAAATCCCATGAGAATTGTTCTCGATACTAATTTAAAGCTAAAAAGCGACCATAAGTTATTTAGGAATAATGGTGATAAAAACTTAATCATTATAACTTCAGAAAAAAGTGTAGAAAAGAAAAATAAAATTAAAAAATTATACTCTACCGGTGTAAAGGTTATCTTAGTCAAGGTAGATGAAAATGGTGGTCTAGATCTAAAAAGCGCATTAAGAGAATTAGGTAAGTTAAACATAGCATCTATATTGGTAGAGGGTGGAAATAAAATTTTTACTTCCTTTATTAAAAGTAATTTGTATGATGATATTCTTCTTTTTTTAACCCCGAAAATTCTTGGAAACGGAGTGCCCACCATTGGTAATCTCGGAATTTATGATATAAGAAAAGCTGTAAAAGTTAAAGTAAAAACTGTAGATACCATTGGTGATGATATATTGGTAGAACTTGTCAAATAAATAAAGCACTTTTATTTCCCCGCATCCATTTTTATTTAATAGGTTTGTTTATTTTTGTAAACCTAATGTCAATAAATAATTATAATAAAATAGTGGAAAATTAAATGTTCACTGGTTTGGTTGAAGAAATAGGAAGATTAAAGATAAAGCAGCCTAAGGGCGAAGCTTATCAGCTTACTTTTACCGCAAAAAAGGTTATGGATGACCTCGAAATCGGAAGCAGTATAAGCGTAAATGGCGTTTGTTTAACTGTAGTAAGAAAAACTTCAGATGATTTTTCTGTAGATGCCATTGAAGAGACTCTTAAAAAAACAAATTTGGGGGATTTAGGAGTTGGAGACAAAGTTAATTTGGAAAGACCTTTGAAAGCCGAAGCCAGATTAGGCGGACATTTTGTATTGGGACACATTGATACCACCGGGAAGGTGGTTGATGTAAAGGAGCTTTCCAACAGCCATTTTTTAACTATTGAAATACCTGAAAGATTTAAAAAATATTTAATCTTTGTAGGATCAGTAGCGATAGATGGTGTTAGTATGACGGTAGCTCAGTTGCAAGATAACACCTTTTCTGTTGGAATTATTCCACATACATGGGAAGAGACAATATTCTTCACAAAAAAATCCGGCGTTTCAGTTAATTTGGAATTCGATGTGCTGGGCAAATATGTGGAACGGATTATGGAATTGAAGGCGGAAGGCAATAACCCGACTGAAGAAAAGTGAAAGAACCAGGGTAAGAAGTTTTAAAAGCTAATGAAAAGTATTGAACAAAAGATTATAAAATTTATCGCTGAAAAAAATCTTATTGAAAACGGAGATAAAATCCTTATTGCTTTAAGCGGAGGGCCGGATTCTGTTTTCCTTCTCCATTTTTTAGTTAGATATAAAAAAAAATATAATATCGAATTGAGTGCGATTCATATCAATCATATGATAAGGGGCAAAGATGCCTTAGCTGATAAGGAATTTTGCCGAAAACTTTCGTTAAATTTGGGTTTAAAATTTTACTCCTTTAATAGAAATGTTAAAAATTTTGCAAAAAAAAATAATATTTCTATCGAAGAAAGCGGACGGATTCTGCGTTACAAAGATTTTAACAATACGTTAAAAAAAATAGGATATGATAAAATAGCAACAGCGCATAACTGTTCCGATAATGCTGAAACAGTTCTGTTAAATTTAATAAAAGGAACCGGAATCCGAGGGATTTCAGGTATACCGGTTAAAAGAGAAAACATAATCAGACCCATTCTTAATCTAACAAAGGAAGAAATTATTGATTATTTAAACTTTTACAAATTGGAATATAGGATTGACCACACAAACTTTAGCAGTGATTATGAACGAAGCTATCTTCGAAATAATGTAATCCCTCTAATTAAAAAAAAATTAAATCCTAATCTTGAAAATACAATTTTTAATTCATCTGAAATATTTAAAGATATTGCTTTATTTTTAGATGATAAAATATTTAAGAAAATTAACAAACTTTTTGAATTCCGGAACAAAGAATTACTGATTCCTGTTTCTAAATTCAAGGAGATTAACGACGGTCTGAGAGGCTATTTATTAAAAACAATTTTAGAAGAAAAATTTCATATTCAGACTTCGTATAATGACTTTAAGAAAATAGAATCTTTGCTGGATAAAAATGTTGGGAAAAAGGTTGATTTATCACAAAACCTTAAGGCGTTTAGGGAAAGAGATTATATAATTGTTTTTTTCAAAAAAGTAATAGAAAATTTTGAACCTGTTTTATTAAAAGATGGTGATTCGTTAAAAATAAAAGGAAAAACACTTACCATAAAAAGCGGAAAGTATGTATCTAATATCTACTCGGAATCTAAAAAGAGAGAATATGTTTCTGCTAATAAAGTGATTGGTGATTTTGTTTTGCGGAAATGGAAAAATGGTGAAAAATTTTTCCCTCTTGGTTTAAAAGGTTCAAAAAAAATTTCAGATTTTCTCAATGAACAGAAAATCTCTTCATCAAAAAAGAATGAACAACTTGTCTTAACGAACCAGGAACAAATTGTTTGGGTTCTTGGATTAAGGCTTGACGATCGATTTAAAGTAACTAATAACACAGAAAAGGTAATCGAATTATGCCTGATGTAAAGAATGATATTCAAGACCGGATTATTATCGGGACTGAAATATTTGTCCCGATGCTTAAAGAAGAAGTAATTCAAAACAGAATTAAAGAGTTAGGACAACAAATCTCTCTTGATTATGCCGGTAAGGTCCCGGTATTTATTGGTGTTTTAAATGGCGCATTTTTATTTTTGTCGGATCTTATTAAAAATATTTCCGTTGAATGTGAAATCGATTTCTTTAAACTTTCCAGTTATGGGGATGAAAAAATATCCTCCGGAAATGTTAAATTGATAAAACAATTAAATTGCGATGTTAATGACAGAGATATTATTATTGTTGAAGATATTGTAGATTCTGGGCTGTCTATGAAATTTATTGAGGACCTGATTGCACCGTCTAATCCGGCTAGTATGAGGGTTGTTTCGCTGCTGGCAAAGCCAAATAGCCTTAGATATAATATAAAAATTGATTATATTGGCTTTGAAATTCCCAGCAAGTTTGTTATAGGATACGGATTAGACTATGCTCAGAAGTATAGAAATTTAAGGTCAATATATGTTTTAAGTGAATGACGGAGAATTATTTAAAAAATGGATTTAAAAATAAATAAATTATTTATGGCCGATAATAAAAACGATAATAAACAATTTCCCAAGAATTCAAAAGGGAATGGAGGACCGAATAAACCTGATGATAATTTTGATTGGTCCAAAATAATAAGAATGGTTTTCGGCTGGGGTGCGGTTATTATAGCTGCAATTATTATTATGCAGTTATTTAAAACTAATTCCACAAATTATGTTGATATAACTTATCCTCAATACGAAAAATTCCTAAATGATAATGATATTCTAAGTGCTAAGATTGTAAAAACCGGAGATAAAGATTTTTACTTCAAAGGTAAACTTAAAGCCCAGCAGAATATAACTGTTGACGGTAAAGAAAAAGCCGTGCAATATGTTTCTGTTTATATGCCGGAATCGATTATGACCGGGCAGGAATCTAAGTGGATTGCTAATAATATTACTTATACTTTTGATAAAGAATCAAACGAATGGATGAATATTTTGTTCAGTTTTCTTCCATGGATAATTATAATCGGGGCATGGATAATTATAATGAGACGAATGCAAGGCGGAACCGGCGGAACGCGTGGTATATTCTCATTCGGAAAAAGTAAAGCTAAACTTATAACTCAATCCGGACAAAAAATTACTTTTAGAGATGTTGCCGGAGCAGATGAAGCAAAACTTGAGCTGCATGAAGTAATTGAATTTTTAAAAGAACCAACAAAATTTCAGAGACTTGGGGGAAAGATCCCCAGAGGGGTTCTTCTTTTAGGACCTCCGGGAACTGGTAAAACCTTATTAGCAAGGGCAGTAGCCGGAGAAGCAGGAGTGCCCTTCTTTTCAATAAGCGGTGCAGACTTTGTGGAAATGTTTGTTGGTGTCGGTGCAAGTCGTGTAAGAGATCTTTTTGAACAGGGCAAGAAAAACGCACCTTGTATCATCTTCATTGATGAAATTGATGCCGTAGGCCGACATCGTGGTGCTGGATTGGGCGGTGGACATGATGAAAGAGAGCAGACACTTAATCAATTATTGGTTGAAATGGATGGGTTTGAACAAAACAGCGGCGTGATAATTATTGCTGCTACAAACCGTCCTGATGTTCTTGACCCGGCTCTTTTAAGACCTGGAAGATTTGATAGACAGGTTGTTGTAGATCGCCCGGATGTAAAAGGTCGAGAAGGTATTCTTAAAGTTCATACCAGGAATATACCGCTCGATACGGCCGTAAATCTTGAGGTATTGGCAAAAGGCACTCCAGGATTAGCTGGTGCGGATATTGCAAATTTAGTTAATGAAGCAGCTCTTCTTGCAGCCAGAAAAAATAAAACTAAAGTTGAGATGATTGATTTTGAAGAAGCAAAAGATAAAGTGATGATGGGAATGGAAAGAAAGAGCATGATCATCTCGGAAGAAGAGAAGAAAACTACAGCTTATCATGAAATTGGACATGTCCTTGTTGCCCGAATGCTTCCTGAGGCTGACCCGGTTCATAAAGTTACTATTATTCCTAGAGGCAGAGCACTTGGAGTTACAAGTTATTTGCCGATCGATGAAAAGCATACCTATTCCAAAGAATATTTAGAGGCAATTATTACATATGCATTAGGCGGCAGAGCGGCCGAAAAAATTATTTTTAATCACTATACTACCGGTGCAGGTAACGATATAGAAAAAGCAACTAATATTGCCCGTAAAATGGTTTGTGAATGGGGAATGAGTGATAAATTAGGTCCGTTAAGTTATGGTGCAAAGGAAGAAGAAATATTCTTGGGTCGTGAAATTCAAAGACATAAGGATTATAGTGAAAAAACTGCAATTGAAATTGATGGTGAAATAAGAGAAATAGTAACCGAGGCAATGATAAGGGCAGAGAAAATATTAACCGATAATATGGAAATTCTTCACAAGTTATCAAAAGAATTGCTCGAAAGAGAAATATTAGATTCTGAAGAAATTGATAAATTAATTCGGGGTGAAGTTTTACCTCCTTTTAAAAAGGATGGAACGCCTGAATCGGAAAATACAGGTGCGTTACCCGATCATGTGAAAAAATTGATGGAACAAAGAAAACCGAAAGAACCTGCTCCTAAAGATGACTCAAATTAATAATGGGACTATTAATTATAGAGATGAATTAGTTAGAAAACTGATTCATCTCTGCTCTCTTGCTATTCCAATTATTTACTATTTTATTCCCCGCTTTAATGCTATTATAATTCTTACCTTTTTTACAGTATTTGCTATAATTTTGGACTTATCGAGATATATTTACCCTTCCATAGGTAACGTTTTTTACAAGACCTTTGGGTTTCTCTTAAGAGAGCACGAAGTTGATCACAAGAAAAAAAATTTAAATGGTGCTACTTATGTATTTATCTCGGCACTGCTTTGCGTAATCATTTTCCCAAAGATCTTTTTTATTACTGCTTTTTGTGTTTTAATTATTAGTGATTCTTCTGCAGCATTGATTGGAAGGAAATTTGGTAAACATAAATTCTTAGCAAAAAGCTTAGAGGGAACTTTAGCCTTTTTTGTAAGTGCAAGTGTTGTTGTTTTATTTACCCCTAAAATTGAATACCAAACGACTGAATATTTAATTGGTATTATTGCTGCTGCTGTGGGTGCTATAATTGAAAACATTTCATTCGGTTTTGCCGATGATAATTTAACAATACCGATTTCCATCGGTTTTACAATGTGGGGATTATATTTGCTGCTATTACCTAATATGCAGCTAATATTACCAAATGTACCGAGGTAATAATGATTAAAACTTACGTAATTTTAATTTCAATTATATTTGGGATGTGT
Organism: uncultured Bacteroidota bacterium; assembly: GCA_963710735.1. Taxonomy (GTDB): domain Bacteria; phylum Bacteroidota; class Ignavibacteria; order Ignavibacteriales; family Ignavibacteriaceae; genus FEN-1297. The sequence continues at coordinate 252,708 of CAVQBN010000024.1, read as the reverse complement.
CTCAATTCCTGCGGTTATTTTCAAAAACCTGCGGTTGGGCGGGAAGATGAAATTATTGTTGTTGCTGATTCCGCCGAGTTTCAGTCATTTAAACCGGTGTTAGATTCAACATTTCAAAAAATAATTTATACACCCCAGCCAGAGAAGTTATTCACGCTAAAACGGATCCCTGAAGCAAATTTGGAACAGTACAAGCTTAGAAAGAATATCATCATAATTGCTCCTTTTAATTCTTCATCTAATACGGCAAAATTTATACAAACCTCAGTGGACCCGTCGGTTAAATCTGCTATTCTGGCTGATAGTGTTTTTGAGATAACAAAATTCAATTTGTGGGCTCGCAATCAGCTTATTATGGTTTTAACTTCACCCACAACAGAAAAACTGGAATCGCACATTTTAAAGAATAAAGATAATTTACTTTATGCATTTCAAAAAATTTCTGATAAAAGACTTTATGAAAGTTTGTATAATTCCCGTTATGAAAAGAAGAAAATTGAAGGGAAATTATTAAAGGAATACGGCTGGGTAATATATGTAGAAGCGGATTATCAATTAGCCAAAAATGATTCCAAATATAATTTCGTTTGGCTGAGGAGAGGTGTTAATACTGATATGGAAAGGTGGATATTTGTACACTGGATTGAAAACGCATCTCCCAATTACTTAAATGCCGATTCAATAAGGGCCATACGAAATAGAATGACTTCTCAATTTTATAGGACTTCTGATGACAGCAGCCATGTAGTAATTGCAGGTGATTATTACACAACATCTGAAGTCAATTTTCAGGGGAAATATGCTTTATTAACTCAAGGACTTTGGGAATTGAATACAAAAGGTATGGGCGGTCCATTTATAAATTACACTTTCTATGATGAAAAAAGTCACCGCATTTATATGCTGGACGGCTCGGTATATGCGCCTAAATATTACAAGAGAAATTTAATTCAGCAAATGGATGTAATGCTCCAGTCATTTAACACTGAGGCCCGCTTAAGCAAAGACAGGATAAAAGAGTTAACTGACGCAGCTGAATAATAATTCAGTAATAACTAATACAATATTTATTTCTGTAAAACTTCGGCTAAACCTTCCGGCAGTGCATAATCCGGAAAATCTTTTTTGATTTTCTTTACATAAATTTTTGCACGATCTATTTTGTCATATTGCAACTCATATAATGCTCTTCTGGCGAGCATGGAACCAGCTTGTGATTCAATAAAATTAATGTAGAAATTCTTTTTTTTAGGAAATCTTATTACAAAATTTGGGTCTGGTGCCGGTACATATTGATTGCCTTTTACAACCTTAAACATTAATAGATCCGGCACTAAAGTATATCCTTTAGGCAGAACAAATTGGCCTTTTTGCATTTCATTTTCAAATAGTTCCGGTGAAATATAATAATTCCTTTTATCAATGTTTGTTGCTACCAGGTCTGTCATAATTTTTCTGTAATATGTTTCTAGAAGATTAGAATTAAAATTACCGCCGCTTTCAAATGGGATTAGTGCCTGTAAAAAAGAATTAACATCCGGCTTCATATTTTTTAATAATTTGGGATGATCTTCATTCAATTGATGATAGTACCACGATCTTCTTAATAATTCTTTATCAACAACTGTAACATCCGAACGATAGTGTTCCGCATACTGAAAATAATAAGAAGGAGAGACAAAATAGTCCCATTCGTAACTAAATACTACAGAATTTTTTGAGCAGTAGTTTAATACACTTTTTGTGTAATCTTCAAAAGTATAAACGTCACTTTGATTCACATTATCGTAATTGAAATAAATTTGGACAGCAATAAAAATAGTAATCAAACTTAATGAAATTGCATAAGGATGTTCCTTTAATTTTAAAAGTGATAACAATTGGACAATACCAAAAACAGCGAAAAAAGCCAATGAGATGTATGCCAGAATAAAATATGAATCAATATCTTTTATATCATAGTTGATTGCATACAAAACAGTAAATAAAAAGGTTATTAAAATGAAATAGAAAAATTTCCGTGCTTTAATAAATGCGGCTATCAACCCTACCAAACAAATAAACAGGCTAACAATAAATTCATTGGGAAGATTTGAAACAAAATAACTAAACTGTTTTTCGGCAGCTGTAGTAGAAGAAAATAGCCAAACATGGTATTGATCACCCTCTACATGTCTTAAAAGCCGGGTTAGATTATTTGGATTTCCCCAATCTAAAACCGGATTTTGTGATGCTCTAATGGGTAGATACGAATAAACCAAAATTAGAACCGGGATAAATACACAAAGCATCAATCCTATTTGATAAATACTTTTTTTGTTGAATTTATTTCTGTCAAAATAAAGATAGGCAACTCCAGGTAATACAAATAAAGTGGTCATGTGATTTGAGAATCCTAATGCTAAAATAACTGCAAACACCAACCACGGATTGATAAATTTAATTTTGGCAAAATCATTTTTATATAAATATGCTTTAATCAGGAAAAGTATAATAAGAGTGAATAAAAATATTTGAAGTGAATAAACTTCTACGGAAGTGCTTTGGAACCAGAATGTTTTGCTGAAAGCTAAAATTAAACCTCCCAAAACCGCAGCTAGATATCTTTTGATTTCAGGAATTTCAAATTTTGATAAATTATGATTTGGCTGGTTCTGTTTCCCTTTTTTCTTTTTATTTTCAGTTTTAGTCCTCTCGATAAATTTCTGCGGAATAAAACTATTTATATTATCGAGAACTAACTTGGATGTATATACAAACAAACCAACTCCTAAACTGCACCAAATAGAAGTTAACAGATTAAGTTGATAAATCTTACTGAACGGCAGAGGCAACAAATGAAAAAGATAGCCTAAAATTGTGAACAATGGATATCCCGTTGGATGAGCAATGCCTAATGTACATTGAACAGCGGCAAGTTCCCCGGAATCAATTTCAACAACCGAAGGCGCTAGAGTAGTTATATAAACAATGAATACTAATAATCCGGTAATTACGGCATAATATTTCTTTAAGAATTTCAATATTTTTGCAATAAATAATTTTCAAAAATTAAGTGGTTGACTTTACAAATATTTGCTAGCTGGTCCTGGAATTTCTCTTTTGAATCAAATCCTAGAAGCGCAGAAATCATCAATCTTTTATCATCACTTGCGGGTAAAACGGATAAAGTATTATTAAAAATACTCTGTACGGCAAACTCTAAATTTTTCAAAAAAATAAAATTAGCTTTTAACTCATCTAGTTTATGAAATCCTTTATCTGTCTTCTCTAAAAGCTCAATAATTTTGATAATATTTTTGCCTCTGTATTTTAAAAAGAAGTTTTTACCCGTTAAAAGAATGGATTGAATTATAAATTCAATATCAGATAAACCGCCTGGGCTTTTTTTAATATTAAACGAATCGTGTATGGAATTGATAATATTGGGATAAAGCTTTTTGCGCATATCATAAATCTCTTTTTTTACAATAACTTTATTTTCATTATTAATTCTAAGACTAATTGCCTTTGATAAACTGTTAAATATTTTTTTATTGCCGTATATAAAATTCATTTTGCAATATGCCTGAAGTTCCCAGATCCTGGATCGATTTTGGATATACTTCCCAAAACCAATTAAATCCCAAACTAAAAAACTACTTTTACCTTCGGGTCTAAGGCGGCAGTCAACATCAAAAGGTTTTAAATCTGCTTTTAATTTTGTAAGTAAAATCTGAAAATCTTTTTGAACTTCCGGATATGAATTTAAATCTTTTACCACAAAAATTAAATCTATGTCCGAAGAGAAGGTCATTTCTCCTGAACCGAAACTGCCCAATGCGGCGATCATAAACTCATGGCTTAATGATTTTAATGTAGGATATTCTTCTACTTTTATTTGAATTGCTCTTATAAGGTAAGTTTGTAAAAACTTTGAAATATTTATAGCTGAAATCAATTTTAAGGTGAATTGAAGGGATAACGTAAAAAGCATCTTTTTTATTGATAACGATTCAATGTTCTTTCCCGAAATTTTTTCAAATACTTTCCTTGTGATAAAAAAATCACGCAGATCTTCATCTTCAGCAAATAGATCAATTGCTTTCTGAGAAAATTCACATAAATATAAAAACGATCTGAAAAAATTTTTATCGCTGAATTCTTTGTACCAAATTGAAGGCAGTGTTAAGGGTTTAATTACTCTAACAAAATTCTGGAGGACCAAATCCGGGTTGGTTGAAGTAATAAGAAAGTTATTTAAATCTTCTTCAATTTTCTGGAATTCGTTTATAGATGCCTTATCAAATTGTTTCTGCCCTAATAATCCTTTGCCTTCTCTAAGGTATTGTAAATTTTTAATAGCTTTATTTTTATTAGCAAATTTAATCTCAGATCGAATTTTATTTTCGCTATTCGGATTATGATCTATTCCCATGACCGAGTTGTAAATCTTTTGGACGGATTTTCTATTAGCCGAAACAAAATGATTAAATGAAAGCGTGTTTTTAAAATTTAAAGATGCACTTAACTTTTCTAAAATTTCACCTTCCTTAGGTATAGTATGAGTTTGTGAATCGTTCATTAGTTGTAAATAATGTTCAACTCTGCGATAAAATATGTAAGCGGTTTTTAATGTGTTTGCCTCTTCCTCCGAAATCAATTTGGCATCGGATAATTTATTGATTCCATCTAAAGAATTTGAGGTTTTAAGACCAGGATATTTTCCTCCGTTTAAAAGCTGTAACGCCTGAATTGTAAATTCAATATCTCTTATTCCACCTGGAATTAACTTTATGTTTTCATCACTGCCTAAATTTTTTTCAATATTAATTTTTAATTTCTTTATTTGATCTAAGGGAGAAGATGAAAAAGTGACGGGGAAAATAAATGGCTGAAGATATGTAATAAATGAATTATAAAGCGATTTACTTCCTGCAATAAAATCTGCTTTTATTAGCATTTGTCTTTCCCAATCTTCTCCTCTGCTTTCGTAATAATTTAAATATTCATTTATGCTTCGGCATAAAGGTGAGTTCCTTCCGTCGGGGCGTAGACGAAAATCTACTCTGTAAATATATCCGTTACTTGTTATTGAAGATGCGCTCTCTATAAACAGATAAATGGTTTCGGTTAATATCTGGTTATAATGCCATTTATTTTTTATCAGAGAATTCCTATCGTAAAAGATAATTACATCTATGTCCGAACTGTAATTCAATTCCCTGCCGCCGAGTTTACCCAGGGCAATTAAGCAAAATTTTCGAATCAAATTTTTTATTTCATACTTTTCCAAAATTTCAAGGTAGCATAGTTGTATCAGTTCGGAAGCGATTGTTTTAGCTAATATTGATAATTCTTTGGTTATATCTTTAATATCGGCTTTTCCAAGAATATCTTTAACCCCAATTCTTAAAATTTCTTTTCTCTTCAGAGTTCTTAAAGCATTAACTTTTGCATGAAATGATTTAAATCCGGAAACTGTTTTTTTAATTGACTCGGTAAAAATTTTTTCATCTAATTTTGTCTCTAAGGTTGATGGATTAACAATCCAATAAAAGTATTCCGGATTTCGAACAAGGATGTCGGTTAGGTAATTGCTATTCGTAGAAATTGCAACCAATATTTCAACATAATGCGGATATTGAAGGCATTCATTCAGGAGGGTAATTTTGTCATACATTGCTAATATAATTCTTAGCAAATTTGATTCAGAATTATATGTAAAGTAATGGGATGAAATTTCATTTTCGAAAAGCTGAATTATTTTATCGAAATTTTCGGGTGAAATGTACCCCACTGATTGTTCAGCTAATTTTTTAACAAATTCTGGTGAAAGCTTGTAATTTTTTAAATCTTTATGCACTTTATAAATACTTTAATAAAAACTTATCTTAAAACTAACATTATACGGTTATAAATAGAACAGATAATAAATATTTTAAATCTAATAAAATTCAAAAAAATTTTATGAAATATTTTGGGCTTATTATTATAGCTATCTTATCTATGTTATTATCTTCCTGTTATTCTAATGTTTCAAATAATAATACCGCCTCAAACAACTCATCAAAGGGATTCCAGACAGAATTACCTGCTCATACAGCGGTAAATCAATCAATAGTAACTGCAGAAGTTGAACAAATAAAAATTAAGAATAAAAATGATTTCAGAATTAGAGCTAAAATATTAAAGGTTGAAGAGAATCCGGCATATTTAAGTATGGCATCGGTTGGAGCGAGTTATGTTTTAGTTCCAAATTTCCAGCTTGGCCAGAATAAAAATATAATGACTACGGATAAAAACACAAGGTTATTACAATTGTCAGAATTAAAAGTTGGAGAAACCTTTAATGCGATAATTTTTTATGAACATAATAAGGGCTGGTTAATTGATAAAGTGTTATAGGATAAAATGTAAATGGACTAGACGGACTAAATTTGGGTTTAACTAAAAAACCTTCGGTTCTTGAGCGGAAAAATATTATATCTTTTTGATTATTAAACAGTCATAATCTAAAGCAAGACAAATATTATTTGTAAATATTTTATAATTCAACTTCCTTAAAAAAGTAATGAAAATAAAATCAATACTGATAACAGTAACTTTCCTCTCTTTTTTAATTTCTTTCTTTATGTTTAAAAAAGATGCAAGCCACAATCAAATAAATTATAGGAATAATAACACAATTTTAAATGAATCTGATAAAGATGAATCTATAACAGGATTTCCAATGGAAGCTGCAAAGTGGTATTATGAGCAGCGAGCATTTCCTTTCGGATATATTCCCGCGAATTGGAGAGAACAGGCGTTGAATCATATTGAGGCCTATAATAAGCCCAAATATTTAAAAAAAGTAGCTCAAGCTTTATCATGGAATGAATTAGGCCCTGGAAATATTGGAGGAAGAATTCGTGCAATAGTTGTAAGTCCGACTGATGCCAATACTGTTTATATCGGCTCTGTAAGCGGAGGAATTTGGAAGACAACAAATGGAGGTTCAAACTGGTTTCCTTTGGATGATCACATGGCAAATCTCGCAGTTTGTTCAATGGTAATTGATCCTCATAATCCAAATATACTTTATGCGGGAACAGGTGAAGGGTTTAATAATTATGATTACATACGTGGAGCAGGAATATTTAAATCAACTGATGCCGGAGTTACATGGAATCAGTTGAGCTCAACTAATAATTCTAATTTTTACTACGTAAATCGTCTGGTAATTGACAACACAACAAATTCACTTTATGCGGCTACACGAGCAGGATTGTATAAATCAACTGACGGCGGGAATACATTTACTAATCCAGCAACTTCAGCAGGCGGTAATTGTATGGATGTAATTGTAAATTATACAAGTCCCACAACTATCTTTGCCACATTTGGTTTATTCAGTCAATCATACATATGGCGAAGCACTGATGGCGGAAATACCTTCGGTAATAATTATAATAAATCCGGCATGGGAAGAATTGAAATGGCAGGTTCAACCTCAAATCCTTTAGTTGCTTATGCTTCTTTTATGGATAAGAGTTCATATCAGATCGGGTACATGGCATATACAAATAATGGCGGCAATAGCTGGAGCTCAATCTCCAATTCCCGGTCCAGCAACAGATGGAAGTTCAACATATACTGGTAAGCAAGGCTGGTATAATAATACTCTAGCTGTTGATCCTTCTAATGCTTCAAGTGTTTATGCTGGCGGGATTGATTTATTTCAATCTACAAACAGCGGTGCTAATTGGTCTCGAATAACAACTGCATATGGAAGTGATTTACACCCATATGTTCATGCGGATATGCATGCAATAGTTTTCGCACCGTCGAATCATAATGTTATCTATAATGGAAATGACGGTGGAATTTATGTTACAACAGATGGAAGCCTATCCTGGAATAAAATAAATAACAATTTATTCATTACACAATTTTATTATGGAGCAGTTGCACCAACGGGTACTAATTATTATGGCGGAACACAGGATAACTATACGCTTAAGTCTACTGGAAGTCAAAATTGGAATCCTATACTTGGCGGAGACGGCGGAGTTGTGCAGGTCGATTATACAAACCCAAATATAATTTATGCCGAGCAGCCTAATTTCACCTTCTTTAAAACCACTAATGGCGGCACTAAATTTAGTTATGCTCAAAACGGACTTCCTATCAATTCGACCACACATGAAACAACAGATAGAACATTATTTATTACCCCGTTTACAATGGATCCGAATAATCCATCGATTCTAATTGCTGGAACATATAGACTTTGGAAGACTTCAAACGGTGCTTCGAGTTGGGATTCTTTAAGCGGTGATCTAACCGGCGATGGAGCGGGATCTTCAGGTGCTGATATTTCTGCTATAACTATTGCTAAAGGGAATTCCTCGGTTATATATACCGGCTGTACAAACGGTAAATTGTGGGTAACTACAGATGGCGGAAATACCTGGAATGAACGCGATAATCTTTTGCCTCATGCCTGGTGTACAAGGATTGCCATCAATAATAATAATTCTGCAATTGCCTATGCAACATTTTCCGGATTTTTAGCAAATGCCAAAATTTATAAAACTACCGATTATGGTAATACCTGGAATAATGTTTCCGGTGATCTGCCAAATATCCCGGTTAATTGTTTAATCTTGAATCCTTATGTAAATGGTTATTTGTATGTCGGTACGGATCTCGGTGTATTTTCTTCGACGAATGACGGAACTAATTGGGTTCAAGAAAATAATGGATTAGCAAATGTTTCTGTAGCCGATTTGGATTTTCGAAGTTCCGATACTACCATGTATGCAGCTACACACGGCCGCGGAATGTTTTCAACTTCGTTAGTGAATAGTATTACTTCAACACTAGGAGTAAATAAACCTGTTCCTGAAAATTTTAAAATTTATCAAAATTATCCTAATCCTTTTAATCCAAGTACATCTATTGAATATGAATTACCGCACGGAGGAGATGTAAATTTAATTATATACAATATTGCCGGCAAAAAAGTGTCTACTTTGATTGACAATTTTCAATCTGCTGGAAAACACAGCATTGTATGGGATGGAAAAAATATGGAAGGTCATGACGTTTCGAGTGGTATATATTTGTACTCGCTAAAATTTGGAAATTTTCATCAAGTTAAAAAAATGATAAAATTGAAATAATTTTATGTTTTTAGATTGAAATATGATATGTCACTCATTTTAACCGGTGAAAAGCCAAAGAAATATTATGTATAATCTTACAAAAATTAGAGAACATTGGTATTAAAAACTAAAATCGTATCTTAGTAATTAATTAGATAAATATGCTAAATTTCAACATTATCCCTTAGTTCCTAAATTGCATTTCAGGGCTTCAATGATTAATTTTATAGACTTATTATTCCAACGGAGATTCATTTTAGATGAAAAATTTTATTAAAAAAGTATTTGGTGATAAACAAGCAAAAGATATAAAAAAGCTTTGGCCTATCGTTGAAGAAATAAATGAAGAATATGAAAAAATTAAGGATTTTAACGATGACCAGTTAAAAGCTAAAACTCAAGAATTTAAAGATAGAATTCAAAACTATACCGCAGAATTAAGGCAGCAGATTGAAGAAATGAAGCTCCAGCTTCAGTCTGATGAAGAAGTTGACATGCATAAAATTTACGATCAACTTGATACACTGGAAGAAGAGCTTAATGAGAAATATGAAGAAATTTTAGACGAAATTTTGCCCGAAGCATTTGCTGTGGTTAAGGTAACATGTCAAAGACTTTTAGGTAAAAGTTGGACTGTTGCCGGAAACAAAATTACCTGGGACATGGTTCCTTATGATGTTCAATTAATGGGAGGAGTTGTTCTGCACCAGGGTACAATTGCTGAAATGGCTACAGGTGAAGGAAAAACTTTGGTTGCCACACTTCCTGTATATTTGAACGCTCTAACCGGGAGGGGCGTCCATCTTGTTACTGTTAACGATTACCTTGCATTACGTGATAGCGAATGGATGGGCGAGATTTATAAGTACCATGGCTTAACGGTTGGTGTTATCTTAAATACTATGGATCCGGACGAAAGGAAAAAACATTATGAATGCGATATAACATACGGGACCAATAATGAGTTCGGTTTCGATTATTTAAGGGATAATATGTCTACTGAAAAAGAATATCTAGTGCAACGTGGACATAATTATGCAATAGTCGATGAAGTGGATTCCGTTCTTATTGATGAAGCCAGAACACCATTAATTATTTCCGGTCCGGTTGAAGTTGATGATCAAAGATTTGACGAAATGAAACCGAAAGTGGAAAGATTGTACAGGCTTCAAACAAATTATGTTGCAAAGATTGTACAAGAAGCAGAAGATCTTTTAAGCAGCGATGGTAAAGGTAGTGACAACCAGGCTGGAGTGCAGCTTTTAAGGGCTTATAGAGGGCTCCCTAAAAACAACAAACTTGCAAAAGTTTTAAGTGAGCCTCTTAATAAAAAATTGCTTCAATCCACCGAAATGGAATTCCTCCGTGAAAAAGCTAAGAACATGTACATAATAGATGATGAATTATATTTTGCCATAGATGAAAAGAATAACACCATTGATCTTACTGACAAAGGAAGAGAAGAACTTGCAAAAGGCAGCGGTATGGAAAAAGATTTCTTTATCCTTCCTGATCTTGGAACTGAAATTAGTAAGTTAGAGCATGATGAAACTTTGACCGAAGAGGAAAAAATAAAAAGGAAAGACACGCTTTATAATAGATATTCTGAAAGCAGTGATCGTATTCATACAATACACCAATTATTAAAAGCATACACTCTTTTTGAAAAAGATGATGAATATGTTGTTACAGACGAAGGCAAGATAGCTATAGTAGATGAATTTACCGGTCGTGTTCTGCCTGGAAGAAGATATTCCGATGGACTTCATCAGGCAATTGAAGCAAAAGAAAATGTAAAAGTAGAAAAGGATACACAAACTTTAGCGACTATTACTCTTCAAAATTATTTTAGAATGTACAATAAACTTGCCGGTATGACAGGTACTGCGGAAACAGAAGAAGGTGAATTCTATGAAATTTATAAACTGGAAGTTGTAGTTGTTCCTACCAACAAACCCGTAGTAAGATTGGATGATGATGATGCCATATATAAGACGAAAAGAGAAAAGTACAATGCTGTAATCGAACAGATTGAGCAGCTAAGAAAAGAGGGAAGGCCGGTTCTTGTTGGTACAACATCGGTTGATGTTTCCGAAACAATAAGCAGAATGTTAAAAAGGAAAGCAGTTCCTCATAATGTATTAAATGCTAAGCAGCATCAGCGAGAAGCAGAGATTGTTGCTCACGCCGGTGAAATTGGCGCAGTTACAATCGCTACAAATATGGCCGGCCGTGGAACTGATATTAAATTAGGTGCTGGCGTAGTAGACAGAGGCGGCCTTTATATTCTTGGTACGGAACGTCATGAATCAAGGCGAATTGATAGACAGTTAAGAGGCCGTTCAGGGCGTCAAGGTGATCCTGGCACTTCAAAATTTTATTTATGCCTTGAAGATGATTTAATGCGCCTGTTTGGAAGTGAGAGAATAGCCTCTGTTATGCAGAGAATGGGTATTAAAGATGGAGAAGTCATTCAACATAGACTAATTACTAAGTCTGTGGAAAGAGCTCAAAAGAAAGTTGAAGAGAACAACTTTGCAATTCGTAAAAGATTATTGGATTACGATGACACAATGAACCAACAGCGTGAAGTAATATATACAAGAAGAAAAAGAGCTCTGCATGGTGATCGACTTAAAGGCGAAATTTTCGAACTTCTTGAAGATTATGTCCATGACCTTGTTGAAGAAAATTTTGAAAATGTTTCAGCTGACAATGTAAAAGAACAAATGATGCATAACATATTGGTTGAATTTCCTTTAGAACCGGTAGAATTTGAAACTCTTGGTCAAGAAGGAATTGTTAATAGAGTTTTAGATGCGGCCAAAGGATTCTATAAAAAGAAAGAGGAGATGCTCGGTTCAGAATTAATGGCAAGGCTTGAACGATATGCAATGTTAAGTGTAATTGACCACAAATGGAAAGAGCACTTGCGTGAAATGGATGATCTGAAAGAAGGAATCGGATTAAGAGCTTATGGTCAAAAAGATCCTTTGGTTGAATACAAGGTCGAAGCTTTTAAATTATTTAGTGATCTTCTCCTACAAATTAGAAATGAGGTTGTATCTTTTGCATTTAAATTCTTTCCACAAGCTCCTGAAGAAGTTCAAACAAAGAGAAGGCGGCAGCCGATTGCAAGATTTAAAGAAATTAAACAAAGTACAAGCAATATAGGTCTTTCATCTGCTGCAAGAGCTGAAGGTGGTGAACAAACTGCAGGTAAACCTCAACCTGTGCAAGTGGCCGATAAGGTTGGCCGAAACGATCCTTGCCCATGCGGGAGCGGAAAAAAATATAAACATTGTCATGGTAAATAACTGAAAGGGGTTTATGAAGAAAATAGAGGCAATAATTCGTCCCTTTAAATTGGATGAGGTTAAAGAGGCCCTAGTTGAAGAAGGAATTCGAGGACTCACAATTTCAGAAGTCAGGGGATACGGAAGACAAAAGGGACACACTGAAACTTATAGAGGGAGCGAATACAGGATTGAGTTCATCCCTAAAATTAAAGTTGAGGTAATTGTTGAAGATAATAAGGCTGAAAATGTTGTCGATGCAATATTAAGAACAGCTAAAACCGGTCAGGTGGGAGACGGTAAAATATTTATATATGATGTTCAAGAAGTTATTAGAATAAGAACTGAAGAATCGGGAAAAGATGCTCTGTAAAATATTTTACCTTTTACTTTTTTACAATCTTTTATAGCTTCCTTTATGAAATTTAAATTTCATTCGTTTATAGCTAAAACATTAGTTTTGCTAATCGTTACCGGGGTATTTTACAGCTGCGGGGTATGGAGTAATTTTACTACATATTTTAATCTTTATTATGATGCTTCCGATGTTTTCAACCAAGCCGAACAAATTATAAATTCTCAGAAAAGGGACTTATTTTCTACCGAAGAATTGCAATTGCCTCAAAGTGCAAGTTCATTATTACAAAAAGTTGTTGAAAAGTGTTCCCAGATTCTACAATTTCATGTTAATAGCAGCTATGTTGATGATGCACTATTAATGCTGGGAAAATCGTTTTATTATCAGGCAAACTATAGAAAAGCCCTAAGAAAGTTTAATGAATTAATTGTCACACAGCCTCATAGTGATTTAATCCTTGAAACAAATCTGTGGGTTGGTAAAACCCAGATGAGATTAAAAGATTATAATGGTGGTTTAGCTACTTTAAAGTCGGTTAGACAATCGGCCATTAAAGATGACGAAAGAAAAATTGTACAAGACTCCTACATCGAAGAAATCAGATATAACTTATCTCAATCTGACTATCCGGATGCGCTAAATTTAGCAGAAGAATTTTTAAAGTATTCTAAAGATGATGAAATTAATGCTCAGGTAGCTTATGAAATGGGTGTGTTATATGAAAAAGCAGGCGATATACCCAATGCAATTAAATCTTTTGAAAGAGTAAAGAATTATTCACCTACCTATGAAACTTTGTTTGATTCTCGTTTAGCACTTGGAAAAGCTTTAAGACAGAATGCTCAGTATCAAAAGGCTTTAGATGTTTTCAATGAAATGAGGGATGAAAAAAAGTATTCTGATTCATTTAATGATATTGACCTGGAACGCGGGGTAACATTATTACAAATGAAAAAGACCGATGAAGCTGTAAGTATACTGCTAACCATTGATACAGCTAGAGTAAAGACGCCAAGCCAGGGTTTAGCTGCTTATCAACTTGGAAGGTTATTTAAAAATCATTATAAAAACTTTGATAGCGCATTAGTTTTTTATAACCAAGTGGTTAGTTCTGCAGCTCCGGCTGATACTATTATTAATGCACGGACAAATGTAACTTTATTAAACAAATTTAAAACTGTACACAATGATTTAAAGAGTTATCAAAAGGAATTGGAATATGCGTTAAATCCGGAATTATTCAAAAAGGATTCGATCGCTTATCAATTAAAGATATTGAGTGAAGAAGAAGCTGCGAATGCTAAAGAAAACCATTATTTGGGTAGAAGTGCTATACCAAAATTAGTTAAGGATACAAGCAAGATTAAAGATTCCACTTTTGTTAAAGATTCTCTGTTAGCAATAGATTCTTTGAGAATTAAGGATTCATTAAAAGTCTTACAAAATAATGAATTTCAAAACAGAAATAATTTGGCCCAATTTAACAGAAATGAATCAGCAAGTAGAAAAATTGGAGATACTAATTTCAAAACTACTCAAGCTAAAACACCTAATAAAATATTAGAAAAACCTCCTGTAAGGCCTACTGATCCTGTTGATACTCTAAAATACCGGATTGTTAAAACAGAATTTGATCTTGGAAACATATTATTTACTGAGTTTAATTTTCCGGATTCAGCTTACAGCTATTATCATAATATTATAACTCAATACCCAAATTCTCCCTTCCAGGCAAGGGTATTATTTGCCATTGGTAGTTACTATTTAACAATAAATGATTCTGTTAAAGCTGATAGTTTGTTTAATATTATTTATAACGATTATAAAAATGAAAGAATTGTTAATGCTGCTGCTGATAAGCTGGGTAAACCATTAATAGATTTTAATTATGATCCAGCACAGCCTTTATATGTTTCTGCATCAACTGAGATGGACAATGCAAAATACGATTCGTCTATTTATAATTTTTATAAAATATATTTAACTCATCCTACTTCACCATATGCAGCAAAGGCCTTATACGCTACCGGCTGGATACTAGAAAATAAAATGAATCTGAATGATTCGGCTGTTGTTGTGTACGATACTCTGATCAAAAAGTATCCTCGTTCTGTTTATGCAATTACTGTGACTCCCAGAATAACATTTTACAAAAACGAGTTAGCCAGAATTAAAAAAGCTCATGAGGATTCTCTTAACAATGCAAAGTCAGGCAAACTCGGTTCATTAGCCGCTTCTGATTCACTTAATTTGAACCGGAAGAGATCCGAAGGATTACAAAATGATTCATCCAAGTTAGCTTACCAAAATGGCGAGGCTAAGGCGAATAAAACACCGGCAGAGATTGAAGCTGATAAATTAAAGATTAAAGAGTTTCTTAATCGGGCCAATGCCAATGCCAATGCGAATCCGGATACACTTATCAGAATTAGAGGAAAAGCACTGAGAAGGATGGAAAGATAGAATCCGTTAGATCTTTTTTGTATTAAAATTTTTGGGAATAAACTAATATATTCAGGTCTCGATTTTAAATGCTAGTTAAACAATTTTCTGAAAATGAAATTGCACAGATACTAGATAAATGTATACCCTTCATAAAAAGAAGAAAGATACAAAGTTTTTTACTCTATATCCTTTTTATAATATACTTCAGTATTCCTTCATTTGAAATTCCGCTTTTACAATACAGTCATCTCAGAATTACTTCTTTAATGGAGGAAAGAGCTCTTCAGCATAATTTAATATATTATCCTAAACAGTCTTGGGTTAATATAAACAAAGTAAACTCCAATCTTTTAAAAGCAGTTTTGGTCATGGAGGATGATGATTTTTTTATGCATAAAGGCGTAGATTGGAAACAGCTTAATTCATCTTTAAAAGAAAATAAAAAAAGAGGCAGAATTATTCGCGGAGGCAGTACGATTACAATGCAATTGGCAAAAAATCTTTATTTAACCACCGCAAGAACTGTGATTAGAAAGGTAAAAGAAATTGTTATTACATTTAGAATGGAAAAAGAATTATCGAAAAAAACTATTCTGGAGAATTACGTAAATGCAATAGAATGGGGTAATGGAATATTCGGAATTAAAGAAGCCGCAAAAATCTATTTTCACAAACAACCTGACAAACTGAATTTAAATGAGTGTACAAGACTTGCTGCAGTTATTCCATCTCCTTTAGAGCATAAGCCTAATTTAAATTCAAACTATGTGCTTCGCAGGGCAGAGATAGCTCGGACCAGAATCAAGAACATAATTCTTTTCCCCAAGCAAAAATTATGAAACGAAGAGACCTGATTGAACTTATTGATGAGGGTGAAAATTTGTACTGCGAGTTTAAGAGAAAATTTTCTACTCATGAAAAAATTGCGAGAGAAATGATTGCTTTTGCAAATACTAAAGGCGGATATATTTTATTCGGTATAGATGATGATAAGGAAATAATCGGGGTAGAAAGCGAAAAAGCTGAAACTGCGTTAATCGCAGAAACAGCAACTAATTATTGTGAACCGCCATTAGAATATTATATAGAATATATTGAAATGTACGGTAAAGAAATTGTCGTTGTGGAAATACCGGAATCCGATAAAAAACCACACAGACTTCAAGATTACTTACACCTGTTTGATATAAATAAAGCAACTGTATTAATAAGAGTAAAAGATAAAAGTGTTCAAGCAAGTAAAGAAATGGTTCGTATAATGAGGGCCCAATATGGTAATTTGGAGCTAACTAAATATTCTATCGGACCAAATGAAAAAACAGTTTTTGATTATCTATCAAAGAACGAAACCATAACCGTAAAAACTTTGAGCGAGTTAATAAATATTTCAGAGAGAAGAGCGTCCAGAACATTGGTTAAAATGGTTCGCGCTAATTTGCTAATGATTCATATTAAAGAAAATGGAGAAGAATATTTCACCGGGATGGAATAGAATTGATTCTAATTACCTTTATCAAAATGTTTTCTCAATTCAAATATTGAAATGCCATAAGCAACAGCAACATTTAATGATTGCTTAATTCCATACTGCGGAATCTCAATTGAGAAATCACACAGATCAATTAATTCTTGAGACACGCCTGTAATTTCATTACCGACAATTAAACACAATGGGAAATCGTTTTTAGTTACCTTATAATAAGGAAAGCTCTTACTAGTAAGTTCAAGTGCGCAAATTTTAACTCCATCTTTTTTCATTTTTAATATTACTTCTTTTGGATCTTTTAAATATTCCCATTGAACGCTTTCTGTTGAGCCTAATGCTGTTTTTAAAATTTCTTTTTTAGGCGGATGAGGGGTATAACCGCATAAATAAAGTTTTTCAATCATTGCTCCATCGGATGTTCTAAAAATGGAGCCGACATTATAGTTACTCCTAATGCTATTTAATATTACATACACAGGTAATTTCTTTACAGTATGCAGAGTTTCAAGCGTACTTCTATTTTGAGCTATTTCCTCATGGGTTAGCTTTTTCATGTAGGTAATGGATGAAATTAATTTTATTAATATTTTATTGCTAATTGTCCGCAAGCAGCGGCAATATCGTCTCCCTGAGTATTCCTTAACATAACCGTAATATTTTTATCCCGGAGTTTCTGTACAAATTCTTCAATTCGATCTTGAGGAGTAGGTTCAAGTTCGGCAGAAAGACCGGTTGGATTCATATGTTGTAGCGAATTAAAAGGAATAACATTTATTTTAGATGGAATTTCACTGCATAGTCTCGCCAAGGCATTTAGGTCTTCCTCGCGGTCGTTTATGTCTTTTAACATTACATATTCAAATGTTATTCTGGTAGCAGTTCGTCTTGCATAATATCTAACCGCATCAATATTTTGTTTTAAATTATATTTTAAATTTATCGGCATTATTTTATCGCGTATTTCATCAAAACAAGAATGCAATGACAACGCTAATTTTACTTTTAAGTTTGAATCGGCCAGTTCCCTAATTTTAGGGGCTATTCCGGCTGTTGATAAGGTAATCTTTTTTAAACTTATTCCGGTTGTTAATTCTTCTGCAAATATTTTTAGTGTTTTTATCGTAGCGTTATAATTCAATAAGGGTTCGCCCATTCCCATGTAAACAATATTGGTTATTTTATCTTTCCCGTAATCTTTGGCGGCAAAAACATACTGATCAAAAATTTCACCGGCAGTTAAATTCTTTTTGTATCCCATTAAACCGGTTGCACAGAATTTACAATCTAGCGGACAGCCTACCTGTGTTGAAATGCAAAGTGTTGTCCTCTTTTCTTCCGGGATAATAACCGATTCTATTTTATGTTGTTCCTCAGTTTCGAAAATATATTTTTTAGTACCATTAACATTGGAAGTTTCTGCATCCACAAATTTTAAAGTAGTTATTTCAGAAAGTTCTCTTAGCTCTGTACGGAGAACTTTTGGAATGTTGGACATTTCGTCAAAGTCCAGGGCAAGATGATTATACATCCAATTAAATAATTGTTCGCCTCTAAACCTTGGCTTGCCGTTCTTAGTAAAGAAATTTTTTAATTCGTCTAAGGTTAGGCCTTTTAATTGTGTTTTGTGGGAAGGTTGGGTAGTCAACGTTTTACTTTTCTCTAATGTTAAATCTGCATTTTCCATGGGACAAATATAAGAATTCGTAAGATTCTTTAAAATCAAAAATCTTTGTTAGTGATGTAGGCAATTTATGTGTCAGAAACATTGATATAGACAAATTATTACCTTATTTTCTAATTGATTTTTTCTTAAATCAAATTTTTTTTGCTTTAAAACACAAATTTTAAAGTAATACCTGCCGTTGGCGGGATAATTTACTACAAGTAATTATAAACTTTATTGAAGGGAGAATATGAATTTCGATTTTTCCGAAGAACAGTTAATGATCCGAGACACAGCAAGAGATTTTGCAAATGCTGAAATAGCACCTTCTGCTGTAGAGCGAGATATCAAGGGTGAATTTCCAAAGGACATAGTAAAGAAGTTAGGGGAATTAGGCTTTTTAGGGATGATGGTTTCGCCTGAATATGGAGGAGCTGGGCTGGATACAATCAGTTATGTGCTGGCTATGATTGAGATATCGAAAGTGGATGCAAGTGTGGGTGTAATTATGTCCGTGAATAATTCCTTAGTCTGTTTTGGATTAGAGGAATATGGATCCGACTTTATAAAAGAAAAGTATTTAAAACCTTTGGCTAAAGGAGAAAAATTAGGAGCATTCGCTCTTTCCGAGCCCGAAGCCGGCAGTGACGCAACCAAACAAAAAACTACCGCAGACAAAGACGGTAATTTTTATGTAATTAATGGAATGAAAAACTGGATAACTAACGGGCATTCTGCGGATAATGTTTTGCTTATGGCAACAACGGATAAGTCAAAAGGCCATCACGGTATCTCAACAATACTTGTAGAAAGAGGAACACCTGGTTTCGGTTCCGGCAAAAAAGAAGATAAAATGGGTATTAGAAGTTCGGATACATCTTCATTGACTTTTGAAAATTGCAGAGTCCCTGTAGAAAATTTAGTCTGGGAAGAAGGTAAAGGATTTAACTTTGCCATGAATACTTTAAACGGAGGAAGAATAGGTATTGCTTCTCAAGCAATAGGAATTGCAGAAGCTTCATTAGATGCATCTTTAAAATATTCTAAGCAGAGAAAAGCTTTTGGGCAGACAATTTCCAATTTTCAAGCAGTTCAGTTTAAATTGGCTGATATGGCAATAAAAGTTGATGCAGCCAAACTTCTTACTTTAAAAGCAGCCGCTTTAAAAGACGCTGGAAAGAAATATTATAAAGAAGCAGCCATTGCAAAATTATATTCCTCTAAAATTGCAGTTGAATGTGCTTTGGATGCAATCCAAATACATGGCGGTTATGGATATGTTAGGGAATATCTGGTGGAAAGATATTTGCGGGATTCAAAAATAACAGAAATATATGAAGGTACCTCGGAAATTCAGAAAATAGTTATTTCCAGAGCATTATTGGATGGAAAATAAATTTAGCGCTTTATTATTTTTTTTATTGATTACTATTATATCCTCATTAAATCTTTTTGCTCAATCAGAAAACGGCAAATGGGGGAAAGTAGATTATTCATATGCATTACCGGATAAATTTGAGCACAGGGATTATTCTTTTGATGAAAAAAATCCGGAGCGTTTCGTACTTAAATCTGTTTTAAATGCATATTGGTTTTTTATTTCCGATGTCGATGGAAATAATTGTTCGTTTAATCCAACCTGTTCTCATTTTTTTTTACTCTCAGTAAAAGAAACGAATATAGTACAAGGCTCGTTAATGTTTTTTGATAGGTTTACAAGAGACATGGATATATTCGGAAAAGTGAACCACTATCCTTATGCTCCGGATGGACATTATTACGACCCGCCTTCGCTGTACATGTTAAGAAAAGACAGCATACAATATATTCCCCCTTCAGTCGTTGTAAATAATGAATAAAATATTTTTCTTAGTTGTTATCATTTGCACCGTGTCATTTCCTCAAGTAAACAATTCATCAAAAAGCATGGATTTGTTTTCTCCAATTAATGTAAAAAAATTTGCCGATTATCTTTTTTGTCAGCGCGACTATTTAAGAGCTTCAGATGAATACGAAAAGTATTTGCTGAATAATTATAACGATACAGTAGCTTTTAAAATTGGAATTGCTAATATGAAAATGGGCAATTTCGATATTGCATCTAAAAAATTTTCAGCCGTTTCTCCAAAATCCGTTTTCTATGATCTTTCCAAATTGGAATATTTAAAAGCTAATTTCCGAATCGGCAATTTTTATGATTACCGAAATTTATATGAAGATCTAAACCTAAATCAGGATTTTAAATATACTTTTGAGGCCCGCGAACTTTATAACTTTTCTTATTTCTTTTCTGATGCCTCCCTTCCTCCCCGAAATAAAATATTGTCTGAGTTTCCACAGAATGAACAACCTCAGATAAATCAATTTTATGATTGGAAAAGCAGTCCGCCATATAAAAGTCCTTTGACAGCAGCTATATTATCGACTGTAGTTCCGGGGTTGGGTAAAATTTACACACAAGAATACTCAGACGGAGTTTTTGCATTTATAACTGTTGGTTTACTTGGGTATTTGGCTTATGCTAATTTCCATGCTAATCATAATTTTAGAGGATGGTTGTTCTCGGCATTAGGAACGGGATTTTATGGCGGGAATATATACGGTTCGGCAGCTTCAGCACAAATATACAATGCTAAAATAAGCTTTCAGTTTTTTGATGATTTAAAAAAATATCTTGAAGAGCATAATTATTTTATACCTTTAATTAATTTTTGTAAATAGATGAAATTTAAAACCAAAAGTATCCTTTTATTAATCTTTTTCCTTTTAATAAAGAATGAAATATTTCCACAAGGAACTTTAGAAAAGCAATTTGAATACGCGAAGAGTTTATATAATCAGGAACATTATTTTGATTCAATTACAGAATTTAAACGGCTTTTGTTTTTTGATTCGTCACATAAATATAATTTTCTGGCCGATAATTATATCGGGGATGCATACAAAATGGGGGCAAAATTTTCAGATGCGATTCTTTATTATACATTAGCAGAAATAAATGCTAAAAATTATAATGATTTATTTTTAGCAAAAGTAAATATTATTCGTGTTAATATTCTCCGGAGAACTACTGATAGAGCATTACAGCTTCTAGATTCTCTGGATAACGATGGAAGATTTTTGAATAGGAAAAAAGAAATAAGTTACTGGAAAGGTTGGACATTCATTTTTGCTGATAAATGGAATATGGCTTCCGAAGAATTTGCAATTACTGACAGTAATAAAACACTGCAGAAATTATGTGAAAAGGTTGACAAAGAAAAATACTCGGTTGTTTTTGCACAAATTATTTCTCATTTAATTCCTGGTGCCGGGCAATTTTATACAGGTCATTATTTAAGCGGTTTAATGTCTCTGGCATGGAATGGCCTTTGGGGTTACCTTGCCGTAAAAGCATTCATTAATAATAGAATTTTTGACGGATTTATGATAACAAATTTTCTTTGGCTGAGGTTTTATAATGGGAATTTACAGAACTCCAAAAACTTTGCTGAAGAAAGGAATTTAAAAATTACTAACAAAGCTTTAGGATACCTTCAGTTCGATTATGTGGGTACAAAGCCTTAAAATTTGAAAAATTAGAGTAAAATTTACTCATTCATCAAAAAAATTAAAGTAAAAATTGATAAATAATATTATATTCCTCTTCAGATTCGATTAGCTTTTATATATTAGTTTTAAAAGGAGTTAGAATTAGCTCACTTCCAACAAAATCATCAACCGCTAAGGAGGTAGAATGAAGAAAGGTCTGATTGTAGGTTGTTCAATTGGTGGGGGAGTTCTTTTAATAGTAGCCATACTTGTAATCTGGGGAATTAGTGCTTACAACAATTTAGTTACATTAAACGAATCCGTGAATCAAAGCTGGAGCCAGGTTGAGAATCAATATCAAAGAAGAGCCGATCTAATTCCGAATTTAGTCAATACTGTTAAAGGCTATGCTAATTTTGAAAAAAGTGTATTAACTGATGTTACTGAAGCAAGAGCAAAAGTAAGCCAAATGACTGTTACAAAAGATGTATTAGATGATCCTGCTGCCTTTCAGAAATTTCAATCTATGCAAGGACAATTAAGCGGAGCGTTATCCAGATTGCTTGTTACAGTTGAAAATTATCCTGATCTAAAAGCAAACGAGAATTTTTTACAGCTTCAAGCTCAATTGGAAGGAACGGAAAACAGAATTGCGGTTGAAAGAAGAAAATTTAATGAGACAGTTCAAAGTTATAATACTTCAATTAAACGTTTTCCAAATTCTATATTCGCAAGTTTGTTTAACTTTAAAGATAAACAATATTTTAAGGCAATAACCGGTTCCGAAACTCCTCCAAAAGTTCAGTTTTAAAGTAAATGAAAAGACTATACTTTTTTTTATTAATCGTTTCTGTCAGTTATGCTCAGCCTAAATTACCAATACTGAATAATTATGCAAATGATTTTACTAATACTTTAAGTTCTCAGCAATTAAGTAATTTAGATTACCGCCTAAAAACTTTTGATGATTCAACCAGCAACCAATTAGTTGTGCTAATTATTCCCACATTAAATGATTACCCCCTGGAAGAATTTGCAAATGAAACAGCTATTAAAAATAAAATTGGCACAAAGAAAAATGATAATGGCATTTTACTTCTGGTTGTAAAAAATGATAGAAAAATCCGTATTGAAGTCGGCTACGGCCTGGAAGGTGCATTACCGGATGCACTTGCGAGTTCTATTATTCGAAATGTGATCATACCGTATTTTAGGAGTGATAATTATTATGATGGTATTAATGAAGGAATTAGTGCTATCGTTCTGGCAACTAAAGGTGAATATAAAGTAGACAAACAACTTTCTTCAAGAAAAAATTCCCCTTCCCATATTTTTACATTTATCATGATTTTAATTTTTATAATTTCATTTTTTATTAGAGGAGGAAAAAGGGGACGAGGAGGATTCATTTTTTATGGCGGCGGCTTCGGGAGCGGCGGGGGATTTAGCAGCGGAGGAGGTTTTAGTGGCGGAGGATTTTCCGGGGGAGGAGGCAGCTTTGGGGGCGGAGGTGCAAGCGGAGGCTGGTAGAAAATTAAATGTTAAACTAAAAAAGAACATTGATGTTTTATTATTGTTTTAGTAAAATTACACGAGAAAAATTTATTGTATATTGATAATACGCTCACCATTAAATAGCTTTAATAGGTGGAACCTAACAGTTCAAATATTATTCATAATCTTCCCGAAAAATTGGGAATGACTGTAATCGATAAAAGGAGAAAAATTTAATGGCAATAAAAATAACAGAAGAATGCATTAACTGTGGTGCGTGCGAACCGGAATGTCCAAATACTGCTATTTATGAAGGCGGAGTTGATTGGGAATTAGCAGGAAAAGTTTATGGGCAAGAAGATGCTGCACCATCCGGTGCAGGTGGGTTTTATTCAGGTGATTTTTTCTATATTGTACCAGATAAATGTACGGAATGCAAAGGATTCCATGATGAACCGCAGTGTGCTGCCGTTTGTCCGGTTGACTGCTGCATACCTGATCCGGATCATGTGGAAGACGAAAGCGTTCTTCTTTCTAGAAAAGAATATCTTGATGGAATAGGCAGATAAAGTCAGAATCAATATTTGAAAATAATAGGGTGTCATTAGATACCCTATTTGGATTCTCATCTTTTGATTGGTTAAATATCTTCATAATTTCTTATCTCTTAGTAACAAAAACCTCCAAATTATAAGACCATTTTAGAGAAATCAATTTTTCCATATTCTCATTATTGAAAATCTCAACAATCGATTTAATAGTCCTTTTTGCAGAAATGCATTATATTTTCCAGCCTCAAGCTGCAATTCATTTAATATAAGTACTGAAAAGTTTGGCACAGATTTGGAGATATTTAAGGAAAAATTACTAAGACTTTAAATAACTTAAAATTATTAAATTATATTTATAAGAATTACAAGGAGAAAAAAATGGCTTATAAGATAACTGAAGAATGTATCAATTGTGGTGCATGCGAGCCGGAATGTCCAAACAATGCTATTTATGAAGGTGGGACAAATTGGGAATTTACTGGAAACAGCTACGGCGAAGGAGATGCTGCTCCATCTGGTGCTACAGGATTTTATTCCAGCGATTATTTCTATGTTGTTCCTGATAAATGTACTGAATGCGAAGGTTTCCATGATGAACCGCAATGCGTAGAAGTTTGCCCTGTTGAATGCTGTGTTAAAGATCCGAATCATGAAGAAGATAAAGCAGCTTTACTAGCAAAAAAAGAACATTTAGATGGTATAGGAAGATAATTCCAACTAAAAAATTTGATAGGGCATCTAAAGATGTCCTATCATTTTTTTATTCTATCTGACCTGCTTTTTTAAGTCTCGAACAACGTAAAATATTAAAACCGATCAATATCCTTTTCCCTTTCTAATTTCTTCTTTAACTTACAATAAAAGTTTATTTATTTTTCAAAGCTGTTAAGCAGGTTGTTTTTTCGATTATTAAGGATACATTATGAAAATAGGTAAATATGAAGTTAACTTAATTAATTCCGGTTATTTTGGCCTTGACGGCGGAGCAATGTTTGGTATAGTACCAAAGCCGCTTTGGGAAAAAACGAATCCGTCGGACGATGCAAATCGTATAAAATTAGCTACCAGAAATTTATTGTTGGAAAACGGAAATAGAAAAATATTAGTCGATACCGGAATGGGAATTAAATGGGATGAGAAATCGAAAAACATATATGATATAAATCAGGAAAAATTCTCTTTAACAAATGAACTTAAAAACCATAATATTAAACCTGATGATATTACGGATGTTATTCTTACTCATCTCCATTTTGATCATACCGGAGGGTCAACAATTCAAATTAATAATAAATTGATTCCTGCTTTCCCGAATGCTAAATATTATGTTCAGAAAAAAAATTATGAATGGGCTGTAAATCCTTCGGAAAGAGATAAGGGAAGTTATATTAAAGATAATTTTGTCCCTTTAAAGGCAGAAGGCGTATTACAATTTTTTGATGGGGAGCAAAATTTTGATGATGAAATCTCTTTTGTCCTTGTTAACGGCCATACATTTTCACAGCAGTTGTTAAAAATATCGGATTCGTCAAACACACTTTTATTTTGCGGCGATTTGTTCCCAACTACATCTCACATCCCTTTGCCTTATGTTATGGGGTATGATCTTCAGCCGCTTGTTACTGTAGAAGAAAAGAAACAAATATTAAAAAAAGCTGTAGAAGAAAACTGGAAATTAATTTTTGAGCATGATCCTGATTTTTGCTCGGCGACAATAAAACTTACAGAAAAAGGTTATAAGGTTAATGAAAAATTTCAATCACTCTGAGCTAATTGACCTTGAAGGTTTCTCAAGAATTTGTAACCTGAATGAGCTAAAAGAGAAAGAAGGTAAGCGATTTATAGTTAATGATATTGAAATTGCATTATTCAAAGTGGATGGAGAAATTTATGCTCTTAATAATATTTGTCCCCATCAGCATACTGCATTAATTTATGATGGTTTTTTAGAAAATGGATTTGTCGTTTGCCCGGTTCACGGGTGGATGTTCGATTTAAAAACCGGGATAATGCCGACAAAACAAAGAGGTCTTGATTCCTATCCTGTACATGTTGTAGAGGATGTTATTTATGTAAAAGCGAATAAAAAAGATTTAAATTGGTGAACAAATAAGAGAACTAATAAATATTTTATATTCTGCATGATATTATGAAAATAACTAATGAAATATTTATTAAAAAAGCTAAGAATGTTGGGTTCGATCTTATTGGTTTTGCAAAAACAGATGAGCTTACCGGAGAAATTGAAAAATTAAAAGAATGGTTACGCAATGGTTATCAAGCCGGTATGAAATATATGGAAAGGAATGTTGAGAAAAGAAAAAATCTTGGCAGTATTTTTAAAGATGCAAAGAGTGTTATTTCATTAGCAATAAATTATTATACAAGTCATCAATATTCTGAGAATAAAAATTTAGGTAAGGTTTCAAGATACGCCTGGGGAACGGATTACCATTTGATAATCTGGGAAAAACTGGACTTATTGGAATCCGAATTAAAAAAAATCGACCCTCTCTTTGAATGCAAATCTTATGTGGATACGGGTCCTGTAATGGATAAAGTATGGGCTGTTAAAGCCGGAATTGGCTGGATGGGAAAACACACTAATGTAATTAATAAAGAATTAGGGAGTTGGATTTTTCTATCAACTCTTATTACAAATTATGAGTTTGAATACTCTTCAACGGTTCCTGATTTCTGCGGTACATGTACGGCATGTATTGATGCTTGCCCAACCGATGCAATAATTGATGAGTATCTAGTTGATGCTAATAAATGTATTTCGTATTTGACTATTGAAAATAAAAATGAAATACCCTTAAAGTTCAAAGGACAATTTAATAATTGGATTTTTGGCTGCGATATTTGTCAGGATGTTTGTCCGTGGAATATAAAATTTTCAAATGAAACTTCAGTTGATGAGTTTAATCCTAAAGAAGGGAATTCCGAATTAATTTTAGATGATGTAATCAATATGGATGAGAATGATTTTAAGATTGGGTTTGAAGGAAGTCCAATTAAAAGAGCAAAATTAAAGGGGCTTAAACGTAACGCAGAATTTTTAAGAACTTAGGAAGAATAAAAATATTGAATCCTTAGCTCAAAAATTGAATCAAATTGAATTGAACACGAATGTTTTTTTCAGATTATCGGAAACAGTGCAATTCTTGATTGGAATTTAAGCTCGATTTTTACAGATTAAAACTTAAACTTGTTTCCTAGCAGACTAAAAGTTTTTGAAATTGAAAATATATTATTTGAGCACTTGTGATAATTAAATTAACATTTTCAACAATTTAAATTAACAAAAAGAATTATTTTCGTTTAATGGTTAAAAGGAGATTTTATGGCAGATAATCATCATAAAGTATTAATTATTGGATCGGGACCGGCAGGTTTTACAGCAGGGCTTTATACGGCAAGAGCAAATTTGAATCCTGTAATTTTTGAAGGAATGCAGCCGGGCGGACAGCTTACAATTACCACCGAGGTTGAAAATTATCCTGGATTTGAAGAAGGGATTATGGGGCCCGAATTAATGGACATAATGCGAAAACAAGCTCAGAAATTCGGTGCAAAATCGATTTATAAAGAAGTAACAGAAGTAGATTTTTCAAAAAGACCATTTGTTGTAAAAACCTACGATGAAGTCCATACTGCAGATGCAATTATAATTTCAACCGGTGCTTCAGCAAGATTATTAAATCTTGAAAGCGAAAGTAAGTATATGGGATATGGTGTATCTGCTTGTGCAACTTGCGACGGCTTCTTTTTTAAAGATTTGAAAATACTAGTAGTTGGCGGCGGAGACACTGCCCTGGAAGAAGCAAACTTCTTAACTAAATTTGCTTCCGAAGTAACAGTTGTTCATCGTCGTGATGAGTTTCGTGCTTCTAAAATTATGCTCGATAGAGTTAAAAAGAATCCCAAAATTAAATTTCTTACAAGCAAAGTTATAAAGGAAGTTTTAGGTAAAGAAGAAAACGGGCGAAAATCATTAACCGGAGTTTTGCTTGAAGACACCAAAGATCATTCAACAATGAAAGTTGATACCGACGGTTTATTTATTGCAATCGGGCACAAGCCTAATACAGAATTATTCAAAGGCGTATTGGATATGGATGAAACAGGTTACCTTAAAGTAAAACCTGGTTCAACTTATACAAATATTCCAGGGGTATTTGCTGCTGGTGATGTTGCTGATAAAAGTTATAGGCAGGCAGTAACTGCGGCTGGTTCAGGCTGCATGGCTGCAATTGATGCTGAAAGGTGGCTTGAAGCTCAGGAGTAAAATTTAAAGGCCGGTTTAAGCCGGCCCATTTTTAATTACTGGTTGATTTTTCTAATTTTCTGCTAACAATATTCGCAACCACAAATCCTATTCCCGTAAATGTGAATAACAAGAAAGGAATCCAGTAATCTTTACCTGTTGAATCCTGTAATGCCATTCCAAGCCCCAAGCCAATTCCGAATGCTAGAGCAATGATTCCGATTTTCAAGAGAACGTAAGGATCTTTTTTCTTTTCAAAAAATTCTTTTATTGATTGAGCATCCAGCCCCTTCTCGATTAGCAGCTGTCTTTCACGTGTCCGGAAATAATAATATGTCACAAACATTAATCCTATTACCAATACAGTTACGATTGGTATAAAAACAGCAATAATATCTACAGCCATTTTACTTCTCCTTTTTCTGAGTGTTTTATATTTTGACTAACAAAATTCAAATTAGGTTACACTCTTTTTTTTATTCTTTAATTTTTATTTTCTATCTACTAACTTCAATCTAAATCTTATGACAAGATAATTTAGTATAAGGTTACAAATATTTTATAAAATTGCTTTTCGTTTAAGTAGTTCATAATTTATTTATATAAAATTGATTTTATGTATGGTTTTGTACTCAAGTTCTAGTGTGTAACCTTTTTAATTAATGGGGAGTCATAATACATAAATGAAAAACCTTACTGATATTGAAATTATCGAATCTGTAAAAAAAGGCAATCATTCTGATTATGCTTTATTAATTGATAGATATAAAAATAAAGCTTTTTCTCTTTTAGTCAGGATGCTTAAAAATGAAATGGACGCTGAAGAAGTCTTACAGGATTGTTTCTTAAAGGCTTTTAAATCACTTGAAAATTTTAGGCAGGAATCAAAATTTTCAACATGGTTTTATAGAATTGTTTATAATACAGCAGTAACCAAACTTTCTGCTAAAAAAAGAAAAATTGAAACTGAAATGTCTTCAATTGAAGACCATATTGATATAAAAAGTGATTATGATTTTCGGTTAACTGAAAAAAAAGATTTAGCTGAATTTGTTCAAACAATAATAGAACAATTACCTTTAAATTATGCTTCGGTTATTAATATGTTTTATCTTGATAACATGAGTTGTGAAGAAATTGCATCGGTAATGCAGATTACTATTTCAAATGTTAAGGTTATGCTATACAGGTCGAGGAATGCATTGAAAGATCTGTTACAGAAAAATAATTTCATTGAGGAGTTATTATGATTGAGCTGACGGATGAGATTTTAAATAAATACATTGACGGCGAATTGGATTATGAAGTTATACGTGAGATACAGGAACAAATAAATAGTTCAGAGATAGATAAAAAAAGATTTACCGCACTACAGGCAATTCATAACGAACTTAATAAAATAAAATTGTTTGAAGTTAAAGATGATTTTACTTCAAAAGTAATGTCCAAACTCGTGAAGAAAGTAAAAGCCAGAAAAGAAGATAGATTATTCATTTTCTCAATTTCTTCTATATTTGTGGTTTGCTGTTTGGCTATAATTGGTTATCTGTTGGTAACCGTTGTGGGAAGCAATGTAGGCGGAAATGCTGCAAATCAAAATATTGATAATTATGTAAATTATATTGTTAATATTTTAGCAACTGCAAAAGAGTTTTTAACTACTAAAAATATTTCGATTGTCGGTTCTGTCTTTTCCTTCGGTTTGATAATAACAGGTTATTTCTTTTTTGAAAATCTGCGCCAATCAAAAAGAAGACTGAGTAAAATGCATTAGAATCTTATATTTTATAATGTGCAAAAAAGCAACGGTTGTCGTAAGATAACCGTTTTTTTTGATCATCGCCTTTCGAATCAAAATTAAATATTGCTTTAATGTTTGTATATTTGAGAGCAATAAAATGAATCAGATTAAATGAAGATACGGAGCAGATTAGATGGAAAATACAAAAGCAGGGTATGTTGCAATACTTGGGAAACCTAACGTAGGCAAATCAACTTTACTTAATTCTTTATTAGGCCAAAAGCTTTCGATAACAAACAGTAAACCACAAACTACAAGGAAGAGAATTTTAGGAATTTTATCCGGTGAAAATTATCAAATTATTTTCCTTGATACTCCGGGAATCCTTGAACCGGCTTATCTGCTGCAGGAAAAAATGATGGAAGCTGTTAATCGGTCTTTAAATGATGCTGATATTATTTTACTTATACTTGATGTTAATGAAGATCCGGAAGGCAATCGAACTTTTAAAGACGATTTTATATTTAAAGCTGTATTGAACAGCGGAAAAACAAAAATCCTTGTGCTAAATAAGATTGATCTAATTTCCCAGGAAAAAGTAACCTCATTAATTTCAAAATTTGAGGAGTCGAAGTCATTCAAAAAAATAATACCTGTTTCGGCTTTAATTGGATTTAATATTCAGACAATAACTGAAACACTGCTGGATAATTTATCCGATAGCCCTAAGTTTTATCCAGATGACATTGTGGCTGACGAGAATGAAAGATTTTTTGTTTCTGAAATTATTCGCGAGAAGATTCTTGAACTATATCAAGAAGAAATTCCTTATAGCTGCGAAGTTTTAATTGCCGATTTTAAGGAAAGAGAGGATAAAAAGGATTTTATTCAAGCAGAAATTGTTGTGGAGAAGGAAAGCCAAAAAGGAATAATAATCGGAAAGCAGGGAGCCGCTATAAAGAAATTAGGACAAATAGCCAGGGAAGCAATGGAAGAATTTCTGCAGCATGAAGTGTACCTTGATTTGAGAGTGAAAGTTCGCAGTAAATGGAGATCAGACGAAAAGACGTTAAGATCTTTCGGATATTCAACAGACAAAGAATAAAGTTTTGGCTGTTATCAAAGTAATTCCTCATAAAAAAATCAGAATATGAAAAAGTACACAGGTGAAGGCATACTTCTATTCGTCACGCTTATTTGGGGAGCTACCTTTTTTATCATAAAAGTTGCACTTCAAAATGTTTCACCTATACTTTTTGTAACAATTCGATTTTCATTTGCTACTCTTTTGCTTTTGCCTTTTATGATTAAAGTAATTAAAAGTATGGGCAAAGAAGTAATTATAGGCGGAATTCTTTTAGGGACTAATGTACTTCTTAGGATTTGCGACTCAGACTGTCGGATTAAAATATACAACTGCAACAAAGTCGGGGTTCATAACCGGATCATTCATTATTTTCACTCCTGTTTTTCAGTTGATGTTTGAAAAGAAAAAACCAAGCGGAAAGAACCTATTAGGAGTTTTGTTTGTTATTCTCGGACTAATTTTTCTTTCAAGTAAAGGGTCATCAATATTAGATATCTTTAATGAAATTGGCTCCGGTTTCAATATAGGTGATTTTTTTACACTCTTGTGCGCAATCTTTTACGCCATGTATCTTGTTTACCTGGATATTATAAGTAAAAAGCACAATTATCTCCCGTTGGTTTTTTTACAGATAAGTGTTACTGCAGTATGCGGATTAATTTTTACTTTGCTGCTTTCTGTAACAAATTATGAACCTATTAAATTTACCTTTAATAATAATGTACTCTTTGCTTTTCTTTATACTGCAATTTTAGCGACTATATTAACAACTACACTGCAAACTAAATATCAAAAAATTGTTACGCCTACTAAGGCCGGAATTATTTTTTCATTTGAGCCAATATTTGCCGCACTGTTTGCATATTTGGTAATTAACGAACGAATTTCTCACTTTGGCTTTTTAGGAGGTATACTTATATTTACAGGTCTATTAGTTACCGAATTATTTGATAAAAAGAAACTTAGTAATGTCTGAGAATTTAAAACGAGCTGAGATAATTGCAAGCGGCCTTGTTCAAGGAGTTGGCTTCCGGTATTTCGTTATTAGAAAAGCAGGTAGTTTAGGATTAAGCGGGTTTGTTAAAAATTTATATTCAGGTGAAGTCCTAACGGTAGCTGAAGGTGAAGTTTCAATGATCGAAGAACTTTTCAAACAAATAAGAATTGGACCATCACATGCTTCCGTAACAAACTGTGTTATCGAATGGTCGGAATACAAAAATGAATTCAAAGGTTTTGAGGTAAGATATTGAATCAGGAATTTAGAACCGGGATAGGGTTTGATGTTCATGCTTATAGCGAGAATAGGAAATTGATTTTGGGCGGTGTAGATATTCCTTATGAAAAAGGTTTGCTTGGACATTCTGATGCCGACGTTCTTCTTCATGCCATTTGTGATGCACTTCTCGGCTCACTTGCTTTGGGAGATATCGGACAGCATTTCCCGGATACTGATGAAAAATATAAAAATGCAGACAGTTTAGTTTTATTACAAAAAGTTTATGAACTAGTTAAACAAAAAGGTTACATTCTGGGAAATGTTGATGCAGTTGTTGCTATACAAAGACCAAAACTCTCCCCGTATATAAAAAAAATTAGGGAAAATATTGCCGAAATACTTGAAGCAGATATAGAACAAATTTCAGTGAAAGCTACAACCACAGAAAAGCTCGGATTTATTGGCAGGGAAGAGGGTGTATCCGCTTTTGCAACTGTTTTAATTCTTAAACAATAATAATATGATTGAACATATTCTAGATTTTATTTCTGCTTTAAGCCCGTTCTGGATTTACGTTTCACTATTCTTTTTTTCCTTCATAGAAAATGTTTTTCCGCCTTCACCCAGCGACCTGGTTGTAGTTATAGGAGGATCTTTAATCGTAACACATTCAATTCATTTTATCCCTACTTTGCTATTGACAAGTCTCGGGAGCCTGCTTGGGTTTATGGTTTTATTCTTTATAGGCACTCAACTAGATAAAAAAGTGGTACGAACCCGAAAAATAAAATTTATTTCCGTTGAAGGCCTGGATAAAGTCGAGCATTGGTTTAATAGGTATGGCTATTTAATTATTTTAATAAACCGTTTTTTACCCGGAACCAGATCAGTAATTTCTCTTTTTGGAGGATTAAGTGAATTAGATGCTAAAAAAACAGCAGTGCTGGCAACTATTAGTGCATTAGCCTGGAATTCAATTATAATTTATCTCGGAATTCTTTTCGGAAGAAATATTGCGATAGTCGATAGATATTTATCAACTTACAGCAATATAGTTTTAGGTATCACCGCTCTCATTATATTATTTTATATTTTAAGATATTTCTTTTCTAAAAGAAAACGGCTTAAAGGTTGAAGTTAATTTTTAGTAAAAATAGATTGAAGCTTTCTCCTGAAGAGAAAGCAAAAAAAAACAAAGAAAGGCTTTTGCTTATTCTCAGTGGGATAATGATGGGAATAAGTTTTCCACCCTTTCCATTCCCTTTTTGTCTGTTGTTATTTTTTGGATTGATTCCTTATTTGTATGTAATAGAAAAAAGAGAAACTCTAGCCGAAATAAACAAAGCAACTTATCTAACATTTTTTGTCTTCAGCGTAATTACATTGTACTGGGTCGGGAGTTGGCAAAAAACTGCAGATCCTTTTTTAATGATTGCCGGCGGAACTTTATTATTCTTTAATCCACTTTTATTTTTAATCCCTTCAACACTTTTATATCTATCTAGAAAAGTTTTCCCATCGAAAAATATTATTTTCTTGTTTCCGTTCTTTTGGGTTACTTATGAATATTTGTATATGCTGACTGATGCGAGCTTTCCCTGGCTGACACTTGGTAACGGATTAGCACACTTCAGAATATTTATTCAGATAGCGGATATAATTGGCGCTGTTGGTTTATCTCTTGTTGTCGTTTATATAAATATATTCTTATATAAAGCATTTATTAATTATAAAAGCTCCAGGAAAAAGTTTACATTCAATTTAGTTGCGGCCTGTTTAATATTTATTTTTGTTCTGTCTTATGGAGTTTATAGATACTCAACTTTTCAAGTTTCAAATAAGACTATAAAGGTAGGATTAATTCAGCCTAATCTTAACCCATGGGAAAAATGGGAAGGAAATAATCTAAATGGATTAACAAATCTTTACCTTAACTTGTCAAGAAAAGCCGCAGCTAAAGGCGCCCAATTAGTTGTCTGGCCTGAAACAGCTTTACCAGTATTTTTGATGGATGGCAATTATAATAACCTGGTTGATTCAATTTACAGCTTTGTAAGGGGAAAAAATGTTTACCTGCTTACCGGAATGCCGGATGTAAAATATTATTTTAAAGGAAGTAAAATCCCGTCTGATGCCAGGGAATCAACTAACGGAGATTTTTATTATACGACATACAATGGAATAATTTTGTTTTCTCCGGACACAAGGAAAATACAAACCTATGATAAAATGAAATTGGTGCCTTTTGGAGAAAGAGTCCCATTTGTTGATGCTTTGCCATTTCTCGGTAAAATTATAAAATGGGGTGTTGGAATAAGCAGCTGGAATAAAGGAAGAGATACAGTCAATTTTGAAATTCCAAATCCAAATTATAAAATGGGAATTAAAAATTCTGATATCTCTGATTCAATAAGTATAAATGGATTGGTATGTTTCGAATCCGTTTTCCCTTACTTTGTTACTGATTTTGTCCGCAAAGGTGCGAAGTTTATAACAGTTGTAACAAACGATAGCTGGTATGGTAAGTCCAGCGGACCGTATCAGCATAAAGAAATAGCAGTGCTTCGTGCAATAGAAAATAGGCGAACTGTTATCAGAGCTGCTAATGGCGGTATAAGCTGTATTATCGATCCTTTGGGGCATACCAGAATAGAATCAAAACTTTTTGTTAAAACTTATTTAGTCGGAGATGTTCCGCTTGAAAATGTAGAAACATTTTTTACGAAGTATCCTTTAATTATTCCGATATTTTCTTCAATAGTTTCATTGTGGATATTCGGAATATTTTTACTAAAAAAACTTAAGACTAAATTAAATTTATAAAATGAATTTGTAATTTTAGAAAAACAAATTTTACATTTTATTATTAATCATTCTATATAAAATAATTATTAAGGCTTATGAAAAAATATATTGATTTAAGAAGCGATACAGTAACTAAGCCATCTGAAGCAATGCGTAAAGCAATATATAATGCAGAGGTTGGTGATGATGTATTTCAGGAAGATCCTACTGTTAATGAACTTCAAGAATACTCTGCCGAACTATTAGGCAAAGAAGCTGCTTTATTTGTCAGCAGCGGTGTAATGGGAAATCAGATTTGCCTAAACGTACACACAAACCCAGCTGATGAAGTTATTTGTGAAAGAGATGCACATATTTTTCAATATGAATCGGGTTCCCCTGCTGTATTAAGCGGTATTCAACTAATGCCAATTGACGGGAAGAACGGCGTAATTACTCCAGAACAAATTGAACCATTTATCAGGCCTGAAAGTGCATATTATATGCCCCGGACAAAAGTAATTGAAATTGAAAATACTCATAATCGTGCCGGTGGTATGATTCATCCTCTTGATAATATTGTAAAGGTCGAAAAATTAGCAAGAAAATATAATTTAAAATATCATCTTGACGGCGCTAGAATATGGAATGCTTCGGTTGCGGCAAAAATTTCTGTGAAAGAATATGCATCTCATTTCGATTCTATATCGTGCTGTTTATCTAAAGGCTTAGGTGCGCCGGTTGGGTCAATAATTGCCGGCTCTAAAGAATTTATTAAAGAAGCTTTTAGAGTCAGAAAAGCCTGGGGAGGCGGCATGAGACAGGTTGGAATATTAGCTGCCGCAGGATTATATGCATTAAAAAATAATATTGACCGCCTTGAGGAAGATCATCAAAAAGCAAAAATGATTGCAGCTGCAATTAATGAACTTCCTTCGTTAGAAATTGATTTAAATACTGTGCAAACAAATATTATAATTTTCAGATCGAAAACATTTAATGTTGAAGAAGCAATTAATAAATGTAAAGAACGAGGTTTGCTTATTTCCGAAGGTAAAGTTGGTTATCTAAGAGCTATTACTCATTTAGATGTTAATTCTGATGATACTTCAATAAAGCAATTGATATTATAAAATCGGTTTTCAAATAAATATTTAAAAGACAGTTTGTTATGCACGATTTAAATCTATTTAAACATAAAATTAAAATTAAGGTAAGATTTTCTGATCTTGATGCAATGCGTCATGTAAATAACGCAACATATCTTTCATATCTGGAAGAAGCAAGAATAGCTTATTTCAAGGACGTACTTGAAAAACCTAAAAACGGACTCGACTTTGAAGCAGTAGTCGCGAGAATTGAAATCAATTATCATCAGCCTATAATACTTGGCGATGAAATTGAAGTCGTTACACGGGTTTCGAAAATGGGAAGTAAAAGTTCTGATGTTGAACATCTTATTCTTGTCGAGCGGGATGGTGATAAGGTTATAGCTGCTTCTGCGTTAACAAAATTAGTTTCTTACAATTATGAAAAGCAATATTCTTTTGCTACACCGGATAGAATTAAAAAGAAGATAGAAGAATTCGAAAAGGGAATTTGAGCTTCAATATAACACTTATAAATTAGAGGCCAATTGTTTTAATATCTTTTCTACGTTTAAGGATTTTTCGATTTTTTCGGCTGTGATTGGCGGAGCTACCCTTTCACGGCAATCAAGTATTTTACATTTTTCACATGTATCATTAACTATTTTCATTGGTATTTGAGGATCGTTCCAAAATTTAATCTTATTCTTCAAGTTATCATTTAGTTGAAAACCGATTGTCAAACTTGAAAAAGTATTTTTTTGAAGATTGCCCCTTTGCGCCACAGAGATACACAAATATTCGTCTTTCGACTCTAAGAATTTCGAATGTAATATGCCAACTGTTCTGCCACTGAATTTTTTATCTTTTTTTAGTTTGCTTTCCATTTTATTAATAGTTTCAAATGAAACCCATCTTCTGCAGTAATGTTCATTTTCCTGGTAACCGCCGGGATTATGACGCGTATTTAATCTAAGCTCATTAGACAACCTATACGCTTTCAACAAAGTATCATAATTAAATCTTAGGAAGAAAAGATTATTTAGACTAAAATACTTTGGAGAGAGATTTGTAATTCTCTGGAAGAACATTTCAGTCGTAGCATTGTATTTATTTATAAGCGAAAGAAATCTATCTCCGCTCCATTTTTTGCTTTTGAAAAAACTTCCTAAATCAGTAATTAGCAAATTGCTGTTTATTATAAGTGCAGTTGCAAAATAAGACGCTTTAAAATAATTAAGCAGATGATCAAAAGTTTTTAAGCTTAAGCTTGAATAAATATAACTTCTATCTTTTATTCCAAGATAATTATAAGCCAATTCTTTACCTGCAACAAAAGCTTTTTGTGCATCGGATAATTTATTATTAAGTAATAGTTTGGACTTTTTACTTTTTAAAACAACAGCTCGCAGCTCACTTAATTCCGGATAATTATTAAGTGAAGACTCATCAACATCGTACTTGTAAGATTTCTCTAGGATATCTTTAAGCTGATTAAACTCAATTTTGTAAGATTCTTTCAATCTAAATTCTTTGGAAAAATCTCTTACGGCAATTTCAAGATCTTCAAAATAATTATCATTAAATTCCTTAAAAGTTCTTAATGCTGTGCGGCTGAAATTGTTCTGGCTTAATTCAGAAGTTTTAGCCATCTCAATAAATGCAGCAATTAAAGCGCTTAATTGTAGCGATGAATTTGCCATCAGCATAATTAACTTATTAATATCAATCCCATAATGATCTAAAGGTAGTTGTTCAAGAATATTCGATTCTAAAAAATCTTCAATCGGTGTAAGATTTCGCATCAGTTTTAATGAAACCATTTTATCATACGGCACTTTTAAGGCTTCTGCCAGTAATGCAATTTTATCTGACTTCGGATATTTTTTCCCGCTCTCAATTTCATTTAAATAAGAAATGGACAAACCGCTCTTAAATGCCAAATCCGAAAGCAGCATATTCTTTTCCTGCCGCATTTGCTTCAGCTTTAAACCGAAAATCAATTTTATATAATTATCTTTTGCCATACATTCCGCACTGCTAAAAATTGTTCGTGCAATATATCAAAAAGCAGATAAAAAAGTTTAGCAAAAAAACGTCGATAGCGAAATTTCGCTTGTTTTTTAAAAAAGGGATAAATATATTCATTTAAGATTAATAGAAATTAAAAAATGCCACAAACAATAGATAAACATAGAGATATTGAAGCTTCTGTAAAAAGATTAATTGATATTATTCCTTTTCAGATTGAAAACTATCCGCGACTGGATGCTCTTTGTGATAAAAAAGAAGGCGAGTGGCAGAGTTATAGTTCATTAAAAATAAAAGAAATAATTGATAGTTTTAGTTTAGGATTGTTAAAACTTGGTTTTAAACCAGGCGATAAATTTTCAATAATCTCTCCCAGCAGAACAGAATGGAACTTTGTTGATCTTGGTACGTTGCAAGTTGGATGTATCGATGTCCCGATTTATCCTACAATGACTGAAAATGAATTCAGTTACATTTTTAATGATTCACAAGTTAAATTAGTTTTTGTTGCAGACAAAGAATTATATGAAAAAGTAAAACACGTTCTACCTAAATCAAATTCTGTTGAAGATGTTTATACATTCGATAAAGTAGAAGGTGCAAAACACTGGTCGGATATTTTAGCACAAGCAGATAAATCTTTTGAAGAAACACTTAAGTCGATCGAAGATTCTATTGATACAGATGATCTTGCTACAATTATCTATACTTCCGGTACTACAGGCATTCCCAAAGGTGTAAGACTTACACATCATAATATCATCAGTAATATTATATCTTTAAGCAAAATTATGCCGATGAATAATGGTCATAGAATGATAAGCTTTTTACCAATATGTCACATTTTTGAACGTACCGGTATATACTTTTATATAACTGTTGGCGGTGCTATTTATTATGCCGAAAATATTGATAAAATCGCAGAGAATTTATTGGAAGTAAAGCCAAATTATTTTACTACCGTACCGAGGCTGTTAGAAAAAGTGTTTGAAAAAATAATGGGCAAAGGCCGGGAGCTAAAGGGCCTTAAAAAAGCCATCTTTGGATGGGCGGTTAATTTAGCAAATCATTATGACCCAAAAGGGAATAATAATTTCTTTTATAACATAAGACTTAATGTTGCGCGGAAATTAGTTTTTACTAAATGGCAGCAGGCTCTCGGGGGAGAAGTAAAAGGTATAATCAGCGGTGCGGCGGCACTTCAACCAAGGCTAGCCCGAATTTTTACTGCTGCTAATATTCCTGTAAGAGAAGGTTACGGTCTCACTGAAACTTCACCGGTTTTGACATGTAATAGATTTGATGAAGGAGAATATTATCTGGGATCCGTTGGCACACCAATACCGGAAGTTCAAATAAAAATTACGGATGATGGTGAAATCTTAGCTAAAGGGCCTAATGTATTCAAGGAATACTATAATAAACCGGATTTAACAGAAAAAGCTATTGATAAAGATGGATGGTTTCATACAGGAGATATTGGTCAACTGATTGACGGAAAGTTCTTAAAGATAACAGACCGTGTGAAAGAAGTTTTCAAAACCTCCGGCGGAAAATTTGTTGCCCCGCTACCAGTTGAAAATAAAATGAAGGAGTCCTGGTTTATAAAAAACATAATGGTTATTGGTGAGAATAGAAGATTTACAGCAGCACTAATAGTAACTGATCAAGATTTTATCATTAACTGGTGTAAGAAAAAAGGCTACGATAATTTAAGTGAAGATGAAATGGCTAAATGTAAAATATTAAAAGATAGGATTTGGAAGGACATTCAGAAGTATAATAAAAGGTTCTCACACATTGAACAAATTAAAAAATTTGAAATTGTTCCCGATGATTGGTCGGTTACTACAGGGGAACTGACGCCAACCCTAAAACTTAAAAGAAAAATAATTTTGGAAAAGTATAAAGGAATAGTTGATCAAATATATAGTGAATAAATCAGAATAATTTTTTAATCATATAAACAAAAATAATCATGAATAGAATTATAAAAGAAGTAGCAGTATTAGGATCGGGAGTTATGGGCTCCCGGATAGCAGCACATTTTGCAAATATCGGCTGCAAAGTTTTTCTTCTGGACATTGTGCCGAAAGAACTAAATGATAAGGAAAAAAAAGAAGGTCTTTCACTTAAAGATAAAAAAGTAAGAAATAGAATTGTAAATGAAAATCTGAAAAATATTCTTAATGCAAAACCTTCACCAATTTACCTTACTTCATTTTCATCCAGAATTGAAGCCGGAAATTTTGAAGATGATCTTAAAAGTTTAAGCAATGTCGATTGGATAATTGAAGCAGTTGTCGAAAATCTGGAAATTAAAAAATCGGTTTTTGAGAAAGTTGAAAAATTTAGAAAGCCCGGCTCATTAATTACTACAAATACTTCCGGAATACCGATCCATTCAATGCTGGAAGGAAGAAGTGAAGATTTCCGTAAGAATTTTTGCGGGACACATTTTTTTAACCCGCCGCGATATTTACAATTGCTTGAACTAATTCCGACACCGGAAACAAGTAAAGAAGTTATAGATTTTCTAATGCATTACGGCCGAATCTTTCTGGGAAAAACAACAGTAATGTGTAAAGATACACCTGCCTTTATTGCAAACAGGATAGGTGTTTTCAGCATGATGGCGGTATTTAAGCTAATGAAAGAAACTAACTTATCAATTAAAGAGATTGATACGTTAACTGGACCAATCACCGGAAAGCCGAAATCTGCAACTTTTAGAACTTGCGATGTTGTAGGTATCGACACGCTTGTAAAAGTGGCAAATAATATTTACCACGATTGTCCAAATGACGAAGCGCGTGAACTTTTTGTCATTCCAGATTATGTTAATAAAATGGTTGAGAAAAATTGGCTCGGTGATAAAACAGGACAGGGATTTTATAAAAAAATAAAATTGGATGACGGGACAAAAGAAATAATTGAACTTGATATAAATACTCTGGAATACAAACCCAGCATAAAACCAAAATTTGCTTCAGTAGGGGCTGCAAAACCAGTTGAAGATTTAAAAGAAAGACTAAAAATTCTTCATGCAGCAAAAGATAACGCAGCCGATTTTTTAAGAATGCTTTCTTTCAACATTTTTCAATATTCTTCTAACCGTATTCCTGAAATATCGGATGAAATTTATAAAATTGATGATGCTATGAGAGGCGGATTTGGATGGGAGCTTGGACCATTTGAAACCTGGGATGCTCTCGGCGTTAAAAAGATGACGCAGCTTATGGACGAGGCAAACCTTCCTCCCGCAGTTTGGGTAAAAGATATGCTTTCTAAAGGCTTCGATTCCTTTTACAAAATTGAAAGTGGTAAAAAGAAATATTACGATATTAAATCCTCATCTTATCTGGAAATCCCTGGTAAGGATGATTTCATCATTCTTGATAATTATAGATCAAATAAACCGGTATGGAAAAATGTTGGAGCAACATTACATGATATCGGTGACGGTGTCGTTAACCTGGAATTTCAGACTAAAATGAATTCTATTGGGACTGAAATACTTGAAGCCGTAAATAAATCTATAGAAATTGCCGAAAAAGATTTTGCAGGATTAGTAATCGGAAATA
This sequence comes from uncultured Bacteroidota bacterium, assembly GCA_963710735.1. Lineage (GTDB taxonomy): Bacteria > Bacteroidota > Ignavibacteria > Ignavibacteriales > Ignavibacteriaceae > FEN-1297. The sequence continues at coordinate 210,949 of CAVQBN010000024.1, read as the reverse complement.
ACGGACAAAATTTTTCTGCCGGTGCTAATCTAGCTATGATGCTAATGTTAGCGGTTGAACAGGAATACGATGAGATTAATCTTGCGGTACGGACTTTTCAAAACACCACAATGCATGTAAGATATTCCAGTATTCCGGTTGTTGTAGCTCCGCATGCTCTTACATTAGGCGGCGGATGTGAAATTTGTCTGCATGCAGATCAAGTGCAGGCTTCTGCAGAAACATATATTGGTTTAGTTGAAGTTGGTGTCGGAATTATTCCTGCCGGCGGCGGAACAAAAGAAATGACTTTGCGCGCCTCAGATAGTTATGCGGAAGGAATTGTTGAAATGCCTGAGCTTCAGGAACGCTTTATGAATATCGCAATGGCTAAAGTTGCAACTTCAGCTTACGAAGCATTTGATCTCGGCATCTTCAAAAAAGGCAGAGATAAAATTACAATAAATCCAAACAAAGTAATCTTCGATGCTAAGCAAGCAGTTTTAGAAATTGCAGCTAGAGGTTATACTCAACCTGTTCCGCGCAAAGATATAAAGGTATTAGGAAGACAAGCGCTTGCTACCCTTTTACTGGGAGCTTATTCATTTCGTGCGGCAAATTATATTTCCGATCATGATAGAAAAATTGCAGAAAAACTTGCGTTTGTTATGTGCGGAGGAGATTTAACTCAAGGCACATTAGTTTCTGAACAATATCTTCTTGATTTAGAACGAGAGGCATTTTTAAGCTTGATAGGTGAGAAGAAAACTATGGAAAGAATTCAAAATATTCTGAATACAGGTAAGCCATTAAGAAATTGACAGCACGATAGGAATTTTAATCAAAAGAATTTTTATAATTAAAACAAAGTATTATCATGACAGAAGCATATATAGTAGCAGGATTCAGATCAGCGGTAGGGAAAGCAAAAAAAGGAGGCTTTCGTTTTTACAGGCCCGATGATCTGGCCGCAGATGTAATAAAACATTTGCTAAAATCAGTTCCTCAACTTGATCCCCATAGAGTTGATGATTTAATTGTGGGCAATGCCGTTCCGGAAGCAGAGCAAGGATTGCAGATGGGAAGAATGATTGCACTCCAATGCCTTCCAATAGAGGTTCCTGGTGAAACTGTAAATAGGTACTGTGCCTCAGGGGTAGATACGATTGCAACTGCAGTTGCAAGAATTAGTACCGGTATGGCTGATTGTATTATTGCTGGCGGAACGGAATCTATGTCGATGGTTCCGGTTACGGGATGGAAATTAGCTCCTAATTATAAATTTGCTGTCGAGCATCCGGAATATTATTTAGGTATGGGATTAACTGCAGAAGAAATAGCAAGAGATTATAAAATTTCGAGGAAAGATCAGGATGAATTTTCATATCATTCCCATATGAAAGCAGTTAACGCAATTAAAAAAGGATATTTCAAAGATCAAATTGTACCTATTGAAGTTGAGGAAACTTATCTTGACGATGGAAAAAGAAAAGTTAGAAAATTTACAGTTGATACTGATGAAGGTCCAAGGTCGGATACATCTTTAGAAGCGCTAGCTAAATTGAAACCAGTTTTTGCAGCAAATGGTACTGTTACAGCCGGCAACTCTTCCCAAACCTCGGACGGTGCAGCATTTGTAATCGTTATGTCTGAAGAAATGATGAAAGAACTTAACTTAAAACCTATTGCCAGATTAGTTTCATTTTCACTCGCAGGCGTTGATCCTAGAATCATGGGAATCGGGCCGGTTGAAGCAGTTCCTAAAGCCTTAAAAAAAGCAGGAATGAAATTAGATGATATCGATTTAATTGAATTGAACGAAGCATTCGCCGCTCAATCATTAGCTGTTATTAGGGAGTTAAAACTTGATCAGGAAAAATTAAATGTAAACGGCGGTGCAATAGCGCTTGGGCATCCGTTAGGGTGTACCGGAGCAAAACTTACAGTTCAAATTTTAAATGAGCTTAGAAGAAGAAATAAAAAATACGGTATGGTAACTGCTTGTGTTGGAGGCGGGCAGGGTGTTGCTGCCATTTTTGAGTTATTAAATTAATTTATTTGATAAAAAAATTGAAATTAAAAAGGTGAACAATTATGACTGAAGAAACAAAAACATTAAAAGTTCTAAAAGGAGGGGAATTTCTAACAAAAGATACGGATCCTAAGAATGTATTTATTCCTGAAGAAATTACCGAAGAACAAAAAATGATGGCGGATTCGGCAAGAGAGTTTGTTGAAAAAGAAATTTTCCCAAAACTTGATGCTATTGATCATCAAGAGGAAGGATTAACAATAAAATTACTGGAAAAAGCAGGTGAGCTTGGATTGTTAGGTACTGCAATTCCTGAAGACTACGGAGGATTGGGAGGAGATTTTAATACAAATACTTTTATTTCAATGGAAATGGGTGCTAGTCATTCTTTCGGGGTTTCTTTTGCTGCGCATACTGGCATTGGAACTCTGCCGATACTTTATTATGGAACCGATGAACAAAAAGCAAAATATCTTCCTAAGTTTGCATCCGGGGAATGGAAATCTGCTTATTGCTTAACCGAACCAACTTCCGGTTCCGACGCGCTTTCTGCAAAGACTACCGCAAAACTTTCCGATGACGGTAAATTTTATATTCTTAACGGACAAAAAATGTGGATTACAAACGGAGGCTTTGCCGATGTTTTAATTACATTCGCTCAAGTCGATGGCGATAAATTTACATGCTTCATCATTGATACAAAATCGGAAGGTTTTACGAGAGGTAAAGAAGAAGATAAAATGGGGATAAAGGGATCATCTACACGAGCACTTTTCTTGGACAATGTAAAAGTTCCCAAAGGAAATATTCTTGGTGAAATTGGAAAAGGGCATTATGTTGCATTTAATATCCTCAATATCGGCAGATTCAAATTATGTGCAATGACAACCGGCGGCGCAAAAAGATTTATTACTGTAGCTCTCAATTATGCTAACGAAAGAAAACAATTCGGCAGACTGATATCCAGTTTTGGAGCTATCAAATACAAACTTGCAGAACAGGCAATAAGAGTTTTTGTTTCTGAATCTGCAACCTTAAGAACAAGCGGATTGATTAACAATAAGGTAAACGAATTAAGAGAAGATGGCGCATCATATAGTCAATCAGTAGTACAGGCAGCGGAAGAATACGCTATAGAATCTGCAATGCTAAAAGTTTTTGGTTCCGAAATGCTTGATTATGTTGTTGATGAAGCTGTGCAGATTTTCGGCGGTTATGGTTTCTCTGAAGAATATCCGGCAGCAAGAGCCTATCGTGATTCAAGAATTAACAGAATATTTGAAGGTACTAACGAAATAAATCGCCTTTTAACTGTTGATATGCTGGTTAAGCGTTCGTTAAAAGGGCGGCTGGATTTTATGGGCCCTGCTATGGCAATTCAAAAAGAGTTACTTTCCGTTCCAAGCTTTGGCGAAAAACCTGAAGGACTGCTTGCATTAGAGTTGGATGCAGTTAGAAGCGCTAAAAAAGCTATTCTTATGATTGCCGGTTCGGCTGTACAAAAGTTTATGCAGAAACTTTCCGATGAACAGGAAATTATAATGAATGTTACAGATATGCTGATTGAGGTATATACTTCAGAGTCCGCAATTTTGAGAACGTTGAAACTATCATCACTTAAGAGCGAAAGTGAAATACTTCCTTATGTTGAGATGACTCAAGTTTATGTTAGTGATTCTTTGGAGAGAATAAATCTTTATGGCAAACATGCAATTGCCGCTTTCGCTGAAGGTGATGAATTAAAAATGTTAATGCTGGGATTGAAGAGATATACAAAATTTGATCCTATTAATACAACTAAACTTAGAAGAGATATTGCTGATAGATTAATTGAAGCAAATAAATATTGTTTCTAATGTATGAAGTTAAAAACCATAAATTGAAATTATAAATAATATAATGTAATTTAACATAGAATTTAAGCCGATAAGAAACTAAAACTAGAAAATGAAATAGCTTATGACATTACCTCTTGAGAAAATGACCAGGGAAGAAAAACTCCAGGCAATGGAAGCCTTGTGGATTGACTTGACAAGGAATGAGAAAGAATATAATTCTCCAGATTGGCATAAGGATATTTTAGAGTTAAGAGAAAAGAGGATACAATCCGGTCAAGAGAAATATCAAGATTGGGAATCAGCAAAAAAAGATCTCCGTGATCGTTTATTATGAAATTGCAGATACTTCCATCTGCTATTGAAGATCTTTCAGTTGGTTTTAAGTTTTATGAATCTCAAGTGGAAAGTTTAGGTAGTTACTTCCTAGAATCTTTGTTTTCCGATATTGATTCTTTAAAGCTGAATGCAGGCATTCATACTAAAGTATTTGGTATTACAGGCTGCTTTCAAAACGCTTTCCATATGCTGTATATTACAAAAAAGAATTTGACACTATTTTAATCAATGCCATTTTGGATTGCCGCTGTAATCCAGATTGGATAAAAGAAAGATTAAGGTAAAAATACTATGCCGGATATAAAATACGCCCAGTCTATGCTGAGAGAAGGGGCGCTGGAAGGAAAAGTAATTTTAATTACAGGCGGAGGTACGGGACTGGGTAAATCAATGGCTAAATATTTTTCCGAACTTGGTGCTGAATTAATAATTGCCAGCCGTAAATTTGACGTTCTTGAAAAAACGGCTAAGGAAATAGAAGAAGATACCGGCAGAACAGTTTTACCGGTTCAATGTGATGTAACTAAGTATAGTGATATTGAAAATTTATTAAAAGTTTCTTTAGGAAAATTCGGCAAAGTTGATGTATTGGTGAATAATGCAGCCGGGAATTTTATTAGTCCCACCGAAAGATTATCTCATCGTGCTTTTGATATTATAGTAGATATAGTTTTGAAAGGAACATATTACTGTACATTAGCTTTTGGCAAAGACTGGTTAACTAAAAAACAGCAGGCATCAGTTTTAAATATTGTTACGACTTATTCCTGGACAGGATCATCTTACGTTGTTCCTTCTGCAGTTGCAAAAGCCGGTGTCCTTTCATTAACTCGCTCTCTAGCAGTTGAATGGGGGAAGTATGGTATCCGGTTCAATGCAATTGCACCGGGTCTATTTCCAACTAAAGGAGCCTGGGAAAGATTACTGCCGGGAAGTTTAGCTCAAAAATTTGATCCGAAGAAGAAAGTACCTGTCGGCCGCTCAGGTGAACATCAAGAACTTGCAAACCTTGCGGCTTATCTTGTTTCCGATTATTCATCTTTTATTAATGGAGAAGTAGTCACCATTGACGGCGGCGAATGGCTTAAAGGCGCGGGACAATTTAATGCTCTTGAAGCAGTGCCGGACGATATGTGGGATGAAATAGAAAAAATGGTAAGGAATGCAAAAGGCAGTTAATATTTTTGAAATGTTAGAATTTAAATAAAAGAGATTTATTGATTATTGCTAATCTTTAAAACCTCTCTTCTTGCGAATAGCAACGGGATAGAATCTTGAAACCGAAAAAAAACAAAGAATTGTTTAAGCATACTTATGATGCAATAGTAAAATTTAACGAAGTCGATATGCTTCACATTGTAAATAATGCGGTATACTTTAATTATTTTGAACAAGCACGAATAAAGTATGGAAAAGATATTGGTATAATTCCAAAGGAAGGAGTCTTTACTAATGGTACAGCATTTTATATGGCAAGAAATGAAATCAACTATTTAAAAGTTGCAATCTTTGAGGATAAGTTGCGAATATACACCCGGGTTTCTTATATTAAGAACAGCAGTTTTGGATTTGAACACATTATAGAAAATATTAATAATCAAATTGTTGTTGCCGAAGGAGCCGGTGTATTAGTGCATGTTAATCCGATAACAAGAAAATCAATTCCTCTTCCTGATGATTTTGTTGATGCAGTTTTAAAGTATGAAAAAAATGTAAATATTCTAAAAGATTAAATTATACTTTCACATTATAAAAGGGGCACTAAAATGAGAAAAATAATTTTTGATATAGAAACTTCTTCTTTTCCTTTTGATTCACTCTCCGAAAGCCAGCAAGAATATTTACTTAGGTATGTTGAAAAGGAAAAAGATTCTGCGACTAAGGCTGAAAAGACCGATGAAGCGATTCGTTACATGAGTCTTTATCCTTTTACTGCAAAAGTTATTTCAATTGGTATATATGATATCGATAAAGAAAAATCTTTTGTTTATTATGAAAGTGAAAAGGAAGAAGAGTGGGCTGGTGAAAATCAGACACAGTATAAAGGATTGAGCGAAAAAGAAATGCTTAAATCTTTTTGGCGGATTGTTGATGTAGTCGATACTGTTGTTACTTTTAATGGGAGAAATTTTGATGTCCCTTTTTTAATGATTCGTTCTGCCATGAATAAAATACTGCCGACCAGAAATTTAATTACTAATAGATATGGCACTTCGCTTCATATAGATCTGCTCGATCAATTAACATTTTATGGTTTGATAAGAAAATTTAACCTGGATTTTTATTGTCATGCATTTGGAATAGAATCACCTAAATCCAAAGGAATTTCCGGGATGGATGTAAAAGTTTTATATGAAGCCGGAAGAATCAAAGATATCGCAATATATTGCGGAGAAGATATTTATGCTACTTATCAGCTTTATAAAATTTGGGATGAATATTTACAAATATAATTGCGTAATTCTTACTGAATTCAGAACTCCATCTTTTTTTAAAATTAAAAAATTACAGTCTTAACTCTCTTAATTTTGGTGAAAAACTTCTAACTGCTGCTACAACAACAAGCGTCATACTGCCTCCCAAAATTACAGAAGGAACCAGCCCCAGGAATTTTGCAGCTACACCCGATTCAAATGAACCGAGTTCGTTTGAAGAACTGACAAATATTCCGTTTACAGAAGCAACTCTTCCCCGCATCTCATCAGGTGTATAAAGTTGTAGAATAGTATTGCGAATTACAACACTAACATTATCAAACATACCGCTTAAAAATAAAATAAATAAAGAGAGGTAGAAGTTTTTAGATAAGGCAAATACGATCATTGCAATTCCGAAACCGAAAACACAAAATAATAAGTTGTTCCCGGCCCGTTTAAAGAAAGGCCAATACGCCTGTATAATTGACATTAGAATTGCACCAACAGCAGGAGCTGCCCGCAGAAAGCCGAGACCTTTTGCTCCAATATGCAGAACTTGATCTGCAAAAATTGGCAGCACTGCCATAGCGCCCCCGAAAAAAACAGCAAACATATCCAGCGAAATTGCACTTAGAATAATTTGATTATGTGAGACAAACTTTAGTCCGCTGGATAAACTTTGCCAAATAGTTTCCTTTGATTTTCTTTCAGGCAGCGGTTTCTTATTTACTCTGGTATAAAATACGAAACCGGTAATACTCATTATCATGACAATTTTATATGCTATTCCCACCCCGAAAAAACCGTAAATCAAACCTCCTACTGCAGGCCCTGTTACAGCTGCGGTCTGCCAAATCAGGCTATTCCAGGTTGATGCATTTCCGTACAATTCCCGCGGGACAAGCTGTGCAGCAAAAGCTGATTGGGCAGGGGATAAAAATCCCCGGGCAATTCCAGTAATAAATATAACGATGTAAATTGGTTCCGCACCGTCTTTCAAAAAGATAGAATGAAATTTTGTGGATATTAGCAGAAGGGCTATTGCACAAATAAAGTAAATAAAATTAGAAAAGAGAATAATTTTTTTACGGCTTACAATATCGGCAATATGTCCGCCGAATAATGAAGTGCTAAAAAATGGAAAAGCCTCGGCAAGACCTATAAGACCTAATGAAAGAGCATCGTGAGTTAACTCGTAAACCTGCCAGCCGACTATTAATGATTGCATCTGAATTGCAAACGTCAGCATGAAGCGTGCGGAAACAAACCACTTAAAGTCTGTTATCTTTAAGGCCGCGTAAGCATCACTATTATTTAATTTATAATCCATTTGAGAAAATTATCCGGCAATTGAAAATATCATTAATCATCTTTTAATAAATACAAAGATTTAAATTAATTTGGCACCAAATCTAATTGTTTTATATGAAATTAATAATAATTTTTGGCAAATCTTTTAGATGTGTATCATCGAGCAAATGGGGATATAATATTATGATTCTTGGTTATAGTTTATTATTTCAAAAAAATCTATCTTCAATTCTATTAAGCAGCTTAAACATTAAATTATTTGTGGTTTTTAATAAATCCATATTTAGTAAAATCTCATCTTCAGTTTGAACATATCTGCTTTTTATTAAACCTTTTCTGCTTTTTCTGATAAGAGCTTTTACAAGTCTTTCTGTAAATTCAAGATGAAATTGAAGGCCGATTACACGTTGGTTAAAAATAAATGCCTGGTTGCGACAGCCTTCGCTTTTTAAAATATGCTCTGCTCCGTTTGGAATTGGAAAAGTATCACTGTGCCAGTGCATCACTTTTTGATTTTCAGGAATAACATTTAATAAACTTTTCTTGCTTTCTTCATTTATAAAATTAATTGGAAACCAACCGATTTCTTTATACTCATTCCTGGTTACTTTTGCATCAAGAGATTCAGCGATTAATTGGGCACCCAAACAGATTCCTAGTACAACTTTCTTATTATTAATAGCTTTTCTAATAAATTTCTTTTCTTCCTTCAGCCACGGATATTTATCTTCCTCGGAAACACTCATCGGTCCGCCCATTATGATTAGGAAGTCAAATTCTGAAATGTCCGGAAGGGTTTCATTATTATAAAAATTTGTTGTACTAAGAATATGGTTTTTTTCAGATATCCAGTTTTCAATGCAGCCAAGTCCTTCAAATGAAACATGATAGAGTGCATGAATTTTCATAATTTCTAACTAAATATATTATTCGATAATAAACTTTATTTAAAATTTAGTTAAAAATTTAATTAGTAAGAGAGATTTATAACACGTAATTCAACTGACTATTTTAAAATTAATCATCTTTTTCTAATCAACAATTTTAAATATTATATTTGTATCGAAAAATTATTTTCAAATCATCCCAATAGAATGGAATTGTCTTAATGCAAGAACAAGAAGTTACTTTAGATTTAGCTTTAGAGCATGGATTGACCAAAGAGGAATATGAAAGAGTACTGAAAATATTAGGAAGAGTTCCTTCATTTACTGAGCTCGGAATATTCAGCGTTATGTGGAGTGAGCATTGCAGCTATAAAAATTCAATTGCATTACTTAAAACACTTCCAAGAGAAGGTGGAAGATTGCTTGTTGGTGCGGGTGAAGAAAATGCAGGACTCGTTGATATTGGTGATGGCCTGGCAGTTGCGTTTAAGATTGAAAGTCACAACCATCCGTCCGCAGTGGAACCTTATCAAGGTGCGGCAACCGGTGTTGGCGGAATAATGAGAGATATATTTACAATGGGTGCGCGACCGATAGCTTCTTTAAATTCGTTAAGATTCGGAACTTTGGATGATGCAAGAACCCGTTATCTTTTTGAAGGCATAGTTAAAGGAATCGGAGATTACGGAAACAGCTTCGGTGTACCTACTGTTGCGGGAGAAGTTTATTTTGATGAATCATATCAGGGCAATCCTTTAGTAAATGCAATGGCTGTCGGTATTGTAAAAACAGATCAATTCGCAAGTGCAACAGCAAAGGGAGAAGGAAATGCCGTAATGATTGTCGGTTCTTCTACAGGAAGAGATGGTATTCATGGTGCAACATTTGCATCCGAAGAAATTTCGGCGAAATCGGAAGCAAAGCGTCCGTCTGTTCAAGTTGGTGATCCGTTTACAGAAAAGCTTTTACTTGAGGCTTCTTTAGAAATTATTAAAAGCGGATGGTTGGTCGGAATTCAAGATATGGGAGCTGCCGGTATTTCTTGTTCAACAAGTGAAATGAGCGCAAAAGGAAATTCCGGGATGAAGATAGATTTGAATAAAGTTCCTTTAAGGGAAAAAGGAATGACTGCTTATGAAATTATGTTATCTGAAAGTCAGGAGCGAATGCTCTGTGTTGTGAAAAAAGGATTTGAAAGTAAAGTAAAAGAAGTCTTTGAAAAGTGGGATCTCCATTGTGAAATAATCGGCCATGTTACTAACGACGGAGTTCTGGATATTGATTATGAAAACGGAAAGAAAGCAAAAATTCCGGCTTATGAACTTGTACTTGGCGGGGGTGCACCGGTTTATTACAGGGATTCTAAAGAACCGGCTTACATAAAGGAAGTCCGTAATTTTGATTTTTCTAAATTACCCGAGCCGAAAGACTTAAGTAAAACCTTCATCAAAATATTTTCTTCGGTAAATTTAGTTTCTAAAAGATGGGTTTATGAACAATATGATTCTATGGTTAGGACAAACACGATTGTTGGCCCAGGATGCGACTCTGCAGTTGTTTATATAAAAGATACAAACAAAGCACTTGCAATGAAAACAGATTGTAATTCGAGATACGTCTATCTAAATCCGAAAGAAGGAACCAAAGTTGCTGTCGCCGAAGCAGCAAGGAATATCGTCTGTTCAGGCGGAATTCCCTTGGCTATTACAAATTGTCTGAACTTCGGTAATCCGTATAAACCAGAAATGTACTGGCAGTTTAAAGAAGCAATTGACGGTATGGGCGAAGCCTGTAGATTTTTTAATACACCTGTTACAGGAGGTAATGTTAGTTTTTATAACGAATCTCCTAATACTGCTGTCTATCCGACTCCAACGATTGGTATGGTTGGTCTTGTTGAGAAACTTGAAAACATTACAACTTCATTTTTTAAATCCTCCGGCGATTTGATTTATGTTTTAGGTGAAGACTATGAAGAATTAGGAGGAAGCGAATATTTAAAAGTTATACATAATAAAGTTATCGGGGATTCTCCTAAGATTAATTTAGATGTTGAAAAGAAACTTCATGAATCTTTATTAAATTTGATTGAAGGAAAATTAATAAAATCAGCTCACGATATTTCCGAAGGTGGAATTATATCTGCAATAGCCGAATGCTGTATAATGAATAAAGAGAGTTTAATCGGTGCAAGTGTAAATATTCCAGTAAAAGCCAGGGAAGATTTTTCTTTATTCTCGGAGAGTCAATCGCGCATTATTGTTTCTGTTGATCCTAAAAACAAAGAGAAGTTTGAAACCTCTGTCAAAGAAAACGGACAAGCTTTTACATTTCTTGGTAATACCGGGGGTGATAAATTTATTGTGAACGATAAATTGAAATATGGATTAAACTATTTATCTGATATATATTATAACACAATCTCACGAATTATGAATGCTTAGAGAAAAAATTATAGAGAAAATTCATACCTTAAAATTATATTCGCTGTTTAGAAAAATTAGGCTGTTATTGCATTACAAACCTTCTTATCATAAAATAAAAAATTTTGCAAAGCATTATATTAAAGGCTTAATGAACCGAATTGATGAGCACCATGTCTTTTTACTTGCAGGCGGTTTAGCATTTTCTCTTTTTGTATGTATCATCCCGTTTTTTTTGATTATGTTTTTCGTTCTCGGAAATATACTTGATTCTCAAAACATGCAGTATCAGGTGAATGCCGCAATCACCACAATTATTCCATACGATAAATATGCTGAGTTTGTAAAGAAAATTATTTTTACCAGAATCGATGAAGTAATTAAATATAGAAATATTGCCGGTATAATAGGCGGATTTGGTTTGTTCTTCGCTGCAAGCGGGCTATTCAGCAGCATGAGAACTATATTAAACCGAGTATTCGGAGTTGAAGCAAACATTCATTTTATAATAGGCAAGCTAAGAGATTTAGCTCTAGTGCTTATGGTTATTTTATTCTTCTTTATCCTGACAGTTTTAACTCCCTTGTTAGATCTTATTAGACAAGCTGCTCAGCATTGGGAAAGCCTAAGTTTTCTGAATATTGGTATTTTTGAACATTTCTTATTTTCCTTGCTATCGATGGTGGTAATATTTGCTGTATTTATTGTATTATACATAACCGTACCTGTAAGAAAATTAGCTAGAAAGGCGATTTTAATAAGTGCAATGTGGGCCGCAATATTATGGGAAATTGCAAAACAAGGCTTCGGATATTATCTGCACCACTTTACTACTTTCGGACGAATCTATGGAACTTATGCTTTGGTTGTTGTAGTAGCTTTTTGGATTTATTATTCATCAATCGTATTTATTATTGGAGCTGAAATAGGAAGGCTCTACGTCGAAAGAAAATATTCAAACGTTACGGATATTTAACTCCCCAAAGACTGTACCTCAGTTTTGTTAATATATTATTGAAATAAAAAAGCTTAATCTCCAAAACTACTTTTAAAGATTAAGCATAAAGTTTTTTGAATAAAAAAAATATTAATTGAGGCCGCACATTCCTGAAGCACATCCGCCGGAATAAGATGGGCCCGAATCATCACTATAACTGCTGCCTGAAAAACCTGAACTTCCGTCTATTGATGCTGCAAATGAAGACATTAATTTTTTGCTTTTATTTGATTTGCACTTCGGGCAAATTATATCTTCTTCTTTTTCATGAGATTTATGTAAGACTTCAAATTTTGTGTCACAGTCACTGCAGCGATATTCGAATATTGGCATTTAGTATCTCCTGATAATAATTTTAAATGATTAGATTATATAGACATTTTTTAATTCTCTACAATTATTTCCGGGCTAAGAATAGTTTTTGCATTCATCGAACGTGAAATTAAGCAGCCCTTCTCAGCCTTTTCAATTATTCTTAAAGCTTTTTCTCTATCTTTTTCTTCCTGAATAACAATCCTGGGTTTCAATTCAATTTCTGAAATAACATATTTCCCCTCAACACGTTCCATCTTCCCGGTACTTCCGGCTGAATAGGATGAAAATTTTAATTTTGAATTTTCAGCGATTGCTAAAAATGTAGTCATCAAACAAATATTTGCAGACGCTACAAACAAATGTTCCGGAGACCAAGTATTGGGAACACCTTGCGGAAATTCCGGGGGAGTAGCAACTGTTATTGTGGGAAATCCTTCCAGACTTAATTCGCCTTGTCTTCCAACTTTCCATTCTACATTTGTATTATAAAAGTGAACTATCATCCATTTTAATTTTCCTATTAAATCGTAATAATATTTAAGTGAGATGATTAATCAATTAAAAAGATTCATTTATGACCATTTTTACTAGCATTAAAAAGACGATTAAATTCGCTTGACAAAAAATAAAAAAGTAATTATCTTTAATCAGATAATTTAATCTGATTTATATGACAGTGATATTTTCAAAAAAATGTGAGTATGGTTTACAAGCTGTACTTTATTTATCCGCTAAAGCGCCGGGTGAGGTAATTCCTGCCGAAGATATTGCCAAAAAGTTGAGTATTCCAAAGGAATTTGTCTCCAAAATATTGCAGAGTTTAACTGAAAGCGGATTGATTTTTTCTAAAAAAGGAAAGTCAGGCGGATTTGCCCTGGCTAAAGATCCTAAGAAAATAAGACTTATTGAAATTGTGATGGCAATAGACGGACTAGGTGTTTTTAATAGCTGTGTGCTTGGTTTTCCAGAATGTTCACCCGATCATCCGTGTCCGCTACATGATAAATGGGGAAAGTTAAGGACCGACGCTTATAATATGTTAAATGATGAAACAATAGATCAATTTAAAGAAAAGACTATAAATAAAATTTTATCATTATAAAAATATTTTAATGTAAAAACAGACAAAAATATCCGAAATGAAAACGAAAAAGAAAATAATAAGAAATCATGAAAAGCCGATTCAAAAATATAGGTTTATAATTCAAAGCTTGTTTGCTTTGTTATGTATATGGATAGGGATAGACTTTTATTTATTCGCTCACTACTTACAATCCGGTGGAGCAGCACAATTTTACAGCAGGCCTCCGGGTGTGGACGGCTTTCTTCCGATAAGTTCATTCATGAGCTTCTATTTATTTCTTACTACCGGGCAAATTCATCCGGCTCATCCCGCCGGATTATTTATTTTTATTGCAATTATTTTAATGTCGCTCGTTTTTGGAAAATCTTTCTGCAGCTGGCTTTGCCCGATTGGTTTTTTGTCTGAACTGATCGGAGATTTCGGAGAAAAAATATTTAAGCGAAAATTAAATCTCCCAAAATGGCTGGACTATCCGCTAAGAAGCCTTAAATATCTATTACTTGGCTTTTTGTTTTATGCTGTATTTGTACTAATGGGAATAGCTACTGTAAAAGCTTTTCTTAACAGTCCGTATAATCAAGTTGCCGACTTAAAAATGTTTTATTTCTTTGCCGACATTTCAAGAACTGCATTGATAATACTTGCTGTTTTATTTCTGCTGTCAATTTTTGTAAGAAATTTTTGGTGCAGATATCTATGCCCTTACGGTGCTTTATTAGGATTAACTTCATTCTTAAGCCCCAACAAAATTAAAAGGAATCCGGTTAGCTGTATCGATTGCGGTTTATGTAATAAAGCATGTTCACAAGCAATTAAGGTAGATAAAGTAAAAACTGTTTGGTCCGATGAATGTACTACATGCATGAGTTGTGTGGATGCATGCCCTGTTGCAGATACATTAGATCTAAAATCAATATACACAAAGAAAAAAATTAATAAAAAATTAGTGGCAATCGGAGTCGTTTCTATTTTTTTAGCGGTAACCGGATTTGCAATGTTTTCCGGGCATTGGCAGAATGATATAACTAAACATGAATATTTAATCCATTATAAATTAATGAATTCTTACGGCCATCCGACCGGAACAGCAGCAATAAAAGAATTTAAGAAAGAGGAAAGTGCCGATATTCATAACAATTCAAAAGTTAAAGAGAAATTAAAAAAACATAATAAATTTTAAGGAGTAAAAAATGGCAACTGAAAATACGTTGGTGGAAGAAACAGGTTTACTGTATCAAATGACCTTATCTGAAATTGTGAATAAAGATTTTAGAACGGCGCAAATTTTTGAAAAATATAATCTCGATTTTTGCTGCAGAGGTAATAAATCATTAAGTGAAGCCTGCAATGAAAAAGGCTTAAAAAGCGAAAACGTTTTTTCGGAATTGCAAAATATTAGTGTTAACAATGCAGCCAATTCAATAAGATATGATAAATGGGAACTTGATTTTTTAATAGACTATATAATCAATAATCATCATAATTATATAAGAAGCATTACTCCTTTGATTTCTAGCCTGGCTGGAAAAGTAGTCTCTGCTCATGGTAAAAACCATCCTGAAGTAATTAAAATTGCAGAGATTTTTTCGACTTTGGGTAAGGAACTTAGTCAGCATCTGATGAAGGAAGAGCAAATTTTATTTCCATATATTAAAAATTTAGTAAAGATAAAAAACAATAATTCAAAATATGAACCTCCTTATTTTTCATCAGTTGAAAATCCAATTAGAATGATGGAAGCCGAGCATACTGCCGCCGGTGATGATATGTATGAAATAAGAAATTTGTCAAAAAATTATCTTATCCCTTCAGATGCTTGTAATACTTTTAAAGTATTTTATAAGGAGCTAAAAGAATTTGAAGAAGATTTGCATAAGCATGTCTATTTGGAAAACAATATTTTGTTTCCCAAATCAATTGAATTAGAAAAAGAGTTATTAAATAAATAAAAGTAAAATATTTTGATACAGCTTATCTTTTTTGCCATTCGAACAAACAACTTCTGGTGATGAGGTAATAACTTTGTCTTTTTATGAATTTGATGTGTTATCTATCTCATCACCGCCACTAAAAATTTATTTAAATTTCTTCCGGAAATAAAAAAATAATCACTTCCAAAGAGAAATTTTTTATTCCTTTTTTTTAATTCCAAATAATATTTGTATAAAGGAAAAATGAAACAAGAGTATAAAAGCTTATTCTCTATTGCGCATGACCATTTCCTAAGTTCAATGATCGCACAGATAATAAAAAGGGGAAGTTCGAAAATTGAAGGTATGCCAAACACAACTGAAGAAAAGGCAAAATACACGATTCATTTTTATGATCAGGAATTGGAAAATCATTTTTACCTGGAGGAAAATATCCTGCAACCGGAAATAAAAGGCATTTCCAAAGAAATTGACAAATTACTGGATGATATGGTTAAACAACATCGGGAAATTGAGGCACTTGTAAAATCACTTAAAAATAATAAAGGACTTGTTAATAAACTGGATAAATTAGGCAAAGCACTTGAAGGCCATATCAGTATGGAAGAAAGAGTTTTATTTCCCAAGATTCAGGAAACTTTATCAGTTAATGATTTAGAAGTGCTGGCAAAGAAGCTTCAGTCCAACGGTTACGAGTTTATTTATAAATACAAGTGATTTTTAAAAAATCACCCGGGCGAAATTTTTATCCGCCCAAGTGAGAAAGAATTTTGGGAATAGATTTAGTTCAAATTGATTTAGGCTTTCATTCTGCGTCCGTGCTCTTCATGGATAAACACCCAGCTGCAAATTTTTCCAACGCTGATTTCTTCAAAATTATTCCAATAATCTTTTGTTCTTACATGCTGAGAACCTGTTTCATTTGCCGGAATGCTTTCAACTTCTTGAATTAGTTCTTCAATTCGATTCTGCCATCTTTTAATATTTGAAGGACGGAGATCAACCCAGCCTTCGTTTGACCATTTTTCTATATTTTCGTCATTTATGTCAAGCACGTTTTCTCCGCGGAAAGCAGGAATTTTTATTGTACTTCCTCTTAATAATGATTCTCCGTTAGGCAATAAAATCGGAATGCCGATTGAAATTATTTCACTTCTTAATTTCGAATCGCTTATAACATCTTCAAAGCATTTATTAGATAATTCATCAGGATTGGCCTTAAGAAGTTCGTGCATTGTTCTAAAGTTTTTCCCGATTAAATAAATTTCGTATAAAAGCTTAGAAAGCCGTGGCGGTCCAAGCAATTCAAAAGCAATACTTCTAACGTTGTGTTCCCTTTCAAGTTGTTTCAGCTTCTTTACTGCCATATGCTGCATGTATCCGGCACGATATGTCGGCTCCATTGTAGCGTGATCCAAAGAACTTACTATGTCATGACCGGTGTTTCCGCCTTTAATTTCATAAAGGACAACCTCAGCTATTTCTTCGGGAGTAACAAATTCCATCTGTTTCTGGGCTGTTATAGTTTCAAATTCTCCAAGGGAAAAAATTCCGTTCTCACCGGTATCAATAAAAACTGATTTTAATGTATCGCCGGTAGATTTGTATTTCTTATCCGAACAGATTTCAAATTTACCTTTTAATGGAACCGCTTCGGAAACATCAACATCCAGAAGTTCTATAGACTGGCCTCTTTTTTTAATCTCACCAAATTCTATTCGCTTCCATGCAATAGCAGCAGTAGGTTTTATCTCCTTTGTAATTGGGCCTTCTGGAGTTCTTCCCATCAAGAATAATAAAAGCGTATGTGCCCCGGCAATAGATGATTTACTTAAAAGTACACGGGATGGTTTCTCTTCACTATGAGTGTAGGGAATATTTAATCCCATTCCGCCGGTACCGCTTGTTCCGATTTTCAAATAGATTTCTGATTTTATTAAGCTCATTGTTGTATAAAGCAGCTGAACATGACGTATAAGCTGAGGAATATAAAGCGTGCACAGTAACTTCTCGGCTTCTTCAACCAAATCTTCATAGCTTGCTTTATGTTTAATTGCCGTTGATAAAGAACGGTATGATGTATATATATCCTGATATGCAATAGCAGTTGCGGTATTTATGCAATCGATAATTATTTCAGGTTTAAATTCGATTAAAAGATGATAAATAGATGAGCTTTTTACTATTTCATCGGAAAGTTCGTCCATAATATCCTTCATAATGGTGGCCCTTCTTTCCTTATCGGCTAATGTTTTTGCTCTGCTCTCATCTTTATAATCATAACGGACAAAAATATCTCCGCCCCAGGGAACAAAATATCCTTTCCCTTTTTGGGGAAATTCTTCTTCTAGTTTTAACACAGCTTCCTTTGCCTCGGACAGCTTTAAAGACGTAATAATAATCCTTTTGGGATTATCCTCAACTAGTTTTCTTGCGACTGAATTTCCAACTAATCCCCAGCCGCCTAAAACCAGCACAGTTTTGTTTTGGATGTTCATAATAAAATTCCCAGTATTTTACAAAATATTATTGTACTAAATTACAGCAAAGCTTAACCTAAGGCAATTTTAAGAATATCTTATAGTCAAATTCAATTTGGCTTATTCAAATTATTATCTTTAATTTTAGTGGTCTTTTTATAGATTTGTGGATAATGATTCTTGCCAAACACAAAAAAATTCTTTTAATTGATGTTGCACCTCATTGCTTAATCTATATTAGATTGTTAAATTTGATTTCTATTTAATTGATAATTTGTTTTATTCCCAAAGAAAATTGGCGGTAAATTAATGAAAGTACTAGATTTATTAAGCAAGGATTATATTATTGCTGATCTCAAAGGTCAGAGTAAAGAAGATGTAATAAATGAACTTATTGATTTATTCAAAGAAGATTCAAGAGTAATTGACCTGGAAAAAGTTAGGGATGCTGTTCTTGAAAGAGAAAAAATTATGTCTACCGGGGTCGGTAAAGGATTTGCAATACCCCACGGAAAAACAAATGCAGTAAATGATATTCTTGCCGCATTTGGTAAGACAACTCGGCCTATTGAGTATGATTCACTGGATGGCCATCCGGTTTATTTAGTTTTCCTTTTAGTCGGAAAAGATAACCTCGTCAGTAAACATATAAAACTGTTAAGCCGCATCTCAAGAATGATGAATAAAGATGAATTTAGAGAAAAGCTGATTAAAGCAAAATCTTCAGATGATATTTTAGAAATATTTAAAAAAGAAGAAGAAAACTACTTTGAAGTTTAAAGACTTCCGGAATTATTTGCCGGAAGTTTTAAAATTCAATCGGGAAGAATTAAATTTTCCTAGAGAATTAAAATTTGGTACCCGCTCACTTAACCATTATTTTATTAATAATAATTTGCTCCAAACCACTTCTAAAAATTGATCAATGATATTATGATTAAAGCGATAACCGGAACAAAAGATATTTTACCTGCCGAAGTTTCAAGCTGGAAATATTTGGAATCTATCGTTGAAAAGATTTTTACAAATTTTAATTACCGTGAAATTAGAACTCCGGTATTTGAAGAGACCTCTTTGTTTTCCAGGGGCATAGGTGAAGAAACCGACATCGTCGGCAAAGAAATGTATTCGTTTCTGGACCGGAGCCAAACAAGCTTAACACTGAAACCGGAAATGACAGCCTCGGTTGTTCGTGCGTTCATTGAGCATTCACTCGGCAAACAGCAGTCGCTGAATAAATTATTTTACATTTCTCCTATGTTTAGACAGGAACGCCCGCAGGCCGGAAGGCAGAGACAATTCCATCAATTCGGCGGAGAAGCGCTCGGAAGTTCTTCACCCTTGCTGGATGCTGAAATTATTATAATTGCATTTAATATTTTAAAATCCCTCGGGTTAAAAGATATCCAGGTTAAAATAAATTCATTGGGCGTCCCTTCTTCAAGGGATGAGTATAAGAATAAATTAAGAGAATTTTTGAAAGATAAAAAGGATAAGTTATCTGAAGACAGCAGAAAAAGATACGATACAAATATCTTAAGGATTTTTGACAGCAAAGTTGAATCAGACCAGGAAATAATGAAAGATGCACCTTTACTAATTGATCATCTGGATGAAGAAAGCTTGAACGATTTTACAGCAGTAAGGAATTTACTTACTGTTTCAAACATTCCCTTTGAGGTAGATCCAAAGCTGGTAAGAGGATTAGATTATTACACAAAAACAACTTTTGAAATTATTAGCGGTAAGGTTGGATCCCAAAGCGCCCTTTGCGGCGGCGGAAGATACGATTTATTAATTGAACAGCTCGGCGGAACACCGACTCCCGGTGTAGGGTTCGCAGCCGGAATTGAGAGAATATTATTAGCGTGTGAAAATGAAAAATCACTTACACTGCAGCCGGATCAGATTGATCTGTATATTGTGAAGCTTGATAAAGAACTAAACTCTAAGACTTTTGAAATTGCTTTGTTTTTTAGAAATAATAGTTTAACTGTCGATTTCGATTATTTAGATAGAAGTGTAAAAGCGCAGATGAGGGAAGCTAATAAATTAAATGCTCGTTTTGTATTATTCCTTGGCGGGGAAGAATACCAAACCGGAAAAGCTAATTTAAAAAATATGAGCAGTAGTGAGCAGAAAACATTATCATTAAATGACCTTAATGAGTTAATGTCAGTAATAAAGTAGAAGAAGTAAAAATCAAAGTATAGACTGTACGATAATAAAAATTTAATACAAATCTTTCGATAGTGGTATTAAAAATTATTGATAAAAAAAGATATGTTTTTACGAGGGAAGGAATTTTATAATGTATCCTGAACTTTTTAAAATAGGGCCATTTACTGTTTACAGCTATGGCTTAATGCTGGGAATAGCTTTTATTGTCGCTAGTTATATTCTTACTAAAGAGTATGAAAGGCTAAAACTAAATCCTGCGCTTGCCACCGAAATAACTTTACTTGCTATCATATTCGGAATAATCGGAAGCAAAGCACTGGATCTTATAGAAAATTGGAGCGCATTCATTCATGATCCGCTAATAGCTTTTTCACCGGGCGGGTTAACATTTTACGGCGGATTGATTTTAGCCACAATAGCCATTGCTGTTTACATAAGGAAAAAGAAAATTCCATTTTTATTTATAGCTGATGCAACCTCGCCTTCACTTATTTTAGCATATGGTATAGGCAGAATCGGGTGCCAATTAGCGGGCGATGGTGATTACGGAATACCAACCAGTCTTCCGTGGGGAACTGACTTTGCAAATGGAACAGTTAAACCGCATTATGCTCTGATGCAATATTATCATAATCACCCTGCTTTAGCGGCTAAAGACCATTATTACCAATTGTCATCACAGGTTGTTGGAACAGATAATTACGGGACTATAACAAAATTTGATCAGGTAATAAGGCTGCATCCCGCACCAATCTATGAATTTATAGCTTGTGTAATAATCTTCTTCATCCTTTGGCATTTAAGAAAAAAAGATTGGGCTGACGGCAAACTTTTTATGACTTACTTAATCTTCGCTGGAGTGGAAAGACTATCAATAGAATTTATAAGGCTTAACCCAAGGCTGCTTTTCGGACTATCCGGAAGCACAATTAATTTCTATTCCTTTAATTGTCATTGGGGTTATTGGGTTCATCTATTATAGCAAAAATAAAGATAAAATTACAAATTATATTCCGCCGCCGTTAAAAGCTGAAGTAAAGAAAAAGTAAATATAATTTTTTAATATGAACCTTATCATTGGAAGAAAACCGGTTTTAGAAGCACTAAACTCAGGTGAAGAAATTGAACAGGTTTATATTTTATTCGGCCAGAAAGGCCCGATCATTAATGCGATAAGAATAGCCGCAAAAAAAAAGGGAATTAAATGTAACGAAATTCCTATAGGCAAATTTAAAAGCGTTACAACTCATTCAAATGCTCAGGGGATTGCAGCAATCAAATCCGATCAAAAATTTTATTCTTTATATGAAATAATAAATTCCTCCAAACAATCTGCTTTTCCGCTGATATTAATTTTAGATTCTATTCAGGACACTCACAACCTCGGGGCCATTCTCCGTACTGCCGAATGTACGGGTGTAGATGGGGTAATAATTACTAAACATAACAGTGCACCGGTTAATGCTACTGTTGTTAAAACTTCTGCCGGCGCAACTGAGCATGTAAGAATTTGTTCGGTCAATAATCTTTCGCAGACCTTAAAAGAATTAAAGGATAACGGATTTTGGATAGTCGGCTCTTCGCTAGAGAATTCTCCATCGGGAAATTCCTTCAGTTAAAAATTATACTGAAGTTGATTATAAATTACCAATTGCTTTAATAGTGGGTAACGAAGAAAAAGGGATTAGAAGATTAACAGCGGAAAGCTGTGATTTTTTAGTTCAGATTCCGATGAAAGGGAAAATCCAATCGCTTAATGTTTCAGTTGCAGCGGGTATACTTCTTTTTGAAATACTTAGACAAAGAAGTAGCTAGTTCTAAATATTCTCACTTCAAAACTTTCTTAAATTTTAATTTACATTTTATAAAATTAACCTGTATTTTAAGACCCATAACAGGGAAATATTATTACATAACCTAGCAAGGGGAGTAAGATGCATTTAAAGAAAAAACTTCTATTACCTTTCTTAATTTTACTAACTATAATTTTGTGCGGCTGGGGACAAACCGGGCACAACATTATAAATAAAAATGCTTTTCTTTCTTTTCCTCCGCAAATGAATGAATTTATGAGTTGGGCAGGCCCGCTTGCTCTTCATGCTTCCGATGCAGATTATAGAAAAGGTGATGATCCAACAGAGGGCCCAAAACACTTTATCGATATAGATAGTTATCCTGAATTTGTATCTACCGGAAGAATCAGCCAGGATTATGATTCTTTAGTTGCTGCTCACGATTCTTCTTTTGTAATTAATGAAGGTATTCTGCCGTGGGCTATTATTGCGGCTTATGATACTTTGGAAAAATGTTTTGAAAGAAAAGATTGGGATAAAGCTGTTTTAGTTGCTGCCGATCTTGGCCATTATGTAGCCGACTCACATCAGCCGCTTCACATTACTAAAAATTATAATCCGGGTGGGCTTCATTCAAGATATGAGACGGGAATGGTGGATAGATTCCAATCGCAAATAATATATTCCGGGGATAGTGTACAAATTATTCAGAATATTCCGGATTTTGTTTTTTCTACAATTTACAATAATTATATTTATGTCGATTCAGTTATAAATGCAGATATTCAGGCTAAGGCGGTTAACAGCGACACTAGAAGCGACGCATACTATCAAGCGTTATGGAATATAACAGGATCATTTACAATTAAGTTATTTAAAAGCGCTTCTTATAAATTAGCTTGTTTAATTTATACAGCATGGGTTAATGCCGGAAGACCGCTTATATCCGGCGGATATTTACCCGTTGAATTGGTTTCCTTCAATGCCGCAGCCATAAATAATTCCGTTGCATTAAATTGGAAAACCGCAACTGAAAAAAATAATATGGGATTTGATATTGAAAAGAGCAGCGACGGAAATGTTTTTAAGAAAATATCTTTTGTTAACGGTAAAGGAAGTTCTACGGAAGAAAATCTATATACGTTTACCGATAAAAATGTTAATGCCGGTACCTATTATTACAGACTCAGGCAAATTGATTACAATAGAACCTATTCTTACAGTAGTGTATTAACTGTAAAAATCGGCACTACACCGGAAGAGTTCAACTTGTTCCAAAACTATCCCAACCCGTTTAATCCAACAACAAAAATAAAATATTCAATACCTTCAGCACGTAGTCCCCTCCCGGGAGGGGCAAGGGGTGGGTTGGTAACATTAAAAGTTTACGACATTCTGGGTTGCGAAGTTGCAGCGCTTGTAAATGAAAATCAAAAAGCCGGAAATTATGAAGTAGAATTCAATGCCGCTTATCTGCCGAGCGGGTTGTACTTTTATAGAATTACTTCTAATAATTTTATTGCCACAAAGAAGATGCTGTTGATGAAATAATTCCGAGTAAAATAGTTAATAAGTTCTATTTCTAATGATTGTTAAGATAAATCATTATGAAAACTTTCATAATTATTTTTGTTATAATATTTTCATTAAAAAGCTTTCCGCAAAATTCTACTATTACAGTAAAGTCAAAAATAAATTATCTTTTAGGTTTGGCTCTTGGAAATCCAAATGATGTAAATGCGGTTGGTGGATTATATTACAAAAATTATGGTATTAAAATCTCCGGTGGTGCATGGCTGATAAAAAAATATGGTGTCCAGATCGATTTAGAATATGTACTCTCTTCCCAAAAAGATATTAAACACCAGTTATCATTTCTATTTGCTTATTCTCACAATTATAAGAGTTCTAATCAAAGTTTCTTTTTTTTGAAAACAATTAGTGAAGATTTAGCGCACGATAAATATAATAATTCATTTTATTCCGGAATTGCATATAGCTTTTCATGGAGAGGCTTTTTTATCCAGCTTGGGCCTGCATGGGGAACAGGTAATTTCGAAAAACCTAAATTAGTCTCGCAGTTAGGGTATTTCTATTTCTTTGATTAATAATTTACTAATTGATATTTATAAAAAAATCACTTTTAATATGAATTGAATTACAAAAAACTGTATTTCTTTAAGTAGATAATAATCAATTAAAGCGTGTTTTCTATATCTCTACAGCACCCAACTTTCTTGACTACATATATCACTTTCTCTATATTTGAATTCGCATTTTTCGTTATTTTAAGAAGAAATTACAGAATTGAACCAGTATAAAAAAACAGTCCTTCCCAACGGAATTAAAGTAATTTCAGAGACGATTCCCTACGTAAAATCTTTCTCTCTGGGATTTTGGTTTAATGTTGGCTCCCGCGATGAGAATTTTAGGAATAACGGAATAACTCATTTTATTGAGCATATGCTTTTCAAAGGAACAAAGTCCCGTTCCGCAAAAAAAATAGCTATTGATATAGAATCTTTCGGCGGTTATTTAAATGCCTTCACATCCAAAGAACACACATGTTATTACGGAAGAGGTTTAAGCAGCCATCTGGAAAAAACTTTTGATGTTCTCTCCGATATGATTCAGCAGCCGTCCTTCAAGCCTATCGAAATTAAAAAAGAAGCCAGTGTGGTTGTTGATGAACTTTATGATATTGAAGATAATCCTGAAGAGCTGATCTTTGATAAATTTGAAGAGATGATTTTTTCCGGCAACAGCTTAAGCCTTCCAATAATAGGCACTGAAAGTAATATTAGAAATTTTACCCAGCTTGATTTATTCAGCTTCATAAAAGAGAAGTATGGTTTTAATAAGCTGGTAATTGCAGCTTCCGGTGCTGTAGAGCATGATAAACTTCTTAAGCTTGCAGGTAAGTATATAAGAAAAAGTTTAGGCAATTCTTCTGTTAGAAGAAAATATTATTCGCAAACTAATATTCCCGCAAAGCTGGAATTTATTGAAAAGGAAATTCAGCAAGTTCACGCGATTATAGGTAGGCCGACTTACGGTTATAAAAGTGAAGAGCGAATGAAAGCCCTGGTGCTTTCACAAATATTAGGAGAAGGAAGCAGTTCAAGATTATTTCAATCAATAAGAGAAAAGAACGGAATCGCTTACCAGATTAATTCTTTCTTAAATTCATTTTATGATACATCTGCATTCGGTGTTTACTTCTCAACAAACGAGAAGATGATCGATAAAGCCCTGACCTTAGTTACTAAAGAATTCAAAAAATTAAGAGATACAAAAATTTCTGAAAAGGAGTTAAATAAGGCAAAAGAATCAATTAAAGGAAGCATGTTGTTGAGCCTGGAAAGCACTTCCAACAGAATGACGCGAATGGCTCAGTCGGAATTATACTATAACAGAATTGAAACTACAGATGAAGTGATAAAAAGTATTGATAAGGTTACAAGAGAAAATGTTCTTGAAACAGCAAATGATCTACTGGATGAAAACACTTTCATCAAATTAATTATAAAATCAAAAAATGCATTACTAAAATCAGCCGCATAGCTGAACTAAAAAGAGGTATACTATGTTAATCGGAGTTCCAAAAGAAATCAAAACGAATGAAAATAGAGTAGCACTACTACCCGTAGGCGCATCCACTCTAATTCAAAATGGTCACAAAGTTATTGTTGAAACTAACGCCGGAGCCGGCAGCGGCTTTACAGATGATCATTACAAAGCTGTTGGCGCTGAAATTGTCCCCACAGCAAAAGAAGTTTATGCCAAAGCCGAAATGATAATGAAAGTAAAAGAACCAATTGCGCCTGAATATAATTTGATTCGTGAAGGCCAGGTATTATTTACATATTTTCATTTTGCGGCAAGTAAAGAATTAACCGAAGCAATGATGAAATCAAAAAGTATTTGTATTGCTTATGAAACAGTTCAGAAAGCAGACAGATCATTACCTCTTTTAATTCCTATGAGTGAAGTTGCCGGAAGAATGGCTCCTCAAGAAGGCGCTAAATATCTGGAAAAAGCAATGGGAGGCAGAGGTGTTCTGCTTGGCGGCGTTCCCGGTACCGGCCCTGCCGAAGTAATGGTTCTTGGCGGCGGTATAGTAGGAACAAACGCAGCAAAAATAGCAGCCGGTTTTGGTGCAAAAGTAACAATTTATGATAATAATCTTTTCAGACTTAGATATCTTGATGACGTAATGCCGAAGAACGTCACAACAATGATGTCGAATGAATATTATATTAGGGCAGGTTTACCAAAAGCTGATCTTGTAATCGGCGCTGTATTAATTCCGGGAACCAAAGCTCCTAAATTAGTTACAAAAGAAATGCTGAGCTTGATGAAAGAAGGTTCGGTTATTGTGGATGTTTCTGTGGATCAAGGCGGCTGTATTGAAACATGCAAACCGACTACTCACGAAAATCCAACTTACGTTGTTGATGGCGTGCTTCATTATTGTGTTGCAAATATGCCTGGAGCAGTTCCTCATACTTCAACATTAGCGCTTACAAATGCAACATTGCCTTATGCAGTTGAAATTGCAAATAAAGGTTATGCTGCTGCTGTTAAAACTAATCCCGAAATAAAATTGGGATTGAATATGATTGACGGAAAAATAACTTATAAAGGTGTCGCAGATGCCTTTAATTTCGATTATCATACCGTTGAATCAGTTTTAAAATAGGATAAATTTTTGTGCCTCTTAACTTTTTAGAGGCACATCATATCTTCTTCTTAAATAAGAATGTGATTAAGGAAAGGTTATGCCAAAATTAGTTTTAGATGGAAAAGAAATTGAGTTTAAGCAGGGACAAACGATAATTCAGGCTGCTAAAGATAACGGAGTAACAATTCCGCATTTCTGCTGGCACGAGAGTTTATCTGTATCTGGTAATTGCCGTGTTTGTTTAGTTGAAGTTGAAAAGATGCCGAAACTTGTAATTGCATGTTCAACAATTGCCGCTGACGGTATGGTTGTTCATACAGCTTCTGAAAAAACACTGAGTGCAAGAAATGCAGTTATGGAGTTTTTGTTAATTAATCATCCGCTTGATTGCCCGATTTGCGATGAAGCCGGAGAATGTAAGCTTCAAGATTATGCTTATTCTCATAGTGTTGGAGAAAGTCGCTTCGTAGAAGAAAAAAATCACAAAGATAAACGTGTTCCGTTAGGACCTTATGTAATGTTTGATGGAGACAGATGTATTTCATGTTCACGATGTATAAGGTTCTGTGATGAAATTGCTAAAGATCCGGAGTTAACCTTTGTAAAAAGAGGCGATAGAGTTACAATCGTTACTTTCCCTGGTGAAGAATTAGATAATCCATATTCTTTAAATGTTGTAGATATTTGTCCTGTAGGTGCATTAACCAGCAGAGATTTCCGTTTCAAAGCTCGGGTCTGGGATATGTCTTCTAATAAAACAATTTGTCAAGGTTGTTCCCGCGGATGCAATATAGAGCTTTGGGTAAGAAATAATGAGATACTCAGAATTACACCCCGTCAAAATGATAAGGTAAATAATTTCTGGATGTGCGACCATGGCAGAATTAACACATTCAAATTTATCAATGCCGATGATAGAGTTGACGGGCCTATGGTTAGGCGCGAAGGTTCATTACAGAAAGTTGAGTGGGAAGAAGCATTTTCAGTTGCTTCAAAGGAATTAAAATCATTTGCTAAAAATGAAATTGCATTTATTGGCTCTGCATTTGCAACATTAGAGGATAATTATTTACTCTCTAAATTCGCGGGCTCGATCATCAATTCAAAGAATATTGATTTCATGAGACATGTTGATCCATCATTCGGCGATGATATACTAAAAAAAGATGATGTAACTCCGAATTCAATCGGCGTTGAAACTGTTCTTAATAGACAAGGGCAAAATCTACCAGGTTTTAACGGAATTATAAAAGAAATTAAAGAAGGTAAGATTAAAGCTTTATATGTACTGGAAGATGATTTGGTTTCTGCCGATCCTAGTCTTGAAGAAGTTTTAACCAAACTGGATTTATTAATTGTTCATGCAGCTAACTTCAATAAAACTGCTGCGCTGGCTGATATTGTATTTCCGGCAGCTACTTATGCTGAAAAGAATGGTACTATTGTTAATTTCGAGGGAAGGGTTCAAAGATTAAAACCTGCTGTTAGTACAGTTGAACTGGACAGAGCAATGGATGGAATGTCCATGAGCAGATTAGATAAATTCGGTTCTAAATATGATCGATGGGCTCAAGGTCATAAGTACGATGCTCTTTCTTCCTGGAAAATTTTAGTCCGGTTGGCCGAATCAATGGGAACTAAAATGAAATTCAATTTGGCTGAAGATGTATTTGCCGAAATTTCCAAGACCGTTTCCGCGTTCAGCGGTTTGGATTACGATGATATCGGTGAACTTGGTGCGCAATCAAAATTGAAATTGAACGAAAAAACTGTAAGTGCATAAATGGAGTTTATTTATATATGAGCATTTTAGAAATAATAATTTTTAGTCTTGTTAAAATTGTTATCGTTTTGACGGTAATGCTTCTCACAGTTTCTTATTTAGTTTATTTTGAGAGAAGAATAAGTGCCTGGGCACAAAACAGATTAGGACCTAACCGGGTTGGATGGGAAGGTGTTTTACAGCCGTTTGCCGATGTATTAAAACTTTTATTAAAAGAAGATATTGTTCCGGACGTAGCAAACAAACCAATTCATACTTTAGCTCCGATAATGGCATTGTTTGTAGCATTTACAACTTACGCTGTTATACCTTTTGGTCCGGATGTTACCATTTTTGGTTTTACAGTGCCTTTAGTAGTTGCCGATGTAAATATGGGGATACTATATGTACTAGCTTTAACATCTTTAGGAGTTTATGCAATTACTTTTGCCGGCTGGTCTTCCGGAAGCAAATATTCTTTACTCGGCGGTATTCGCTCATCTGCACAAATGATATCGTATGAAATTTCAATGGGATTTTCTATTGCCGGAGTTTTGTTAGTTGCGGAATCATTGAGGCCTGAAGCAATTGTGCAGTCACAAGCCGGATGGATGTGGAATGCAATTATTCAGCCTATAGGATTTATAACTTTTGTTGTTTCGGCATTTGCAGAAACTAACCGGCTTCCTTTCGATTTACCTGAAGCCGAACCTGAACTTGTCGGAGGTTACCATACGGAATACAGCAGTATGAAATTTGCCGGTTTCTTTCTTGCCGAATATGCTAATATGATTGTTGCCAGTACTATGATAGTTACATTATATTTGGGCGGATGGCAGTTCCCTTACCTTGAAACATTCGGTCTCTCTGCTACTTTGTTTGCAATCATTTCGGTGCTTACCTTTATGGTTAAAGTGGCTGCGCTATTATTCTTCTTTATTTGGGTAAGATGGAGTTTACCGAGATTCAGATATGATCAATTGATGAGCCTGGGCTGGAAAGTAATGTTTCCGCTTTCACTTATAAATTTAGTATGGGTTGCTTTTTTGGTAATGGTTTTTAAAATTTAAGTAAGATGTTCAAAGGGATAAGCGAAAAGTTAAAAAGCAGATAAAAATTTGGAGAATTGATGGCTGTTAAGAAAAGAGAAAAAGATTTAACGCTTTGGGAAAAGATATATATACCTGAGATCGTAAAAGGTTTGTCGCTCACTATGAAGAATATGTTCAAACCTAAGTTTACGATGAAATACCCTGAAGAAAAATTTATTCCGCCGGCATCTTATCGCGGCAGGCCTGTTTTAGTTCAGGAAGATAATGGTGAAGAACGATGTGTTGCGTGCGGCCTTTGCTCGAGGGTTTGCCCCGCTTTAGCTATCGAAGTTCAGGCTGGAGAAACTGATCGTCAGAAAGAAAGATACCCGGAAAAGTTTGAAATTAATATGTTAAGGTGCATTTTTTGCGGTTTTTGTGAAGAAGTGTGCCCCGAAGAAGCTATTGTAATGAGTAAAGATTATGAGTTAGCTTTCACTAACAGGGAAGACGCCATCTACGGGAAAGATAAACTGCTGACTCCCGTACGCCAGCTTCAAGATAGAATTGAGTTCCTACGAAGCTATAAATAATTGAAATTCTGACTTTAAGTTCTTAACTTCAGATACGTATGCTTAAAACTATCGGCATCTGGTTGGTTCTTTTTTCTTTAGCCGTTTGTTACGGTAAGAACGGCACTGAAAACTATAAACTGGTTTACCCGGATAATATACCAGTAAACACTTCTTTTAATATTTCATTAATTACTTCAAGTGTGTTCCCTTCCGCCGACCGTTTGGTTTTGTATATTATTCCCGGTGAAAAAATTTCCCTTCAAAAAATTGAATTAAAGTCTTTGTATGCAAATGAAGTTTTGAATTTTTCATCTTCTAAATTAGAAGGTTATATCGGACAAGTTTATAAAACAGTGATTAATCTTGAAGATTCAACACTCTCGGCGGGAATGTATTTTCAGATATTACTAAGTCTCAGTTCGGAATCTGCTTCTAAATCAGATATTAAACTTTACGGTGTATTTAAATTAGGGAATCAAATTTTAGGCTTACTTAAATCAGGTGGAAATGATAGGCTTGACGATAATTTTATTACTGCAAATCTTGAATTTTATAAGCCTCAAAAAAGTGCCGGAAAGTCTCTTTTGTTTGAAAATGGATCCTCATTAAATTTTTCTTTACAAAAAATAAACTCTGAAAATTTATTGACTGAATTCTGGATAAATTTGGATAATCCCGATATTACTTTCTTACAAGTTTTTGCTAAAAATTATTCGGATTTCCAATACACATTTTCTACAAATAATTATCAAATGTTTATTTTAAAAGCAGTCAACAAAAATTTAAGTAATATAAATCCTTATTTTGCAAGTAATAATGTCTGGTATCATATCGCTATAGATTTTTCATTTACTAATCATACAATTACTTTTTATTGCAACGGGAATCTAATTTCCATGGATGATATTCCTGTCTTTTTAAAAGCCAATGATTTAGAGCTTTATTTTTCAAGATAATGAAAGTGATAAAGCATTTGAAATGGATCTTTTAAGGTTTGTTGATTTTAATAATTCAATAGAAGTTTCATCTTCTAACCGGAATTTTATTAATTTTATCAGCGACAGTTCATCGGTTATTTCACAATTCAACTTTGATAACTCCGAAAACCTTAATTCCAGTAACGACAAAATGAATATTTCTTCTTCCGGCCTTCAATATGTAAAATCTAATGCCCCCATATTTACTAGAGCTCCGGAATTAAATTTAATTCCCTTAAACAGTGCATACCAGCTGGAATGGAGCGGCGGAGACTTTAAACAGGCAAATTATTATGTATTACAAAAATCTACAGGTAATTCTCCGTTCGGTGATGTTTTTACTACTCAAGCGGATAATGATAATTCTAAAATCTATAGTTTTGTAGATGGAATTGACAACAGTAACGATGTAGTATATTATAGAATTGAACAGGTCAATAATGACGGCGGAGTAACTTATTCTTCATCTGTAAAAGTTGGACAGGGAGAAATTCAGCCTTTTGTTGCAGAACAAAACTACCCGAATCCATTTAACCCTAAAACCAGCATTGTTGTCGATTTAGCTGTTGATACTCAGCTAGAGTTAACTGTTTATAATCTTGAGGGTAGAGAAATTACAAAATTGTTTAAAGGATATTTATCGCAGGGTGTGCATACATTTTCATTTGATGCAACCGATCTTCCCTCCGGTATTTATCTTTATAAGATTTCTACGCCGGATTATTCGGAAATGAAGAAAATGATCCTTACAAAATAAAAAAAATTAAAGCTTTTTGTTTACATTTTTAAATCTAATCAATTAAATTAAAAGTAAAATTCTATCATTCTTTTATTTATTGTTTAAAGAGGGGAAATGCTTTCAAAAATATTTTCAAGCGCAACTATAGGAATTGATGCTTATATAGTAGAAGTGGAAACTAATGTTGAAAAACAAATTCCTGCTTTTACTATT
Organism: uncultured Bacteroidota bacterium; assembly: GCA_963710735.1. Taxonomy (GTDB): domain Bacteria; phylum Bacteroidota; class Ignavibacteria; order Ignavibacteriales; family Ignavibacteriaceae; genus FEN-1297. The sequence continues at coordinate 178,964 of CAVQBN010000024.1, read as the reverse complement.
GTGGGCTTACCGGATAATGCGGTAAAGGAAAGCCGCGAAAGGGTAGCTTCAGCTATTAAAAATAGCGGTTATGACTTCCCGCTTAAAAAAATTACAATAAACATGGCTCCAGCCGATATTAAGAAAGAAGGCAGTTCCTTTGATTTGCCGATTGCAATCGGATTACTTTCTGCAACAGAAATAATTAAAAGCGATATGTTAGAAGATTCCATCTTTCTGGGAGAACTTTCCCTAGATGGAACATTGCGGCCTATAAAAGGAGCTCTGCCAATTGCTGTTGAGGCAAGAAGAAAAGGAATTAAGAAGGTAATTTTGCCGAAGGACTCTGCTAATGAAGCTTCAATTGTTGATGATGTAGATGTTTATGGTATGGAAAATTTAATTGAAGTTGTTCAATTTCTTAATCATGAATTAGAGAAAGATAAAACCATAACCAATAAAAATGAATTATTTGCCCGAGTAAACTTATATCACCTTGATTTTTCTGACGTTAAGGGACAGGAAAATGTAAAAAGAGCCCTAGAAGTTGCCGCTGCCGGTTCCCATAATATTATTATGATCGGACCTCCGGGTTCGGGCAAAACAATGCTGGCAAAAAGGATTCCATCAATTTTGCCGCCTATGACATTTGATGAAGCTTTGGAGACGACTAAAATTCATTCGATAGCCGGAATAATTCCTAAAGATCAACCATTAATCACAGAAAGGCCGTTTCGAAGCCCGCATCATACGGTCTCAGATGCTGCACTTGTAGGAGGCGGTTCTTTCCCGCGTCCTGGAGAAGTTTCTTTTTCGCATCATGGGGTTCTATTTCTGGATGAATTACCTGAATTCAAAAAAAATGTTTTGGAAGTTTTAAGACAGCCGCTTGAAGATTCCAAAGTTACAGTAAGTCGTTCTAAACTTTCGCTTGAATTCCCGGCTAACTTTATGCTTGCATCTGCTATGAATCCATGTCCCTGTGGTTATTATACGGATCCAACAAAAGAATGTACCTGTACTCCGCCTCAAATTCAAAAGTATATGGCAAGAATCTCCGGCCCTTTGCTAGATAGAATTGATATTCATATAGAGGTTCCGGCCGTTAAATATAAAGAACTTTCTGCAGAGACTAAAAGTGAAACTTCTGCAAGAATAAGAGAGCGGGTTATAATTGCAAGGCAAATTCAATTAAAACGGTTTGAAAGTCTTAAACATATTTATAATAATGGAGATATGGGTTCTAAAGAAGTTAGGCAATTCTGCAAACTTGATACTGCTGGTGCTGAGCTACTTAAAATGGCTATGACTAAATTGGGTTTATCGGCCAGAGCTTATGATAGAATTTTAAAAGTAAGCAGAACTATAGCAGATTTAGATAATTCGGAAAATATTTTGCCCCAGCATATTAGTGAAGCGATTCAATACAGAAGTTTAGATAGGGAATTGTGGAAACACTAAGTACTATTAGAATTGTTTTATCATTTCTTACCTAATCTGTTTTTCTATTTAAAAATTAAGTCTGAGTAACTTAAATGAGAAATTTGTTCTATGCCATACTTTTATTCTTCATTATTCCAGCCGCCGGGTTTGCACAAAAATATCCTCTCAGCCATGCCGATGAATCATTTAATTGTTATAGAATAGGCAGTACCGAAGCAGTTTTATGGAGAATACAAAATGGGATTAATAGTCGAAATATAGACTCTTTTGAAGATTTATTTGGAAGTTCAATAACTCTGCAAATTGAGGATAGCGTTTACAGAAATATTCCTTCTTTGACAGCCTTAGACTTAATCCACAAATATTTTAAAAATAGACATGTTAGTGATTTTTTATTCACTACGGATGAACAGACATATGCAAGTGGAAAAATGAACTATACTTACAGAGGTAAAAAAGAAAGCACATATGTTTCACTTTATTTTATTGGGAATGATTTTGATCTGACAATAACGAGGATAAATTTTACTAATGCGGTTCTTAGTTTTTAATAAATTATTATGAAAAAAGAATTTATTTTGGACTAAACACAAAAGATTTCTGCACGCCGGCGGGTAAATTTTATTACCCTTAATTTTTAAAATTTCAAATCATATATTTGAATAAGTTTTCCCAAAAATTTTCTTGCGAAGGATACAAGTCTTACAATTTTAGCGAATCCGCTCATTTTTAATTTGCATTTTTCTGGAAATACAAATATATTTGTTGCTCGTTTATAAAACCGGGCGGACGCCGGAGTTGGAGAGCCGGGGCGGACTGTAAATCCGTTGGCTGACGCCTTTGGGGGTTCGAATCCCTCGCCGCCCACAACATATGGAAATTATGAATTGATAGCTAAGGGAATAATATAGATCGAAAATTTTTATTTCCCTTATTTTTTTGTGGTTTTTGACTTCTGATATTCGGTAAAATTGGTTCTTAAAAATTTTGAAAATATTTAAAATTGATGAAAAAATTTAATTTTAGTCATCTCTTTTATTTCCCTTTAAATAAATTCTGCCAATGCGGGAGTAACTCAGTTGGCTAGAGTCACAGCCTTCCAAGCTGTTGGTCGCGGGTTCGAGTCCCGTCTCCCGCTCTAGCAATTAAATTGCTGACGTAGCTCAGTTGGTAGAGCACATCCTTGGTAAGGATGAGGTCACCGGTTCAATCCCGGTCGTCAGCTCGAACAAAAATTATAAATAGAAGTACTATGAGAGAAATAATAACTTTAGAATGCACTGAGTGTAAAAGAAGAAATTACACTACAACTAAAAATAAAAGACTTCATCCCAATAGGGCAGAATATAAAAAATACTGCCGTTGGGATAAGAAACATACGGTTCATAAAGAAACTAAATAATTTTGCTACGTCAGTAGCTCAATTGGCTAGAGCAGCGGTCTCCAAAACCGCAGGTTGGGGGTTCGAGTCCCTCCTGACGTGCTGCTAAAACAATTAAGAGTTTATACTATGAAAGAAAAAATAATTGCTTTTTTTGATGATGTGGTTAAGGAAATGAAGAAGGTTACCTGGCCAACCATGGATGAGCTTAAAGAATCTACCTATGTTGTAATTGTTTCATGCCTAATGATCTCTGCTTTTACTTATGTCATAGACTTTATTATCACACAATTATTTAAAGGGATTTTTTAATTTAATGTCTGAATCAGAATTAAAATGGTATGTCGTAAGAACTTTTTCGGGGCATGAGAACAAGGTTAAAAATCTTATTGAAGCTGAACTAAGAGATAATGAGAAATTGAAAGCAAAAATAGAAGATGTTCTTGTCCCTACGGAAAAAGTGTTCGAGGTTAAGGATGGTAAAAAGAAAAGCAAAACAAAGAATTTTTTCCCCGGCTATATTCTAGTTCAAGCAGATCTGGATAATCAAGTAAAAGATTTTATTCTAAACACTCCGTCTGTTATGGGCTTTTTGGGGACGAAGAATAATCCAAATCCCCTACAGCCTGAAGAAGTTAAAAGAATTGTCGGCCGTTTAACCCAAGACGAATCTAGCGAAAGAATGGAAACTATTTTTAGAAATGGAGACCTTGTAAAAATTATCGATGGTCCATTCAATAACTTTAGCGGAACCATTCAAGAGGTAAATGAAGAAAAAATGAAAATTAAAGTAATGGTTTCAATATTTGGAAGAAAAACTCCTGTTGAAATCGATTTTGTTCAAGCTGAACTAGAAAAATAACTAAGTATTTTTAATAGGTAAATAAAATGGCTAAAAAGATAACTGGATATATAAAATTACAAATTCCTGCCGGAAAAGCTAATCCTTCACCGCCGGTGGGTCCTGCTTTAGGTCAAAAAGGCGTAAATATAATGGAGTTTTGCAAGCAATTTAATGCTAGAACTTCAGATAAAGACGGATTAATTATTCCGGTTGTTATTACGGTATTCTCTGATAAATCTTTTACTTTTATTACAAAAACTCCTCCTGCTGCTGTTTTATTAAAAAGAGCCGCAAAAGTTGAAAAAGGATCAGCTGAACCGCATAGAAATAAAATTGCTAAAGTTAGTAAATCTCAGGTACAGGAAATAGCTCAGGTGAAAATGCCGGATTTGAATGCTTTTGATATCGACCATGCTATGAGTATGGTTGCCGGCACTGCCAGAAGTATGGGCATTACAGTAGAAGATTAATCAGAGAATAAGTTTAAGGCAATAGCTCAAAGGAAATAGAGAAATGGAAAAAACTAAAAGAAATAAAGAAATCAGCAAATCTTTCGATAAAGATAAAGAATATTCAATTGAAGAAGCAATTAATATCCTTAAAGAAAATTCAAAAGTAAAGTTTGTTGAATCCCTGGATTGTGCAATCCGATTGGGAGTTGATCCGAGACATGCCGATCAAATGGTCCGAGGCACTGTTTCTCTGCCGCATGGAACTGGTAAACAAGTAAAGGTTTTGGTTATAGCGAAAGGTTCAAAAGCTCAGGAAGCTTTGGAGGCTGGTGCTGATTTTGCCGGTTTTGAAGAATATCTTGAAAAAATAAAAGGCGGCTGGGCTGATGTAGATGTTATTGTTGCTACTCCGGATACAATGGCTGAGTTAGGAAAATTAGGTAGAATACTTGGGCCAAAAGGACTTATGCCAAATCCTAAAAGCGGAACTGTTACAATGGATGTTTCAAAAGCAGTTAAAGAAGTTAAGGCAGGTAAAATAGAATTTCGCGTTGAAAAAACGGGTATTGTCCATACTTCGTTAGGCAAACTTAATTTTGATGTTGATAAACTTGCGGATAATACAAGAGCTTTCTTAAATACAATAGTTAAGCTTAAACCTTCATCGGCAAAAGGACAATATGTTAAGAGTTTATTTTTATCCAGCACAATGGGCGCTGGTATAAAAATTACTAGAGATGAAATTGCTGTACACTAGGCAATAAAAGACATTACGCACTCAAAAAAAATAAATGCTTCAAACCGACACGATTAATTTATAATCTGGTATGGGAGAAAAATGAATAAGAACGAAAAAACCGATATTGTTTCTCAAGTTAAGGAAATGATTGAAAATTCATCTGCAATTTATCTTACAGATTATGCCGGAATTAATGTTGCTGATATTAGCGCCATTAGGAATGATTTCCGAAAAGAAGGTGTTAATTATAAAGTAATCAAAAACACTTTATTTAAAAGAGCGATAGATGAAACCGGAAAGTATGATAAATTAGCCGACCATCTAACCGGAATGACGGGTTATGCTTTTGCTTCTGATAATCCTGTTGCACCGGCGAAAATCATCAAAAAATATTTTGACGAAACAAAAAAATTAGCATTAAAAGCTTGCTATGTTGAAGACCAATTTTACCCAAGCGAAAAGCTAGGTGAATTGGCAACATTACCAACAAAGAATGAACTAATAGCAAGTATTTTAGGCAGCCTAAATGCCCCAGCTTCAGGTATTGTGGGTGCAATAAATGCTGTATTTAGAGATTTGGTAAGCGTAATCGACGAAGTCTCAAAGAAAAAAGCAGCATAAATCGAATTTTAATAAGAAATTAATTTATTAGGAGAAAAAGAAAATGTCCGAAAAAATAACTGAAATAGTAGATAAAATAAAAGGCCTTTCCCTTTTAGAAGCCTCTGAATTGAAAAAAGCTTTAGAGGAAGAATTTGGTGTTACAGCGGCAGCTCCTGTGGTTGTTGCTGGTGCGGCTCCTGCAGCAGGTGCAGCTCCGGCCGAAGAACAAACAGAATTCGATGTAATTCTAAAAACTGTGGGCGAGAAAAAGATTAATGTAATTAAAGTTGTAAGAGCTCACACAGGCTTAGGATTAAAAGAAGCTAAAGACTTAGTAGATGGAGCTCCTAAAACTGTAAAAGAAGCAATTTCCAAAGATGAAGCTGAAAAACTTAAAAAAGAGTTTGAAGAAGCTGGCGCTACCGTAGAAGTAAAATAATTTTAGGTATAGGAAAGTATTTTGAAAAGTGATAGACGGAAAAGTCCGTCTTATCGCTTTTTATTAATTGGACATCGTTGGTTATGGCAAGGATAGAAAAGTAAAGAAAAATAATTGGAGGTTTAAAAATTGAATAATAATAGAATTTCTTTTGGAAAGATTCCATCTGTAATTGAGCCGCCGGATTTATTAGACATTCAGACCGCTGCTTTTGAAGAGTTTGTCCAGCTAAAAACCCCTCCGAATAAGAGAGAAAACAAAGGGCTACAGACTGTATTTACTAATAATTTTCCGATTTTTGATAATAAGGAAAATTATAGACTGGATTTTATAGAATACTATATTGAAAAGCCCAGATTTTCTGTCCAAGAATGTTTGGAAAGGGGATTAACGTATGCTGCTCCTTTAAAAGGAAAACTTCGTCTTTCAACAAAAGATCCTGAAACACAAGAATTCGTAAACAGTGTTGAACAGGAAGTTTATTTGGGCAATTTACCTTATATGACAGTAAAGGGAACTTTTGTAATAAATGGAGCTGAGAGAGTAGTCGTTTCACAATTACATCGTTCACCCGGGGTAGCATTTTCTCAGACGGTTCATCCTAACGGTACGCCGATCTATTCTGCAAGGATTATCCCTTTAAGAGGATCGTGGGTTGAGTTTGCGACAGATATAAATTATGTAATGTTTGTTTATATCGACCGTAGAAAAAAATTCCCTGCTACAACTTTACTGCGGGCCTTAAATTTTGCTACAGATGAAGAAATATTAAACCTCTTTGATTTAGTTGAAGAAGTAACTGTTAAGAAAGTAAAAATAAAAGATTATATCGGCAGAACGATTGCAAGTGATGTTTTTGATATGTCAACCGGCGAAATATTTCTTACCAAAGACAGCATCCTTACAGAAGAAGATATTGAAAGATTGAAAGAAGCGGAAGTAGATACACTAAAATTCATTAATTCAGCCACTTCTCCGGATATGGATTTAATTGTAAATACTTTACGTAAAGATACATCCAGTACCAAAGAAGAAGCTTTATATTCAATATATCGCCAACTAAGATCCGGTGAAGCACCTGATGTAGACACTGCTCAGGCGTTAATCGATAAATTATTCTTTAATGATAAGAGATATGATCTTGGAGATGTTGGACGTCATAGAATGAATGACAAACTAAAACTTAGTATTCCTGAGACCACTACAGTTTTAACAATTGAAGATATTATTTCAATAATGAAATATATTATTAAATTAAGAAATGGTAATGAAGCAGTAGATGATATTGATCATCTTGGAAATAGAAGGATAAGAACAGTCGGAGAACAATTAGGTCAGCAATTCAATGTTGGTATGGCACGTATGGCCAGAACAATAAAAGAACGAATGAACATGCGTGATACCGAAAACTTTACTCCGCAAGATTTGGTAAATGCAAGGACGATCAGCAGCGTAATAAATGCATTTTTCGGAACGAATCAATTATCTCAATTCATGGATCAAACAAATCCTTTAGCTGAAATGACCCATAAGAGAAGAATGTCTGCTTTGGGACCAGGCGGTTTAACAAGAGAAAGAGCTGGATTTGAAGTTCGTGACGTTCATTATACGCATTACGGCCGGTTATGTCCGATTGAAACTCCGGAAGGGCCTAACATCGGTCTTATTTCCTCTTTGACTATTTATGCCCGAGTAAACAGATATGGATTTTTAGAGACACCTTATAGAAAAGTTGAAAGAGGTAAGGCTACTTCAGAAGTAGAATATCTAACTGCTGAACAAGAAGATTTATTTACTATTGCCCAGGCAAATGCGCCTCTTAAAGAGCAGGGTAAATTCGTTCATGAAAGAGTTAAATCAAGATATAAAGGTGAATTTCCAATAGTTACTCCGGATCATTTACAATACATGGATGTTGCACCGGCTCAATTAGTAAGTGCAGCTGCTGCATTAATCCCTTTCCTGGAACATGATGATGCCAACAGAGCTTTAATGGGTTCAAACATGCAGCGTCAGGCGGTACCTTTATTACGCCCGGAAGCTCCACTCGTCGGAACGGGCATGGAAAAGAAACTAGCCAGCGATTCACGCGCAGTTATTGTAGCTGAAGATAATGGTGTAATCGAAAGTGTTGATGCTGACAAAGTAGTAGCTAGATATGATATTAATCCAAATAGTGTAGAAGCTCTTACAAGTTTTAATGATGTACGCAGAGTCGAATATAGACTTACTAAGTTTCATGGTACAAACCAAGAGACTTGTGTAAACCAGAGGCCTATTGTTAAACAAGGCCAACGTGTTGAAAAAGGTGAAGTCCTTGCTGACGGAAGTTCTACGGATCAGGGCGAATTAGCACTCGGAAGAAATGTGCTTGTAGCTTTTATGCCATGGCGCGGTTATAACTTTGAAGATGCAATTATCATTAGTGAAAGAGTTGTAAGCGAAGATGTTTATACTTCTTTACATATTGAAGAATTTGAACTTCAAGTAAGAGAAACAAAACGCGGTGAAGAAGAACTAACTCGAGAAATTCCAAACGTAAGTGAAGAGGCCGTAAAAAATCTAGATGAAAACGGAATCATTAGAGAAGGTGCTGAAGTTAAAGAAGGAGATATCCTTATAGGAAAAATTACTCCTAAAGGCGAAACTGATCCTACACCTGAAGAAAAATTATTAAGAGCCATTTTTGGAGATAAAGCCGGCGATGTAAAAGATGCATCTTTAAAGGCACCTCCCGGATTAAAGGGAACAGTAATTAAAACTAGACTTTTCAGCCGAAAGAGAAGAGATAATGAATCTAAAAAAGTTGAGAAAAAACAATTAGATAATTTAGAAAATGAACACAAACAAAATCTTATATCTCATTATGAAAAGTTAGTTAATAAATTAACCAAGATTACCGAAAATGAAACCACTACAGGAATTCGTGAGCTTGAGGGAAGCGTAATCTTTAGAAGTGGTACTACAATTAAAGATACTACATTCTCCTCAATGGAAGACGTAACAAAGCTCGATTATACACTGGATTGGTTTGAATCTAAAAAAATTAATAATCTAATAAAAACTTTATATAAAAATTATTTTGATATTCTTTCTGATTTGGAAGAGGATTTCAAAAGGGAAAAAATTAAAATTACAAGTGGCGATGAACTTCCTCCTGGAATTGTTCAGCTGGCTAAAGTTTATGTTGCTAAAAAGCGTAAACTTTCTGTTGGTGATAAAATGGCAGGTCGTCACGGGAATAAAGGCGTTGTTGCTAAAATTGTTCCTGCTGAAGATATGCCGTTCTTACCGGATGGTACTCATGTAGATATAGTTCTTAACCCTCTTGGTGTACCTTCACGTATGAATTTAGGACAGCTGTATGAAACTGCTCTTGGATGGGCAGGTAAAAAATTAGGTGTAAAGTTTGCCACCCCAATTTTTGATGGTGCAAAGATTGAAGACGTGGATGAATGGTTGGAAAAAGCAGGGTTGGAAAGAGGAAGTAAAACAGAATTGTATGATGGTAGAAGCGGTGAGAAATTCCATCAAAAAGTTACCTGCGGTTTTATCTATATGCTCAAACTCAGTCACCTTGTTGATGATAAAATACATGCGAGATCAATTGGGCCTTATTCTCTAATCACTCAGCAGCCGTTAGGTGGTAAAGCACAATTCGGAGGTCAAAGATTCGGTGAAATGGAAGTTTGGGCTCTTGAAGGTTATGGCGCTTCGCATATTCTTCAGGAAATCTTAACAATTAAAAGTGATGATGTGGCTGGTAGAGCAAAAGTATATGAAGCAATAGTTAAAGGTGAAAACTTACAGGAACCAAATATTCCTGAATCCTTCAACGTGTTAATTAAAGAACTTCAAGGCTTAGGCCTCGATATAAAAATTAATTAACATCGATTGAATAATTTTTTCACTTAGAAATTAGGAGATAAAAAATGCCTTATAGAGTTCAAGAAAATGCGATGCGTGATATTAACAGTATCACTATTGGTTTAGCTAGCCCTGATGATATTTTGTCCAGATCCTATGGAGAAGTAACTAAACCTGAAACAATTAACTATAGATCATTTAGACCGGAAAAAGATGGGCTATTCTGTGAAAAAATATTCGGTCCAACACGTGATTGGGAATGCTTCTGCGGTAAATACAAAAGAATTCGTTATAAAGGAATAATTTGTGATAGATGTGGAGTTGAAGTAACTCAAAAAAGTGTTCGTCGTGAAAGAATGGGACATATAGCGTTAGCAGTTCCTGTTGTTCACATTTGGTTCTTTAGAGCCCAGCCATCTAAAATCGGTAATATTATCGGTATAAGTCTTAAAGAATTAGAAAAAATAATTTATTACGAATCTTATGTTGTAATAAATCCTGGCCCAACCGGATTAAGCCGATTGGATTTGGTATCCGAAGATCAATATTTTGAAGTACTTAACTCACTTCCTCAGGGAAATGAAAAATTAGATGATACTGATCCCAAAAAGTTTGTAGCAAAAATCGGTGGTGATGCAGTAAAAGAAATTCTTAAGAATACCGACGTTGAAGTTTTGTCTAAAACGCTAAGAGCTCAACTTCAAGTTGAAACTTCTCAACAGAAAAAAGCTGATTTACTTAAGAGATTAAGAGTATTAGAAGCTTTTAAAGAAGAAGAAGGTAAAGTACCAAATAAACCTGAGTGGATGGTTCTAGGTTATATCCCAATAATTCCACCAGAACTAAGGCCTTTGGTACCTCTTGAAGGAGGCAGATTTGCGACAAGCGATTTGAATGATTTATATAGAAGAGTAATCATTCGAAATAATCGTCTTAAAAGATTAATCGATATTAAAGCACCTGAAGTTATACTTCGTAATGAAAAACGTATGCTTCAAGAGTCTGTGGATGCTTTATTTGATAACTCTCGTCGCGGCAGTGCCGTTAGAAGTGATAATAATAGACCACTTAAATCTTTAAGTGATATGCTTAAAGGTAAACAAGGACGTTTCCGTCAAAATTTACTTGGTAAGAGAGTTGATTATTCAGGCCGTTCGGTAATCGTGGTTGGTCCTGAATTGAAATTGCATCAGTGCGGTTTGCCAAAGGATATGGCTGTCGAACTTTTCAAACCCTTTATTATTAGAAAGTTAATTGAAAGAGGACATAATAAAACTGTTAAAAGTGCAAGAAAAGTAGTTGATAGAAAAGATCCGATTATTTGGGATATGCTTGCAAAAATAATTGAAGGTCATCCAATTCTATTAAACCGTGCCCCAACGTTGCACAGACTAGGTATACAAGCATTCCAACCGTTATTAATTGACGGCCGAGCAATCCAACTTCATCCAATGGTTTGTACAGCTTTTAACGCTGACTTTGATGGTGACCAAATGGCAGTTCACGTTCCTCTTTCTTTTGAAGCTCAGCTGGAAGCAAGTTTATTAATGTTAAGCAGTCACAACATTCTATCACCTCAAAACGGCAGCCCTATTGTTGTCCCTACTCAGGATATAGTTTTGGGATGCTATTATCTGACAAAACTTAAAGAAGGTGAAAAAGGCGAAAACATGACTTTTGGTTCTTCCGAAGAAGTCATAATCGCATATAATTCAAAAGTGATTAGCCTACATACAAAAATTAAAGTTAGAATTGATGGTAAATTAATAGAAACAACAACCGGCCGGGTCATTTTCAATCAAATTGTTCCGAAGGAAATGGGTTACTTTAACCAATTGCTAATAAAGAAAACATTTGGCGGATTTATCGGCCAAATGTTTATGAAACTTGGTAATAAAGTAACTGCTAAATTCCTTGATGATTTAAAGGAACTAGGTTTTAGATACTCAACAGCCGGTGGCCTTTCCGTAAGTTATGCAGATATGATTATACCTGAGGAGAAAGTATCCTTAATTGATAAAGCAAATAAAAAAGTTGAAGGTATTCTTAACGAACATGAGCAAGGTGTAATTACCGACGCTGAAAGATATAATAAAATTATTGACGTCTGGACACATACCACAAATGATGTTGCACGTGTATTGATGGATAAAATAAGAGTTGCCGATAGTGGTTTCAACTCGTTGCATATGATGGTTGATTCCGGTGCAAGAGGTTCTCAGGAACAGGTAAGACAGCTTGCGGGTATGCGTGGCCTTATGATGAAACCTCAAAAGAGTTTGTCTGGCCAAGCCGGAGAAATTATTGAAAACCCGATTGTAGCAAATTTCAAAGAAGGTTTATCAGTTCTTGAATATTTTATTTCTACACACGGTGCTAGAAAGGGTCTTGCAGATACTGCTCTTAAAACAGCAGACGCTGGATATTTAACCCGTAGATTGGTTGACGTATCTCAGGATGTAATTATTACAGAGGTAGATTGCGGGACTATTCTTGGTATTGAAATTACAGCTCTTAAAGATGTTGAACAGGAAAGAGAGCCGCTCGGAGAAAGAATTACAGGTCGTGTTGCGCAAGAGGATATTTATGATCCTCGTAATGATGAACTTATAGTTCCGGCTGGTGATATGATAACAGAGGATATAGCTGAAAAGATTGAGGATGCAAGTATTGACTCTGTGTATATTAGAACGGTTTTAACATGTGAATCAAAACGCGGTGTTTGTGCAAAATGTTACGGCAGAAATCTAACCAATGGGAAAATGGTGGAAATTGGAGAAGCTGTTGGAATAATTGCTGCGCAATCAATTGGTGAACCAGGTACACAGCTTACCCTTAGGACATTCCACTTAGGCGGTACATCTTCTAGAATTGCAAGTCAGTCTCAAGTAGAATCAGCAATCGATGGCGTTGCTAAATTCGAAAGGGTGGCATTTGTTGAAAAATCTGATTTTCTAGGAAATGTAAAAGTAGTAACAGGTCGCCGAGGGGCTATCGGAATTTATGATGACAATAATCGCCAAATTAAAAAATACGATGTTCCGTATGGTGCTGAACTTGTTATAAATGATGGTCAAAAAATTAAAAAGCGAACAGCATTGTACAATCACGATCCGTACAATTCAGTAATTCTAACTGATATTGCTGGAAATGTTAGATTCATTGATATGATTGACGGCGTTACACTTCAACAAGTTACTGATGAACAAACCGGTCACGTTCAGAAAGTTGTAATAGAATCAAAGGATAAGAATTTAACTCCGAGTATTTCAATTGAATCGGAAGATGGAACTAAGAAATCATTCAATATACCGACAAGAGCATATCTTTCTGTTGATGAAGGAGAAAGTATTCCTGGCGGAACAATTCTAGCAAAAATTTCTAAACAGCAAAGTAAAAGCCGTGATATTACGGGTGGACTTCCAAGAGTTACAGAATTATTTGAAGCAAGAAGTCCGCAAGAAACAGCAATCGTTTCGGAAATTGAGGGTACTGTTAAATTTGGTGCTCGTAAAAAAGGCTCTAGAGAAATTATTGTTGTTGCTCCTGATAAATCAGATGAAAAGAAATATAATGTCCCGTTAGGTAAACACATACTTGTTCAAGAAGGTGATGAAATACCGGCTGGTGAAAAAATTACTGACGGGCCAATTAATCCTCATGATATATTGAAGATTAAAGGTACAAGTGCGGTTCAAGAATATCTGGTTAATGAAATTCAGGATGTTTATCGTTTACAAGGTGTTAAGATAAATGATAAACATATCGAAGTAATAGTGCGCCAAATGTTACAAAAAATTAAAATTGTTTCTCCTGGTGATACAAAATTCCTCGAAGAAGATGCCGTTGATCGTAATGATTTTATTGAGGAAAACAATAAAATTATGTCGCTGGTACGAATTGAGGATAAAGGAGATTCAAGATTTAAAGACGGCCAACTTATTACTAAGAGCAAATCTAGAGAAATAAATGCTGATTTAAAAGAAAAAGAGTAAAAAATCAATTGTAGCAAGAGATGCTGAACCTGCAACATTTGAACATGTGCTATTAGGCATAACTCAGGCGGCATTATCAACCGAAAGTTTCATATCTGCTGCTTCATTCCAGGAAACAACTAAAGTTTTAGCAAATGCAGCAACAGAAGCTAAAGTTGATTATCTGCGAGGATTAAAGGAAAATGTTGTCATGGGTCATTTAATTCCTGCTGGTACTGGATTGAAAAAATACAGCAATATAATTTTGACTTCTGAAGAAGTAGTTGAAGAAAAGAAAGAGACTGAAGAAGAAGTTCAGCAAGCTTAATTGAAATAATTTATTATTAAATCCGGCCCTAAAAAACGAGCCGGATTTTTTTACCTTATTGAGTGTTAAAAAATAAAAATATTTTATTGATTTCTTGACAAAATTTAACATATAAACTATATTAGCAGTCTGAAATTTTTTGAGATATTAGAAAACCAGGAGTAATTTGTGCCTACGATAAATCAGTTAGTAAGAAAAGGCCGTGTTCAGATCCTTTCAAAGAAAAAAGCACCGGCACTTGATGCATGTCCTCAGAAAAGAGGTGTATGCACAAGAGTTTATACATCAACTCCTAAAAAGCCAAACTCTGCTCTAAGAAAAGTAGCAAGAGTAAGGCTAACAAATAGTATGGAAGTTACTGCTTACATTCCTGGTGAAGGACATAATTTACAAGAGCATTCTATCGTTTTAATTAGAGGTGGAAGAGTTAAAGATTTGCCTGGTGTTAGGTATCATATTATAAGAGGAACATTAGATACCAGCGGTGTTGAAGATAGAAAAAAAGGCAGATCAAAATACGGTGCAAAAAAACCAAAGGCTAAATAAGTTTTATGAGAAAGAAAAGAGCAGATAAGAGTAGTCTTAAACCCGATCCAAAATTTAATGATATTTTGGTCGCAAGATTTATTAATTCAATAATGTATGACGGCAAAAAATCCAAAGCACGTCAAGTGGTTTACAAAGCTTTTGAAATTATTGAAGATAAAACAAAAAAAGCAGGACTGGAAATATTCAAAAAAGCTTTAAGTAATACTCAACCTGTAATTGAAGTAAGAAGCAGAAGAGTTGGCGGTGCAACTTATCAAGTACCAACGGAAGTTAGGCCTGAAAGAAGAACGGCCTTGGCAATGCGATGGATTAAAACTTACGCAAGAGCTAGAAATGACAAATCAATGGCTCTTAAATTAGCTTCGGAATTAATATCAGCTTCGAATAACGAAGGATCTGCGGTAAAGAAAAAAGAAGATACGCATAAGATGGCTGAAGCTAATAAAGCTTTCGCACATTTTAAGTGGTAATGAAAAAGTGAACAAATAAAGAGAAGAAAGAATTAGATTAAGAAATGGCTGAAAGACTACCAATAGACAAAGTTCGCAATATAGGGATTATGGCTCATATTGATGCCGGTAAAACTACAACTACTGAGCGTATTTTATATTATACCGGAAAGTTGCATAGAATCGGTGAAGTGCATGATGGTGCTGCTACCATGGATTGGATGGAACAGGAAAAAGAACGAGGTATTACAATTACCAGTGCGGCAACTACTTGTTTCTGGAATAATTATCAAATAAATATTATTGATACTCCCGGACACGTTGATTTTACTGTCGAAGTTGAAAGATCATTGAGAGTCTTAGATGGCGCAGTTGCACTTTTTTGTGCAGTTGGCGGTGTTGAGCCTCAATCAGAAACAGTTTGGAGACAAGCAGACAAATACAATGTCCCGAGAATTGCTTTTATTAATAAGATGGATAGAACCGGAGCAGATTTTTATAATGCTCTCCAAATGATGAAGGATAGATTAGGTGCTAATGCGATACCAATTACTCTCCCTATAGGAGAAGGTGATCTTTTCTCAGGAGTGATTGATCTTATTACTTTTAAAGCGCGTATGTATCATGAAGAAACTATGGGCGCTACATTTGACGAGTTTGATATTCCGGAAGATTTACATGAAATAGCAAATAAATACAGGACAGAAATGCTGGAAGCAGTTTCTGATATTGATGATACTTTACTCGAAAAGTATTTAGAGGGTAAGGAGATTACTGAAGAAGAAATTAAAACTGTTTTAAGGAAAGCTACTATTGAGCTCAAGATAATTCCTGTTTTATGTGGTTCGGCATTCAAGAATAAAGGAGTTCAAAAATTACTTGATTCGGTTATTGATTTTTTACCTGCACCGAATGATTTTAAAGATATTGAGGCTCATCATATTGGAATTAATGATATAGTAAAGAGGAAAATTGATGAAAAGGAAAAATTTACAGCACTAGCTTTTAAAATTATGAATGATCCTTATGTCGGAAAATTAACTTTTTTCAGAGTTTATACCGGATCATTAAAAGCCGGTTCATATACATATAATGCTGTAAGTGAAAAGAAAGAAAGAATTAGCAGGCTACTTCAAATGCACGCAAATCATAGGGAAGAAATTGATGAAGTAAAAGCTGGAGACATAGCTGCTGCCGTCGGACTTAAGTTTACAAAAACAGGTGATACCCTTTGCGACGAGCATGATGCAGTGATGATGGAGAAAATAATTTTTCCTGAGCCGGTCATCCAAATTGCAATTGAACCAAAAACTAAAGCAGATCAGGATAAACTTTCAGATGCGTTAGTAAAACTTTCTGATGAAGATCCGACTTTCAAAGTTAAAGTTGATGAGGAAACAGGTCAGACTTTAATTAGCGGAATGGGCGAATTACATCTTGAGATTTTGGTAGATAGAATGAAACGTGAATTTAAAGTTGAAGCTAATGTTGGTAAACCACAAGTTGCCTATAGAGAGACAATAACCCAAACAGTTAATGCGGAAGGTAAGTTTGTAAAGCAAAGCGGTGGCCGTGGAAAGTTTGGACACGTATGGGTTGAGTTCAGCCCTAATGAACCTGGCAAGGGATATGAATTTACTAATGCAATTGTTGGCGGTGTTGTGCCTAAGGAATATATTCCTGCTGTTTCGGCTGGTATCCAAGAAGCTTTGAGAAATGGCGTTGTCGCCGGATTTCCTGTCGTTGATATAAAGGCAAAAATTTACGATGGTTCGTACCATGATGTAGACTCGGATGAAATTTCTTTTAAGGTCGCTGGTTCGTTGGCATTTAAAGAAGGAGCTAGAAAAGGAAAACCTATACTTTTAGAGCCCATTATGGATGTTGAAGTTGTTACACCGGAAGAGTACTTGGGCGATGTAATGGGAGATTTGAATTCACGTAGAGGAAAAATTGAAGGCTTTTCTGCTAGAAAAGATGCTCAGGTTATTAAAGCAACTGTTCCACTTTCGGAAATGTTCGGTTATGCTACTATATTAAGATCAATGACTCAAGGAAGAGCAATATATACTATGCAGTTCGGTTATTATAGCGAAGTTCCAAAGAGCATAGCTGAAGAGATAGCGGAAAAATCATTAGGTAAGAAATCAGTTATTTCTGCATAAAAAAAAGATTATTAATAAAAGAATAATAGCAAAGGAGAAATTAGATGGCAAAAGAAAAATTTGATAGGAGTAAACCTCACGTTAACGTAGGAACTATTGGTCACGTAGATCATGGAAAAACTACATTAACAGCTGCCATCACAATGGCTCTCGCATTAAAGGGCTTATCACAGATTAGAACTTTTGATAGTATTGATAATGCTCCTGAAGAAAGAGAAAGAGGTATTACTATTGCAACTGCTCATATTGAGTATTCAACTGCAAATAGACACTATGCGCATGTAGACTGTCCCGGTCACGCTGATTATGTTAAAAACATGATTACTGGTGCTGCTCAGATGGATGGAGCTATCTTGGTAGTTGCTGCAACTGATGGACCAATGCCTCAGACTAGAGAGCATATTCTTCTTGCCCGTCAAGTTGGAGTTCCGAAAATTGTGGTTTTTATGAACAAAGTTGATATGGTTGATGATCCTGAACTTATCGAGTTAGTTGAAGTTGAATTAAGAGATTTATTGAATTCCTATGAATTCCCGGGTGATGAAATTCCTATTATAAAAGGTTCTGCTTTAAAAGCTCTTGAAGCCGGTGCTAGCAATGCCCCAACAGATGATCCGAGATATAATTGTATCTGGGAATTAATGGATGCGGTAGATAGCTACATTCCTATTCCTCAAAGAGATACAGATAAACCTTTCTTAATGCCTGTTGAAGATGTTTTCTCTATTACTGGTCGTGGTACTGTTGCAACGGGAAGAGTTGAAAGAGGCCAGGTTAAAATCCAGGAAGAAGTTGAACTGATTGGTCTTGGCCTTCACAAAAAGACAGTCGTTACCGGAATTGAAATGTTTAGGAAAGAACTTGATTCTGCAGTTGCCGGAGATAATGCTGGCCTTTTATTAAGAGGTGTTGATAAAAAGGAAATCGAAAGAGGAATGGTCTTAGCTAAAACAGGTTCAATCACTCCTCACAAAAAATTTGAAGGTTCTGTTTATGTTTTATCAAAAGAAGAAGGTGGACGTCACACTCCATTTTTCAACGGATACAGACCACAATTTTATTTTAGAACAACTGACGTTACCGGCGTAGCAACACTTCCTGCTGGCACAGAAATGGTTATGCCAGGTGATAGAGTTGATCTTTCAGTTGAACTTATTGCTGAAATTGCAATGGAAGAGGGTCTCCGCTTCGCTATTCGTGAAGGCGGCAGAACCGTAGGCTCTGGTGTTGTAACAAAGATTATTGAGTAATCAAAATTTGATTTTACCTGACCCCGCCTGTGGCGGGGTTTCTGTGTAATAATTATAAGGAGTATATTAAGTGCCTGGTCAAAAGATTAGAATTAAGTTGAAATCATACGATCATATTTTAATTGATAAGTCTACTGAAAAGATTATTAAAACTGTACGCAGCACAGGAGCAGTTGTATCCGGACCAATTCCGTTACCAACAAAGAGAACGCTGTATACAGTACTCAGATCTCCACATGTTGATAAAAAATCTAGAGAGCAATTTGAGACCAGGGCGCATAAAAGAATTATTGACATACATAATTCAAATAATAAAACCGTCGATTCACTAAGTAAGTTAGATATTCCGGCGGGTGTTGATATTGAGATTAAGCTTTAATGAATTTGGAGTGAAGATGTCTGGCATCATCGGTAAGAAAATAGGAATGTCGAGTGTTTTTAATGCGGAAGGCGAGTCAGTTCCGGTTACGGTTATTTTAGCTGGTCCATGTAAAATCGTCTCTATTAAAACTAAGGAAAAGAATGGTTACGAAGCTGTTCAATTAGCCTTTGGTGAAAAAAAGGAAAAGAACATTTCAAAACCTGTTCTGGGTCAGTATAAGAAAAATAATTTAACACCGGCACAGGTTTTAAAAGAATTTAATTTTCCTTCTACAGCTGAATTTAAGATTGGTGACGAAGTAAAGGTTGATCTATTCCAGGAAGGTGAAAAGATCAAAGTAAGAGGCAAAAGCAAAGGCAAAGGATTCCAGGGTGTAATGAGACGCCATGGTTTCGGCGGTGTCGGTGGAACTACACATGGTCAATCTGATAGATTAAGAGCTCCAGGTTCAATTGGTGCTAGTTCGTATCCATCAAGAGTTTTCAAAGGTCAAAGAATGGCCGGAAGAATGGGTTATGAGAATGTAATGATTTCAAATTTAAAAGTTATAAAAATTCTTCCTGAAGAAAATTTGATTCTGGTTAAAGGAGCAGTTCCCGGGGCGATTAATTCATTTGTTGAACTGATAAAGAAATAAATTGGTATTTAAATGACTTTAGATATATATAAAATAGACGGCACAGTATCAGGCGAAAAATTAGATCTCGCTGATGATATTTTTGGAATTGAGCCGAATGAACATGCTATTTACTTATCAGTAAAAGCTCATTTAGCAAATCAAAGACAAGGTACTCACAAAGCTAAAGAGAGAGGTGAGGTAAATGGCGGCGGTAAAAAACCTTGGAAGCAAAAAGGCAGAGGCGGTGCAAGAGCTGGTACGACCCGTTCACCATTATGGGTTGGCGGCGGTACCATTTTCGGTCCTCGTCCAAGAGATTACCGACAGGAATTGCCAAAAAAAGTTAAGAGACTTGCCAGAAAATCTGCTCTTAGTCATAAATTTAAAGATGAACAAATAATTATTGTTGAGGATTTCA
The DNA here is from genome assembly GCA_963710735.1 of uncultured Bacteroidota bacterium. Taxonomy (GTDB): domain Bacteria; phylum Bacteroidota; class Ignavibacteria; order Ignavibacteriales; family Ignavibacteriaceae; genus FEN-1297. The sequence continues at coordinate 159,083 of CAVQBN010000024.1, read as the reverse complement.
GTTTTGAAAAACCGAAGACTAAGGAATTCTTAAACTTTCTTAATTCATTTAAAATAAACGGTAAAAAGGTTTTACTTTTAACAGATAAAAAATCAGACGCAGTTTATAAATCAGGCAGAAATATTCCTAAAATTAAAATATTAGAGGCTTATAAAGCATCAACTTATGATATTCTAAATAATCAAGTTTTGGTTTTGCAAAAAAGTGCTGTTGATGTAATTAGCAGTTCATTTAAGAGTAAAGAAGAGGCGGTGAATTAATATGCACAATATTTTAATTAGTCCGTTGATTACGGAAAAGATGACTAATCTAACCGCTGATAAAGGTAAGTATGGTTTTCTTGTAAATCCAAACGCGAATAAAATTGAAATCGCTAAGGCAATAGAAAAAAAGTTTGATGTACATGTTGTAAGCGTAAGAACAATTAATCATCCCGGTAAAATTAAAACTCAGTTTAGAAAAAGCGGTAAATTTTCCGGCAAAACTCCAAAGTTTAAGAAAGCGATTATTACCTTACAAAAAGACGAAACAATTGAAATTTTTGAACAAGTTTAGTGATTGAAAACAGGACGAATAAATGGCAATCAATAAATTAAAACCAATGACACCCGGGACAAGGTTTATGTCTGTTTCCTCATACGAGGAAATTACTAAGACTAGTCCGGAAAAGTCACTGACAGTATCTTTAAAAAAATCCGGCGGCAGAAATAACCACGGTAGAATAACGGCTAGGCATATCGGCGGCGGGCATAAAAGAAGATATAGAATAATAGATTTTAAAAGAAATAAATTCGGAATTCCTGCAAAAGTTTTTTCGATAGAATATGACCCTAATCGTTCATCAAGAATAGCTCTTTTACATTATGCCGATGGAGAAAAAAGTTACATTATTGCACCAAATGGATTAAAGGTTGGCGATAAAGTTCAATCAGGCTCAGGAAGTGATATAAATATAGGGAATGCACTTCCATTAAAGGAAATGCCTCTTGGAAGTTTTATTCATAATGTTGAATTGAAACCTGGTAAAGGCGGACAGTTAGGAAGAAGTGCAGGATCTGCCTTGCAGGTTCTTGCAAAAGAAGGCGATTATGCACAATTAAAAATGCCTTCCGGCGAAGTTCGACAAGTTAGATTGAATTGTATGGCGACTTATGGTGTTGTTGGTAATGCTGAACAAGAAAATATTAGTCTAGGAAAAGCTGGAAGAACTCGTTGGCTTGGAAAAAGACCTCATGTTAGAGGAGTTGCTATGAACCCTGTCGATCACCCGATGGGTGGTGGTGAAGGTAAAACATCCGGCGGAGGACATCCGGTTTCACCATGGGGTCAAAAAGCAAAAGGCTTGAAAACCAGAAAACATAAAAAAGTATCAAATAAATTAATTATTAAAAGACGGAATAAGTAGAGAGTAAATATGCCAAGATCTGTTAAAAAAGGACCTTTTGTTGATTATAAATTGGCTGGAAAAATTGATCAGCTAAACAGCAGTAATCAGAAAAAAATAATTAAAACTTGGTCAAGAGCTTCTACTATTACACCTGATTTTGTTGGTCATACTATCGCAGTTCATAATGGTAACAAAATGATTCCGGTTTATATTACGGAGAATATGGTTGGCCACAAATTAGGAGAATTTGCTCCTACTAGAATTTTCAGAGGTCATCCCGGAACAAAGGCAGAAAAAGCCTCTAAAGCAAAGTAGAAAAATAATTCTAATAAAAGGATTTTAAGTTAAAATGGAAGCAAGAGCAGTACATAGATATATTGGTTCATCACCTAGAAAAATGCGTTTGGTTATTGATTTAATTCGTGGAGTATCGGTTGACAAAGCTTTAGAATTTCTGCACTTCAATACAAAGCATGCTTCTAATGATGCTGAGAAAGTTTTAAGATCGGCAGTTGCCAATCTTATGAATAAGGATGAAGCAACAAGGTTAGAGCCGGAAGAACTGTTTGTTAAAGAAGCTTTTGTTAATCAAGGACCAACATTAAAAAGAATTTCACCTGCTCCCATGGGCAGAGCGTATAGAATTAGAAAAAGATCTTGTCATTTAACAATTGTGGTAGCCACAAAGGCATAAATTTTAGGAGGTAATTTTTTGGGACAGAAAACTAACCCAATTGGATTTAGAGTAGGTATTATTAGAGGCTGGGACTCTAATTGGTATGAGAATAAAAGTTATTCTTCAAAGCTTAAAGAAGATTCTAAGTTAAGAGGTTATGTCAGAAATCGTTTAAAGAAAGCAGGCATCTCCAGAATAGTTATCGACAGGACATCTAAAAATATAATTTTAACAATACATACTTCAAGACCCGGAGTTGTAATTGGTAAAAGCGGTAAGGAAATTACTCAGCTTGAACAAGAATTGAAGCAAGTTACGGACAAAGAAGTTAAGGTTCAGATTTCAGAAATTAAAAGGCCAGAATTAGATGCTTATTTAGTTGCCGAAAATATTGCAAACCAGTTAGCTGGAAGGGTATCATTTAGAAGAGCTATGAAAATGTCCATCACGGCGGCAATGCGAATGGGTGCTGAAGGAATTAGAATAATGTGTTCAGGCAGGTTAGGCGGAGCTGAAATGGCAAGAACAGAACAATACAAAGATGGGCGAATTCCTCTTCATACGATTAGAGCCGATATAGACTATGCAAATGGAAGAGCTGAAACCATTTATGGCTCCATAGGAATTAAGGTATGGATTTGCCGTGGTGAAATATTAGGAAAAAGAGTTACTGAATAAATACTTGGGAGTTCTTTATTATGTTAATGCCTAAAAGAGTTAAATTTAGAAAATCGCAGCGCGGAAGAATGGCTGGAAAAGCTAAACGAGGAAGTTCAATTTCGTTTGGAGACTTTGGTTTGAAAGCTTTAGAGCCGCATTGGATTACAAGCCGTCAAATTGAAGCTTGTCGTGTTGCACTTTCTAGAAAAATGAAAAGAGACGGTAAGGTTTGGATTAGAATTTTTCCGGATAAACCTGTGTCAAAAAAACCACTCGAAACCAGAATGGGCAAAGGTAAAGGAGCTCCTGAATTTTGGGTTGCCGTTGTAAAACCAGGAAGAGTACTCTTTGAGGTTGCTGGTGTTTCTAAAGAATTAGCTCATGAAGCACTAAAAACTTGTGCATACAAATTACCGATTAAAACAAAAGTCGTGGCTAGGCCAGATTTCGAATAATAATTAAGGTGTGAATAAATGAAGATACATGAAGTAAGAGAATTAAAAGACGATGAATTGATAAAGCAAATTTCTGAAGAAGAAAAAAATCTTCTTGATTTACGTTTTACACACCAGCTTAAACAATTAACTAATACCAGCAAATTAAAATTAGTTAAGCAAGATCTTGCCCGGTTAAAAACAGTCCTTAAAGAAAGGAATTTAATGGAAAAAGCATCGACTGAAAAAGATAAAAAAGAAGGAGTTAATGCTTAAATATGGAACAGCGTGCATTAAGAAAAACCAGAGTTGGTGTAGTTGTTAGTAGTAAAATGCAAAAAACAATAACAGTTGCAATTGAAAGAAGAGTTCCGCATCCTATATACAAAAAATATTTTAGGAAGACCACTAAGCTTATGGCTCATGATGAAAAAAACGAATGCCAGGTTGGTGACAAAGTAAAAATAATGGAATCACGCCCTTTAAGTTCAAAGAAAAGATGGCGTTTAGTTGAAATAGTAGAAAAAGCCAAGTAGTTAAAGCAAGGAGTAGAGTTAAATGATTCAAGAAGAAACGAATTTAGTAGTTGCCGATAACTCTGGCGCAAAAAAGGTCAGGTGTATTCGAGTACTTGGCGGAAGCGGAAGAAAGTATGCAAGCGTCGGAGATTTAATTGTCGTCGCTGTTAAAGCTGCTATTCCAAATGGGACTGTAAAGAAAGGTGAAGTTTCTAGGGCGGTTATAGTTAGAACAAAAAAAGAAGTAAGAAGAAAAGATGGCTCATATATAAGATTTGATGAAAACGCTGCAGTTCTTATTAACAATCAGAACGAACCTAAAGGTACCCGTATTTTTGGACCGGTAGCAAGAGAGTTAAGAGAAAAACAATTCATGAAAATAGTTTCTTTAGCACCAGAAGTTTTATAAAGTTTTGGAAGAATAATGAAAATTCATAAAAATGATAATGTAATGGTAATTGCCGGAAACGATAGTGGAAAATCCGGAAAAATATTAAAAGTATTTCCTAATAAATCCAGAATAATTGTTGAAGGAATAAACTTAAGGAAAAGGCATTCAAAGCCCAGCCAGAAAAATCCTCAGGGCGGAATAATCGAAAAAGAAGCGCCTATTAACATATCAAACGTGATGTTGATTGATCCAAACAATAACGAACCATCAAGGCTCGGTTCACAGATAATTCTGGATGAAAAAACAGGCAAGAAGAAGAGAGTTCGTGTAAGCAGAACAAGCGGAGAAATGATTTAATAACCAAATTATTATACTCAAGGTTTAATTGAATAATGGCAGAGAAGAAAACAAAAAAAGAAAATACCGAGAAGCAAACTAAAGGCGCAAAAAAAGAGGTTGCCAAAGTTGCTCCGGAAAAAGAAATTAAAATTAAGACTCGCTTAGCCGATACATACAAGAATGAAATTGTTTCGGGACTTAAAAAGAAATTCGGGTATAAAAGCGTTATGGAAGTTCCAAAGCTTCACAAGATAGTTGTAAATATGGGAGTCGGTGCAGCGGTTGCTGATCAAAAAATTTTGGAAGAAGCCATAAGAGAATTGGAGACTATTACCGGTCAAAAAGCCAGTGTTAGAAAAGCTAAAAAAGCAATTTCAAACTTTAAGCTTAGAGAAGGTGTTAGTATTGGCGCTATGGTTACTCTTAGACGAGAAAAAATGTTTGAATTTATGGATAGACTTTTGAACATTGCACTTCCGCGCGTAAGAGATTTTAGAGGCCTTTCTGACAAATCTTTTGACGGTAGAGGAAATTACACTCTGGGAATTAAAGAACAAATTATTTTCCCCGAAATTAATGTTGACAAAATAACCAGAGTTTTGGGTATGGATGTTACTTTTGTTACTACGGCTAAAACCGATAATGAAGCTTATGAACTTCTACAGTCATTCGGTTTTCCGTTTAGAAAAAAAGAGATCAAAACAGCGTAATTAGGAGATTTAATGGCGAGAAAAAGTTTAATAGCAAGAGAAGAAAAAAGACAAAGACTTGTTAATAAGTACGCAAAGCTTAGAAAAGAGTTAAAAGAAAAAGGTGATTCTGATGGATTGCAGAAATTGCCTAAAAATTCTTCTCCGGTAAGGTTGCACAATCGATGTATGTTTACAGGAAGAGCACGAAGTTATTACCGAAAATTTGGCGTTTCCCGTCTTGTATTAAGAGAGATGGCGCTAAAGGGTGAAATTCCTGGATTAAAAAAGTCAAGTTGGTAAAGGAGAATATTTATGCCTGTTACAGATCCGATTGCAGATTTTTTAACTAGAGTTAGAAATGCTTCTAGAGCGAAAAAAATTAGAGTTGATATTCCTTCTTCCAATATGAAGAAGGGTATGGCAGATATCTTAAAAAGACAGAAATTTATTGAAGATTATACTGTTGTTGAAGACAATAAACAAAATATTTTGAGAATTCAATTAAAATATAAAAATGGCGTACCGGCAATCAGCGGTTTAAAAAGAATTAGTACCCCTGGTTTAAGGCTTTACAAAAACTCAAATGAGCTGCCAAAAGTTTTAAATGGACTTGGAGTCGCTGTTATATCTACCCCAAAAGGTCTTCTCACTGATAAAGAAGCTAGAAGAGAAGCAATTGGCGGTGAAGTAGTTTGTTATATCTGGTAATTTTTTTGAATGGAGTTTTAAATTGTCACGAATTGGTAAAAAACCTGTTGTAATTCCTAGCGGTGTAACTGTTACACAGAACGGTCAGCATTTATTAATAAAAGGACCCAAGGGTGTGTTAGAAAATACAATACACCAGAACATTGGAATTGAAATAAAGGATAATGAATTAACTGTAAATAGACCTGACGATACAAAAGAAAATAAAGCTCTCCATGGCTTATCAAGGGCGCTTATTCAAAATATGGTTAACGGCGTTACTAGTGCTTATCAAAAAACTCTGGATATCGTTGGAGTCGGTTATAGAGCTGAATTAAAAGGAAAAAATCTTTTGCTTAACATAGGTTATTCTCATCCGATTTATTTTATGCCGCCTGATGGTATAACTTTACAGACACCAGTACAAACTCAAATAATCGTATCTGGAATAGACAAACAACTTGTTGGCATGGTTGCCTCGAAAATAAGGTCTATTAGGAAACCTGAACCATATAAAGGCAAAGGAATTAAATACTCTGATGAACAAATTAAAAGAAAAGCCGGTAAGACAGCAGGTAAGTAAATTTAGGAGTTAATTTTAAGATGATTAAAAGAAACGAAAATTCAAGACTAAGATCTAAAACAAAGATTAGAAAAAATATTTCAGGAACACCTGACAAACCAAGGTTGTCTGTTTTTAGAAGTTTAGATAATGTATATGCACAGATAATAGATGATGCCAGCGGAAATACTCTAATTGCTGCTTCATCTCTTTCTAAAGAACTAGCTGATGATATTAAGAAAGCAAAAGGTAAGATTGCCAAAAGTAAAATTGTCGGCAATTTGGTAGCTAAAAAAGCTAAAGAAAAAAATATTACTACAGTGGTATTTGACAGAAACGGCTATAGATATCATGGGCGTATTCAAGCAATTGCTGATGGTGCGCGTGAAGGAGGTTTGAAATTTTAGTTATGAAAGTAACTGAAATTGCCGGGTCGTCTAATGGCAGGACTACGCCCTTTGGAGGCGTCTGTAGAGGTTCGAATCCTCTCCCGGCAGCCAATTAATAGCCGGAAAGAACGGGAAATTATTTTTTATTTTTAATTAAAAGTGAAAAAAGTAATTAAAAAATTAGAGAAGTGATTGGAGAGCCCATTGAAAAATGTAAGATCAGGCGAAATAGAAGAGTTAAAAGAAAAAGTTGTTCATATTAACAGAGTTGCAAAAGTTGTAAAAGGCGGACGCCGATTTAGCTTTAATGCAATTGTTGTTGTAGGTAACGGCAAAGGTGTTGTTGGTGTAGGTTTGGGAAAAGCTAATGAAGTAACTGATGCTATTTCAAAAGGTATTGACGATGCAAAAAAGAGTCTTGTAAATGTTTCAGTAATCAAAGGAACAATAGCACACGAAATTATTGGTAAATTCGGTGCTGGAAGAGTACTTCTAAAACCTGCTTCACCTGGAACAGGCTTAATTGCTGGCGGCGGAGTTCGTGCAGTGCTTGAAGCTGCAGGTATTCAGGATATACTTACAAAATCTTTAGGTTCAAGTAATCCGCATAACCAGGTAAAGGCAACGCTCAACGGATTATTGGGCGTTACAGATGCAAAGAAAATGGCGAATAAAAGAGGTATGACAGTTACCGAGCTATTTAATGCTTAATTGAGGAAATCATGGCAAAATTAAAAATTACACAAACTAGAAGTATTATTGATAGACCTAAAGATCAAAAAAAGACGATTGAAGCTTTGGGATTAGGTAAGCCAAATTGGGAGAAGATACATAATGATACTCCGCAAATAAGAGGTATGATTAATAAAGTATCTCATCTAGTTAAAGTTGAAGAAATTAAGAAGTAATAAGGTTTAATAATGGATATTCTAAGCAATTTAAAATATGCAGAAGGTTCTCGAAAGAATACTAAGAGAATTGCAAGAGGTGAAGGTTCCGGACACGGCGGTACCTCTACAAAAGGAATGAACGGACAAATGTCTCGTTCAGGTGCTAGCAAAAAAGCTTGGTTTGAAGGCGGGCAGATGCCTTTACAGAGAAGAATACCTAAGTTCGGTTTTACCAATAAGTTTAAAGTTTACTTTCAAGTAGTAAACATCGATTCTTTAGAAAAGCTGGCCTCTTCTAAAAAATTAAAAGAAAAGGTTATCAATGCTGAGGTTTTGAAAAAACACGGTTTAATTAGGAGTTTGAAAAATCCAGTAAAGATATTAGGTAATGGTGAAATAAAATCTAAACTAAAGATTCAGGTTAGTGCATTTAGCCAATCTGCAAAAGAAAAAATTGAAGCAGTTGGTGGATCAATAGAAACGATTTAATTCGGGTATAAATGTCAAAAATTACAGATACTTTCAGAAATATTTTTAAGATTCACGAGCTTCGCCAAAGAATTTTATATACTTTGGCTTTGCTTGTTATTGTAAGACTCGGTGCACATATTACTCTTCCGGGTATAGATTCGGCATTATTAGCTGAAAGCACCAGAAATCAATCTGCAGATACTTTATTTGGGCTGTACGATTTGTTTGTGGGAGGTGCGTTTTCAAATGCGGCTATCTTTGCTCTAGGTATAATGCCTTATATTTCTTCATCTATTATTATCCAATTGCTGGGTGCGGTTGTTCCATATTTTCAGAAACTACAGCAAGAAGGTGAAGACGGTCAAAAAAAGATTACCCAATTAACCAGGTATGGAACAGTTTTAATATCTGCACTTCAAGCCTGGGGTGTAACCATTAAGTTAATAAGCACAAGTTATCAAGGTGTTTCTGTTGTCCCTGTTGCTGTTCAAGGTTTTGGCTGGACGCTTTCAACTGTGCTTATTCTTACTTCCGGTACTGTTTTTATGATGTGGTTGGGAGAACAAATAACCGACAAAGGAATTGGTAACGGTATTTCTTTAATAATATTTATCGGTATTATTGATAGGTTCCCATATGCAGTATTTGATGAATATCAGAGAATCAGCCAGGGTACAAGCAGTATAATTATTGAGTTAATTATTATTGGATTTATGGTTCTTATTATTGGCGGAGTTGTACTGGTTACACAAGGGACAAGAAGAATTCCGGTTCAATATGCAAAAAGAGTGGTAGGCAGAAAGGTGTATGGCGGTGTTACTCAGTATATTCCATTGCGAGTAAATACTGCTGGAGTAATGCCTATAATATTTGCGCAGTCTATAATGTTTATACCAAATACCGTTTTATCATTTTTCCCGAATAATGAATTTTTACAGAATCTTTCTCAATATTTTATTTATACATCGCCGGTTTATTCTTTTGTTTACGCCGTAATGATTATTTTCTTTACTTATTTCTACACAGCAATAGCTTTTAATCCAAAAGATGTTGCCGATAATATGAAAAAGCAGGGCGGATTTATTCCAGGTATAAGACCTGGAAAGCAAACTTCTGAGTTCATTGATAATATTTTAACAAAAATTACTTTACCAGGTTCATTTTTCTTAGCGATTGTTGCTATCTTACCCGCCTTTGTTTCTGGCTGGGGTGTTTCGGTAAGATTTTCTCAGTTTTTCGGTGGTACAAGTTTGCTTATTATTGTCGGCGTTGCTTTAGATACCTTGCAGCAGATAGAATCTCATTTATTGATGAGACATTATGACGGTTTTATGAAAACCGGTAAAGTTAAAGCTAGAAGATAGAAGTTATTCGTGATTTATATAAAGACAAAAAAAGAAATTGATTATATAAGAGAAAGTTGTAAGATTGTTGCTGAAACGTTGCAGTTATTAAAAGGAAATGTTAGACCTGGAATTACAACTAAAGAATTAGATAGAATAGCTGAAGATTATATATTAAGCAACAATGCCATAGCTGCTTTTAAGGGATATTCTCAAGGTGGTTCATCGATTGATTATCCTGCTGCAATTTGTTCTTCAATCGACGATGAAGTTGTTCATGGAATTCCCGGAAATAGAGTTCTTAAAGAAGGTGAAATTATTTCTTTGGATGTTGGTGTTCAGAAAAAAGGTTATTTTGGTGATGCTGCTTTATCCGTAGCTGTGGGCACTATATCTGAGGAAAAACAAAAATTAATGGATGTAACTGAAAAATCTTTATATATGGGTATTGAGCAGGCAGTAGCAGACAATAGAGTACACGATATTTCATCAGCTGTACAAGATTATGTTGAGATGAATGGATTTTCAGTTGTAAGAGATCTTTGCGGGCATGGAGTCGGAAAATTTTTGCACGAAGAACCTTCAGTTCCGAATTACGGCAAAAAAGGTACAGGCGCAAAATTGAAGAATGGTATGACGATAGCAATTGAACCTATGGTTAATATGGGTAAATATTCAGTTAAAACTAATTACGATGGATGGACTGTTTTGACTATAGACGGGTTGCCATCAGCTCACTTTGAGCATACGATTTTAATCTCAAACGGTAAACCTGAAATTTTAACAGTTTGTTAATGGCAAAACAAGGACCAATAAAAATAGACGGTATCGTCACGGAAACATTACCAAATGCTCATTTTAAGGTAAAGCTAGATAATGGTCATGAAATATTGGCACATATTTCTGGAAAAATGCGAATGCATTTTATTAAAATCTTAGTAGGAGATAAAGTTTCAATTGAATTATCTCCATATGATCTTACTAAAGGAAGAATTACTTACAGATATAAATAGTGGAGCAGAAATGAAAGTCAGAGCTTCAGTTAAAAAAATATGCGAAAATTGTAAAATAATTAAACGCAAAGGCGTTGTAAAAGTTATTTGCAAAAATCCGAAGCACAAACAGCGTCAAGGATAACAAAAATTTAAGGAGAATATAATTGGCTCGTATAGCAGGTGTTGATTTACCTAAAAATAAAAAAATTTTATTTGGCCTACAGTACATTTATGGTATTGGCCCTAATATTTCTTCAAGTATTCTGACTAAAGCAAAGGTTGATCCGGATAAAAAAGTATCGGATCTTACTGACGAAGAAATTGCTGAGATCAGAGCAATTCTTACAGCAGATTTTAAAGTAGAAGGTGCTCTTCGCTCTGAGGTTCAACAAAACATAAAGAGATTAATGGATATCGGTTCTTATCGAGGAATAAGGCATAGGAAAAGTCTTCCGGCCAGAGGACAAAGGACACGTACTAATTCCAGAACAAGAAAAGGTAAGAGAAAAACTGTGGCTGGTAAGAAGAAAACACCCGCTAAGAAATAACGTTAGATAACTTGGAGGTTTAATAACTTGGCTAAAGTTGTAAAGAAAGCAAAAAAGAAAACGCATGTCGATGCAAACGGAGTTGCACATATAAAAGCAACTTTTAATAATGTAATTGTTACAATTACAGATATTTATGGTAATACTATTTCTTGGTCATCGGCAGGGAAAAATGGTTTTAAAGGATCTAGGAAAAACACACCCTATGCGGCACAAACATCTGCAGAAGCTGCTGCTAAGGAAGCATATGATTTAGGTTTAAGAAGAGTTGATGTGTTTGTTAAAGGACCTGGCTCCGGTAGAGAAGCTGCTATTAGAGCTTTAAATACCGCCGGATTGGATATAAGTTCTATTAAAGACGTTACTCCAATTCCACACAATGGCTGCAGGCCGCCTAAGAAAAGAAGAGTTTAATTTTTTTTATTGGAGAGTTACTAAATGGCAAGATACACAGATTCAGTTTGCAAGTTATGCAGAAGAGAAAAACAGAAATTGTTCTTAAAAGGTCAAAAGTGTTTTACTGAAAAATGTCCTATCGAAATAAGAAACTATCCTCCAGGTGAACATGGTAATTCTAGACGAGCAAAAGTTTCGGAATATGGAATTCAGTTAAGAGAAAAGCAAAAGATAAAAAGATCATACGGATTGCTCGAAACTCAATTCAAAAATTATTTTGAAAAAGCTATTAAACAAAAAGGAATTACCGGAGAGAATTTAGTTAAATTTTTAGAAAGCAGATTGGATAATGTTGTTTATAGACTTGGTTTCGCTTCGTCGCGTAAGCAAGCTAGACAATTAATAAAGCATAGACATATTATTGTTAATGATCATCTGGTTGATATTCCTTCTTATCTTCTTTCAGCCGGAGATATTGTGAGGATTAAAGAGAAAAGCAAAAAATTAGATGCTATTCACAGTTCTCTTAAGAGAGTAAAAGACAGTACTTATTCATGGTTGTCCATTGATAAAGCTTCGTTATCAGGAACATTCTTACAAGTTCCCGAAAGAGCTGACGTTCCTCTAAATGCCAATGAACAGTTGGTTGTTGAGCTTTATTCCAAGTAAAATCAAATTTTTTAGATTATTTTTTAGAGGATTATTAAATGAGTGGATCAAATTTAAAGATGCCTGAAACTGTTGTTCTTGATGAGATTAGTTATACAAATACGTTTGGTAGATTTTTACTTCAGCCTTTGGAAAGAGGATATGGAGTAACTTTAGGAAATTCTTTAAGGAGAGTTTTGTTGTCGTCCTTAACAGGGGCAGCTATTACTTCCGTAAAATTCAGTGGAGTTTTACATGAATTTACTACAATCGAAGGCGTAGTTGAAGATGTATCTGAGATTATCCTTAACTTAAAACAAGTTAGGTTGAAATTATTAAACAAAAAGCCGAATAAAATTGATATTTCCTTTAATGGAGAAGGCGTATTTACAGCTGCTGATATTCAAAAAAGCAGTGCAGATGTGGAAGTCCTCAATCCTGATCTTCACATTGCTGCACTAAATAAAGATGCTAAGTTTGATATCGAATTAAGAGTTGGAAAAGGGAAAGGATATGTACCGGCTGCAGAAAATATTACGCCGGATCAAACCATTGGCGTTATTCCTATCGACTCTATTTTTACGCCTATTAAAAATGTAAAATATGATGTTGAGAACGTTCGAATCGGTGATAAAAACGATTATGAAAAATTAAATCTGGAAATAGCTACAGATGGCTCTATTACACCTGACGATGCATTAACCCAGGCTGCAAAAATTCTTAGAGACCATATTCAATTGTTCATAAATTTTGATATTGAACAGGAAGAAGAACAAGCAGTAAGTCAGAAAGACAGTGAAAAAGAAAGAATTAAAAAAATATTACTTACAAATGTTGATGATCTGGAATTAAGCGTTAGATCTCATAATTGCTTAAAGGCTGCAAACATAAAAAACTTAGCTGAATTGGTTAGGAAAGATGAATCAGAAATGCTGAAGTTCCGGAATTTCGGAAGAAAATCTTTAGCCGAATTAATGGAAATTGTAGAAACACTCGGATTAGAATTCGGTATGGATGTAGATAAATACATTAAAGATGAAACTGACAATAATTAAATTTTGAAAAAGGTTTATTCATGAGACACAGAGTTAGAGGAAGAAAACTAGGAAGAACAGCAAGTCACCGTGAAGCTTTATTAAGATCGCTTGCTACATCTCTCTTTAAATATAAAAGAATAAGAACTACTGTAGCAAAGGCTAAAGAAGCAAGGAGCTATGCAGAAGCCCTTATAACTAAAGCGAGAAAGAATGACCTTCATTCTAAAAGACAAATTATGAGTGTTATTAACGATAAGGAAGTCGTTAAAGAATTATTTAGCGAAATCATTCCTAAAATTGGCGAAAGACCTGGCGGATACACAAGAGTTGTTAAATTAGGCCATAGAATGGGCGACGCTGCAGAATTAGCAATTTTGGAATTAGTCGATTATAACGATGTTATAAATGCAAAGGCTGAAGAACATAAGGAAAAGAAGGAAGCAAAAGTCAAGGCTAAGAAAGAAAAAGAAGCCGAAGAAAATGAAAAAGAAGAAATTGAAGAAGCTAAAGTAGTTTCGGAAACAGAAGACAAAAAGTAAATTATACTTTTATAAAATATTGTTTAATCAAAAGCCCCGATTCATTCGGGGCTTTTTTATGATGGTAAAGGCCCTAAATATAAATTTATCTTTAGAACTGATTTAAGAAGAATTATTTAATTTCAATTAAAAATTTTAATTGTATTGATATAATCTTAAATTTCGATTATTATTTTTATGTTATGTTTGAAAAACAAGAATTCATAAAATCTATTTATAATTTAGCGGATTTACCAAAAGACAACCTGCCCGAAGTAGTTTTATGCGGAAGATCGAACGTTGGTAAATCATCATTTATCAATTCGCTTTTCAACCGGAAAAATCTTGCTAAAACCAGTTCAACTCCCGGGAAAACGCGTTCAATAAATTATTATTTAATTGATGATAAATTTTATTTTGTTGATTTACCTGGTTTTGGATACGCTAAATCAAGCAAAATGGAAAGAGAATTTTGGGCAAAACTAATCGGAAATTATATTGAGGCTTCAAAAAACATAGCAATCTGTTTTCATATAGTTGACAGCAGACATAAACCAACGGAATTAGACAAACAATTAAATAATCTTCTAAGATACGCCGAAATTCCTTATTTGGTTTTGTTAAGCAAAGCAGATAAATTAAAGCAATCGGAATATATTTCTTCTCGAAAAATGACAATTCAGTTTTTTCCGGAACTTATATTGGGAGATAATTTGTTCTTTTATTCCTCCGTAAAAAATATTGGTAGGAAAGAGATTTATCAAAGATTGACAAAACTATTCTACTCTAATTTGTGAAGTATAATCATTCTTATTTGATTATATAAAATAGTAAATTTATATTAACAATTAATTTTTAAATATCTGTAATAATTCTATTTAATATGGATCGCAGGCAGAAAAAAAGATTATTAATTTTTCTCTTTGTTCCGCTTTTAGCTGCGGTTCTTTTGATTACCGACGATATAGTAATAAGAATTATTACAATCGGCCTTATAGTTATTTATGTAGCATTTATAATATTTCTTCGCGATTCCATTAGATTTGACGGACCATTTATTTCGAGGCAATCGGATGAAGATATTGAAGATGTTTCATCAAATGAACCAAGTCATACCGACCTGGGTGATTCATTTCAGATCATTTCCAAAAATAAAAATTTAGAAGTTATAACCTCCGAAACATACTCGCCTAATTTTCGAGTGCCAAAAACAACATTAAAGCCTCCTGATCTTAAAGAAAGATTTGAAGAAATTGCCAATGAATCTTTACCCGAGGAAGTTGGACATAATGGGCAATTTGCATTTGTCCTCGAAAAAATGCTGACCGTAATTAAAGAAGCATATCAGGCACACACCGCAATATTTTTTTGGTACAATAAAAAGAAGGAAAAACTTACAATTGAAAGATTTGTAAGTAATTCAACAGATATTGCAAATAGGAAATTTGATATTGAAGATGATATATTAAGTAAAATTGTGCAGAAAGGTGAACCGGAATTATTAAGTGATATTTCTCCCGCTGCTGAAGCCGATGTGGTTAGATATTATAACTCACCGCAAGGAATTAGAAGTTTTGTGGGCGTTCCGCTTTTTTATGAGAAATCACTAATTGCCATAATTGCTGTTGATGCAAAAGTTGATGACGCATTCGGGATTGAAACAATTTATGCTCTCGGCCGATTTGTAAGAGTTATAACAATGATTATAACAATATTCGAAGAAAAGTATTCTGATTCGGTTTCTCAGCAAAGATTGAAAGGTTTATTGAGTTTAATTGGCCCTGATAAAAAGATTGATAATGTAGAAGATCTAATTGTTTCAATTCAGAGTTCAATCGGATTATTGTTCCATTGGGATGCTTTTGCTTTTGTGTATTTCCATCCTATAGAGAAAAAATTTATAACACTTAAAATATTAAATAACACTTCTCTGAAGTATGTCGGAGAAAATTTAGATATTGATTTAAACGGCACTTTGGTTGGGAAATCTATTGTAACTGGAATGCCAGTAAAAATAGACGATACTTCGTCCGGTGAATATGTAAGATTTGCAAAAGTAGAGAGTGTTAGTTTTGACGGTTCATTTCTGGCAATTCCCATAGTTTATGATAATCAAAATTACGGAGTTCTATGTTTTGAAAGTCTTAAAAAGAATGCTTATACAAATGCAGATATTCAATTCCTTAAAAGCGCTTTAAATATTTTATCGTTTGTTATTTATTCCTATTCAACCAAAACTCTGCTGAAAAGCTACCTAGCAGTAGATATTGATACAAAAGTCTTGAATGCAGAAACATTTAAAGATCGGCTTACTTCGGATTTGGCAAAAGCTGCGCAATTAAAAATTCCAGGTGCTTTAGCTTTAATAAGAATAGATGATTTTCTGGAACAAGAATCATTATTTGACGGTAATCCATTCCCAAAAGTTCTCACTTCCGTATCTGAAACCATAAACCAAGAAATGACACCTTTAAACTTATTCGGAAGATTGTCCGAAAAAGTTTTTTGTGTTTACTTTTTTAATGCAACAACTAAAGACGTTTTTCTTTGGGCTGAAAAATTAAGAGTTAAAATTGCGCGAAAACCAATTGCAGTAGTCTCTAAACAGACGACATATACAGTCTCAATTGGAGTGGCATCTGCAAACAGCAAAACCGATCCCGAAGAAGTTATTTACAATGCCGATCTGGCTCTTCAAAAAGCATTAGAACGCGGCGGCAATACTGTCCGCAATATTAATTAAAAACAAAGTATTATTTAATTTTCTGTTCATATTACTATGAAAAATTTTTTTATTATTGTTCTTGATGGTGTCGGCATTGGTGAATTACCAGATGCATCAAACTATGGTGATGCGGGAAGTAATACTCTTTACAATATCTCCAAAGCAGTTAACGGGCTAAACTTACCAAATTTACAAAAAATGGGTCTTGGCAACATTCATAAAATATTAGGAATTCCGCAAACTAAAACTCCACTAGCATCTTATGGTAAGATGAAAGAAATATCAAAGGGAAAAGATTCTACAACCGGACATTGGGAATTAGGCGGATTATATGTAGATACTGACTTTTCCTATTTCCCTAACGGTTTTTCAAAAGAATTAATAGACAAATTTATAGCATTAACCGGATGCAAAGGAGTATTAGGAAATAAACCAGCTTCCGGAACTGAAATTATTAAAGAGTTGGGTGACGAGCATATTAAAACAGGATACCCAATAGTTTATACTTCAGCAGATTCAGTCTTTCAAATAGCTTGTCACGAAGAAATAATCCCATTAAACAGATTGTATGAAATATGCGAAATTACCAGGCATAAAGTTTTAACAGCTCCACTAATAGTTGGAAGAGTTATTGCAAGACCTTTCCTAGGAAAATCCGGTAGTTACACTCGCACTACGAATCGTAGAGATTTTTCTTTAGATCCTCCTTCCGAAACAATTCTTGATCTTTTAAGCAGGAGTAATATTACAACGGTTGCAGTCGGCAAAGTAAATGATCTTTTTAACTATAAAGGAATTAAAGTGAGGGAGAAGACAAAATCCAACGAAGAAGGCTGTAACAAACTAAATGAATACGCGTCTAAGATTAAAGAGAGCTTAATATTTGCAAACCTGGTTGACTTTGATGTTTACTTCGGTCATAGAAACAATCCTGAAGGATTTGCAGGTGCACTTAAACAATTTGATGATTTTTTACCTGAGTTCCTTGAAAAATTGGATGACTCTGATGCTTTAATAATTACGGCTGATCATGGTAATGATCCTACTACACCCGGCACAGACCACAGCAGAGAATATGTCCCATTGTTATTTTATCAGAAGAATAAAAGCACACATGATTTGAGAATACGAGATACGTTTTCTGATGTGGCAAAAACCGTAGCGGATTTTTTTAACTTAGATAATAATTTAAAAGGGGTAAGCTTTTTACAATCGTAATTTTTTTTGATTACTCCTTGGGGACTCAATTTAATTTTCTTAATCTATTTTTGAGCGAAATATTGAAAGAAAAGTTAGTTCATTTTAAATTTTCAATCGATTGTATCTTTAAAAATTGTAAATTATATTCGCAGTAGAAATACCTAAATACTCACATAAAACATAGAGGAACAATTGTTTTTAGGCAAAGTGATCGGTACCGTATGGTCTACAAAAAAAGATGAAAATTTGGTTGGAGCCAAATTTTTAATAGTAAAACAACTAGACCTAAATCTAAAAGAAAAGGATAACTTTGTTGTAGCTGTAGATAGCGTAGGTGCCGGTGAAGGGGAAGTTGTACTTGTTGCAACTGGAAGTTCTTCTAGGCAAACAGAATTCACCAAGAATAAGCCTGTCGATGCAGTTATAATGGCTATAGTAGATAAACTTGATATTCCATTAAAAGAATATCTAGAAGAGCAGAAAAACTAATAATAAATAAATTGTAGTACTTTTCCTTCTTTAATTAATAATAGACGGGGTTTCATAAAAAATTAGATAATTAGTTATGAAAATTTTACCGGCTGTAATTGATATTGAAATTTTAGTTTACTTATTTTTTAATAATTTCCGTTTATTTTATAGGCATAATAATTGTTCTTAGGTAAAGTAATAGGAAATGTATGGGCTACTAAAAAACACCCTGCATTACAAAGTTTTAAATTGATGTTCGTTCAGCCAATTAATGCTGAAATGGAAAACTGCGGTGAGCCATTAGTCGCTGTTGATACTGTGGGTTCAGGACCCGGTGAGATAATTTATTACATAACGGCGTCAGAAGCAGTCATCCCTCTGCCCGTTGATATGGCTCCAGTAGATGCATCAATTGTTGGAATTGTTGACACAATCAATGTAGAAAATAAAACAGCGAGGTGAAACCATGAGAATTACCAAGCAATTTACTAACCGTGAAAGTCAATCCCTCGATAAATATTTACAAGAAATTGGAAAGGTGAGTTTACTTTCACCTGAACAAGAAATTGCACTTGCAATAAGAATCAAGAAAGGTGATCAAACTGCTTTAGAGACTTTAACTAAAGCTAACCTTAGGTTTGTTGTAAGCGTAGCTAAACAATATCAGAATCAAGGTTTATCCCTTGGTGATTTAATTAATGAAGGAAATCTAGGATTAATTAAAGCTGCAAAAAGGTTCGACGAAACTAGGGGGTTCAAATTTATTTCCTATGCGGTATGGTGGATTCGTCAATCAATTCTTCAGGCCCTAGCGGAGCAATCAAGAATTGTTAGATTGCCGCTTAATCGAGTTGGTGCACTTAATAAAATAGGGAAAGCGTACACTAATCTTGAACAGGAATTTGAGAGGGAACCAAATGCAAATGAACTGGCACAAGCACTTGATATGGAAGTTAGTGAAGTTGCAGAAACCTTAAAAATTTCCGGAAAGCATGTCTCGATGGATGCACCATTTACACAGGGTGAAGAAAACAGATTATTAGATGTAATTGAAGATGATCAGCAGCCGAATCCGGATTATGTATTAATGAATGAATCTTTAAAAACTGAAATTGAAAGAGCACTTTCTTCTTTGTCTGAAAGAGAATCCGAAGTTGTTAAACTCTATTTCGGATTAAATAAAGAACATTCGTTAACACTTGAAGAAATCGGCGAGAGATTTAACTTAACGAGAGAAAGAGTAAGGCAAATTAAAGAAAAAGCTATTAGAAGGCTGAGACATGCATCGAGAAGTAAAAATTTGAGATCATATCTGGGCTGACAAGAATGACCAAACCGAATCACTATATTCTATTTTTAATTATTATTATTGGAATTGTATTCTATTCCGGTTGTGCTTCTACTTCAAACTCTGTTCGTTATGCTAACAGAACTGAAAGTTCTGATCAAGAAACTAGCTCAGGACGATATTCATCGGAAAATAACAATACTGATTTAGCTAAAATTAATAATACAGCATATAAAGACACCATTAGTATTCCCGAAGATTCTTTAGATTCAGATCCGGATGACATACCTGAAAACTCGCAAAAAATAGATATCTCTGATATTTTAAAAAAGTATGGTACTTCCAATGCATCAAATGAACTTGAAGCTGATAAAAGTAATGCACGGGAAAAAATGCTGATGGAAATTATTAAGTACTTAAATACACCATATAAGTACGGCGGAAATTCTAAAAAAGGAATTGACTGTTCTGCATTTACAAAGACTATATATGAAAAATCATTATCAATCGATTTAGAACGAAGCGCAAGGCAGCAGTATAGAGAGGGCGAAGTTATAAGAGATAGAGAAGATTTAAAGTTTGGCGATTTAGTCTTTTTCAATACAAGACGCTGGGTAAAACCGGGCCATGTAGGAATTTATATCGGAGACAATCTTTTTGCGCACGCAAGTTCATCAAACGGAGTAACTGTTTCATCACTTGATGATGCATACTATTCAAAAAGATTTATGGGCGGCAGAAGGATAGAAAATATCTCGCGCAGCGGAAGTATCTCCGGAATAAATTAATTTTAGCAAACCAATCACCTACTTATTTCATTCATTTGTCAATCATTCAAAGTAAATTTAAAATTATTATCTAATATTCATTCTGTGGTGATTAGTGTCAAAATAACATTAGTATTAATATGTCTTCGTTGAATTTAGGTGCTAATTAAATTATGTTAAAACAAATTTTAGAGAAAATATATTTGAGGAAATATCAGCATGAATAAGAGCAATATTTTATTATTTAAAAAATTATTCGGTTTAATAATCGTTTTATTAATCTTTGTTTTATTATCAGGTAATTCATATGCCCAATTGAATTCACTAAAACAGCTGAAGCAAAATGCTAAAGATTTAAATGTTTTAAAGCAAAGTATAAAACCTTCTGATCCCTGGACAATAGATCATTTAATTACAACCGATGAATTAGCCCAGGAACTGAAGAATACCAAAGGTAAGAATCCTGTAATTCTTCAAGTTGGATTTAAATTTCTTTATAATACCGGACATATTCCCGAAGCAAAGTATGTTGGTCCGGCATCAGAAAAGAGCGGAATAAAATCAATAAAAGATGAAGTAAAATCTCTGAAGAAAAACCGAAACATTGTTATATATTGCGGCTGCTGCCCTTGGGGACACTGCCCGAATGTTCGTCCAGCGTATAAAACGTTGAAAGAGCTTGGATATACAAATGTTAAAGTATTGTATATTCCTCAGGATTTTGGAAAAGACTGGGCTGATGTCGGTTATCCCGTTAGTAAGTAATATTTTGTCTTAAAGTAAAATTTTAAGAAATTAGTATTACTTTTCCCACATAATTATTGAGTTATGCAAACATTCTTAGAAGAAACTCATAAAGTACGAACGTACGATGTCGATTTTAACAATAGGCTTAAAGTCAGTTCAATATTTAATTATATGCAGGATATTGCCTCATCACATGCAGACAGTCTTAATTTCGGTTACAAGGATTTAAAAGATGCCGGATTGTTCTGGGTACTTTCCTGGGTTAAGGTACAGTTTGATAATTATCCTAAGTTTGAAGATACATTTAACATTAAAACATGGGCGAAAGGGGAAATATAAACTGTATGCTTTAAGAGATTTCCTCTTATCTAATGAAAAAAATGAAATATTTTGTAAAGCAACAACAGCATGGCTTCTTATTAATGCAGGTAATAAACGAATAAGTGATTTAAAGAATCTTCCCGCTTATAGACCTACAACTGAAAATGATCATGCTTTAACCGATCTTCCTTCAAAATTTACTGAAGAAAATAAAAAGGAAACTGTTTTTAATAAACATATCGGTTATTCTAACATTGATATAAACCAGCATGTAAATAATGAAAAATATGTTGAATTTATTTTAGACTGTTACACCGAGGAATATCATATCCAAAATCAGATAAAAACAATTACTCTGTCATTTCTATCAGAAACTAAATACGATGATTGGCTGGAAATTTATTTGACTAAAAATTCTTCAGATAAAAATGTTCATTTTATCGAAGGAATAAATCAAAAAAATCAAAAGCCGGTATTCCAGTCCTTAATTGAATGGAAATTAAGTGAAAAATTCTGACTAATATTTATTAGAATTCTTGCTAAATACGGTTTGATAAATAGTATTACTTGTAATTAAACTTAATTAGAAAACTCTGTGTCAAATATCCATAGGTTTTTAAAAATAAATTAAATTTTTATTCCTTTACATTAAAGAAAGGGAAATATGAGAAGTTTAATATTAACTGCAATTATTGCAGTGGCTTTTATTTTTAGTGCCAGCGCGCAAAACCGGTTCTCGGTAAAAGACAGAGTTGACAGATTAAAAGACAGACTTAAATTAACAGATACACAAACTGCACAGGCTGATTCAATTTTTACCAGTGCTTCTGATAAGGTTAAAGCAATCCCCGATTCAGTTCAGGATAGAAGGCAGGAAATGCGGCAAATAATGACCAATGCGAATACTGATTTTGGAAAAATATTAACCGATGACCAAAAGGCTGAATATAAAAAGATGATGGAAGAACGAAGAGGCAGAATGGGCCGACGCAGAAATAATGGAAATTAGGCTTGGTAATACTCTCCTCGATTAAGCCTTAATGAAAATCCGCAGTGATTAAATTATATTGGTTGCGGATTTTTTTATTCCACTCCTACTTTCATTTTATTTTCATTTTTACTTTATATCTTTGTAAAAAGATTATAAAAATATGCGCATTCTTTTAATTGAAGATGATAAAAAAATAGCTGCTGCTTTGGAAAGAGGGCTGAAAGCCGAAGGTTATGCTGCAGACACTGCGGGTGACGGAGTTGCCGGCCAGCAGCTTGCGGAAATTAACGACTATGATTTAATAATACTCGATATTATGCTGCCCAAACAGGACGGACTACAGACATGCGAAAATTTACGGAAGAATAAAGTGCTGACTCCAATTTTAATGTTGACTGCACTTGATGATGTTTCCGATAAAATAAAAGGATTAGACCAAGGCGCTGATGATTATCTTGCCAAGCCGTTTCATTTAGGTGAATTGCTGGCGAGAATGCGTGCACTGATTAGAAGAAAGAGTGAAGTTCGTTCGGCTGTTATTGAAAATTTTGGAGTTAAATTAGATCTTAATACACATAAAGCTTATCGTGAAGGAAAAGAGATTCAACTTTCGGCTAAAGAATTTGCACTTCTAGAATTATTTATGATGAAACCGAATAAAATATTAACGAGGGAAATGATTTCTGAGCATTTGTGGGATATGAATTTTGATCCGCGAAGTAATGTGATAGAATCTTTTATAAAATTTTTGCGGCAGAAAATAGATAAGGATTTTGAAAAACAATTAATTCAAACAGTTAGAGGTTCGGGTTATATTTTTACAGATAGTTAAGGCCTTATCATAAGGCCGAAGTTGTTAAAAATGAGTAATATTTATATGGAAAATAGAACGCAGATAACACGGATTAAACGGATTTCCGCAGGTTTTTAAATTGATAATTACTTTTTTAAACTGCCTTTTTGGAAGAAAGACTAAATTCAATTTTTTAATTTATGTTTTCTATAAAATCAAAAATAATTTTAGCTTATACGGTTGTATTTGGAATAATGCTGACTGCTTTTGCTGCTATAATATATCACAGCACAAAGGATGCGGAATTTCTAAAACTTAATACAAATTTAAAAAGCTATTCCATTTCTTTACGAGCAGAAATAGAAGATGAGTTTGATGATAATTCTGCTTTGAATTTGAAAAAACTGTCTTCAATCAGGGCTAAAGGTTTAATTGGAGAAAGATTCCAGTTGTTTAATAAGGAAGGGAAGATTATCATAAAAGATTCTATCCTTTCGAAAGGCGAAATTCCAAATTTAGATAAGATATTAAGCGGATCGTTTGAATATGAAAAAAAGAGAATAGACCACCATAAATATCATATCTTTTGGAATAAGTTTGAGACAGAAAATGATTCGGTTTATATTCTTGAAACGGCTGCCTCCGTTAAAGATGTTTATGATGATTTGGATCGTTTATTTTATTTGTTTTTAATCATTATTCCTGCCGGACTTATTATTACCGGTTTCGCCGCATATTTTATTTCTAAAGCCGCATTCAAGCCAATAACTCAAATGGCAGATACCGCCAAAAATATTTCCGGGGAAAATTTAGATAAACGGCTTGATCTCCCAAAGGCTAAAGATGAAGTAAGAGCCTTAGGTGAAACTCTGAATGAGATGATTGAGAGAATTGACAATGCATTTAAAAGTCAGAAAAGATTTGTTGCGAATGCATCGCATGAAATAAAAACACCATTAACGGTTATTCAAACAGAACTGGAAATTTTAGAAAAAAAGGTAAAAGATTCTGAATCTGAAGAAAGCATAAAAAATGCTCTTTCGGAAATTGATAATTTAACAAAGCTGACAAATTCACTTTTAACAATTGTTAAGCTGGATGCATCGCAATCGAAACTGAACTTGAGCAAGGTTAGAATAGATGAACTATTAGCCGATTGCGCCCAAACGATGAATAAGGCGGCAATTAATAAAAGTATAAAATTAAACTTGTCCTTTAATGATGCGGTGGAAATAAATGCTGATAAGGAAAAACTGAAAAGTGTTTTCTTAAATCTTATTGATAATGCAATAAAATATTCTTTCCCGGATTCTTGTGTAAATATAAAATTAGAGAATGTCTCTAATAATAAAGTAACAATTCAAATTGAAAATTCCGGCCCTGGAATCTCTCAATCTGATATTCCATATATTTTTAACAGATTTTATCGATCAAATGAAATACGCGCAGAAATTGACGGCAGCGGATTAGGCCTTGCAATAGCTAAAGAAATAGTTGAGCTGCACAGAGGAAAGATAAGTGTGGAAAGTATAGTAGATGAAAAAACAATATTTACTATTATATTATCTGATAAAATTGCGTGATAAAATACTAGGATTTCAATTTTAATTCATATCACAAAGTATCTGTTTAGCCTCCTAAAACTTAAATTTTCATCTTATTTTCATCTATAAATATTAATTTATTCAGTTTTAGTATTGAAGTTTATTTGCGATTTTCTTTACTAGCAATAAAATAAACAATTTCGAAAAAGGATTTACTAACCGGAATTCCGGATGCGAAGAAATGATGCTAAAAAAAATCTTTATACTTATTATAATATCACTTGTATTAACAACTTTAACTTATTCACAGCAAAAAAATATTACAAATAAAGAATATTCAATAACCGGAAGAATTTTTGATGAAAGCACAAAAAAACCTATCGAATATTCTAATGTAGTCCTTTTAAATAAAAGCGATAATAAAATTGTTACCGGTACCGTAACTGATAAAAAGGGTGAGTTTATTTTAAAAGGAATTAAACCCGGGAATTACAATTTAAATGTGCAGTTTGTAGGATACACAACAAAAAAGATTAAGAATATTTTACTTTCAGATTCTAAAACCAATTTGGATTTAGGTAAATTATATTTAAAACCATCCGCAATAAATATGCAGAATGTTGTAGTGGAGGGGAAAAGATCACCTATTTCCTATGATCTTGATAAGAAAGTTATAGATGTAAGTCAGATGCCAACAGCAATGTCCGGCACCGCTGCTGATGTTCTGGAAAATGTTCCTTCGGTAAGTGTAGATATTGATGGAAACGTAAGCTTAAGGGGGAGTACAAATTTTCAAGTGCTTATTGACGGCAAACCTTCGGTAATGGATGCACAGGATGCACTTCAGCAAATACCGGCAAGCGCTATTAAAAATATTGAGCTGATAACTAATCCTTCTGCTAAATATGATGCAAGCGGAACTGCTGGAGTTATTAATATCATTTTAAAGAAAAATTCAAATTTAGGTTTAAGCGGAATTGTTGATATAATGGGAGGACTGAATAATAAATACGGCGGAAGTTTTATGTTCCAATATAAAACTCCTTCTATAAGTTATAATTTGGGTGTGGATTTCAACCGGCGGTTTTTCCCCGGCACAAACTCACAGCAAAAACAATTTATTATCGGAGATAATACTTCTTATCTCAATTCCGATGGTAACATAATGTGGGGTAGAACCTTGTCCGGTTTAAGAGGCGGCATTAGTTTTGATTTAGGTGAAAATGATAACATTAGTCTGGGCGGCAGGTACGGTGCAAGATCATTTTTAAGAAATTCTACTTTAAATTATAATCAGTGGTCGGATACTGCTCCTCAAATATTGTATTATCTAAATAATACAAATCATAATCACTCAGGAACATTTTACGATTTGAATGCAAATTACCAGCATAATTTTGGTCCAGAAAACAACCAGCTAACTGCAGAATTATTTTATAGGCATCGTAATAATAATGAAGCGTCGGCATCAGCCTCAACAAATAATATAAGTCTTATTAATGGTACAAAAACAACCGAGCTTGGCCCGGGCAGCGAGCTGAGAGGGAAGCTTGATTATACGCTTCCATTTAATAAAGATGAAGTTTTTTCCGCGGGAATGGAATACTTCAGCAGGCTCAGGCAGGATATAAATAAATTATATATTTTTGATTCGACTAGTTATCTCTACCAATTTCAGCCTCAGTTCAGTAACACTAATGATTTTAACAGAACCAGGTTTGCCGCATATTCCATGTTTTCAAATAAGTGGGATAGTTTAGGCGTTCAGGTTGGAGCTAGAGCTGAGTATACTTACCAGCTAGTAAAATTAGCTGAAACGAATCAGCAATTTTCTCTAAATAGATGGGATTTTTTCCCTTCAATTCATTCATCCTACAGCTTAGCCGGCGGAACACAAATTATGGCCAGCTATACACGCAGAATCGAAAGGCCGGACGGCGGCGACCTTGAGCCTTTTTATACATGGTTTGATGCAAATAATGTCCGCATTGGAAATCCTTCACTTAAACCTGAATTGATAGATTCTTATGAACTTGGCTATCAGACATTTATTGGTAAGGTATCTTTTTCAAATGATTTTTATTACAGATTTACTCATAATAAAATGGAAGACATCAATTCAGTTTATGCAGAAAACGTAACGCTTAGATCGATTGCTAATGTAGGAACCGACTACTCGCTCGGTGCTGAATTCATGGTTTTATTTAACCCGGTTAAATTCTGGCAATTTAATTTTATGGGTGATGTTTATGATTATAAAATTCAAGGTGCAATATTCAACGAATCTTTTGCAAGAGAAAGCTTTGATTGGAGCATAAAAAACAGTAACGTCTTTGACATTACTTCTTCAACTGAGCTTCAATTGAATACTAGATATCACAGTCCGTCAGTTACAGCACAAGGCAAGTGGCATGGATATTTTGTTACTGATCTTGCTGTAAAACAAAATTTAATGGGGAAAAAATTATCTCTTACATTGCAGATAAGAGATTTACTGCATACGGGCAGCCGCGAATTTATTTCACAAGGAACAGATTTTTATAATTATTTCCATTATACAAGGCAAGCTCCAATGGTTATGCTCGATCTAAAATATAATTTCAATAATTATAAGGAAAAAGATCAATCAAACGGAAACGGGCAGGATAATGGAAATCCGGGTGAAGAGTGATTTTTACTTTCAAATTAAGAATTAAAAAGATTAAGATTCTCAAGGAGGTCAGTATGAAAAAGTTATTTTTATTGCTGTGGGCAATTATTCTAATATGCCCTGTAATTATATTTTCTCAAACTTCCGGATATAAAATAACCGGCAAAATAGATATCGGAGGAAAAGGCTGGTGGGATTATGCAGCTGTGGATGCTCATATGCAAAGGCTTTATGTCTCACATGCAGACCGGGTTCATGTTATTAATCTTAAAACCAATAAAGTGATTGGTGAAATAGACGGCCTGAACGGAGTACATGGAATAGTGTTTGCGGATAATCTTGGAAAAGGTTTTATAAGTAACGGAAGAAGTGATACTGTTACCGTTTTTGATTTGAAAACTTTGAAGGTAACGGGCAGCATCCATGTCACCGGTAAAGACCCTGATGCGATAGTGTTTGATCCATTTACGCAAAGAATTTTTACTATGAACGGAAGAAGCTCAAACATTACCGCGATTGATGCTAAAACCGACAAGGTAGTTGGAACAATAAAACTGGAAGGAGGCCCTGAGTTTGTCGTTTCAAATAATAAAGGATTAATTTATGTTAATCTTGAAGACAAAAGCAAAACTCTAGAATTTAACTCAAAAACTTTAAAGATTATTAAAACATGGCCGGTGGCTCCGGGAGAAGGGCCATCCGGATTAGCAATAGATTTAAAAAATAATATTTTATTTGCTGGCTGTCATAATAAAATGATGGTTATAGTTAATGCCGAAACAGGAAAAGTAATTACTACTGTTCCAATCGGCGGACATGTAGATGCTTGTGCTTTTGATCCTGAAAGCAATCTAGCTTTCAGTTCGAATGGTGAAGGGAATTTAACTGTAATAAAAGAAATTTCTCCAAAAGAATTTAAAGTAATTGATAATATAACTACAGAAAAAGGATTGAGAACTATGGCTCTGGATCCCGAAACTCATAATATTTATTTGCCAGGAATGTTAGAAGGAAAAAATAATGAAAAAAGTTTTGGTGTGTTAATATTGGAGAAGAAGTAGCTATAGTAAAAGTAATAAAGTTTTTATCTATTATAAATATTGACTGCTAAAAATAATATTGTTTTCATCTTGATTTCATATGCACTCTTTATTTTAGAGATATCAATCAACAATTTTATTAATGGAGGTTTAGAATGAAATTATCAAAATTATTTTTAATTACCGGTTTAGGAGCTATGTTTTTATTAATTGGAATTACCAATACATTTGCTCAGGAAAAAAAGGTAAGCGAAAAAGATCTACCTACAGCAGTGCTGAACTCATTTCATAAAACATATCCCAAAGCTGAGATTAAAGGATTGAGCACCGAAACTGAGAAGGGTAGTAAATATTTCGAAATAGAAAGTGTTGACGGAACAATAAAAAGAGACCTTCTTTTTACAAAAGCTGGAAAGATTGTTGAGATTGAAGAAACAATCCCATCATCTGATTTACCTAAAGGTTCATTACAAGCAATTGAAAAGAAAATTCCTGGGGCTAAAGTAGATAGAGCGGAAAAAGTAACTAGCGGTTCAAAAGTGACTTATGAATTGTCTGTAGCAGGTAAAAGCGCAAAATATGAAGTGGTTCTGAATAAAAAAGGTAAAATTATTAAGAGCAAAAAAGTTAACAGTGAAGAGGGGGATGAAGATTAATAAATAATATAAAAGTTGTGCCGGGTTGTCTCCGGCACAGTTTTATTAATCCTTTAGGCTATGAAATTTATTTTTAATATTTTTCAAAAGTTTATAAATGAAGCTAATCATTTTTTTAATATAATATTTTAAAAAAGTATTTAAAAAATATTTATTGATGACATTACGTAAAATATTATTCCTTATTATCTGCATCAGCAATTTTGTTTTTGCGCAATACAACTTAAATTATTTCATAAACAAAGCATTAAATAATTCTCCTGTAATTAAAGATTACGGCAATTTATTTCTCATTAATAATCTTCAAAATAAATTAGACGAAGCGCAAAATTCAGCATTCCAGGTTTATCTTTCGAGTAACGTATTATTTTCTCCTTACTTCAATAATCACGGAACATTATTCACACCTAATCCGGATTCGAAAGCAATCGGTTACGATGCTGCGGTAACGAACGGCGGTTTATATTCTGCTCAAATAAATTTAGATAAAAATATTTTTAACGGCGGATTGCTCGATGCTTTGAAAGAACAGCGGGCTGTTCAGGGGAAAAGCTATGAAAATAAAACCACCATGGAAAAGCATGATTTAAGAAAGCAGATTACAGATCAATATTTAAACACGTTGCAATATTTAATGCTGTATAAACTTTCTAAAGAAGTTGAGAATAATCTTAGCGATCAATTAAAAATTACGAGCGATCTTGTTTCAAAAGGTTATGCAAAAGCACAGGATTTTCTGCTTCTTAAAATAGAATTAAAAACCAGGCAGATTGACCTTGAACAAACATGGCAGAATTACAAGAGCGGGCTTGCTCAACTATATTCTGTGTGCGGAATAAAGGATACCCAAACCGTTAAAATAGATTCCGTAAATTTAACTTTAGCTAGAGAAGAACCATCATCGAATTTTTTAACCCAATATTATTTAGACAGTTTGAATACTGCTAATCAGCAGAGGGTATTTGAAACAAAGTATCAGCCTCAATTAGATTTATTTTTTAATGCAGGTTTGAATGCGGTTGAGTTAAATGATATTCAAAGGAAATTTGGCGTTAGTGCAGGAATAAATTTTTCACTGCCGATTCTTGATGGTAATCAGAAAGACATTACCAGACAGCAGACTTATATTGCACAACAGACTTTGTCAGAATATAAAAATTATCTTACTGAAAACATTTTTACAAAAAGAAGAGATGCTGAAAACAGAGTTAAATCATTAAGAAAAAACCTTAATGATTTAAATACTCAAATAAGTGATTATAAAAATTTGCTGAGTATTTCCGAAAATCAGTTGCAGCAGGGAAATTTGTCAATGATTGAATACTTAACGTTAATGAAAAATTATATTGATCTTCAAAAAACCGACATTACAACAGAAATAAATTACCAGATGGAAATTAGTAATTATAATTATTGGAATTGGTAGGATGAATCAAAGTAAAACCTATTTTAAAAAAATATTAATCGTCTTTGTGATAATAATTATACCGGCAATAATGAATTCATGCAGTTCCGGTGAAGGCGATTCGAATGTGGTTAACAGCGGAACACCGGTTACTGTTACTCATCCTCGTTTAATGGATATGGATGATTTTTTGGAGCTGAATGGAAATACAGTATTTTTAAGCAAAGAAATAATTAGATCAACTTTTGACGGATTCGTTGAAAAAGTTTATAAAAACATTGGAGATGAAGTAACACCTGGAGAAATATTATTTCAGGTTAGAACTAAAGAATCTGCCTCGAATGACAGTCTAAAGCTTAAACTGGGAAATGAATTATTTCAGGGTTCGATTTATATAAAAGCAAATTCAAGCGGAGTTCTTTCCGAATTAGATTACCATACGGGGGATTTTGTAACAGCAGGAGAACAAATAGCCATTGTATCCAACCCTTCTTCGTTGCGTATAAAATTGAATGTTCCCTATGAAGACGTTTTAAAAGTTAAAATTGGTGGGAACTGTGAAATAAATCTTCCGGATGGAATTTCAATTCCGGGCATTATAGAAAAAAATGTTCCGGCAGTTGATCCTATTACTCAAACTCAAATATTTTTTATAAAATTAAATGAATACAGGGCCATCCCGGAAAATTTAAATTTAATGGTAAAAATTCCTTATAAACATTTTACAAACACAACGGTGCTTCCCAAATCTTCTTTAGTTACTAATGTTACGGAAGATTCCTTCTGGGTAATGAAATTAATTAATGATTCAACAGCAATTAGAGTGAATATTCAAAAAGGAATTGAAAACGACAGCGTCGCTCAAATTTTAAGTCCGAAGCTAAATAAAACAGATCGAATTATTTTAACCGGCTCTTACGGTCTGTCGGACACAGCAAAAGTTGAGATCGTTAAATGAATAACTTTTATGAAAAATACAAAAGCCCGATTGTTGTTATATTAATTATAATTTTATTGGGGGGAGTTTACTCGTTCCTTCATATACAATCCAGCCTGTTTCCAAATATCACCTTTCCTAAAATTAAAATAATAGCGGATAACGGTGAACAGCCTGTCGATAAGATGACTGTTACTGTAACAGTTCCTCTGGAAAATGCAATTAAACGTGTACCGGGACTAAATTTAATTAGAAGCGCAACGAGCCGCGGAAGCTGTGAGATTTCAGCATTCTTTAATTGGAATTCTGATATCAATTTGGATAAGCAGCGAATTGAAGCACGAATCAATGAGATAAAACAAAATCTGCCTCAAGGAATTGATATTTCAATTGAAAGAATGAATCCTTCAATATTTCCTATCATGGGATTCTCTATCGCCGGAAAAGGATACAGTCAAATAGATTTAAGAAATATTGCCGAATATACTGTAAAACCATTTCTTTCCAGAATACCGGGCATTTCAGAAGTCGGGGTAGGCGGTGGTAAGGTTGAGGAATATCATGTTATCTTAAATCCAGCTAAGCTGAGCAATTTAAAAATTACTCCTCAGACTGTTGCAGATAAAATATCGGAATCAAATTTTATTTCTTCTACGGGATATTTAAATAATTATGACAGATTATATTTAACTCTTACCGAAGCAACACAAAATAATTTAAATGAATTACAGAATCTCGTAATTATTAATACTCCTCAAAGAGTGATAAGATTAAAAGACATTTCAAAAGTTGAAATAGGTTCTGAACGAAGTTATGTTAAAATTAAAGCAAACGGACAAATAGTTCCCACAATTCACATTTTGAAACAGCCTGATGCAAATCTTTTGGAAGTTGAAAGTGCGATACAAAAAGAATTGCCTAAGTTACAGAAAATACTTCCTAAAGGAGTTGTACTGCGACCATTTTATAATCAAGCTGAATTTGTATCCGACGCTATAGGAAGTGTAAGAGATGTTGTATGGGTTGGCCTTTTATTGGCAATATTAATTACAATATTATTTTTGAAGTCTTTTAAAGCCAGCTCAGTAATATTGGTAACAATTCCTATAACTCTGTGTTTAACATTCATAGTATTATTTTCCATCGGTTATACAATAAACATAATGACGATTGGATCAATTGCGGCGGCAATCGGACTTATTATAGATGATGCTATAGTAATTGTCGAACAAATACACCGTACACACGAAGAGAATCCGGAAGAGAACAGCGCCACTTTAGTAACGAAAGCCATCAAATATTTGCTGCCGGCAATGGTTGGTTCTTCATTAAGTACTATAGTAATTTTTCTTCCGTTCTTTTTGATGGGCGGAGTTGCCGGTGCATATTTCAAAGTATTAACCAATGCAATGATAATTACTCTGGTCTGTTCATTTTTTGTAACCTGGATCGGATTACCGGTTATCTACATTATATTCTCGAAAAATGGTTCTTCTTTAGTAAAGCACAAAGAAGTTAAAAAAAGAAATTGGGTTTACTTTTTCATTTATAAACCGGTAATATCTGTAATTGTTATAATTCTCTTAATAGCTGTTTCATACTATATAATTCCCAAACTTCCCTCAGGCTTTTTGCCTCAAATGGATGAAGGTTCTATCGTCCTGGATTTTGTAAGCCCGCCAGGCACGTCATTGGAAGGTACAGACAGAATGCTGGATGTAGTTGATCATATTTTACAAACAACGCCGGAGGTCCAATCATTCTCCCGCCAGATAGGAACACAAAACGGATTTTTTATTACTGAACCGAATACCGGTGATTACACAATTCAGCTCAAGAAGAAAAGAAAATTAACTACCGACGAGGTTGCGGATAAAATAAGAACAAGAATTGAAGCTAAATTACCGGCGCTTCAAGTTGATTTTGGGCAGATTATTGAAGATATGCTGGGAGATTTAATCAGCACAAAGCAGCCGATATCTATAAAAGTTTACGGTAATGATCAAGCTAAACTGCAGGAATTGGCTGAGAAAATTTCGGATATAGTTGCAAATACCAGAGGAACGGCAGATGTTTTTGACGGAATAACAATCGCCGGTCCGAATTTAATCTTTAAGCCGAAAGACTCAGAACTTGCTCAATATGGTTTAACTCCGAGCCAGTTGCAATATCAGATAAATAACAAAATTAAAGGAACAGTTGTAGGCAATGTATTAGGCCAAAATCAGCTTATTGATATTAGAATGTTTGAAGGGAAATTGATAAACTCTCTGGATGATATAAGGCATAGCTTCATTTTTCTTGACAACGGATCAATAAAACCAATCAGTGAATTTACAAATATAAAATTCATCAAAGGCGTGGCTGAGGTTGATAGGGAAAACTTAAAACAGGAATATGATATAGTTGCAAGATTAAATAATCGTGATTTGGGAAGTACCGTAGCAGAGCTGCAAAAGAAAATAGGAAAAGAAATTAAACTGCCGGCCGGTTATGAAATAGTTTACGGAGGCGCTTATGAACAGCAGCAAAAAGCTTTCAGCGATTTGATGACAATTCTTATTTTAGCTATACTTTTAGTATTTACAGTATCTCTATTTCTTTTTAGAAAGATTAAAGTATCTATTGCAATTATTTTTATTGCTATTTTAGGAATTGCGGGAAGTTTTCTTGCACTTTTTATTACCGGTACACCTCTTAATGTCGGCAGTTATACCGGAATTATAATGATAGTTGGAATTATCGGTGAAAATTCAATATTTATTTATCTTCAGTATCTTGATTCCAGAAAAGCGATTGCCGGCAAAGAAAATTCAATTGTTAATTCTATTTCACTAAGATTACGCCCAACATTAATGACTGCATTCGGTGCAATTACTGCATTGCTTCCATTAGCGCTTGGTATCGGAACCGGGGCACAGATGCATCAGCCGCTGGCTATTGCAATAATAGGCGGATTTATAATCGCACTGCCTTTATTACTTATTGTTCTTCCTACAATTTTAAGGATGATTGAAAAATAAAAAAGCCGCTCAAAATTTGAACGGCTTTAATTATAAAAATAGAATTTTAAATCCCTCAGTTCCTATTAACTTTAAATTTATTCCTTTTAGTACCTGATTTTCTAAATTTTTTATTTTGGGAAGAATTTTCCTGCCTTTTTCTTTTATTTTGATTACCGCCGCGTTTTTGTGCAGCTACTTCAACAGCGACTTGCCGATTCTTGATATTTTTTATTTGTAAAGGACTGAAGTACAGTTTCAGCATAATCGCTATCGGTTTCGAAGAAAGAAAAATTATTTAGGATTTCTATCTCACCAATCTCAATATTTCTAATGTTAGTAAAATCGTTTATCATTCCAATTAGAGTTGCTGGCTTAAGTTTATCCGTTCTGCCAAGATTTATAAAAAAGCGTGTGAATCCGGAAGAAGCTGATTGCCTATTGCCGGATGATTTACTGTCAGCAGGGTTATTTAAATCGCTTGAATTTTTATAATATTCCAGAAATCTATTGAATTCTAGTGAAACAAACTTTTTTATTAATTCTTCTCTCTCCAGCCATTCAAGTTTCTGATAAATTTCAGGCATGAATGATTCTATTTGATCATTATTCACTTCTACATTTTCCATTTTATCAATAAGATGAAAGAGTTGTTTTTTGCAAATCTCTTTTCCAAGCGGGATAGGGAGGTGTTTTATCTTTTTATTTATCTGTTTTTCTATCTGCTGAAGTTTGTGCTTTTCTTTAAGATTAGAAATTAATATTGAAATGCCAAATCTCCCGGCGCGTCCTGTTCGCCCGCTTCGATGCGTATACAAATTAATTTCATCAGGAAGATTATAATTAATGATGTGAGTAAGATTATCCACATCAAGACCACGTGCAGCAACATCCGTAGCTACAAGCAGTTGAATACTTTTAAGCCGGAATTTATTCATAACAGCATCTCTTTGTATCTGAGATAAATCTCCATGCAGGGCATCCGCATTATATCCGTCTTTTAAGAGCTTATCGGCTACGTCCTGTGTCTCCTTTCGTGTACGGCAGAATATTATTCCGTAAATATCAGGGTAAAAATCAGCAATTCTTTTTAATGCTAAATACCGGTCTTTTTCATGTACCATGTAGCATATGTGATCAATATTTTCAGCTCCGGAATTTCGCTTGCCAATTGTTATTTCAACCGGGTTATTCATATACTTATTGGAGATTGACAAAAGTTCTTTAGGCATGGTTGCCGAAAATAATAATGTGTTTTTGTCTTTTGGAGTTTTCTCAAGTATCAATTTGAGTTCTTCCCTAAAACCCATATTCAGCATCTCATCCGCTTCATCAAGCACAACTGTTTTAATAAATGATAAATCAACTACTCTTCTTTCAATTAAATCGAGCAGTCTTCCCGGTGTAGCTGAAACTATATGAGTTCCCTTCTTAATTGCCCTAATCTGCTGATCAATGCTGGCACCGCCGAATATAGCTGTAATTTTTATTTCGCCTTTATATTTTGAATAAGCCTTAAGGTCATTAGTAATCTGCAAACATAATTCCCTCGTCGGTGAGAGAATTAAGTGTTGTATATGCTTCTTAGTTGTATCCGTTTTTTGAATAAGCGGAAGTCCGAAAGCTGCTGTTTTACCGGTACCCGTTTGTGCAAGTGCCAGAATATCAGGACTATTCTCCTGCATTAAATGTGGAATTACTTCTTCTTGTATCGGCATCGGTTTTTCAAATCCCGCTTCCTCAATTGCTTGAACTATTTTTGCTTCAATACCGATTTCTTCAAATGTAGCCATTATATATATTATTCCCTATTAATTGTTTTAACTCTTAGATACCTACCGTGCTCTTTTAAAATTTAGTGTCAAGAATAACTAAGCATATTGATTGGCATATTTACTCAAACTGATTTCCAGTTCGTTTAAATCTTCTTTTATTTTCTGTCTTACTTTTTCAG
Organism: uncultured Bacteroidota bacterium; assembly: GCA_963710735.1. Taxonomy (GTDB): domain Bacteria; phylum Bacteroidota; class Ignavibacteria; order Ignavibacteriales; family Ignavibacteriaceae; genus FEN-1297. The sequence goes on along the minus strand of CAVQBN010000024.1, from coordinate 123,011 downwards.
TCTCTTCCAAAATTTCCGGAATAATTTTTTTGTAATAGTTTATTCCATCCATCAGATTTGCATGAAATGTATCGAAATATTCCTCTGCTTGTGCTGAAAGCGGGTTTAGGTTTTCTTCTACCTTTTTTAAGAAATAATTTTTATACAATTGCAGTTCTTTTATGAACATGTTAGGTCTATCATGATTAGTGATTAGATTTATTCTTCCATAAATATGATCAACCATTTCTTTGAGGCTGGCTACCTTAGAATAATATGCAAGATTAGGCCCCGGACAGACTGAGACTGTTTTGCTTATTTTCGGAGTATCAATATTATTAACTTTTAATACAGAAGCTCCAAGTCCCACACATAGGCAGACTTTTTCGGCTGCTCTATCGAATTCTTTTTGAAATTCTTCCGGATTATCACCGGCTGATTTTAAATCAGCTATCTTTTTATTCATATAAGTAATAGATGCCGTACACGCTGGTTTTTCGGAATATTCTTTATTTGATACGAGAAATTTTTTAATGCAAGGTGCGCCGGGTTTTCCCTCTTTTATTCTTCCGGCCTTCTCAACTTCTTTACTGCTTGTTCTAAGATTATTAAATGGGACACCAAGAGGGGAAACGTTGCTTAAATATATATCATCTTCGCCTGCATCACAAAGTTTTTCAAGTGTATCTTTATCCACGTTCATAACTTCCGGGACAAGAAGAAATGGGCTTCCCCAACCGACTGATTTAACTCCATACTTTCTGATAAGAAAATTTTGTTCGCTAGCTTTGCCAACACCACCCTGAACTGTTATTTCCATACCAAGTTTTGAATCATCAAATGTGACTTCTTTTTTTAATAAAGCTTTTTTAAGGGTATCGCGTAAAGAATCAAATAATTCGTTTTTCTTTTCGCTAAATTCCTGAAGGATTGGACCTAATAAATAACCATTGGTCGCAAAAGCATGGCCGCCGCAATTCAAACCTGATTCTATTCTGTATTCTGAAACCCATAGTCCTTTATTTGCTAAAAACTTACCCTGGATAAGAGCGGATCGGAAATCACTTACTTTAATTATTATTTTCTTTTTGAAACTGCAATCACTTTTCGGGAAAAAATCTTTGAAGGTTTCAAGATAACTGAATAAACGCGTATTAATTCCGGCAGAAAAAACCATAGAACTTTCCAGTTCACTGTTTGCATAACCTCTTAATGCAGCATGAGCATCATTATATTCTATCGGAAGATGAATACCTTTTGAATCATAGTTAGACTTATCAAGTTTAGTCATTATATTCACATCAATTGAACCCGGTTTAATATTTTCCCGAAGCCAATTCTGTAGCTTCATCATCACGTTAATATCTTTTGTGCCGAGCATTTCTTTATACTTAATTTTTAATGCCGATAAATCGGGAAGCATTTCAAAATATTTACTTATTTCACTTCCGTTTTCAAATGCTGAATGTTTTAATTTTTGAAAATGTTCTTTAACAAGATTGTTCATCATGTTTAGATATGCAGTAATCCTTTTTGCGCGTGAATCTATTTCTTTATCACCAATACTTGAATATTTGAGATCATATTTTTTACTGTAATGGATTCGTAATTTTTCCATTAAAGTATCATCTGCTAAAGATACAACTGAAGAGATACCGTACTTGGATACCTTTATCGGGGCATCAAGAGAAAAACCGGTTCCTAAGACAGGTATGTGAAATTTATGATTGTCAGAATTTTCCATCATAGAATTTTCCTAAGTTAAAAACTGTCTAAGCGATGTAAATTTTACTTATTGAGGAAATATGACTGGCAAGAATATTTGGTAAAATATCCGGCTGGTTAAATTCCTTTCCTAAGAGGTGTGGAAAATCAATTTCCGCTTTAACAGAGGAAGTTTAAATTTAGTTTATTTAGTTCAATTACCGATCATTTGAGTGGTAATTTTAAAGATTACTGCAACAAATGTATGAAAATAATTTGTAATATCTTAGGTAAAAAATATTATTATTTACAGGACAAGCACAATAAAAAAAGCCGTTCAAAATTGAACGGCTTTGATAAATAATTTGTCTTTTAATTATTAGCTGCACCCTGAAGTTGCACCGCAGGTCATACACTTTAAGCATGTACCGTTACGTACCATAGTCATACTTTGGCATTCGGAGCAAACATCTCCGGTATAACCTTTTTCAATTGCCTGTTTTACTTTTGTATGAATTGAAGATTTAGGATGAGCAGTCATACGATGATATTTTGCTTCATTTGAAGAAAGAGAATAATTGTATGATTTAGCATGTTCTTTATCAAGTTCAACTACTCTTTCACTAACTACTTCTTCGCTTACAAACTCAGGTTCTACGAATTTCTTTACAATTCCGGGAGAAACTTTTGATTTTGATTCATCCGGATCTACGTGAGCCAGATCGTTCCTTCCAAGATATGTAACAGCAAGCTCTCTGAAAATATAGTCGATTACTGATGTAGACATTTTAATTTTATCATTGCCGGAAACAATTCCGCTCGGTTCGAACCGGGTGAATACAAATGCATCTACAAATTCTTCAAGAGGAACGCCATGTTGTAATCCAAGTGAAATTGATATAGCGAAGCAGTTAAGCAGACTTCTAAAAGCTGCACCTTCACGATGCATATCAATAAAAATTTCGCCTAATTGCCCATTATCATATTCACCGGTTCTAATGTAAACAGATTGTCCGTTTATTTTAGCTTTTTGAGTATAACCGGTTCTTCTATCAGGTAATCTTCTTCTCTTTGCAATGTACCTATGAATAATTTTTTCGGCGACTTTGATAATATCGTTATTTTCTTTGTCTTCTAAAATGGCTTCAAGTTCTTCTTCACTAATGGAATTTAATGGCTGTGAAAGTTTTGAACCGTCTCTATAAAGTGCATTGGCCTTTATTCCAAGTTTCCATGATTCCATATAAGCAACTTTAATATCTTCAATTGCTGCCTGGTTTGGAAGATTGATTGTCTTTGAAATTGCACCGGAAATAAATGGCTGGGCAGCACCCATCATTTTAATATGAGCAACCGGACGAATAAAACGTGTGCCTTTCTTTCCGCACTTATTAGCACAATCGAATACAGGATAATGTTCGTGTTTGAGAAAAGGTGCACCTTCAATTGTCATTGTTCCGCAAACATAATCGTTGGCAGAAGCAATTTCTTGTTTGGAGAATCCGATTGCCGTAAGCAGATTAAAATCAAAGGAGTTTATCTGATCTTCAGAAAAACCAAGTTTCTTAGTCAGGAATTCTTCACCAATAGTAAACTTGTTAAATGCAAAGCTTAGATCAAATACAGAAGGCAGTGATTTTTCTATTTTTGAAATAATAGTGTCGTTAAAGCCTTTTGCTTTTAATGATTCCGGATTAATATAAGGGCATCCGTCTAATGAGCCTGAGCCTTTTGCATATTTTACTATTTCATTTATCTGATCTTTATTGTAACCTAATCTTACAAGAGCAGGCGGTATTGATTGATTGATTATTTTGAAATAACCTCCGCCGGCCAATTTCTTGAATTTTACTAAAGCATAATCAGGTTCAACACCGGTTGTATCGCAATCCATTACTAATCCGATTGTACCAGTCGGTGCAATAACCGTTACCTGGGCATTTCTATAACCATGTTGAGTTCCCAGTTCAAGTGCTCTATCCGAATCTTCTCTCGCTGCTTTCAATAAATCGGATGGGCAGAATTTCGGATCAATACCGACGGGGAAGGTTGATAAGCCTTCATATTCTTCGTGAGGCACGTTATAAGCGGCTCTGCGATGATTTCTGATAACACGAAGCATATGATCTTTATTCTTTTCATAATTAGGGAATGTTCCTAATTCTTTTGCCATTTCAGCAGAAGTTGCATAAGAGGTCATGTGCATAATTGCCGTTAACGCACCGCAAATTGCAAATGCTTCATTGCTGTCGTACGGAATACCCTGCTGCATTAACAAGGAGCCAAGATTTGCATAACCCAATCCTAATGTTCTGAAATCATAGCTGAGTTTTGCAATTTCTTTACTTGGAAATTGAGCCATTAAAACACTTATTTCCAGCACAATTGTCCAGAGTCTTGTTGTATGTCTGTAAGCTTCAATGTTAAATTTATGTGTTTTTAAATCATGAAATTTTGCAACGTTAATTGATGCTAAATTACATGCAGTGTCATCTAAGAACATATATTCACTGCAAGGATTCGAAGCTTTAATTTCTCCATCTTCAGGACAGGTATGCCATTCATTAATTGTTGTATGATATTGGATTCCCGGATCCGCACATGACCATGCTGCATATGATATTTGATCCCAAAGATCTTTTGCCTTTAAAGTTTTGCATGCCTTTGGCGAACGTTTTTCTGCTTTTGCTTTTTTCTTTTCAGTTCTCCAGTATAAATTCCAATCTCCATCATTAATAACTGCATTCATAAACTCATTGGTAACTCTAATTGAATTATTAGAATTCTGGCCGGATACAGTTGAGTAGGCATCCGAATTCCAATCAGTGTCGTAAGCAGGAAATTCTATTGATTTAAAACCGAGTTTTGCTAAATGAATAACTCTTTCAATATAATTGTTAGGTATTTGAGCTTTTCTGGCTTCAATAACCGCATGTTTTAAATTTTTGTTTAACGTTTTGCTAAAACGATCGTTTTCAGGATGTTCATCATAGCAGGCTTTTATAATTGCATTTAAATGATAATTGCACAATTTAGATCCGGCAACCAAAGCCGCTACTTTTTGTTCTTCTACTACTTTCCAATTAATATATTCTTCAATGTCGGGATGATCGAGATCCAGGGTTACCATTTTAGCAGCGCGTCGTGTTGTTCCGCCGGATTTAATTGCGCCCGCAGAACGATCACCGATTCTTAAGAAGGACATAAGTCCCGATGATTTACCTCCGCCGCTTAAAGATTCACTCGCTCCTCTAATCTCTGAAAAATTTGAACCGGTTCCGGAACCATATTTAAATAACCTGGCTTCACGAACCCATAGGTCCATTATTCCGCCTTCATTAACAAGATCGTCTTTAACAGATTGAATGAAACATGCATGAGGCTGCGGATGAGTGTATGCGTCACTTGATGCAGTTAGTTCTCCGGTTTTATAATCAACATAATAATGTCCTTGCGACGGGCCTGAAATTCCATATGCCCAATGTAATCCAGTGTTAAACCATTGCGGACTGTTCGGGGCTGTCATCTGGTTTGCGAGCATAAAAATTAATTCATCATAAAAAACTTTAGCATCTGTTTCGCTTTTAAAATAGTTTGCCTGCCATCCCCAGTATGTCCAGCATCCCGCTAATCTGTGAAAAACTTGTCGTGCATCGGTTTCCGAAGAATATCTTTCTTTCTCAGGTAATTGTTCCAATCTGTCTGTATCTGCTTTTGATGGTTGTATCCAGGAAGGTATTCCTTTTTCATTTACTTTCTTTAACAGCTTAGGTACGCCAGCTTTTCTAAAATATTTTTGTGCTATAATGTCAGTTGCAACTTGCGACCAGTTAGCTGGAACAATAACATCCTCCATCCTAAATACAATTGAACCATCCGGGTTTCTAATCTCAGAAGTCCGTTTAGTAAATTCTATTGAGGAGAGAGGGTCTCTGCCTTCCTCTGTGAACAACCTCTTTATTTGCATCAATATACTCCCTTCCAGCAAAGTTTATATCTTAAATTTATCAAATTTATCTTTTGGGTTATTAAAATTACGATAAGTTCTAATGGTCTAATTTCTGTTTTCATTACAAAGATTACTGTGCTTGAATTTTTTTACCGGCGAATTCAAACTAACTAAAAATGAATTAAAAGGAAATAGGAACAAAAAATTTTTTTCAGAAAAAAGTTTCGCGCGGAAAGATTTAGGCAAACTTTGGAATATTTTTTTTAAAAACCAAATTAAATATTTAAAATTTCTGTTATTGAATTCCGCAAAAATATTTTAATCAAATAAACGACTAAAAAAGAAGATAAATTTACATTTTATGTATATTTAAAATTAGTATATCAACAAATTATAAAGTGTAGATCAAGTATCAATTACAATTTTTAACCGTCCATGTAAATAGCAGGGAATAATTAATCAAATATACTTAAATATCAGGCAATCTTTTTATATATTTTTGAAAGTAGCTAATTATTAATACAGGAAATAAATTAAATGATCAGGGAATAGTTTGAATTCAGAGAAAATTATAGAAATAGAAAATCTTTCAAAACATTTCAAAGAATTAAAAGCTGTTGATAACCTCAATTTAAGCGTCTTTAAAGGTGATGTCTTCGGATTCTTAGGCCCTAACGGTGCCGGAAAGAGCACAACGATTCGCATGCTTCTATCACTTATTACACCTAACGAAGGCGAAATAAAAATATTCGGTAAATCACTCAAAAATCATCGAATTGAAATCCTAAAAAAAATAGGTGCGATTGTTGAAAAGCCGGATTTTTACGGATATCTCTCGGCTTACAAAAATCTTGAGATTCTAGGTAAAATTTCCGGCAGTGATCATTCCAAACAAAAAATAATGGGAGTGCTTGAGTTAGTTGGATTGGATAAGCGATATAAAAGTAAAGTTAAAACATTCTCTCACGGTATGAAACAAAGATTGGGGATTGCACAGGCACTTTTACACGATCCTGAACTTATTATTTTAGATGAACCGACTACAGGATTAGATCCGCAGGGAATGAAAGAAATCAGAGATTTAATCATCTATTTAAGCAAGGAAAAACAAAAAACCATTTTCCTTTCATCTCACATTTTATACGAGGTAGAACTCGTAGCAAATCGAATGATAATTATTAATAAAGGCTCGGCAAAAGTTGAAGGTAAAGTTGAAGAATTATTAAATGCAAATAATCTTAAAGTAACCTTTGAAGTTGGTGATTGGGAAGATGCTAAATTACTTTTAGATAATACTGACTGGATTAAAAAGCTTGATATGGCTGTTAATGGTAAACTGACTTTTCTGTTAAAACCGGAAGAAATTTCCGAACTGAATAAGTATTTAGTTCAAAACAATGTTGCTGTAAATGCTGTTATTCCGACAAGATCTTTAGAAGAATATTTTCTAAGCATCACACAGAAGGAAACTTAATGTTTACTTTGATCAATATAGAAATGTATAAAATTTTTAAGAAATGGCGATCCTATATCGGCTTTATAGCAATTCTCGTCTTAATTCCAATAATTGAATTTGCCTTAAAGATGGAAGGTCAGCGATCAATAAACTTTATGACGAGAGATTTGCAGCAATCATTCGTATTTGTCGGAAATCTTCTTAATGCGTACTTCGTTTCTTATTTGATACTAAACAGTCTGGCAATTCATATTCCTTTTCTGATTACTTTGGTTGCCGGCGATTTGCTTGCAGGTGAAGCAACTGCCGGAACTTATCGAGTCCTAATTACAAGACCGGTTTCAAGATTCAGCATAGTCACTTCAAAATTTGCGGCTGGAATAATTTATACTTTTTTATTAATTCTTTTGCTTGCATTATTAAGTCTTGGTATGGGCACTTTAATTTTTGGTACCGGTGATTTAATAAATTTCAGCAACGGAAGTATTATTGTTTTAGCTAAGAATGATGTACTGTGGAGATTTTTGCTGGCCTATTTATTTGCTACTCTAAGCATGGGAGTTGTTGCATCGCTTGCTTTTTTGTTTTCTGCTCTTGTTGAAAATGCAATCGGGCCGATTATTACTACCATGGCAATCATTATTATTTTCATGATTGTTTCAGCAATAAATATCGGCATTTTCCAGGATATCAAACCTTATCTTTTTACTAATTATATGGGAACATGGAGAGCATTTTTCGATAACCCGATGGATGTTCAGGAAATAATAAAATCCAGCTTAATATTATTCGGACATATGGTTGTATTTTATGGAGCTGCCTTGTTCATATTCCAAAAGAAAGATATTCTTACTTAATGATTATTATGGATATTACCGAGAATAGACAAAAAAGAAAATTATTTATCGGGAGATATGTGTGAGAAAAATATTTATAATATTGTTTATACTTTCTGCTTTGGGATTTGGCCAAAGCAAAAATCCTGATGTGATAATTAAAAACCTGAAAGAAGCATTTAGTAAGGTAAAGGATTATAAAGTAAACGTTGATATTAAAGTCGATGTAAATGTTATTAAAGTTCCGGAGATGAAAGCGAAATTATATTTTAAAGCACCGGATAAAATTCATATTGAATCGGAAGGTTTTGCAATGCTTCCTAAAAACGGTTTGTATACTTCACCAATGTCTTTTTTAAAGGGTGATTATACGGCAATTTATGCAAAAACAGATACTATCCAGAATCATATTACTTCCGTTATCAAAATTATTCCTCTTAATGACAAAGGCGATTTACTTTTAACAACCTTATGGGTTGATCAATCTAAAAATGTTATTAGAAAAGTTGAATCGGCAACAAAGACAAACGGGACATTTACTTTACAATTAGATTACAGCGATAACATTAAATATCCGCTGCCGGATTCAATGGTTTTTTCTTTTAATGCAGGTAAATTAAATACTCCGGATATGATGGGACAGGAGGAAAATCAAGGGAGGAGGAGAAGAGCACTTAAAGATATTTCAGGAAAAGTGACAATACACTATAATAACTACGAAGTGAATAAAGGAATTCCTGATAGCGTTTTTGAAGAGGGGAAAGGGGAATCAAAAAAATAATAGTCTTAATTTTTCTAAAATTGACATTGGGGTCTCATCATAGTTAATTTTAAATATCCATGGGAGTTTATTAATAAAGCTTGAAATATATTATAGATAAAAAAGGTAAAACCTTATTAAATGAATCAACCTTAGTAACATCAATAAAATAAAATATTCTTAAAGCTTATTACCTTATTATCATTTAGAAAAATGAAAATAAAATATAATAACCTGTATACACACTTTGTTTTTATAACATTAAATCGATTACCCGTCATTCAAGAAAAACATAGAAATAGAATTGAAAAATATATAGCTGGAATTGTCAATAATAATGATTCTAAATTATACGCAATTTATGCCAACCCGGAACATGTACATTTTATCCTTTCAAGATCGCCGAAATTATCTGAAGAATACCTTTCAACAATAATTGCTGAAAGCTCGGAACGTTTTATCAACGAAAATAAATTATGTGCAGGAAAATTTTCATGGCAAAAGTCTGCTGCCGCATTTTCGGTATCAAAAGCGGATGTGAACAAAGTATGTAAATACATACTTAATCAGCCTAAACACCATCATAAAGTTACTTTTGCGGAGGAATATGATTCATTTATGAAATTTTATCAAATGACCTTAAATTCGAATAAATAAGGTAATAAGGTTTTAATTTTTTAAAGATAAAGTGTTACTAAGGTTGGACAACAATAAATAAGGTTTAGTATCAAAGCATTATGAATGAATAAATTCACTGTTTAGTAACTATATTAAAGATTATTCAAAAAGTTTATAAACTTATCTGTGTTGTAATCCGCCATTCCAACTTCTTTCGAAACAATTTTTCCTTCTTTTGAAATAACATAAGTGGAAGGTATTGTACCGCTGTCATAAATTTTAGGTAAATATCCATTTAAGAAGTAAACCGGGAAAGTGAATTCTTTATCTTTTATAAATGTTTTGGCTTTTGCAGCATCATTATCCAAAGAAACCATAATAAAAATTATATCTTTTTTATTCTTCATCTTATTATAAAGACTTTGTATTGTCGGCATTTCTGCCCTGCATGGCGGACACCACGATGCCCAGAAGTTTAAGAAAATTACTTTCCCTTTTAGGTCTTCAAGATTTAGTTCGCTATTATTAAATTGTATAAGATTTAAATTATAATCCGCGTTTTGCTGTTCGTTTATTGGAATATTTATTTCCGGCTGCATAATCCCGGTTAAAAGAACCACCCGCTGGATACCTCCGATTACCTCCGAATACAATCCTGTGTAATATAAAAAAGCCATAACGAATATTATGATTCCCCATTCCAAAATATTTCTTTTAAACGATTTCTTTTGCTTTGATTTTAATTTCATTCCGGATTCTATTAATAGTTAAATAGTTATTGGAGTAAGATGAGCAATTGGCCAAAAAGATTTAAATATAAAAAATGTTTTAACAATTGATAAATTTTACACAAGCAGTTTTTGAGCAAGAACAATTTCTACAGGAATCCCAAGCAGAGAAACTTGCGAATCATCTAAAATTTTAAAACCAGCTTCGATGAGAGATTCTTTAACATAAATCGGCCGGCAGTCGAGTAACTTAGGAAATTTATCATGTCCGTATATATAAAGTTCTCTCATAAAAGATTTTTTACCTGCATTAGTAAGCGACGCAACGCAAATGCGCCCTTTATCTTTTAAAGTTGAAAAACATCCATTAAGAACTTTTGGAATATCAGGGTTATCAAAAAGCTCTAAAGCAAAACTCATAAATATTGCATCAAAAGAATTTTCTTTGAAAGGAAGTAAAACTGCATCTCCTCTGTGCAGTATGGCTCTATTATCTAGTTTTGAATTTATTAATCTTAGTTTAGTTCTAATAATCATATTTGCGGAAAGGTCGATACCAAAAACTTTTCCCGTATTTCCAACCGAATCCGCTATTGCTGTAATGCCGTGTCCGGTTCCGAACCCGATTTCAAGTACAAATTCTCCATCAACTGCATCTAGTTTTTGAAGTGCAAGCTTTATTGCTTTTCTTTCCCAGTATCCTTCAATAATATCGTACCACCTGCTGATTTTATTATAAGTAGATTCCGCTTCCTTTCTGTTTCTTGTTACCCTTTTTATTTCGGTGTTTTCCATATTTCATCAAATGTTTTACTTCTTGGTTTCGGAATTTTTCTTCAAAATATCTTCAACTTTAAGGTTCCTCATAGAATCAATAGCATATTCCCATGCGCCCTCATGGCAAAGGCCTCTTATGGATGCTTCTTCATAAGCTTCTAAAGCGGTTTTTACACATTCGTTTCTGATAAACTCAGCAAGTGTCTGCTGTTCTTCTTTTAATAATTCTTTTTTCATTGCTCTTCCAAATTTGCTTTCATTAAAACCCATGTTCCAGGATCGAGAATTACTTTTACAGGAACGGAATCCAATTTTAAATTAATCGTATTATCTCTTTTATCAATTTCAATTTTTTCAAGTTTTGGTTCTGATCTATTTTTCGTGTAAACAGCTATATCAATCGGCATTGTAAAAATATTATTATAAGGCTGTGTTTGTTTAAGATTTAAAGTAAGCATTTTTTCATTTGAATTATAATTCCATTTGCCGTCAAGATAGGGAAGTCCCGGTTTATCTAACCATTCATTAAAGAACCACGATAAGTTTTTTCCCGATGCTTCTTCCATCATTCTGTTCAAAATCTTTAGTTAAAGCATTCTTATTGCGATAAGTTTTATAATATAATTGAATTCCATGCCAGAAGGCTGAGTCACCAAGAACATGCTGAAGCATTCTTAAAGCCCAGGCTCCTTTTTGATAAGAATTTATGTTTAATAATCTATTTAAATTAGTAACAGTTGTGTCGACTATTGGAGAATCAGGATTCAGTTCATCATACCTAATTACAAGCTGCCCTTGTCCTTTTAAAATATTTATTAAACTGTCCTGTCCGAACTCATAGCCTGTAAAAACATTTTGAAAAAAAGTAGCGAAACCTTCGCTTAGCCAGATATGATCCCAATCTTCTTCTGAAACAGCATCACCAAACCATTGATGTGCAATTTCATGAGCCACAGTTACCTCGTTTTCTCTCGTTCCAGTAACTTCACGTTCGGAATAAAAGATATTGCTGGCATTTTCCATTCCGCCGTACTTAGTTTTTGATTCTACGTTAGCAAGCTTTTCATACGGAAAAGGTCCGATGAGTTTTGTAAACAGCTTAATAATTTTTTCCGCCGGCTCAAAGTCATAAAAACCTTTTTCTTTGTCCTGCGGATAAACCCAGGTCTCAACCGGGAAGCAGTTAAATTTTTTTAAATATTGTACTGCAAACTGAGCGGCACCGATAACCATTACTTTTGTAGGTATAGGAACATCTTCTTTCCAATGTGTTAATCTCATTCCATTCATTAAATCGGTTTCTTCCTCCAAGGAACCGTTTGCAATTACCTGGTATTTTGCCGGAGCGGTAATTATAAAATCACAAGTCGCTTTATCAGAAGGATGATCAATTACAGGCAGCCAGTTGTGAGCACGATCCGGCCAGTTATCCCCGAAGAAAGTTCTATCGCCGTATTTATTTTTTGAAATAATTAATCCATCTGCCGGAATGCCGGAATATGAAATATTATAAGTCCGTATCTCATTTATTTTTGAGGGAGTAATAAGATGAATAATTAATCTATTATCTTTTTGTTCATAATTTACTTTTGAATTATTTACAGTAATAGACTGAACCGTCATCCCGGTTTCTAATGAAGCCGATTGTTTTTCTACAAGATCAAGATCAAAATCTTTTACATTGTCTGCTAAGAATTTAACTTCAACTAAGGCGTTGCCGAAAATTTCATTAGTTGTATCGCTTAAAGTTAAATTAAATGTGTAATGCTGAATATCAATATCCGGATTTCTGGGATAGTGATCCGCATACGATTGAAACGTTACAAGTACAGATAAAAGAAAAACTATAGATAGTTTTCTCATTCTACTTCCAATCGTCGAGCAATTTTCTGACTGAAATAATTTGCCCGGTATGATACGAATTATGATTAGCAGCCATCATTATTTCGCGGAGATAAGTTCTTCCTTCACCGTGCGGTATTTCGGAAGTAATATCAATCTCTGAATTTTTTGCCAGATTAATTAATTCATTTAAATCCGAGTCAAACTTATTAATTGTATTATGCCACATTTCATCAGAGATGTTACCTTCGTCCTTCGGCCAGTATTCTTCAGGCCATTTTGGCGATTTCCAATTCCGGTCCAGAGTGTATCTCAATATATCTTCCTGGCTTATTCTTATGTGTTCAAGAAGCTCCCAAACCGAATGCAGTTCTCTGTTCGGCCTGACATTTCTGTTTTTAGGTGTTAAACCATTTATCGCATCTTTAATATTAGCATGGGCATGCCCGCCGCGGAGCAGCTCTACTAGATTATCACGCATCAAACTTTCTTTCATATAAATTCCTTTCAATAATAATTGAATATATAAAAACATCCATTAAAAAATAATTCATTAACCGGCATTAAGCAAAATGGTGATTTTAAAAAATATATTTAGTGATATAGACAGAAAGTTGATATAGGCATGTGTGCATTGTTGAATGGCTGTTTGCATTCATGCATGCAATCCCGCATTACTGTTTTATTACATGAATTTATTTTTTATGTGCATTTAATTGAAAATAGTTTTAAGTTAATGCATACTATTACGGAGCACGATATAAGATGAACGGGGATTTTATGACTACTCTAAGACATGCATGGAGACAAACCTGGATGGAAAATAATGGTGAAAATAAAAAGAATAAAGTTTAAGCCGATCATTTAATAGTTAAAAGGCATCAATAAGAGGTAACAATGTCTATTTCAGAGATTATTCCATCAGCAGTCAAGATTGATAAAATAATCAATCGTATTGGCGAAGGAGATATTAAAATCCCAGCATTCCAAAGAGGATTCGTTTGGAATCAAGATCAAATAATAGAATTGATTGATAGTATTTATAATGATTATCCAATAGGAAGTATACTATTGTGGAATTCCTCTGAAAGGCTAAAATCAACTAGAAATATTGCTGGTTTTGTTATACCAGAAAGAGCCCCTCAATATCCTGTTAATTATGTATTAGATGGTCAGCAAAGGTTATCAGCCATTTATGCAGTTTTTTGTAAGGATAGAGATAGGATCGATATTGATGATGACTATTCAATTGATCCAGATATGTTTGATATTCTTTTTGATTTAGATGATTGTATTTTTATTTCTACCAATGAAAGAGAACCACTGAAAGAATATTTAAAAATGAATTCAATTTTTGATATTGAAAGTTTTTTCGCAGAGTTAGAGAACATTTCGGAGGATAAAAGAAAATTAGCTCGTCAACTTCAATCTAAATTTCAAAACTATGAAGTGCCAGTTGTAACTACAAATAAAAGAAGTAAAGAAGAAGTTGGAGTTATATTTGAAAGAATTAACAATACCGGTACGAAATTATCAACACTAGATTTAATGGTTGCCTGGACTTGGAGTGAAGATTTTCATCTAAAACAAGAAATCACAGATTTATTAGACTTTTTGAAAAGAAAAGGATTCGGAGAAACGCCAGATAAAATAGTATTACAGTGTCTCAGTGGTATAATGGATGAGACAACAAAAACAAAAGACATCCTTTCCCTTGACCCCAAAAAAGTTCGAGATAATTTTGCGTTGTTAGTTAAAAGTCTGGAAAAATCAATTGATTTCTTATCAACCGAATTTCATATTTTATCGAGGGATTTTTTACCTCATTCACATCAAATTGTACCAATTACATATTTTTTCTCAAAAATTACTACTCCTTCAATTGAGCAAAGTACAATACTTAAAAAGTGGTTTTGGAAAACTTCTTTTTCAAGACGCTATTCTGCTTCAACCGACATGAAAATGAATGAAGATATCGAATTTCTAAAACAAATATTAAATACTGGATTAAATGATATTTCTAAATATAGTTATACTGTTGACTCAAAATTTTTAATTAGTCAAAAATTTAGCAAAGGTAGTCCTTTTACAAGGGCGTTCTTATTGTTATTGGCTCAAAATAATCCTTTGAATTTAGTTAATGGCAATAAAATAGATCTTGGAGAAGCACTCTCAAAGTATAACTTAAAAGAATATCACCATATTTTTCCAAGGGCATTTTTAAAATCAAAGGGTTATGAAACTAACGAAATAAATTCAGTATGTAATTTTTGTTTTCTTCCAGCAGCATCAAATAAAATAATTTCTGATAAAGCTCCATCTGATTATTTTAAGGAAGTAATTCCTCAAACAAATTTTACTGAAATCTTAAAGTCTAATTTAATGCCTCTAAAAATGGAGATATACAATAAAGATAATTATGATGAATTCTTAGAGCAAAGATCGCAAATTATTCTTCATTTTTTAGATAGCTTATTAATTTAAGTATGCCTCATAACATCTTTAATAAGTAAAAAGTCCCCCCAGAGGTGGGCAGGCAAGAGGATATTATAATTCCATTTCAAAAATAATTTGTAAAAAAATAGTTCTATTAAATAAAATTGTTTCAGCCGGTGTCTGATAAGTTTTTGCTCAAAAAATTATTGGCTTTGGTTTTTCATTTAGTCATTTCTGTTCTAGGCGGATGGGTGAAAAGCCACGCCGTTAGAAACTAATATGAAGATTATTATTTTATTTGTCCTCCTTCCATTAACGTTATTGTTGTCTCAAACCAACAAGCAAATTGTTCGGGGCACTGTTTTAGACAGTAAGACTAAAGAACCGTTGGTTGGGGTAAATATTTTAATAGTAGATCTCAATGATGGTGTTTCTTCGGATGAAAATGGTAGTTTTAATTTATCTTTAAATCCCGGCAAGTATGTGTTAAAAATATCATGCATTGGGTATAACAGCTTAATTGATACAATTAATATTATTAATGACAATCATAAGTTTTTGAGATACGAACTTGAAGAAACTGAAATAAGAGGGACAGAAGAAAAAGTTTTCGTTTTAACTAAAGAAGCTGCACAAAAAGATATTTCTAAAAAACAATATCGTATTTTTATAACTGAATATGATGATTCGATTAGAACTATTATAGAAAAGGTAGCTGCTAAATACGGTTTTAAGGTTTATTGGCCGAATGATGTATACATGATAGTTTCAGCAGATCAGTACAATGATACAATGATTAAATATTTGGAAAAGCAAAATGGCAAAGGCTGGTATTCAAGATTCATCAAAGATTTAGACATAGCCTTAAAAAGTAAATATTAGTGCCTGACTTGCAAATAAACTCGACCTTGAGAAGAAGCGGCCGAATTGCCTTGCCGAAGGAAAGTAAAAAAAGTAAACAGGCTTTTAATATTGTAAAATAGATTAATCCTAAAGATGGGGGTGTTTATGAAAGTAGTAAATTTAGCAGCAATATTTTTTTCGCTAATATTAAGTTGAAATGTGTAATCGATAAATTATATAATGTTTATTCGCTATGAAAAAATTTAAGTCAATTAAATTTCTTTTATTGTTTTTTATTCTATACTTAAGCACGGCAGTTTATGCTCAAAGCTGGATAAGGGTTAACCAAATTGGGTATTTACAAAAATCCGTTAAGGCTGCTGTACTCTGCAGCAAGCAGGAGATTTCTCCTGCTCAATTTGAAATTTGCGATGCGCTTACACATGAAGTTGTATGGAAATCTAACAAGATAAAACCCTATGGTGAATATGGACCATTCAAAACAACTTTCAGACTGGACTTTTCTAAGTTCGAAAAAGAAGGTGCATATTTTATTAAAGTTTCTGAT
The DNA here is from genome assembly GCA_963710735.1 of uncultured Bacteroidota bacterium. Taxonomy (GTDB): domain Bacteria; phylum Bacteroidota; class Ignavibacteria; order Ignavibacteriales; family Ignavibacteriaceae; genus FEN-1297. The sequence goes on along the minus strand of CAVQBN010000024.1, from coordinate 106,515 downwards.
ACACAATCACCGATCTTTAGAATTGCAAATAATGTTTACGATGGCTCGGCGGATTTTCTTCTTAAATATATGAGGGAACAGCAGTGCGGTTATAATCCGGTACTAAAAGATTCATGTCACACACATGATGGATTTATAATTTATGATCCTCATCATGATTCTACTTTTATTAATGTTGTCGGCGGGTGGCACGATGCCACGGATTATTTACAGTATGTGACAACTTCGGCTAATGCAGTTTTTCAAATGCTGTTTGCTTACCAGCAAAATCCTAATGCATTTGGTGATAAATTTGATGCTAATGGAAATCCAGGTGCAAACGGAATCCCGGACATTCTTGATGAAGCAAAATGGGGACTTAACTGGCTGGTAAAGATGAATCCTAAAAAAGACGTAATGTTTAACCAGATTGCCGATGACCGTGACCACGCCGGTTTTAGATTACCTGATAAAGATTCGGTTAATTATGGAATTGATCTTGAACGCCCGGTTTATTTCTGCAATGGAAAACCGCAAGGTTTATTTCAATATAAAAATAAAACAACCGGCATTGCATCTACCGCTGGTAAATATGCCTCAGCTTTTGCACTCGGCTCACAAATATTAAAAAAGTATTATCCTGAGTTTGCAAAAGAGATTAAGCAGAAAGCAATTGATGCATACGAATTTGGTTTGCAGCATCCGGGCGCTTGTCAAACCGCTCCTTGCAAATCTCCATATTATTATGAGGAAAAAAATTGGGTTGATGATATGGAATTAGCTGCGATCCAGCTGAATAAAATTACAAATGAAAAAAAATATTTAGATGATGCCGTTAAGTTCGGGGATAAGGAACCGGTAACTCCATGGATGGGAGCTGATACTGCACGGCACTATCAATGGTATCCTTTTATAAACTTAGGCCATTATTATCTTTCAACAACTTCCAACAAAAAAATTGATGCAAATTTTATTAATTATTTAAGGGAAGGAATTGATCGAGTATATCAGCGCGGAAAAACAAATCCTTTTTTAATCGGGGTTCCTTTTATTTGGTGTTCAAATAATCTTGTTTCGGCGATTGTAACTCAATGTCATCTCTATTATGAATTGACAAAAGATCCGACATATCTTCCAATGGAGGCATCACTTCGTGACTGGCTTTTCGGATGCAACATTTGGGGCACCAGCATGATAATAGATTACCCGGAAGACGGTACTTCGCCCAAAGATCCTCATTCGTCATTCTGGGTAGTCGGCCATATCAAAATTCCCGGAGGATTAGTTGATGGTCCGGTTTACACCACAATTTTTAGTAAACTCGAAGGATTAAAATTAACGAAGCCTGATCCATTCAGCGAATTCCAATCGCACGTTGCTGTTTATCATGATGACCATGGTGATTATTCAACAGATGAACCGACTATGGACGGTACAGCAAGTCTTACTTATTATTTGTCTGCTCTTCAAAAAGAAGGAAAAGATCCCGCAGAGAAAAAAGGTTTTGAATATGTTCAAGGCGGGATTATTAGAACAAATGTAAGTAAAAAAGAAATTCATCTTGTCTTTACCGGACACGAATTTGCTGACGGCCTTGAAAAAGTAAGGGAGGTTTTAAATAAACATCATATTAAAGGAGCTTTTTTCTTTACAGGTGATTTTTATAGAAATCCAAAATTCAAAACTATAATTGAAAAGCTAAAAGAGGACGGAAATTATTTAGGCGCTCATTCAAATAAGCATTTACTTTATGCTTCATGGACAGACCGGGATTCAACTCTTGTGAGTAAAGAAGAATTTTTAAATGATTTAAGAGCTAATTATGCTGAAATGGAAAAGTTCGGAATCAATAAAAGCTCGGCTCAATATTTTCTGCCTCCTTTTGAGTGGTATAACAGCGAGATAAGTAAATGGTGTAAAGAAATCGGTTTAACTTTGGTTGATTTTACACCGGGAACTTATTCCAATGCCGATTGGACCTATCCCGGATTAGGTAAACAATATTTAAGCAGTGATACTATATTTCAAAGAATATTGAACTATGAAAAGAAAGATCCGCATGGATTGAACGGATTTATCCTGCTAACTCATCCGGGAACCGATCCTAGGCGACCGGATAAATTTTACAATAAGCTTGATGAATTAATTACGGTTTTGCAAAAGAAGGGATATAAGTTCACTTTACTGAGCAAAGCGTTAAGTGAATAATATTTTTAATTGATTTTTAATAATTCTGGTATTAATGATGGAACCTAAATGGTTAGAATGGGCAAAGAGTCTTTCTGCAATCGCTCAAAATGGATTAACATTTTCTGAAAATGAATTTGATATTGAAAGATATAAACAGGTAAGGGAAATTGCCGCACAAATGATGGCAGCAAATTCCGACGGCGATTTGAAATTCATTAAAAATCTTTTTGAAAATGCTGAAGGTTACGAAACTCCGAAAGTAGATGTAAGAGGCGCCGTTTTTAAGGATGATAAAATATTATTGGTAAAAGAAAAAATTGACGGCGGTTGGACTTTGCCCGGCGGTTGGGCAGATCCGAATGAATCGCCGGGTGAAGCGGTGGAAAGAGAAGTTTTCGAGGAGTCGGGATTTACAGTGAAAGCTGAAAAAGTACTGGCAGTTTATGACAGAACAAAACAAGGTCATTATCCTCCATTTCCTTTTCATATTTATAAAATATTTTTTCTATGCAAATTAACCGGCGGCACTAAAAGCACAAGTATAGAAACTGAAGATGTAGAATTTTTTAACGAAGATAATATACCGGAGTTATCAGCCTCTAGAACAACAGAAAAGCAAATTCACCGTTTCTTTGAATTTTATCGCAATCCTTCAATGCAGACTGATTTTGACTAACTGAAATTTTATAATATTAGCAGGTTTAAAATGAATTATAGAAAATTTGGAAATACCAATTTGAATGTAAGTGAAATTGGGTTTGGCGCCTGGGGAATCGGCGGGCCAACGATGGCCGGAGATATTCCAATCGGCTGGGGCAAAGTGGATGATCATCAATCTATGGAAGCATTAAAAATTGCTTTTGACAGGGGAATTAATTTCTATGACACTGCTGACTTTTATGGTCTAGGCCATTCTGAAGAATTAATTGGTAAAACTTTCGGCAATAGACATGATGTAATTATAGCAACGAAAGTTGGGCATCGATTAAATGATGACGGAAGTATTTTCCTGGATTATTCCAAATCTCATATCATTGATGCTTGCAACAAAAGTTTGAAAAGACTTAACAGAGAAAGTATCGATTATTATCAATTACATTCCGCGAAAATTGGACATCTTAAAGACGGTGAATGTATAGAAGCTATGGAACAACTGCAAAGGGAAGGGAAGATTAAATACTGGGGATTATCCCTAAATACTTTTCATCCGGAACTTGAAGCTGAATTTTTGCTCGAAAGAAATCTTGGGAATGGATTTCAAATTGTTTTTAACATAATAAATCAAAGGGGGCTTGAGGTTATCAAGAAATCAAATGAAATGGGATACGGAATCATTGCACGAATGCCACTTCAATTCGGCTTACTAACCGGGAAGTTTAATAAAGATACCAAATTCGAAAAAAATGACCACAGAGCTTTTAGACTAACGCCGGAGATTTTATCAAAATCTTTGGACTATTTAGATGAAGTATGGAAAAAGGCTGAACAGGATAATATTTCTAAAACATCTTTTAGTTTGAGTTTTATTCTAAGCTTTTCAGAAGTATCAACCATTATACCGGGTATTAAAACTCCAGAACAAGCAATATTAAATACTTCGGGACTGCAATCATTATCCGATGATGATTTAAATTATATTCAAAATCTTTATAAAGAAAAGCTATACGAATTAGTTGATTTGATGGAAAGGAAAGGATAAAACAATCGGCTTAATTTTTAATTCTTTTCATCTCCATCATATTTTTTTGGGGTCTGAGAGTGAACGTAATGCTTGGTAAGATTAACAAGTATAAGAAATGACGGATTTGTGCATAGCTAATTTACGCCTAGTACTGAATCATAGATTGTAGATTTGGAAATTAACCGACCCAGTTTTCTGCAAAAGAATTTTTTGTATTTTTAATTCCATTTTGCATTGTTAAAGAATTCGATTTAACAAGAATTGTCGGTACTTCCGATGCACGTAAAATTTTGTTTGCAATACTTCCCGTCGTCATATTGGTTAATCCGGTCCATCCATGAGATGCGATTACAATTAGGTCTATGTTATGATTACGAGAATACCTTAAAATTTGCTCATTAGGTTTTCCAGGATCAAGTGCTTCAATTATCTGAACACCTTGAAGAGATATTCTATTTATGAATCTCCTAAGTTCCTCTTCTGCCTCAAGAAATCTGGATCTCTCAAATCTCAATTCAGAAAAATTATCGTTAAAAGGTTTAGAGCGATTTATGGGTTCAATAATATGAAGTACATGTAGTGCAGATTTACTTTGTTTGGCAAGATAATGAGCAAATTCCAGAGCATGTACGGAATTTTCTGAAAAATCCGTTGGAACCAGAATGTTTTTAAAGCTTAACATTTTTGCCTCCTAATTTAACCATCCCCTTTCTTGTCTACTTATCTCCTCCTTTGCATTAAACTAATAGTCCCGCTAATTCTTTTGTTACCTCTGTTAAATCAAACGGCTTATAAAAAATAGAACTTGCATATTTTCTTAAATTACTATCGTAAGCCTTTGAATTATTTTCATACACATATGTAAGAATAATAGGAATAATCGGGTTCTGTTCTCTGAGTTCTTTACAAGTTTTCTCAATTGCTTTCGAAGGTTCAGCATCAATAATAACCAAATCGAATGTAATGTTTTTTGCCATAACGCGCAAGACATCCAAATTGGTAGTAGTCGTAACACTGTAATCGTTTTGCAAATACATCATTAGACTCAAACATATGTTGGAATCAGAACTATATACAACAATATTTTTCATCACAAAAATTCTAAATTGTGTGGAAAAAAATAATTAGAGACTATAAGAGTTAAATATACACGGCGATTTACGTGCCAGAAAGGATTAAAGAATTTCAGATTATAAATACTTCATTTTTTGCTTGTTTTGTCCATTTGGGAAGATAAAATTTTACGATTGCAAAAAATAGTTTCTTTAAATTGTTCCCGCTTGTGAAAATGGGAAAACCGGTATTTTAAAAATTGAGAAAGCCTATCGTTGATTGATCAGACTAAAAAAAAGATCTTAGTTAAGCCTTTATATCTAATTCTTTCAGCTTTCTATATAATGTTGAAAGCCCGACCTTTAGGAGATCAGCAGTCTTTTCTTTATCAAAATTATTATTTTCTAGTGCTTTGTAAATATAGTCCCTCTCAAATTTTCTCACAGATTCTTCAAGTGAGCCCATCTTTGAAAAATCAGTTGTACCTGTTTTAGAATTAAAAACCTGAGGTAAATCTTTGATGGTAATAAAATCATTTTTACAAAAAATTACCGCTCTTTCCAGTATATTTTCTAATTCTCTAATTTCACCTTTCCATTCATAAGCCATTAGAGCTCTCATAGCTTCCGGTTCAATTCCTTTTACATTTTTATTCATTTCAGCCCGGTATTTGCTTAAGAAATGATCGGCTAAAAGCGGTATGTCTTCTTCTCTATCTTTAAGCGAGGGTAAATTTATTTCAACAATGTTTAAACGGTAATAAAGATCCTCACGAAATCTACCGGCAGTTACCTCTTCTTTCAGATCCCTATTTGTTGTAGAAATAAATCTTACATTAACTGAAATTGCTGCAGTTGATCCCACCGGGGTATATTCTTTTTCCTGAAGAACCCTAAGCAGTTTTACTTGAAGCTGAAGCGGTAATTCACTTATCTCATCTAAAAATAATGTTCCTCCGTCTGCAGCTTTTACCAATCCTTCCTTATCTGAAATTGCTCCGGTAAATGCGCCTCTTTTGTGTCCGAATAATTCACTTTCAATAAGGTTTTCGGTAATTGTTCCGCAATTTATCGCAATAAGGGGTTTACCTCTTCTTTTACTATTATAATGAAGTGCTCTTGCTACTAATTCTTTACCAGTTCCGCTTTTTCCCGTAATAAGAACTGTTGTGTCAGTTTCGGCAACCGTTTGAATCATCTCATAAATTTTTTTAATTGCCGGGCTCTTACCAATTATATTTTCAAAGTCAAAATTACGCTGTACTTCTTTTCTTAATAACCGATTTTCAAGCAATAAATTTTTTACATCAAAAAGTCTTCTTATTTTTATTAAAAGTTCGTCAAATTCAACCGGCTTTAAAAGGTAATCGCTTGCTCCGCTTCTTAATGCACAGATAGCTGTATCCAAAGAGCCGAACGCAGTTATAATTATTACAGATGTTTGAATATTCAATTTCTTGATCTCTTCCAGTAATTCAATGCCTTTCATTTCAGGCATTTCCAAATCAGTTATTACAAGATCAAATGTTTCCTCCAGAAGTTTATTATAAGCTGCCAGTCCGTTTTCGGCTTCCTGAACATAATAACCTTCTTTTTTCAATACAAAGGTTAATGATTCTCTAATTATATCTTCATCATCAACGACTAATATTCTTTCTGCCATAATCTTTACCCTTTTCTACGGTTGAATTGGTAATGTAATAGTAAATGTAGTTCCCTTTTTCAATTTGCTTTCCACTTTTATTTCGCCTTGAAAGCTTTTAACAATTCCATAGCTAACCCAGAGCCCCAGGCCGGTTCCTTTCCCTTCCTTTTTTGTAGTATAGAAAGGCTCAAAAACCTTTGATAAATGCTCTTCATTTATTCCTTTGCCGGTATCATTAAATGAAATTATAACCTCGTCATCGTTTATATTGGACAGCACAGAAATTTTATTCTTTTTGTTATTTTCAATGTTTTCAGAAATTGCATCCACAGCATTCAGTAAAATATTAACAAATATCTGCTGGATTTGATCTGAAATTAATGGAAGCAAAGGAATTTTATTATTCAGATCTAAATCGAACACAATATCTTTTGCCTTAGCACCAACTTTTATAATTTCAACAGCCTCAACAATATTTTGATTAATATCAGTTAATTGTAATTCATAATTTGAAGGACGCGAAAAATCTACCAGGTCTCTTATTATTTTAGAAATTCTGGTAACTTGCTTTTTAATCAGCTCTAGTTTTTCTTTAGCAAATTCATCTGTAGTAGAACGTTGAACAACTTGCACTAATGCAGAAATGGATGCAAGCGGGTTTCCAACTTCATGTGCAACGCCGGCTGCAAGAGTACCGATGCTTTCCATCTTTTGAGTATGTATTAATTGTTTTTCCAGTAATTTTTTTTCTGAAAGATCTCTGTGTATACCAAAATATCCTGTAACTTTTCCCTCATGGTCTAGGATTGGGGATACTAAAAGCTGAGTATAAAAAGGTTCTCCGCTTTTACTTTTATTTTCAACTTCACCGACCCAAACTTTTCCGCTTGAAATCGTATTCCACATTTTAGTCCAGAATTTTTTTGAGTGTTTGCCGCTGCTGAAAATATTCGGATTTTTTCCAATTAACTCTTCCTTACTGTAACCGCTAGCATTTACAAATGCAGGATTTACATAGACCATTTTCCCTTGCAGATCGGCAATTTGTACGGGATTAACAGTATTTTGCGCCACATAATAAAATCTCATTAATTCAATTTCTCTTAACCTAACAGCAGTTATATCCTTTGCCAATACAAAACTTCTTTTTTGTACTGATTGTTTTGCCGCAGTAGGTAGCGGAGCAAAAAATAAATCTACATCAAAAATTCTACCGCCGGATTTGAATTTAGAATATGTACTTTCAGCTTTTTTATTTTTAATTGACTGGCTTAATAATGATTTGGTTTTAGTAATAAATGACGGTTCGACCAGATCAAAAAAGTTTTGACCGGCTAAATTACTATCTACTATATGTAATGTATCATACACAGCATTATTCAATGTTAAAATCTCACCACTATCTGAAATGATAAAACACATATCCAAAAACGATTCGAACAATTCAAAATCAAAATTGAATTTATTATTCATTTGTTTTCTTTGCTAAGTTTTAGAGAAAAAAATGATTAGACTACTTTATGCAAAGATAAAGAAACCATAATTGTAAAGAAAACCTACAATTAGTCGATACTTAGTTAAAAATCTAAAAAATTATATATAAAATGATGCCAATATTTTAGTTGATTTTATCTGCTTTATCCCTTCAATATGAATACTAAAGTGAATTATAAAGAACATATGCAATAATATTAAAATTTCACTGAGACGAGTTTCCCAAAGCTGAGAAATATTTTTTTTGCGCTTCCAATCACTGAGAATGAAAACTATCTAAATAAACAATCTAAATACTCATTTTGGTTAAAAAAATAGCCTTATTAGGTTATGCCTGGAGCAAAACAGATTGGAATGAAGATTGCTTATTATTAAAACGTAACAATGCATTAGTGTGTTTTGACATTGAATTATATGTTCGGAAAAAATGCAAAACCAAATAAAGTCAGCTGTTCTTTTTATAATGGATGATTAAAGAAAATTAAGCCTCTATAAATGTTACTTTTTGTGATTGTATTTAAGAACTTTTATAAAGGCATTTAATTGAGTATAGAACGAAGGGGAATTGGAACAAAGGCCTTAGTCACTCATCTTGGACTCAATGGACCAAGTCTTTTAATCCAATTATTTAGTAATGATTAAAATTAATGCCTCTCTTCTTTAAGCCCACCTTGGGGCATAGTGAATGTTGATCCGCAAGTAGACCACTGTGCCCCAAATGTTTTTTAAATCTGAAATAATATCTAAACTGATTTTTAAAATATCAATTAAATAAATTCTATTCGAATAATCTTTATGACTTATCTTACAAAACAATAGTCGATTGAATTATAACGATTGAAGAAAATTACCTATTATCTCACTCATTTGAGAAAATTCTATTAAGAATGCATCGTGTCCAAAACTGGAATTTATTTGTGCATATTTAGAATTGTGAATCATTGATGCAATTTCAATTTGTTCATCAGCAGGATATAGAATATCAGACGAAATCCCTATGTTCAGACTTTTTGCCTTAATACTTCCCAAAGCATTTTCCATAGAGCCCCTGTTAAAACTAACATCATGCAAGTCCATAGCATTCGAAATATATAAATAGGTATTAGCGTCAAATCTATTAACCAGCTTTTTCCCCTGGTAATCAAGATAATTTTCAATTTGAAAACGATCCCGTTTATTAAAAACATTAGGAACTCCGGAAAGTACATCTCTTCTAAATTTGGAGTTAAATGATACGTTACTTCGATAACTAATCATTGCAATCTTTCGAGCCAGGCTTAATCCTTTTAGTGGCTGCGACTTGTAATATCCATTCTCCCATTCTTCATCGTTTATAATTGCATCTCTAGCTGTTTCATTTAAAGCTATACTCCAAGGTAAATGTTTAGCTGCGGTAGCAATAGGAATTATCGAATGAATAAAATCAGGATACATAATTGCCCATTCTAAAACCTGCATTCCGCCTAAAGAACCTCCAGCAGCGGTAATTAATTTTTTTACACCCAATTTTTTCAGAAGTTCATATTGAACATTTACCATGTCTCTAACCGTAATAGAAGGAAACTCTACTCTATATTTTTCTCCGGTAGCAGGATTAATTGATGACGGGCCGGTTGTGCCGTAACAACTGCTTAAAAAGTTCGGACAAACTACAAAATATTTTTCAGTATCAAATACTTTACCTGGACCAATTAATTCATCCCACCAGCCTGTCTTACCTAAGAACATTTGGTTGTATTTAAATAAAAATTCTTCATGTTTTGAATTATCTAACTCATTTTCAGTAACTATTCCTGCTGCATGTGCATTTCCGGTTAGAGCATGACAAACTAAAATTGCATTGTCTCCATAATTATTTAAAGTGCCGTAGGTTTGATATGCTACCTTTACTGAGTTAAGTCTTTCTCCAGATTCAAGTTTAAAAGATTCATTTTTATTTAATAATTCAACAAAACTTGTTATTGATTTTATTTGTATTGATTCGTTCAGTGTTGTTTCCATTTTAATATTTTTAAAGTTAAAATATAATTAAAATATTCTAACGAGCATGTGAAAAATATTTCAGATTTACTCGTTAGAATTTGGAAAAAAATTAAATACTTACAACTTGGTTTACTGCAGCATTAATAGCCTCATCAAAGTCTTCAATAATGTCATCGATATGTTCCAATCCTACAGATACTCGTATTTGTTCAGGTAATACTCCTGCTTCTTTCTGTTCTTTTTCACTTAACTGCTGATGAGTAGTAGAAGCGGGATGAATTACAAGAGTTTTTGCATCTCCCACATTTGCTAATAAACTGGAAAGTTGAACATTATTAACAAATTTCTTCCCGGCATCAATTCCTCCCTTAATCCCGAATGATAACATAGAACCGAATAATCCGTTTCTTAAATATTTTTTAGAGATTTCATGATAAGGATGACTTTTTAAACCAGGATACCAGACCCATTCAATTGAGGGATGCCGTTCCAGCCATTTTGCTAATGCTAAACCATTTTGTGAGTGCCTCTCAATTCTCAACGATAAAGTTTCTAATCCTTGCAGTAGTAAAAAAGAATTAAAAGGACTGATTGCCGGCCCTAAGTCTCTTAATCCTTCAACTCTTGCACGAATAATAAATGCTATATTTCCGAACTGCGAACCTTTTCCGAAAATATCATTGAAAACCAAACCATGATATCCCGGCGAAGGTTCAGTAAAAATAGGAAAGTTCCCGTTTCCCCAATCGAATTTACCGGAATCAACTACAACACCTCCGATTGATGTTCCGTGTCCTCCAATCCATTTCGTTGCCGAAGCTGTAATTATATCGGCTCCGTGATCAAAAGGTCTTACAAGATATCCTGCCGCGCCGAATGTATTATCAACAATTAACGGAATGCCGTGCCGGTGAGCTATGTCGGCAATTGCTTCAATGTTTGGAATATTTAAGCGAGGGTTACCGATTGATTCAATATATAAAGCTTTTGTTTTGTGGTCGATTAGTTTTTCAAACTCTTGCGGATCATCTCCTTCGACAAATTTTACGTTTATACCTAAACGGGGAAGAGTAACTTTGAATTGGTTATAAGTTCCACCGTATAGTAAACTTGTTGAAACAATATTTTCCCCTGCCTGCGCAATAGTAGTAATAGCTATTAATTGTGCAGCCTGACCGGAAGCAGTTGCTAATGCGGCTGCTCCGCCTTCAAGAGCAGCTATTCGTTTTTCAAAAACATCGGTTGTCGGATTCATTATTCTTGTGTATATGTTACCGAATTTTTGCAGTGCAAACAAATCAGCTGCATGTTGCGCATCGTTAAATGTATACGATGTGGTTTGATAAATTGGTACAGCTCTTGAACCGGTAGTAGGATCTGGTACTTGCCCTGCATGCAATTGCAGAGTCTCGAATCTGTAATCGCGTTTTCCTTTGTCGTTGCTCATAGTGTTATCCTTTCATTTTATGTTTTGATACTTATGTTAAAAATCTTTTTAAATTTTTTTAATATTCCATCAAAAAAAAACCTCTTCGGAAAGATTAATCGAAGAGGTTTTAAACTTCTTCTCTCATCTTTCCCTTGCTGATTTACAATCAGCGGGCAGGAGGTAGCACCATGGCTCCCGATCATGTCGGGATGGTTGCTAAGGTTTCACAGGGCCTGATCCCTCAACCTTTCTCGATAAGAGTTATGTATTTTAATATTTGCTAAGTCATATTTACTAAAAAGCCCTTCTCGATCAATTATCGGAAGGGCTGTGTCTAAAATTTATTTAATTCAAGATTAGGCTATGACCTCCCGCGATGACATATCCATCATCATACAGCAACAGCACATGCCCATTAGGATTTTATATTTGGTTATATTTTTAATTTCGTTATTCATTTTTATTGGTGTCAAAGATACTGTTTTATCATTTATATGTCAATAGAAATTTTATTTTGCTTAATTTATTTTATCTAAATGTGATGGAATAAATAATATAAAAATTGTTTACTTCATCTATTCAGCACTATAAATTTTTGATGCTTTATCAGCTGATGTGGTAATTCCTTTTATCATAGCAGAACTGAATCCGTTGTGTTCCATTTGATTTAAACCGGAAATTGTGATTCCTCTCGGTGTTGTTACCTTATCAACTTCACTTTCAGGGTGACTGTTAGTTTGAACTAATAGCGAGGCCGCTCCTTTGGCAGTTTGGGCAGCCATAAATATTGCTTCTTCCGAGTGAAAACCAATTTCAATTCCCCCTTGAGATGCTGCTCTGATTGCTCTAAGAAAGAATGCTATGCCGCAGGCACATAATGCGGTAGCCGGAACCATCAAATCTTCTTCTATAACTAACGTCTTGCCAACAGAATCAAAAATTTGTTTCGCAATTGCTAAAGCGCCATTAGTTTTTGTGTCTGATGCTAAACATGTCATTGATTCCTGGATTGCAATAGCTGTATTTGGCATTGCTCTTACAACCTGAACGTTTTTTCCTATTAATTCCTTTATAATTTTTATGCTTGCACCTGAAACGACAGAAATAATTAAGTGTTTTCTTTCATCAATTACATCGCTAATATCTTGTAGCAATTCACTTAGTTGTTTCGGCTGAACTGCAATAATTAATATTTCCGAATCTAATGCTGCTTGTTTATTATCACCGGTAATTTTAAATCCTTTTTCAGAGTAGACCTTTATTGAATCAATTTTTCTTTTTGTAATATAAATTTTATTCGAGGGATATAAATTGGAAGTTTCTAATCCCTTTGCTATTGCTAATCCAATATTGCCGCCGCCTAAAATTGCTACGTTCTTTCTTGATTCCATTTTATTTCCTCTTAAAGTAATTAGTTTTTAAAAATATATTTTCTTAATTCATTAAAAATTCTTTAAAATCTTTATAATCATTGGAAATTTTTACTGAATGCTTCTCCTTAGATAAACACTTTTTTAATCTTTCTGGAATTCCTATTTTTACATTCAAAGCACTTTCCACCACATCTGCAAATTTTGCCGGATGCGCAGTTTCAAGTATTATCCCGTTAAAAGATTTGAGATTGTTTTTATTAGCAAAGCTTTTTAGTGCTGAATAACCCACAGCTCCATGCGGATCAATTATATAATTATAATTTGAATAAACTTCCTTCATCCCTGAAATAGTTTCTTCATCCGAAAATCTTTCACTGTAGATATCATTTTTTATTTTTTGATAATCGTTATTGTATAAATCCAAAATGCGCTTAAAATTACTCGGATCCCCGACATCCATGGCATTAGATATTGTCTTAATAGATGGTTTCGGCTGATATTCTGATGTTTCTAAATATTTTGGGAAAACATCATTTGAGTTTGTCGCGGCAATAAACGTGTTTATTGGGAGACCCATTTTTTTCGCAATCAACCCGGCAGTTAAATTGCCGAAATTTCCGCTGGGAACGGAAATAATATTTTGAAGATTCTTATCCTCTAATTGTGCATAAGCATAAAAATAATAAAAAGACTGCGGAAGAAGCCTGGCTATATTTATAGAATTAGCGGATGATAATTTTTTCCTTGAGGTTATTTGATTATCTAAAAATGCCTGCTTGACTAATCTTTGGCAATCATCAAATGTTCCAAGTACTTCAAGCGCGGTTATGTTTTTATCCAGTGTTGTAAGCTGTTGTTCTTGAATTATTGCTGACTTTTTTACTCGGGTAAAGTAAAATTACATTTATTCCATCCACGTTATAAAAACCGTTTGCAACAGCGCTCCCAGTATCTCCGGATGTTGCAACTAAAACTGTAATTCCCTTATTTGAATTTTTATTTAGATAAGACAAAGTATTAGCCATAAACCTTGCGCCGAAATCCTTAAATGCTAAAGTAGGCCCGTGAAAAAGTTCTAATATATTAATTTGCTTATTAAGTGATACCAGGGGCGCGTCAAATGTTATTGAAGAATTAATAATATTTTCTAACTCAGCTTTCGGAAGATCAGAATTAATTAATTTGCCTGCTACATAAAAAGAAATCTCTTTAAAAGAATATCTGGATATATTTTCAAAAAAACTATCATGGATCCTCATTATTTCAGAAGGCATGAACAAGCCGCCGTCATCAGCTAAACCATTAATAACAGCGTCTTTAAAAGACACTTTATTATTTTTATTATTTGTGCTGTAGTATTTCATCCAATTACTTTTGGGCCTTCTTTATTTATTTTAGAAATATATAAATCGCCGTCTATTTTTAGCGATTTTAAAATCTTATTCATTTCATGGCCGACTTTTTCAGCAATTATTTGAGATTTACTAAAAGCGAAAATTGAAGGGCCGGAACCGGAAATACTGCATCCCAATGCACCATTTTGAATCGCAGAATTTTTAATTTCATCAAATCCCGGAATTAAAATTGATCTAACAGGTTCAATAATAACATCATGTAGAGATCGTCCAATAAGTTCGTAATTACCGCTTGTTAAACCAGCTACCAATCCGGCAACATTACCCCATTGTTTTACTGCATCAGAAAGAAGAACTTGCTTTCTTAAAATCTTTCTTGTATCCGAAGTGTTGATTTCTAAATGCGGGTGGAGAATTGTGCAGTATAAATTTTTCGGAGTTTTTATGTTCACAACATCCAATGGATTTACGCTTCTTACTATGACAAAACCGCCCATTAAACAAGCAGAAACATTATCAGCATGGGGAGTTCCGCCGCATGTTAATTTTTCTCCTTCAAGGGCAAAAGGTAAGAGTTCTGTTTTAGTAAGCGGTTTTCCTAAAATTTCATTAAATGCGAATACGCTTGCAACTGCACTGGCAGCACTTGAACCAAGTCCGCTTCCCAAAGCCATCTTTTTATGAATCTCTATTTCTAGCCCATTTTCAAAATTTAAATGTTTAGCTAAAGCAATAAGAGAAAGTCCAGCGGTGTTTTTCTTTGGATCTAAGGAAAGTTTTCCATTTTCCCCGGTAATTTTTGAAATACTTATTCCCGGTTTTTTTTTAATTTTCAAAATAAGCTCATCGCCCGGCCAATCTATTGCAAAACCCATTACATCGAAACCGCAGCTTACATTTGTTACCGATGCCGGTGCAAATACTTTTATTTGATTCTTCATTGTTAATCCGAGTATTTAATAATATTGAGGAATAAGTTTTCCATTAAACTCTAAAAATTGATTATTCGATGTAACCTTTTGCCTTCATTAATTCCGCACATAATAATGCACCGCCTGCCGCACCTCTATTTGTATTGTGCGATAGTACCACAAATTTATAATCAAATAATTTATCTTCTCTAAGTCTGCCGATAGAAACCGCCATACCTTTATCTAAATTTCTATGAATTCTCGGCTGAGGATATTTGTCTTCTTCAAAATAATAAATCGGTTTTAACGGAGCAGTGGGAAGATTTAATTTTTGCGGTTCACTCAAAAAATTCTTCCAAACATTTTTAATCTCTTCAATTGATGCTTTCTTTTTCAATTTTACTTGAACGCACTCCATGTGTCCATCAAGTACAGCTACTCTATTACATTGTGCACTTATTTTAATTTCATTATTTAAGATTTTATTATCCTTAAATGTTCCGAAAATTTTAAGTGGTTCAGATTCCAATTTTGGTTCTTCGCCGGAAATAAAAGGAATAACATTATCAACTATATCCAGGCTTGAAACTCCAGGATAACCCGCGCCGGATAGTGCCTGCATCGTAACCACATTAACGGCTTCTAAACCGAAGTTGTCCAATAAGGGTTTCAATGCCAGAACCATTCCGATTGTTGAGCAATTTGGATTGGTGACAATACATCCTCCGTTATAATTTTGATCTTTAATAATTTGTAAATGATCAGGATTTATTTCCGGAACTAAAAGCGGTACATCCTTATCCATCCTATGATTCTTTGAGTTTGAAACAACATAGTATCCCTTTTTTGCAAATGCTTCTTCAATACCTCCTGCAACACTCGAATCCAATCCTGAGAATACCAGTTTACTTTTTAAATTTGGCTCACATTCTTGAACTGTTATTTTTGCAACTTCTTCAGGCAGTGGAGTGGACAGGATCCAATTGACAGCATCTTTATACAATTTGCCCGCAGATTTTTCCGATGCGGCTAATTCGGTTATTTGAAACCACGGATGATTTGAAAGCAGTTCAATAAACTTTTGACCAACGCTTCCGGTTGCACCCAGAACACCTACTGGAATTTTATCATTTCTTGACATTTTACCCTTCTAAGATTTTATCGATAACATTTAAATTTATTATTCAAATTGTATATTTGGCTTATCAGCTTAAATAATTAGATGTTCTTATTATATCCGAAAAAACTCCTGCCGCAGTAACATCAGCACCTGCGCCGGGACCTTTGATCACTATCGGGCGATCTTGATAATGTTTCGTAGTTAGTGCCAAAATATTATCGCTTCCCGATAATGAATAAAAAGGATGATCTTTGTTAACTTCCTGTAAGGTAATTTTAGCTTTATCATTTTCTAAAAGTGCAATGTACCTAATGGCATTTCCTTTTTTTTCCGCAGATTTTCGTTTCGATTCAAAATAATTATCAGATAATTCAAGTTTTTTGAAAAAATCTTCAACCGATTTTGACTGTCTTGCGTTTTTCGGAACTAAATTTTCTACTTTAATATCTTCTAATTCAAGTGAAAGCCCTGTTTCCCTTGCAAGTATTAATAATTTTCTGGCTACGTCCTGACCCTTTAGATCTTCTCTCGGATCAGGTTCTGTGTATCCTTTTGCTTTTGCTTCTTTAACAATTTGGCTGAATACTTTGCCTTTTGTGAAAGAGTTAAAAATAAAACTTAAAGTTCCGGAGAGGACTCCTTCAATTTTCAAAACTTTATCGCCGCTCGAAACCAGATCTTTTAAAGTGCTTATAATTGGCAGTCCAGCTCCAACATTAGTTTCATATAAAAATCTTACGTTATGTTTTATTGCTGCTGTTTTTAGCTCTTGATAGTACTTAAAGCTGCTTGAGTTTGCTTTTTTATTCGGAGTTACAATTGAAATACTCGAATCCAGAATTTCTTTATACCTTGCAACCACTTTATCGCTGGCGGTACAGTCAACAAAAATACTGTTTGGCATATTCAGTTTTTTCATTTCATCAATAAAAGCATCAAGATTAGTTTTAGTACCTTTATCAAATAAAGGTTTTTCCCAGTTGGAACTGTCAATGTAATTTGAATCTATAAGCATTTTCCGGCTGTTTGCTAAACCAATTACTTTTACATTCAATAAATACTCTCTAGCTAAAAATTCGGCCTGGTTAGTAATTTGATTTAAAAGGGTACCGCCTATTAAACCGGTTCCAACCACATAAAGGTTTACAGTTTTTGCAATTGATAAGAAGAAAGCATCGTGAAGTGCATTTAAGGCTTTAGCCTCATCATCTTTAGGTATAACAGTGGAAATATTTAACTCGGAAGAGCCTTGAGCAATAGCAACGATGTTTACACCATTTTTACCAAGCGCCTGAAAAACTTTACCGGATATTCCAGGTGTCTTTCGCATGTTCTCACCAACCACAGCAATAATCGAAAGATTATTTTCTATTAATGGTTCGTATATTAATTTTTCTTTTATCTCATAATACAATTCTTCCTGAATTGCTTTTCGCGCTAATGCTGCGAACTTTGGCATTATTGCTATACACAAAGAATGTTCTGAAGAAGCCTGGGTAATTAAAATTATATTTATCTGTTTACTTGCCAAAGCGGTAAAAATTCTTTGAGCAATACCTGCTACACCTATCATACCGCCGCCTTGAATTCTTAGAAGAGCAATTTCATCAATAGAAGAAATTCCTTTTATGGAAAAATTATGTGAATTACTCTTTCCGTTTATTATTGTTCCTTCAAACGAAGGATTAAAAGTATTTTTAATTCTAATTGGAATTTTTTTCTCTAAAGCCGGCTGCATTGTGGGCGGATGAATAACTTTTGCGCCGAAGTGAGATAATTCCATCGCCTCTTCGTACGTCATGCTTTTTAAAGGGAAAGCCTTTTTAACTTTTTTGGGATCAGCGGTTAGTACTCCGTCTACATCGGTCCAGATTTCAATTTCCTTAACATTAAGAGCCGCACCGAATATTGAAGCTGAATAATCAGAGCCTCCGCGGCCAAGCGTTGAAGTTTCATTGTTAAAAGTAGATCCGATAAAGCCTGTGATGATTTGAGTTTTACTGTGAGATTCAAAATATTTTTTTATGTTTTTATAAGTTAATGCTAAATCAACTTTTGCATTCCCAAACGTCTCATCAGTTTTTATAAGTAATCTGCTGTCCAGAAATTCGCAATCTAAATTATTATCTTTGAGCGAATTCGAAATAATGAACGCTGACAATCTCTCCCCAAAACTCAAAATAAAATCCTGTGTCCGCGGAGATAGTTCCTTTACTAAATAAACCCCATGAAGAACATCTTCAAGTTCGTTTAAATTAAGTTTTAGCTGGGCAAGAACGCTGCTCTGGTTTTTCACAGCCAAAACTTGTCTGGCGATATTAATATGCCGGTCTTCTAATTTTTTAAACATTTCAAGATAATCCTGATTTGCTTCTGAAGCAGATTGGCTCATTTTAATCAATTCATCAGTTACTTTATGAAACGCAGAAAATATTACCGCAATCTTTTTATTCTCTTTTATAGATTGTTTTATAATCTCAGTTACATTTTTAATTTTTTCAGCATTACCGACCGACGACCCGCCAAATTTTAATATCTTCATTTTTCTTAACCCTTTTTCACATTAGGACTATATTTATAAAAAAAACCGGCTCCATTTTCTTTGAAGCCGGTTTTCAATTTCATTAAATAAAAATTTACACAACCAGGCTTCAGCCTCCAGGCATACCGGTAGGGGTAGTAGTTGTGTTAGACATACAAGAAGTTAAACAATATGTAATCTTATATTTTTTCATAATCTTAAAATATGCGCAAAAGTAATATTTAATTTTTCTTTTGTCAAATCTTTTTTAATAAAATATGAATATTTATTTGTTTCAGGTGATTTAGATTTAAAAAAGCAAATTTGTTTAGAAAAAAATTTTTCTAATAAATGCTTAAATCAGCTAGGAATTGATTTATTCAAACATTTTTCTAATTTAGATTTTGTTTAAAAATTTATATTGTAAAAGAAAAATGAATAAATATTCTAAATTTAGATTATATTCTTAACCTATGTTAAATTAATGTTATTAAGGTCAAAATATTATTTAATGATGAATTATTTACTTGACAAACAATTTTTCATCCTTTATTTTGAGACTTAATAATTATACAAATATGAGCAACACGAAAAAAAATATAGCAATGAAGTTAGCCGTCGTTAAAATAAGCGATGGACGCCGTGTTGTTATGGACAATTCAATTAATATCCTTTCTTTGGATATCATTCTAGGGATTTCTATTATTATAAGCCTACTAGGTATTATTATTCTAGGCTAATAGATAATGGTCAATCCCAAATCAAACAATAAACAAAATAAAATAAAACAAAAGATTCGGGGTTGACCGGAACCCGGGAATTTTTATCTGAAGATTAATTTTTAATCTGTCAGAGGCTATAGTGAGATCTGAAAATAAATATTCTGACTATCGAACAACTTCCAAAAGAAGCAGTGTAGTCTGTGCCGCTCTCACCAAAAGTGTTGTAGTAACAAAACAACATCTCACCCAAAGCTTCAATTATAGCGTTAAATACATTAGTGTTAAGCTGATATTAATCCTAAATATTAATCGGATTATTATTCTCAGCATCTAAGTTTGAGATAATCATAAACTGTGCGAAGATTATTTTGAACTTAGATGCTTGACTAATTTTATATCCATTTTTCACTAATTATATTTTACAACATGAAGTTGAGATAAAATTTTGATTGAAATTATTAAAATAATTAATAGAAGATAGAAAGGGTCAATTATGAGAACCTCCAAACAGATGTTGTCTGGGGCAGAAATATTTTTTGAATGTTTAAAACGCGAAAAAGTTGAGTATATATTCGGTTATCCAGGCGGAGCGGTTCTAAAGCTTTATGAAAAACTATACGATGTGGATTATTTAAAACATATTCTGGTCAGGCACGAACAAGGCGCCACGCACATGGCAGAAGGATATGCAAAAGCCACAGGTAAAGTTGGAGTAGTTTTAGTAACTTCCGGACCCGGCGCTACAAATACAGTAACAGGAATTGCGGATGCTTATATGGATTCTGTTCCGATTGTTGTATTTACCGGGCAAGTTGCTACTCATTTAATCGGCAATGATGCTTTTCAAGAAGCTGATATTGTTGGAATAACCCGGCCTATCACTAAACACAATTTTTTAGTTAGAGACGTTAAAGAATTAGCAACAATAATCAGAAAAGCTTTCTTTATCGCTTCAACAGGCAGGCCTGGCCCGGTTCTCGTCGACCTTCCTAAGGATGTAATTAATGCTGTTTGCGAATTTGAATACCCTGAGAAAGTTGAGCTCCGCGGGTACAAACCAACTTTCCTTGGTCATCAAAATCAAATAAAAAAAGCTGCTGAGATAATTAAGAACGCTAAAAAACCTCTCCTCTACGTCGGCGGCGGAGTTATTATGTCAAATGGATATCGTGAATTAAGATTATTCGCAAAAGAAAATAATTTACCTGTAACAATGACCCTTCAAGGGCTCGGCGCTTTTCCTGGGACTGATCCGCAGTCTTTAGGTATGCTTGGAATGCACGGAACTTATTGGGCAAATCAAGCTGTGAACAATTGTGATGTGCTAGTTTCACTCGGCGCTCGATTTGATGATCGTGTAACAGGTAAAGTTGATTCCTTTGCAACAAACGCCTATAAAATTCATGTTGATATCGATCCTACATGTATAGACAAAAATGTAATAGTTGATCTTCCTATAGTTGGAGATGTAAAACATGTCCTCGCAGAATTAGCTTCGGAAATGAACTCTCCGCTTCCACTTGATGATTGGTGGGAACAAATAAATACCTGGAGAGATGAATGTCCTCTGCATTATGAAACGAATGACGGGAAGTTAAGAACCGAATTCATTCTTGAAAAAATATCAGACAAAACTAAAGGCGAGGCTGTAATTGTATCTGACGTTGGCCAGCATCAGATGTGGGTTTCCCAATATTATAAATTTAATAATCCCCGCTCACATCTAACAAGCGGCGGCCTTGGTACGATGGGCTTCTCGCTTCCCGCATCAATCGGAGCGGCATTTGGTGTAAAAGACAGGCCTGTTATTTCAATTAGCGGCGACGGCGGGTTTCAAATGAATTTACAGGAATTAATTACTGCTGCTTATAATAAACTTCCAATAAAGTTTATAATCATAAATAATAGTTTTCTTGGAATGGTTAGGCAGTGGCAGGAATTATTCCATGCAGAAAAATATAGTTTTACAGATTTGTCAGCTAGTAATCCTGACTTTGTAAAAGTCGGAGAAGCATTCGGGTTGAAATCATTCTCAACAAATTCACCAAATGATGTTGATGGAATTCTTGATGAAGCCTTTTCAATAAACGATGGCCCGGTTTTAATTGAATTTAAAGTTGTAAAAGAAGATATGGTTTTCCCGATAATTCCATCTGGAGGTACAATAAATGAAATGATGACTAAACGGCTCGATCCAAAGGAGATGGTTTAATACATGAAGCATACAATTTCAGTATTGGTAGAAAATCAATTTGGTGCTTTTAATCGGGTTGCCACAATGTTCAGTGGTAAAGGATTTAACATCCACAGTATTTCAATTGGCGAAACCGAAACTCCAGAAGTATCCCGTATGACAATCGTTACCGAGGGAGAAGATAAAATAATGGAACAGGTTGTAAAACAATTAAATCGATTAATAGATACCATAAAAGTCATCGACCTGACCGGTCAGACTCGGGTTGAACGTGAATTGGCACTAATAACAGTGTTTTATCAAAAAGGAACCCGTGCAGAAATTATAAGCATCTCTGATATTTTCAGAGGAAATGTAGTTGATATTAACAATAAAACCGTTACTCTCGAAATTACCGGACCGCCTGATAAAATTGATGCCGTAATAAATGTTCTTGAACCATTCGGTATTAAGGAAATGGCCAGGTCTGGTACTGTTGCTCTAAAAAGAGGCGAGCAATTGAAACATGAGAATATTTAGTAAACAAAATAATAGAAGGGAAAAAAATGAAAGTTTATTATGATGGTGATGCACCATTAGAAAATTTACTCGATAAAAAAATAGCTGTTCTTGGTTTCGGTAGCCAGGGACACGCCCACGCATTAAACCTGCAGGAAAGCGGATGCAATGTTTGTGTCGGCCTTCGTCCTGAAAGTGAAAAATGGAAAAAAGCTGAAGCTGCGGGAATGAAAGTTAAATCAATTCCGGATGCCTCCGAATGGGCTGATGTGATTATGGTTCTGTTACCTGATCAGAATCAAAAAGCCGTTTATGATAAGGATATTGCACCGCATTTGAAACCCGGAAACACTTTAGCTTTTGCTCATGGATTCAATATTCATTTTAAACAAATTGTTCCGCCTGCAGATATCAATGTTATGATGATTGCTCCTAAAAGTCCCGGACATTTGGTTAGAAGAACTTATCTTGAAGGTACAGGTGTTCCGAGTTTAATTGCAGTACACCAGGATCCAAGCGGGCAGACAAAAAATTTGGCTTTAGCATGGGCTAAAGGAATCGGAAGTACTAAGGCCGGCGTTATAGAAACAAATTTTAAAGATGAAACTGAAACTGACTTGTTTGGTGAGCAGGCAGTCCTTTGTGGAGGTTCCGCTGAATTAATCAAGGCTGGATTTGAAACATTAGTCGAAGGCGGATATCCTCCAGAGCTTGCTTATTTTGAATGTATGCACGAGATGAAATTAATTGTCGATTTATATTATGAAGGCGGTCTTTCAAGAATGAATTATTCTGTTTCCGATACAGCCGAGTATGGCGGTATGACAAGAGGAAGTCGTTTAATTACAGCTGAAACACGTAAAGAAATGAAAAAAATATTGGGTGAAATTCAAAGCGGTCAGTTTGCAAATGAATGGTTAAGTGAATACCAGGCAGGTCAGCCGCTAATGCAGAAACTTAGAAAAGAAAACAGTGAACACCAAATAGAAAAAGTTGGTGCAAAACTAAGAAGTATGATGAGCTGGTTATTTAAAAAGAACTCGAAAGAAGAGGTCGGAGTATGAATTTGAAAGTAACATTACTTCCGGGTGACGGAATTGGTCCTGAAGTAGTTGACGCTGCAGTAGCCGTTATGAAAGTTGCAGCAGAAAAATTTAATGTAGGTTTAACATTTAATGAGCAGTTGGTCGGCGGTTGTTCATATGAAAAAAACGGTACTCCTCTTACTGATGAGGTACTAAGTGCTTGTTATGATTCAGATGCCGTTTTATTGGGTGCGGTTGGCGGTCCTAAGTGGGAAAGTCTTCCGCAGAATTTAAAACCTGAGGCTGCCTTACTAAAATTAAGGAAAGCTCTGGGACTTTATACCAATATAAGACCTGCAAAAGTTTATTCACCGTTACTATCAGCTTCAACACTTAAGCCGGAGGTTTTGGACGGAACTGATTTTATAATCCTTCGTGAACTTACGGGAGATGTTTATTTTGGAGAACCCCGCGGTTATGATGAGGAAAAAGGCTGGAATACGATGATCTATACAAAAGAGGAAGTAATACGTATTGCTAAATATGCTTTTGAAATTGCAATGAAAAGAGATAAGAGAGTTACTTCAGTTGATAAAGCAAATGTGCTTGATTGTTCACAGTTCTGGCGTAAAATTGTTCATGAAGTTCATGAAGATTATCCTGAAGTGGTTTTGAATGATATGTATGTTGATAATGCTGCAATGCAGATCGTTCGTAATCCGAAACAGTTTGATGTTATACTAACCCAAAATTTATTCGGTGATATTTTAAGTGATATTGCTGCTATGATCACCGGTAGTTTGGGTATGCTTCCTTCAGCAAGTTTAGGTACTAAGTATGCTTTGTATGAACCTGTACACGGCAGCGCTCCGGATATTGCGGGACAAGGTAAAGCAAATCCTCTTGCAACTATTGCATCGGTCGGGATGATGTTTTCTTATTCATTTCAAATGAATAAAGCAGCTGAATTAATTGAAGCAGCAATAGAGAAAACTCTTGAGATGGGATATAGAACTGCGGATATATATTCACCCGATACTATGCTGGTTTCTACAGCCCAGATTCGCGATGCGGTTATAGAAAATTTTAATAAAATATATGATGAACAAGCTTTAGGTGTTTTTACTCTTTAAAGAAACAATCGGAAACTGGTTAATCATTATGTGAACAGAGAATAAAAAAAATAATTTTGTGAAAGGCGAAAAAGTGAATAACAAAATAATAATCTTCGACACAACCTTAAGGGATGGCGAACAATCGCCAGGGGCATCATTAAATGTATTTGAAAAATTGGAAATTGCCCGTCAGCTTGAAAAACTTAATGTTGATGTAATAGAAGCCGGTTTTCCTGTTTCCTCACCAACACAATTTGAAGCTGTTCAGCGAATTGCTGGAGAGATTAATGCTGTAATTGCCGGATTATCACGTGCAAAAGAAGTTGATGTTAAGTCCGCATACGATGCTCTTAAGGAAGCAAAAAGATTTCGCATACATACTTTTTCAAGTACCTCTGATATTCATATCCTTGGAAAATTTGGAGACGATCGATACGGTAAAACTCTAGAGGAAAAACGAAAAACAATAATTAAAATGTCGTATGACGCAGTTGCTTATGCAAAAACTTTTACAGACGATGTTGAATTTTCTGCCGAAGATGCCGGACGTACTGATATTGGTTATTTAGCAGATGTTATTGAAGCTGCAATTGAAGCTGGCGCCACTACTGTTAATATTCCGGATACAACCGGTTATACTTTCCCGTTGGAGTTTGGAAATAAAATTGCGGAATTAAAGAAACGCGTTAAGAATATTGGGAAAGCTATTATTAGCGTTCACTGCCATGATGATCTTGGTTTAGCAGTTGCAAATTCATTAAGCGGAATAGAAAATGGTGCCCGGCAAGTTGAATGTACTATTAACGGAATAGGTGAACGTGCCGGCAATGCTTCTCTTGAGGAAATTGTTATGGCTCTTAAAGTCAGAAAAGACATCACCAAATACTTTACAAAAATTAGAACTGAAGAAATTTATAATGCAAGTAAAATGGTTTCTTCGTTTACCGGAATAATTGTTCAGCCTAATAAAGCTATTGTCGGTGAAAATGCTTTTGCTCATGAGTCGGGAATACATCAGGACGGAGTTCTTAAGAACAGGCAAACTTATGAGATCATGACTCCTGATAGTGTCGGTGTTCCGAAAACCAAAATAATTCTTGGTAGGCACTCAGGCCGCCACGGTTTAAAATCCCGCTTGCATGAGCTTGGTTACAAAATTAACGAAAAAGAACTTCAATCAGTTTATGATGAATTTGTTGAGTTAGCCGATAAGAAGAAAGAAGTTTTTGATGATGATCTTAGGATATTAATGGGAGACAAAGTAACAGCACATAAAGATGAACGATTTGAGCTTGATTATATTCACGTTACAATGGGGACTACCTCAATTCCTACAGCAACGGTAAGAATAAAAACCGGCGATGTATTCAAACAGGAATCGGCAACCGGCGATGGAGCAGTTGATGCATCTTTTAATGCTATAGAAAGAGCACTTGATATTAAATCAAGATTAGAATCATATCATGTTCGTTCTGTTACATCGGGTAGACAGGCAATGGGCGAAGTAATTGTTCGTATAAGAGAATATGAACATTCGTTTACTGGCCGCGGAGTTTCTACGGATGTGATAGAAGCAAGTGCAAAGGCTTATATCCAGGCATTAAATCAGCGTCAGATGTTTTTGGAAACTAAAAAAGAAGATGAGAATTTTTCGCATTCTCTTTCAGATTTATCACAAGCAGTATAAAGGAAATAAAAATGTCAATGACCATTACGGAAAAAATACTAGGAAAAGCTTCCGGCAGGAAAAGAGTTGAACCGGGAGAAAATATTTGGCTGAATGTAGATGTTCTAATGACACACGATGTGTGCGGTCCGCCGACAATAGCTATTTGGAAACGGGAATTTGGTAATGATGCAAAGATTTGGGATAAAGATAAACTCGTTATTTTTCCAGATCATTACATATTTACAAAAAATCCTCAGGCAAATCGAAATGTTGAAATTCTAAGACAGTTTGCCAGCGATTTTAAAATCGATAATTATTATGATGTAGGAACCGAAAGATATAAAGGTGTTTGCCATATTGCTCTAGCTGAAGAAGGTTATAATATACCAGGTACTGTTTTATTTGGCACCGATTCTCACACATGTACTTCGGGTGCGTTTGGTATGTTCTCAACTGGCGTAGGAAATACAGATGCCGCTTTTATTTTGGGAACAGGTAAAATTTGGGAGAAAGTACCTGAATCTTTAAAATTTACTTTTAACGGAGAACTGCCGCCATACTTAACTGCAAAAGATTTAATCCTACAAGTTTTAGGTGATATTACAACAGACGGCGGAACATATAGAACACTAGAATTTGACGGTGAAGGCGTTTTTTCTTTATCAATTGATGAGCGAATGACTTTAACAAATATGGCAATTGAAGCAGGCGCAATGAATGGAATTATTGCTGCCGATTCTGTAACTGAAGCTTATGTAAAGGAACGAACTGACAAACCATATGAAATATTCCAGAGTGATCCGGATGCAAAGTATAGAGCAAAATATCAATATGATGTTACAAAAATGGAACCTCATGTAGCGAAACCTCACAGCCCGGATAATCTTGACACTGTAAGAAATGTACAGGGGACCAAACTTACTAAGTGTTATATAGGCTCTTGTACAGGAGGAAAGTTAAGTGATTTTGTTGCGGCCGCAAAAATTATTTTCGGAAATAAAGTAAAAGTTCCGACTTTTATAGTTCCGGCAAGTACTACAGTTGCAAGACAATTGGAAGAAGAAACGATAAGCGGTGTTTCATTGAAACAAATTTTTGAGAATGCCGGTTGTGAAGTTGCCCAATCTTCATGCGCGGCTTGTTTGGGCGGCCCTATGGATACAGTCGGCAGAGCTACTGATGGTGAATCAATAATTTCTACGACCAATAGGAATTTCCCGGGAAGAATGGGAAGTAAAAAATCAGCAGTATATCTAGCTTCACCATTAACAGTTGCTTCTTCTGCAATTAATGGAGTGATTACTGATCCGAGAGATTTTTTGTAGATTGACCCCTATAATCCCCCGAAGGGGGATATGGGAGAATGGACGATGAAGAAATAAATTTAAATTTTTAGAAAATATAAAAAAATTCCTCTCGTTTTGGAGAGGGTAGGGAGCAGGCTTCTTATATGGAAAAAATAATTAAAGGTAAAGCGTTCGTGCTGGGAGATAATGTAGATACAGATCAGATAATTCCGGCCGAACATTTAGTATACAGTTTATCAGATCCGGAAGAATCAAAAAAGTATGGTCATTTTGCACTTTCGGGAGTCCCTTTAACACAAGCTGGATTACCAAAAGGTGGAACACCATTTATAAACGGAGAAAATTATTTATCGGAATATAACATTATAATCGGCGGTTCAAATTTCGGATGCGGTTCATCGAGAGAGCATGCGCCGTTTGCATTGCAGGTTGCAGGTGTAAAAGCTGTAATAGCTGAATCATATGCAAGAATTTTTTACAGAAATTGTGTAGACGGCGGATTTTTACTGCCTTACGAAACACCGGAAAAAATAATTGATCAAATAAGTACCGGTGATGAAATTGAATTAAACATAGAAACAAATACTGTTAAAAATTTAAGTACCGGCAAAGATTTTACACTTCGTTCACTGGGAGATATACTTCCAATAATTGAAGCAGGTGATATTTTCAAATATGCAAGAAAAGCAGGAATGATCGCCTAATTTGGATTTAATTTTTATAAACATAATAAATTGGTAATTAAAATGAGTAATCTAATAGAACTCTTCGATACAACTCTACGGGACGGAACGCAGGGTGAGGGGATTAATCTGTCTGTGCAGGACAAATTATTAATTGTACAAAGATTAGATGAATTTGGTATTGATATTATTGAAGGCGGATGGCCCGGCAGTAATCCGCGCGATGAAGAGTTTTTTAAAAAAGTAAAAGGATTGAATCTCCACCATGCGCATGTATGTGCTTTTGGATCTACTGCACGTTCATTAAGTGATGTTGAGAATGACCCTAACTTAGTTGCAATGTTAAATGCAGAAACTTCTGTGGTTTCTATTTTTGGAAAAACCTGGCGTTTACATTCGCAAAAAGGTCTCGGGCTTTCCGATGATGAAAATGAACAGTTAATTTTTAAATCTGTTGAACTGTTGAAGAAAAACGGCAGAAGGGTAATATATGATGCCGAACATTTTTTTGACGGTTATAAAGAGGATAAGCAGTTTTCAATTAAAATGTTAAAGGCGGCCGAAAGTGCCGGTGCAGATGTAATAGTATTATGTGATACTAACGGAGGTACTCTACCTCATGATGTTTATGATATTGTAGTCGAACTGAAAAAATATTTAACGTCTCCTATCGGCATTCATACACACAATGATTCTGAATTGGCCGTAGCAAATTCATTAGCTGCAATCCAGGCGGGTGCTGAACATGTTCAAGGAACTATCAACGGTGTAGGAGAGAGGTGCGGCAATGCAAATCTCTGCAGCATAATTCCGAATTTAATATTGAAGCTTCAAAAGGGAACAAAACAAAAAATTAATCTTGAACATATGACTTCATTATCCAATTTTGTTTTTGAACTGATGAATCTATCTCCAAATACAAGAGCGGCTTTTGTTGGAAATTCTGCCTTTGCACATAAAGGAGGAATTCACGTTAGTGCTGTTCTTAAAGACAGCAAAATGTATGAGCACATCGATCCGAAAAAAGTCGGTAACAAGCAGCGTGTTTTAGTCTCCGACTTATCAGGCCAGAGTAATATTCGTTACAAAGCAAAGGAACTTGGAATTGATTTATCTGAAAATAAAGAAATAAGTAAGAAGCTTGTTAATTATATTAAGAATTTGGAATATGAAGGGTTTCAATTTGATGGAGCTGAAGCTTCATTTGAACTTCTTTTACGTTCTGAGTTAAATGAATTTTCTCCTTTCTTTGAAGTACTGGATTCAAAAGTAAATGTAGTATACGATAATAAAGGTCATTCAAAAGCTGAAGCTGTATTGAAGATTCAAGTCGATGGCGAAATTGAACATACAGCTGCTGATGGTGATGGTCCGGTAAATGCTCTTGATAATGCATTAAGAAAAGCACTGCTGAGATTTTATCCAGAAATTTCTCTTATAAAACTTGTTGACTATAAAGTTCGTGTATTAAATGAGAAGGCAGGTACGACCGCTAAAGTCCGGGTAATAATTCAATCAGGTGACGGCTCAGAAACTTGGAGTACTGTAGGTGTTTCTGGAAATATTATTGAAGCCAGCTTCCAGGCATTAAGCGATAGTATTAATTATAAATTGTTTAAATTTCAAAAAGAAAAACAAGCGTTAACCGCATAATTAAAATAACAGATAAATTTTGTGAAAATAGGTCTAGTACAATATAATCCTGTATGGGAAGACAAAGTAAAAAATCGTGAAAAACTAAACGATCTTCTTTCAAAAGAAATACGTGAAGAAAAATTATTAATCTTTCCGGAAATGACATTAACCGGATTCACAATGAAGTCGAAAGAATATGCTGAACAGCTGGATGGAGAAAGTTTTAATTATTACGCCGGAGTTGCTTTAAAATATAAAGCGCATGTTTTTGCCGGGGTAATTGAGTCAAAAGATAATCGTTTTTATAATTCTTTGCTTCATGTTAATCCGGAAGGAAAGTTATTAAATGTATACAGAAAAATTCATCCGTTTTCTTATTCCACGGAAGATAAACATTATACTCGCGGAACAGAAACTGTCACAACAAATGTTGAAGATTGGAACGTCGGACTTTCTATTTGTTATGACCTAAGATTTCCGGAATTATATAGATACTATGGCAAGGCAAAAGCGGAGTTGATAATTGTAATTGCAAACTGGCCGGATACAAGAATAGAACATTGGCGAACTTTATTAAAAGCAAGAGCAATTGAAAACCAGTGTTATGTTGCCGGTGTGAATAGAGTTGGAAAAGATTTAAAATTAAACTATAACGGATATAGTAGTGTATTCGATCCAATGGGAAATGAGCTTACAACACAAGCTGATACTGAAAAAATTTTAACTGCAGATATTTCCCGTAAAAATGTCGAGGAAACAAGAACAAAACTTCCATTCCTTAACGACATTTATCTCATTTAGTCTTTTTTATTTAATATAAAAAAATTGCAATAATATTCAGGGATATTAACAATTTTTTAGTATTTGAAAATAAAATTAGGTATATATGCAAAAATATCTTGATAAATTCTTAATTTATTATATATTAGCTAAAATTATTTATTAAAAATTTATAATAACCTAATTTAATTAGGAATTTGAAATAATAAATACCTTAAAATTCAAAAATATAGATTTAATTGATTAACCCCTTTTTTGAAAGGAGTGAAGAGTGAATTCTAATCCTGATATGATGATGAGAAATTTAAAGCTGCCTGTGGAAACTAAAGGTATGTATGATCCTGCGTTTGAACACGATGCGTGCGGAATGGGATTTGTCGCAGATGTAAAAGGGCGTAAATCAAGAAGTATAATTGATAAAGGATTAGATATATTAAAAAATCTGGAACACCGCGGTGCTGTTGGTGCTGATCCTGCTACCGGCGATGGTGCGGGAATTCTTATTCAAATGCCTGATGAATTTATTCGTAAAGTTGCATCTGAAAATAAAATTAAACTTCCGGTTGAAGGCAGATACGGCGTCGGGATGATGTTTCTTCCTCAGAATCCGATTTTAAGAAAGGCAGCGGAAAACATTGTTGAAAAAATTGTTATAGATGAAAATCAAAAATTTTTAGGCTGGAGAGATGTTCCTGTAAATAAAGTTATTCCGGGAAGAGGTGCACAAAATACTCAGCCATTCATTCGACAATGTTTTATTGGTGCAAATAAAAAGATTGAATCTCAGGACGAATTTGAACGTAAACTTTATTTGATTAGAAGAATAATTGATCACCGAATCCGTATGGAATTAAAATGCGACAGAAGTAAATATTATGTACCGTCGTTTTCGAGTAGAATTTTAATTTATAAAGGAATGCTGCTTGCCGATCAGATAATAAAATTTTATAAAGATCTAAGTGATCCTGATATGAAATCTGCTATGGCTATGATTCATATGAGATTTTCTACGAATACATTTCCGACATGGGATCTTGCTCATCCTTTCAGAATGATTGCACACAACGGAGAAATTAATACCTTACGAGGAAACAAAAATTGGATGGCCGCAAGACAGGAAGTAATGGAATCACCCTATTATGGCAAAGACCTGAGAAGAATGCTTCCGATAATTATGGATGGACAAAGTGATTCTGCAACATTCGATACTGTTTTAGAACTTCTGGTTATGGGAGGAAGAAGTCTTCCGCATGCAATGATGATGATGATTCCTGAGGCGTGGTCGAAAAATGATTTGATGGACCCGGACAGAAAAGCTTTTTATGAATATCATGCAACAATGATGGAGCCGTGGGATGGACCAGCAGCTGTTGTCTTTACTGACGGCTCTATTATAGGAGCTACATTAGATCGAAATGGATTGCGTCCCGCACGATATGTTGTAACGAAGGATGATCTTGTCGTTCTTACATCAGAAGCTGGAACATTTAGTGTTGACGCGGAAAATGTTGCAAAGAAAGGCAAGCTTCAGCCTGGTAAAATGTTCATTTTAGATTTGAAGCAGGGAAGAATCATCGACGACGAAGAAGTTAAAAAAGAAATTGTCACTAAAAAGCCGTATCAAAAATGGGTCAGTGAAAAAATGATTAAGATGACCCATCTTCCTGCACCTGATTATATTTATAATGCCGACTTCAGTACTTTACACATGCGTCAAAGAATTTTCGGTTATACTAAAGAAGATTTATTTCAAGTAATGCTGCCGATGGCATCAAACGGATATGAAGCAACCGGCTCAATGGGATCGGATGCTGCACTAGCAGTTTTATCTGATCTTCCCCAAATGTTATTTAGGTATTTTAAACAACTATTTGCTCAAGTTACCAATCCGCCTATTGATGCTATACGGGAAGAATTGGTTATGGAACTTACTACCTATGTTGGTCCGGAACAAAATTTACTTGCAGAAACTCCGCTTCACGCTCATCGTTTGGAATTGGAACATCCGCTGCTGTCAAATTCACAGCTTGAAAAAATAAGGCATATTGCAAAAGGACATTTTAAATCTGTTACGATTCCTTTAATATTCAATACTCATGTACGTCATAATATGCGTGAAAGATTGGACCAAATTTGCACCGAAGCTGTTGAAGCAGTTAAGTCAGGTATTTCTTTAATCATTTTATCCGATAAAGGTGTAGATAGAAATTGTGCAGCTATACCTAGTTTACTCGCAACATCTGGAGTTCATCATGCTCTTTTAAGAGCCGGACTAAGAACCAGGACAGGAATTATTGTCGAAAGCGGTGAACCTCGGGAAGTCCATCATTTTGCATTGCTTTGCGGATATGGGGCTAATGCAATTAATCCTTATGTAGCTTACGAAACGATTGCGTATCTAACTGATAAGGGATTTTTACCTGAGGTTAAAGATTACAAAACAGCAAAAAATAATTTTGTAAAAGCAGTCAGTAAGGGCTTATATAAAATTTTCAGCAAAATGGGAATTAGTACTCTTCAATCTTATTGCGGTGCTCAAATATTTGAGGCAGTTGGATTAGATTCAGAAATTGTTGAAAACTATTTTACCGGTACACCAACCAGGATTGAAGGATTAAGTCTTGAAATGCTTGAAGAGGAAACCATAAAACGCCATACCCATGCACTTGATCCGCAGATAGATCAAAGCACTCTAGACGAAGGCGGACTTTATCAATTCAGAATGGATGGTGAAAAACATCTTTGGAATCCATTAACAATTTCAAAATTGCAATTAAGCACTCAGCGAGAAGATTATAAAACATTTAAAGAATATACATCTTTAATTAACAACCAAAATAAAAAAAGAGTTACACTTAGAAGTTTATATGAACTCGATACATCCGGAGATAAAATTCCCATTGAAGAAGTTGAGTCCGCATCAGAAATAGTAAAAAGATTTTCTACAGGCGCGATGAGCTTTGGTTCGATTTCATGGGAAGCCCACACATCACTTGCGGTAGCAATGAATAGGATTGGCGGAAAATCTAATACCGGTGAGGGAGGCGAAGATTCAAAGAGATTTTTGACACTGCCCAATGGTGATAGTATGAGATCTGCAATTAAGCAGGTTGCATCTGCACGATTTGGAGTAACGGCAAATTATTTAGTTAATGCAGATGAACTTCAAATAAAAATGGCTCAAGGTGCAAAGCCCGGAGAAGGCGGCCAGTTACCTGGATTTAAAGTTGACAAAATAATCGGAAGAATCCGT
The DNA here is from genome assembly GCA_963710735.1 of uncultured Bacteroidota bacterium. Classification (GTDB taxonomy): domain Bacteria; phylum Bacteroidota; class Ignavibacteria; order Ignavibacteriales; family Ignavibacteriaceae; genus FEN-1297. Next base: position 72,901 of record CAVQBN010000024.1, on the reverse strand, counting down.
CATAGCATTCCTGGAGTAACTTTAATTAGTCCTCCGCCTCATCACGATATTTATTCAATTGAAGATTTAAAACAATTAATATTTGATTTAAAAAATATTAATCCTAAAGCAAGAATAAGTGTAAAATTAGTTTCGGAAGTTGGCGTGGGAACAATAGCAGCAGGAGTAGCAAAGGCTCATGCTGATCATATTTTAATTAGCGGTCACGATGGAGGTACCGGTGCAAGCCCTATATCTTCAATCCAGTATGCCGGCACACCATGGGAATTGGGATTGAGTGAAACTCACCAAACTTTGGTTCTTAATGGTTTAAGAGACCGGGTATATCTTGCAACAGATGGCCAGCTTAAAACCGGGCGTGATGTAGTAATTGCAGCTTTATTAGGTGCCGAAGAATTTGGTTTCGCAACTGCTCCGCTGGTTACACAAGGCTGTATATTGATGAGGAAGTGCCATCTAAATACTTGCCCTGTAGGTGTGGCAACGCAAGATCCTGAGTTACGAAAGAAATTTACAGGTAAACCCGAATATGTGGTTAACTTTATGTTTTATATAGCCGAAGAAGTCAGAGAACTAATGGCCTCACTGGGTTTCAGAACTTTTACTGAAATGATAGGACAAACGGAAAAAATAATTCCTGTGCGTTTAAACGATCATTGGAAGGCAAGAGGAATTGATTTGACGAAACCATTATTCAAACAAACGCCGCTTTATGATACTAATCTTTTTAAAACAAGAGAACAAATTCATGGTTTAGAAAATCAATTGGATCATGAATTAATAGAACATGCTAAACCGGCATTAGAAAATGAATCTCCTGTTGAAATAAAAATGAAAATAAAAAATGTTAACAGGACTGTCGGAGCAATGCTGTCAAGTGAAATAGCAAAACGATTCGGTGAGGTAGGTTTACCTGAGGGAACGATCAAAATTGAACTTAGAGGAACAGCCGGTCAAAGTTTTGGAGCTTTTTTAGCAAAGGGGGTTGAATTGAATTTAACAGGCGAATCAAATGATTACACCGGCAAAGGATTGTCCGGTGGAAGGCTGATTGTAAAAGTTCCGCCAAAAGTAACTTTTAATCCGGCTGAGAATATTATTATTGGAAATACTTGCCTATATGGAGCAACAAGCGGTGAAGCATATATAAACGGTGTTGCAGGTGAAAGATTTGGTGTCCGTAATTCCGGTGCCAATGCGGTAATTGAGGGAGTGGGCGATCATGGATGTGAATACATGACCGGCGGAAGAGTTGTTGTACTTGGGAAAACCGGTAGAAACTTTGCTGCCGGCATGTCGGGCGGGATTGCTTACATTTGGGATCCTAATAAAGATGCCAATAAATATATCAATCATGAAATGGTTGATGTTGAGTACTTAATTTATGATGAAGATATTGCCGAAGTTCATGAATTGGTTCAGAATCATTTAAAATATACTGCTTCTAAAAGAGCCGAATATATTTTGAATAACTGGAGTCAGGAAAAAGAAAACTTTTGGAAAATAATTCCGGGAGAATATAAAAAGGCACTCGCAATATTGGCAAAAGAAAAAGAGGCTAATAATTTAGATAAGGAAAATGAATTGACGGAGGCTCAGCATGGGTAAACCTACCGGATTTAAAGAATTCAAACGTGAATCTTTAGAACATTTACCTGCTGAAGAGCGGGTTAAGAATTTTAATGAATTCGAAAAGCGATTTCATAGAGCAGAAGCCAAGGTTCAGGGTGCACGCTGTATGGACTGCGGAATCCCTTTTTGCCACGGTGATACCGGCTGCCCGGTTCAAAATTATATTCCTGAATGGAATGATCTAATCTATAAAAATCATTGGCAGGAAGCACTTGAAAATCTTTTATCTACAAATAATTTTCCTGAGTTTACCGGCAGACTTTGCCCTGCACCCTGCGAAACTGCTTGTACTTTAGGAATAAATGAACAACCCGTTTCCATTAAAGCAATTGAAAGAACTATTATCGATAAAGGCTGGGAAGAAGGCTGGGTTAAACCACGAATGCCTCATTTCCTTTCCGGTAAAAAAGTTGCAGTTGTCGGTTCCGGCCCATCCGGATTAGCAGCCGCTCAACAATTATGCAGAGCCGGACATTCAGTAACTGTTTATGAAAAAAATGATCGGGTTGGCGGATTGCTGAGATATGGTATTCCCGATTTCAAACTTGACAAAAAAATTATTGATAGAAGAATAGAACAGATGGGGATTGAAGGAGTCGAATTTAAAACTAATGTTAATATCGGTCTTGATATTCCTGTAAAGCAGCTTATTGATCAATTTGATGCGGTTATTTTAGCAGGCGGTTCAGAAAAGCCGAGAGATATTTCTATACCGGGAAGAGAATTAAAAGGAATTTATTTTGCAATGGAATTTTTACCACAGCAAAATAAAATAAATGCAGGAGATGAAGTTCCAAATCAGATTACAGCAAAAGATAAAGACGTTGTAATTATCGGCGGCGGCGATACGGGATCGGATTGTGTAGGAACTTCAAATCGCCAAGGAGCTAAGTCGGTAACTCAAATTGAATTACTGCCTGTGCCTCCGAATGAGCGGCCTGATAATACTCCCTGGCCTTATTGGCCGATGATTTTGCGTACATCTTCAAGTCATGAAGAAGGAGCAGAAAGAAAGTGGAGTATAAATACAATGTCATTTGTCGGCAATGATAATGGCGAAGTAACCGGATTAGTTTGCAATGAAATAAAATTTGAAAATGGAAAGATCGTTGATATTCCCGGGACGGAATTTAATTTAAAAGCCGATTTAGTTTTAATAGCTGCCGGATTTGTACATCCTTTGCATGAAGGCATGATAAATGAACTTAGAGGAATTGGCTTAGAACTTGACCAACGGGGGAATGTAAAAGCAGATTTTGGTGATGAAGATAATGCGTACGCAACAAATATTAATAAAGTCTTTGCATGCGGCGATATGAGACGCGGACAATCACTGGTTGTTTGGGCAATTTCAGAAGGACGAAAATGTGCCGCCGCAGTTCACAAGAATTTAATGCAGGAAAATATTGTAGAAGAAATCGCAGAATAATTATTTTAAAGCAAAAGGCAACTATTTCTTTTTAATTGAAGTTTTTAAAGTATTCTTTTCATAATTATTCATGAAAAATCCTTTATAATTGTATTAAAAAAAGCTTTCCAAATGGAGAAATTTTTCCCTCTATTCACACCTTATTAAAAAAGTTACACTCTTTTGCTTACCTCTATATCACACGATAATTTTACTCAAAAGAGTATATTAGTTAAACATTTCACTATAGATTATGATCATTATAGATTCTTTTTGCTTGTCTGTAGTATGAGATAAATATTGAGTAAGTATGCCGGATAAGGATTAGAGTGAATAAAGAAACGCAATTCAGAAAATTTTTTAAATTAGCAAGTTTGCTAACTGACCATTACCCTAAATCAGGTGCACATTTTCTAAATGAATTTTTGCATATTCTTGTAGGAAACAAGATACTTTTAAGTTTACTTGCTGCAAGATCAAAACATAGTCTAAAAAGAGCAAAGGGATTATATAAATTTCTTGTGATTGGGGATTTGAATATTGGCGATGCTGTCATTTCAATCAGTGCGATATCAGCATTAAAAGAAATATTCCCAAATTCCGAATTAGATTTGGTGGTAAAAAAATCTACCGGTAATCTTTTTATCGGCAATTTGGATATTTCCAATCTGTATCCAATTTATGAAGGTGCTCCTTATCCGAATGAAAGAGATTTAATTGAATTAAAAAAGATCGTTATTAATAACAACTATGATTTAATTATTAATTTCAGCCCGATGATAAGCAGTAAAGTTTTCGGGGATAGAAATGTCGTAAATTATACAATGATGGCTCCACAGCTTGTAAGGGGCGAGCATTTTACTAATTCCGTTAATCATATAACTTATCAAAGTTATAATTTTATAGGTAGAATATTCAGCAATTATTTACCGCCTTCCTTTGACCGGAATTTCAAAGGATCAAAAATATATCTTCCGGATGAAGCAATAGAGACTGCCAAAGCATTTTTATCAAAATATAATATTACTGATAAATCTCAGATAATTATGTTTAACCCGGATGCATCGGCTAAATTCACCAGGATTCCTTTTGATATTCAGCTAAGCCTTCTAAATAAATTTATTGATTTAAATTTGACGGTTTTACTCGGGTCCGGTCATGTTGAAAAATTAATAGAAAGTAAACTCATAAATTCTTTACCGGTTGAAAAGAGAGAAAAGATTATTGTAGTACCGGCAAGTATGAGCCTTGACAGCTATTCTGCTCTTATTGATTTTTCTGATATTTATATTTCCGGCGATACAGGCCCGCTTCATTTATCAGCAGCAAGAAAATATTCGCGTAGTACCGGGAAGAGTTTAAGAAATAAAACAGCAGTATTTTCTGTATTCGGCGCTACTCCTCCTCGAATTTATGGTTACGATTCAACAAAGGAGGGATTCTTTGCTGCTAATCAAGATGCTCCTTCAAAAATTTTTATAGCTCCAAGTCCGTGCAGAAATATTACTTGTATTGATAAATTAGGAAAAGCTTGCAGTGATGTCCGGTGTTTTCAATCTCTCGACGCAAACAAAATAGTTTCGGAAGCAATTATTTATTTAAAGAGCATAAGGAAAAATAAAGTTGAGAAAATTGAGACCATGAGACAAAGAAAAATTGTAGCTTAATTCCGGAAAAGGGAAAAATGAACTTATTCTTATTCTTACTTATCACTTTCATAATGGGGTTTTTCACTGCTATTCCCATCGGCGCCACTCAAATTGAAATTGCAAAGCGTTCTTTAAATAATCACCTTCGTGCAGCATATATGGTTGCGCTCGGTTCAGTCAGTTCGGATGTTATGTACGGCTTTATAGCGCTGTTTGGAGTTGCACCGTTTTTAAAGGAAAAAATTGTTGTAGCTGTTTTCGGTTTGGTTGCAACTGCTATACTCTGGCTTCTTGCGTTTTTTACATTCCGAGACGGCGCAAAAGCTAATATGATGGAACTAAGCCATTCAAGCCTTAAAAGTAAAAGACTGTCCTATGTTACAGGATTTTCCCTGGCTGTTACAAATCCGATGATGATTGTCTGGTGGTTAATAGGTGTTAGAATTATTAAAGACTTTGCGCTTGTTACTGATTTCAGTACTAAAATATCCGTAATGTTTTTAATTACCGGCGGACTTGGCCTTGCAACCTATTTATTTACACTGGCAAATATGCTTCATTGGGCAAAGAAGTTTATCTCCAACGAAATAATGAAGAAGGTAAATTACGGGCTGGGTGTTGTTCTTGTACTGTTGTCTTTTTACTTTTTATTTACTTCCTTGCATGCATTATTATAACGGCATTGGTGATTAGCTGTTCACCTATTCTTTCGCTCACGGACAAGAAACTTATTTTATTCATTTATTCCGAAGATTACACAAACCGTGCTTATCTTTTTTTACAAGCACGGTTTGCAAATTTATTAATTAGAACGACGCCACTAAACAACAAACTTGAAGCGGACTACATACTTTTAAAAATCTTAAAAATGCTGAGAGCGAAATCGCTGTTGGCTTGAGTCTCCAATAAAGACGTTTGTCTTTATCTACAAAATAAAATGACATCTTCACTTTATTTTTTATAAATACAATATTTTCGTATGTAGATTTTTGCTTATAAATGCAATCTTTATGTCATGTCGTTGGCAGCCACGGGTTAGCTGGTAACCCACTATTGAAATTGAATTGAATTTACAATTACAAGAGCCACCTCTTCATCTTTTTTATCTTTAAAAGATATCCAAAAGCTTAAGCCCTGGAAATCAGCAGCCACAGTATATTTAAACTGTTTATCATAAGAATTTCCAAACATCTTAATAGAAACTTTTTTACATCCTATTATTGAGCTTATTTCGGAATAATTTTTCTTCACTCCATAAGAGACATTAAATCTATAATCATATTGGACATACATTTCATTAGATAATATTATTTTATTGTAAAGTACATTATTGTTGGACACTTTATACTGTAAATTATCAGGTATAGAAAAGGAAAACTTATTATTTGCATTTATTCTCTGCCATTCAGGTGGTATTTCTTTATATCTTTTCATATCGTCAAAATTGCTTATGTATAATGTAAAATATACTTCAATAATAACTTGATTATTTTTACGAATTACTTCTAAAACTGCTGGTGCCGTGCCAATATAGGATGCTCTAATTTTTACAGTATCTTTTTTAATTCGATTAATTTCAAAATATCCATTCCCATTTGTAGCGGCTCCTAATGATGTTCCCATTATAGTGCAATTAGCGCCATTTAAGGGCTCGCCAGTTTTTGAGTCAAAAACATAACCTTTAATCGAATATTCATTAGCAATGTTCTGTGCTTTTAGGACTTGAATAGTCAAAAGAATCAAAAGAATTTGTATTATATTTTTCAATTTTTAAATCCAGCTACCATTTATTTATACCGAAATAAAATATCTTATCATATGTATCTTATCGTTAATAATATTCTCGATAATTTCTTACAGCATTTTATATTATATCAATTACTATTTCTCAACGAAATACTTTTTCTACCTTGGTAAGTTCTCATGCGTGTCTTAGTGTAGTTATAATTTCCCTGCCCTTAATATAATTGTCAAATTATACTTGATTAAAAGTAAATATATTTTTATTTAAATGCACAGAGAGAATATTAGATTGCTGTCCAGGATAAATCTGAAATAACAAAAACCTTTTCAGTGCTTCATTTTGGACAGATATGATCTGCCTTAAGCCTAGTCGAAGTCAATTTCCATTGCATTCAACTTTAATTATATTTCGTCATTGAAAATAATGACTTAAGAAAAACAGTTTGAAAACGAGAATAGTTTAATTATCAGGAAAAAGAAATGTTTAAAAGCTTAAAAAGAATTAATTTTTACGACTGCGATCCGGCAGGAATCCTTTTCTTCGGAAGAGTGTATGAACTTTGTCATTCAGCTTATGAAGAATTAATTGAGAGCTTTAATTTAAATGAAGATTATTGGTCTAATGACTTTTATATTGTCCCGATTCTAAAAAGTGAAGCTCAATACCGCAAACCCATAAAATACGGCGAATCTATTTCGGTAGAAATAAATGTAATTAATTTAAAATCCTCTTCCTTTGAATTAGAGTATATATGCAGAAATAAGGGCGGGGAAGAATGTGTGGTTGTTAAAACCGTGCATGTATTTGTGGATAAAGCGACCTGGAAAAAAAGTACTATGAAGGCTTTAATACATGATGGATTGTTGAATCATCTGGTTAATGCTTAATTCCAAATTAGAGTATGTCATTCTTCATAATAATTTCTTTTAACTTCTCCTTCTGAATTTTTCCCATTTCAGTCTTTAGGAAATTTTTCTGACTATAAATAATTTTTTTGGAATTTTAAATCTTGCCAGCTTATCTTCCAAAAATAATTTCAGTTCTTCAAGCTGGATTATCTTATTCTCCTTTGTTACAACTGCTGCTGCAGCAATAAAACCCCATTCTTTATCTTCCAATCCAAAGACACTTGCTTCAATTATCAGCGGGTGTTTCAACAATTCAGATTCTACTTCATACGGATTTATGTTTTCTCCGCCGGAAACAATTAAATCATTTCGTCGGGATTCTATAAATAAATATCCATCTTCATCCAGGAAGCCAAAATCGCCGGTATAATAAATATCATCTTTAAATTTTTGCCCCGTTTCATCTCTGTTATTTATATATCCTTTTGCGACAGATTTTCCTTTAACTGCAACTTCGCCTAATGTTTTCGGCTCTAATAGATTACGATTTTCGTCCACTATTAAAATTTCATTCGGTGTTAAAGCCTTGCCTGCAGATTCTTTTTTGTTTACAAATTCTGTTGCAGTAAGTGCGGTAACAAAAGAAGCAGTCTCTGTCGACCCGTAAGACTTTGAAACATTCCATCCTTTATTTATTGCGTTTGTAACCAAATCGGCTCCTAAAAATCCGCCACCGAGAAGAATATGCCGTAATTCCGGATTAGGTTTTATATCATTTTCTAATAATCGTTTTAATTGTGTAGATACAAATGACGTAAGTGTGGGATGTTTTTTCTGAATAACATTTTGTATGCTTTCAATATTTAAATTCTCAGGTAATAAAAGAGTATTTCCATTAAAAATTGCTCGTGTTATAATTGAAAAACCGCCGACATGATAAAACGGTAAACTTGCGAGCCATCTATCGTTCTTTTTGTAATTAAATAATTGATTACCGGTTAATGCACTTTGTATTAGGTTATTAAATGTTAGTTGAACACCTTTTGGTTTACCGGTTGAGCCGGATGTAAAAATAATTACGGCAGTATCTTCTAAATTAAATTCCTTTTCATCAAAATGTACTTCTTCATTTATTTCATCCAATTTAGGAAAATAAAAAACATTGGCAGAAAAATTAAGATTTTTAAACGAAGTGTCCGTCAACAGAATATTACAGTTAGAAAATTTAATTAATTCATTAATTTCATTTTCTACTAACCTTGTATTTAGTAAAACCGGAATTGCATCTAATTGCCAGATTGAAAATATGGAAATCACAAAGTTTAAATTGTTTTCACTAAGAATTGCAATGCTGTCGCCTTTTTTAATGCCGTGTTTATTAAAATATTCTGAATAGGCACTAATATATTTTTTGAAATCAGAATAAGTTAGAGAGATATCCCCGTAAACAATTGCAGTTGAAGCCGGATCAATTTTACTTTTTGAGAGACAACCAATTAAATTCATTCTTAAATTTTATATATTTATTCATAGAAAGACTACAAGAGAAATAAGTACTGAAAGAATTAATTACTTAAGGACAATTTTTCCGGCAGAAACCGGATATGGGTTTGAAACTAAATCATTCTCAAAATAATGATCCGTTGCCAAGCCGTGAGCAATATCTTCTTTTACCAATGATGCTGCAAAAACTGCCGATGCTCTGCCTATAATCGATTCAAAAGAAGTTGTAATTACGGTTTTTATCCCGGCCACCTCAGCCATATTTAGAATCCTTAATGTTGGAATAATTCCGCCGAGCATCATCGGCTTTAAAACTAATACCGAAGCTGCCTTATTTGAGATAAACTTTTCTGCATCTTTAGCTGACCGTATTGATTCATCAGCCGCCAATGAAATCTTTGTATTTTGGGAAAGTTTAACGAAATCATTTAAAGTATTTACAGGCTGCTCAACATATTCCAAATTAAATTCTTCAAGAGCATGCAGATTTTTTATTGCTTCATTCAACTTCCATTTACCGTTTACATCGGCTCTGATTTTTATTTCATTACCACACGATTTTCGAACAGCTTTGAGACAATTATAATCTTCATCAAAATTATCTCTTCCTATTTTAACTTTAATCGTCTTATATCCCATTTCCACTTTCCGGAGCGCGGAATCAGCTCAATTCCTTTGGAGATAAAAAACCTAAAACAGCATTTACATTTATTTCTTTCTTTGATTGAACATTTAAGAGTTCATTTATGGAAATGTTTTTTTCATTGCATATCAGGCTTAGCAAGGCTTGTTCAAACCCGTGTTTAAGTGATGGAAGGGAATTAAATTCTTTTAAATTATTCTCAATACTTTCCCTGATATTATTAAGATCAAGTTTTAAATTGAGATTAAAACTATTTAAGAATTTTTCATCTTCTTCGTAAGTCTCAGAACCGAATTCAGGAAAAGGAGCTGCATCGCCGATACCAATTTTTCCTGAACCGCTTTCAAGCTTAATAATAAATCCGCTTCTTGCTTCGAACTTCCCATTTGACGTTACAAAAGGTTTACTAAAACTTAGAGAGTAAGGAATAAATATAAATTCAATCTTATTCATAGCGTTAGCCCAGCCGCAAATAATAAACCAAATATTACCGAAAGCTTTGCCGTTAACTCCAGGGTTTTATTAAGCTGAAGCCCCTCCAGAGTATAAAGCATATTTATAAGTTTGTAAGCTAATGGTAAAGTTAAATAGGGAAGGAATATCCAGATATGGAAACTATAAAATGAATATAAAATTACCGGGATTATAAATGAAGCTGCTAATAAAAAAATATATTGAATACGAGCGAAATTTTTCCCAAGTATTACTGCAAGAGTTCTTTTGCCCGCTACCTTGTCCTCTTCAATATCTCTATAATTATTAACGACTAAAATATTAGTAATTAAAGCGCCAACAGGAATGGAAGATAGTAATGCAATTGTGGAGAATTCTTTTGCCTGAACAAAATATGTCCCAGTAGTTCCAACTATGCCGAAGAACATAAAGACAAAAACATCACCCAGACCATTATAAGCTAAAGGAAACGGGCCTGCAGTATATGCTATGCCTGCTGCAATGGAAAGAATACCTATAATTAAAACAACTATGCCGGCGTCATAAACTAGGTAAAGGCCTAATAAAAATGCGACGAAGAAAATTAAAAAACTTCCGATCTTCATCTCTTTAACGGTGATTAAACCGGAAGCTAAAACACGAAGAGGGCCTTTCCGTTTTTCAGTATCGGCTCCTTTCAAAAAATCATATAAATCATTTACATAGTTTGTTCCTATTTGAATTAACAAGGAACAGGCTAAGGCAATTAATGCATTTAATAAAACAAATTTGCCTTTATTTAACGCAAGCCCGGTGCCTACTATTACCGGTGCAACAGCCGCGGGCAGCGTTTTAGGACGGCCTGCTAAAATCCAACTCTGTAATTTTCCAGGCATTTCTTCCTTTTGATTTTCTTGATTCATCAGGTTAATATTTCTTCTTCAATTATTAATTCGACTAATTAGTTTTAACTAAGGCAGCTTTGGAAATTTTTTGAAGTTTGGTTTTCTTTTTTCAAGATAAGCTTTTTTCCCTTCCTGCGCTTCTTCGCTCATATAATAAAGAAGAGTTGCATTACCGGCTAATTCTTGAATTCCTGCCTGTCCATCAAGTTCGGCATTGAAGCTTGATTTTAACAATCTTATTGCCATCGGGCTATGCTGTAAAATCCTTTTTGCCCAATCAACACCTTCATCTTCAAGTTTATCAACCGGGACTATTTTATTTATCATTCCCATATTAAAAGCTTCCTGAGCATTGTATTGTAAACATAAATACCAAATTTCCCGAGCTCGTTTTTGTCCTACCATTCTTGCTAAATAACTTGCCCCGAAACCGCCGTCAAAGCTGCCTACTTTAGGGCCAGTTTGGCCGAATACTGCATTGTCAGCCGCTATAGTTAGATCGCAAACAACATGCAGAACATGGCCGCCGCCGATTGCATATCCAGCAACTAATGCGATAACGGGTTTGGGAATGCTTCTGATTAATTTTTGTAAATCCAGAACATTTAATCGAGGAACTCCGTCTTTTCCTATATAACCTTTATCTCCTCTAATTCTTTGATCTCCGCCGGAACAAAATGCATATTTTCCATCAGCGGCCGGGCCTTTGCCTGTTAATAATATTACACCAATAGATTGATCTTCACGTGCGTCGGAAAAAGCGTCATACATTTCCATTACGGTTTCAGGCCTAAATGCGTTTCTAACTTCAGGCCGGTTGATTGTAATTTTTGCAATGCCTTCCATCTTTTCATAAATAATATCAGAATAGTCTTTAGCTTTTGTCCAATTATAATTCATATTACACCTAAGGTTAAATAATTAGAAGTGTACAAAAATATCAAAAAGTTTAGAAAATTATAATTCTTTTAAGTAGTTATTAATCACATCATAATATTCTTGAGGTTGTTCTAAATGAACATTATGACCTGCATTTCGTATCACTTTGTGCTGAGCGTCCGGAAAAATTTTAACCATCTCACCATTAATATTAGTGTATTTGAGATCTAATTCGCCGGAAATTAACAATGTTTTTATTTTGATGTTTTTTAAGCTATCAAACAAAGGAGGCATTATTCCTGTCCCAAATCCTCGTAAAGAATTAACTAATCCGATTTTATTATTTCTAATTTTATCTGTTCTTATTTTAGATAATATTTGTTTTGATAAATTCTTTTGTGAGGAAAATATGTCCAGGTTCATCCAATAATCGACAAAATTATCGATAGGGTTATTTAAAATAAAGTTGGCTAATTCTTCATCCGATTTTATTCTATCTCCTCTCAGCTTTTTATCTGATATTCCCGCTGTTGTGCTTTCTAAAATTAATCCCTTAAGCATTTGAGGATAAATTGCGGCAAATGATAATGCGGTTCTGCCTCCCATTGAATAACCGGCTAAAATTATATTTCCCTTTTGTAATTTTTGCAAATAGTTCGGATAATTGTTTGGTTTGAGAAGAGGCCGAATATAAACTAACATCTTCGGGAGAATCACTTTTCCCGTGCCCGATTAGATCCACTGCAAAAATTTTATATTCTCCATTAATATTAGATGAAATGTTTTTCCAGTCCGCTGATGAACCAGTAAACCCATGTAGGAAGACTAAGGTAAATTTTGCTTTAGTTGAAGAACTTAATTCTTCAACATTAAGCGAAGTATTTGAGGTTTTAATTAGCACAGGTTATTTATTTTTGATAAACAAGTTTAAGGAAAATAAGACTTAAAAGGATTTTATATTTGAAAAGAATTTGGCGTCCACAAAAAGGGTATAGGTTTTTTTAATATAAACTAATTGAAGAAGTAAATTCGTCTGCTGTTCAATTAAAATTTATTTTTCTCTTTCTCGAATTGCAATGAAACAGAGTTTATGCAATATCTCTGATTTGTAGGTTTAGGCCCATCATCAAAAACATGTCCCAAATGAGCACCGCAGCGTTTGCAAATTACTTCTTCACGAACCATTCCCAAACTTCTATCTGTTTTAATTTCGATTTTATCATTAGAAGCAGGAGCCCAAAAACTCGGCCAGCCGGAACCGGAGTCGAATTTTGTATCTGAACTAAATAATTCATTACCGCAGTCGGCGCATACGTACATTCCATTTTCTTTATTGTGAAGTAGTTTCCCTGTGAAAGGTTTTTCAGTTCCTTTTTCTCTTGTTATGTGATACTGTTCCGGAGTAAGAATTTTTTTCCATTCTTCTTCTGTTTTTATAACTTTTTCATCCATCTCTTTATTCTCCTTAACTCATATAATTCTACCTTCAAAATAATGAAGATTTTCCCAAAATTCTTTTCTTTAAACATAATTTAATTTTTCGCTAACCGAATTCCAGAATTTTTTTCGGATTTGTAAAGACTTAGATGAACTTGTTTTTACTTCCAGCACTATTAGTTTTTTAGAATTAAGTGCTGTTCTTAATGAACTATTAAAATCATTCCAGTTTTTAATTCGTTTATATTTACCGCCGTATGCTTTTACAAACGGAGAAAACTCCAGGTTATGCGGTACAATAAAATATTTATCGAACACTTCTTTGTATTTAGAGATTGGAAGAATTTCGAATATGCCCCCTCCGTTGTTATTTATTAAAACTATGACTAAGGGGATTTTATAATTCTTTGCGCTTAATAGTCCATTCAAATCGTAATAGAAGGCCATATCTCCGGTAATTAAAACAGTCGGCTTATTTCCGGCTGCCGAGATTCCCAATGCCGTTGAAGTAATTCCATCTATTCCGCTTGCACCGCGATTGTTGAATATTACAATTTTTTTATTTGTATTAGAAGCGAAATAATCAAAATCCCTGACAGGCATACTATTGGATAACATTATCTGGCAATCATCCGGAACAGATTTAATAATTTCATTTATTATTCTGCCTTCATTTGGAAAACCTGAATTATCGACTATCTTATTTTTTAAAGTTAGAGAAACTGTTTCCGCCTTCTTGAATGAATTTAACCATTCATTATTTTTTTGCAGCTTTTTATCTGAATTAATTTTCTCAAGTGTTTTCTCGCAGAATAAATATGGCTTACATGCATAAGAACCAATAGCACGGTCCGAAGGATCGAACCAATCTCCGTATTCATTTATCATGAATCTTGGTGCATTACATTTTTCAAGAAATGTATCTAAACCCTTTGAAGTGATGGTTCTGCCGAATTGTAAAATAATATCCGGCTGATGATTTTTAACAAAATTATTTGATCTGAGGAACGCATCAAAAACAGTAATAATATTTTCTTTTGGATGCTTACCAAATCTTAGTTGAGATGTTCCGTCCGCTAAAACCGGGTATCCTAGTTTTTGGGAAAGTGATTGGCAATTTTTTAAAAATTTTGAATTGTAATTTTCCGGTCCGACAATAATTAAACCTTTTTTACTCTTTTTAATTTGATTGGCAATGTTTTTAAACCATAGCTGTTTGGATATGTCCTTCTCAGTTGAAGACAGATTAACTTTCCCATCGTATGATTTTTCATTTGCAAAGTCTAGAACTTTAGTATCGATTTCATCGGTAAAAGATTTTGGTTCAAAAGGTTTGCGAAAAGGGAAGTTAAGATGTACCGGGCCTTTTGATTTTATAGTACTCGCATAAACAGCCTGTGACGCTATCTTTTTAATCTGTTGAATTTTAGAAATGGCGGGGGAGGGAAGTCCAACATCAACAAAATGCCTTATATGGTTTTTATAAATATTTTGCTGGTTAATAGTTTGATTCGCGCCTCTATCTAATAATTCCGGCGGCCTGTCGGCAGTGCAGACTATTAAAGGAACACGCTGCTGGTAAGCTTCAATAATAGCAGGGTACAATTCTGCGGTCGCAGTGCCGGAAGTACAAACTATTGCAACCGGTGATCCGGATGCTTTTGCCAAACCAAGTGCAAAAAATCCGCTGCTTCTTTCATCAATATGAACATACGTTTTAATTTTTTTATTGTTTGCAAATGCAATAGTTAAAGGAGTGTTTCTAGAGCCCGGGGAAATAGAAGCATACTTTACACCGTGGAGAGATAGTTCGTTTACGAAGGTTTCCGTCCAAAATACATTACGATTAATTTTTATTTTCATTTATAAATAAAGACATGATAGTTTTAAGTTTTAACTCAGTCTCCTTAAATTCACTTTCAGGATCCGAGTCTTCCACTATTCCGCAACCTGCAAATGCAATTACTTTGTTGTTTGTTGATAAAGCCGATCTTATAGCAACTGCAAAATCTCCCTCGTCATTAAAATTAAACCAGCCGATTATTCCAGAATATAAACCGCGTCGGTAGCCTTCCATTTTTTTTATTAAATGAAGTGAAGTGTCTTTCGGATTCCCGCAAATTGCAGGGGTTGGATACAGTTCTTTCAATAAATTTAACATAGTATTCGGTGCATTTATTTTAGCAGTAATTTTTGTTAGAATATGCTGGATGTTAGCCAATTTTTTTATTTTATGATTCTCATCCAATATTAAATCATTAGTTAAATTTATTATAGAACTTTTTATATGCGTAACAACAAAATTATGCTCACTTAAATTTTTACTGTCCTTTAATAATTCATCCTCAATTTTTTTATCTTCATCATCAGTCAAACCTCTTGGAGCAGAACCTGCGAGTGCATCAATTTCAACATTACCCTCAGAAAATTCAGCTAACTTTTCCGGTGTTGCACCAAAAAATGATGATTTTCCGTGATGATAAATGAATAAATAGCATTCGGGATAACTAGACTTTAATCTGGATAGGATATAATCCATATTTGGTTCTTCGGACAATTTTAGTTGTACTTTTCTGGAAAGAACAATTTTTTCTATTTGGTTTTCTCTTATCTTTTGAATTCCTTCGCTGACAAGATTTTTCCATTTCTTTTTATCTTTTGGCGTATTGCCTTCAATTCCAATAACCTTAGGTTGGTCCGAGCTTACGTTTCTTGACTCACCGGAAAATATTTTTTCAACTTTATTTTGGAATTTTTTTAAAATTGAATTCTTTGACGTGCCTTGAGAATATGTAAAATTAAAAAATAAATATTGATTGCTGTTTTCTTTTAATAACATTACTTCCGGAACAAACCAGGTTGAATCATTATAATCCTGCCATATTTCTTCATTATGTTCAGGAGTAAATTTCATTGCCCCTAAAAATAAGGGAATTTTTTTAAGTGGAATAGTTTCCCAATTATTTACAAAATTATTTTTCCATTCCTTTATTTTTTTATCTGTAATTGCAAATCTGCCTTCGCCATTTTCAGAAATAGTAAGTATTTCATTAATTCCAATTATAGAAAAATCTTCTTTAGGTTTTTCAAAGTAAAATGATCTCTCATATAGTTTTAGTAAAAAATCGTTTTTGTTTTCAAAGGGAATATTTGCGGTTTGCATAACAAAACTAACCAAAACGACGCCGGAGTTTCGTTTTTTAAGCTTAGGTTCCATTTCTGTTAAAAATTCAGAGAATGAATTTATAGAATTAGAGATCGGGTCTTCCATTTATAAATTTGATATTTCTAAATAATAAATTTAATAAAAAGGGTTAATAATCTAACTAAAATGACAGAATTGACCAATATATGGTATGAGATTCATCACTTATTTTAAATGTATTTCTATGTGTAATTAAATATTAATTTTGAATACCTTAATTGTATTAAAAATTAATATCTTCTTCAATTGTTTCAAGTATTCTTAAATAACTTTCATATCTTTGCAAAGAAATTGCGCCTTTTTCAACTGCATCTATTACGGCACATCCGGGTTCATGATAATGTATGCAAGTATTAAATTTGCATTCATTAATAAAATCAGAAAATTCAATAAAATAATGGCCTAAATCTTCTTTTCTGATTCCGAACGGTTCTATTTCTCTAATTCCGGGTGTATCAATTACAAATGTGTCTGCATCTACTTGAATCATTATAGAAGTTACGGTTGTGTGAGTTCCTTTTTCAGTAAAACTACTTATTTTTCCGACTTTAAGTTCTAATTCCGGAAATAATTTATTTAATAGAGAAGATTTACCCACTCCGGAATGTCCGAAAAATAAATTTTTCTTTCCCTGAAGTGATTTTCTCAAATCATCTAGGCCTTGATTTGAAAATGTACTTGTAATAAAAACTTTATACCCAATTGAATCGTATAATTCTTTCCATTCTTTTACTGCTTCGTTTTCATCGAGATCTGCTTTGTTGATGATAATGCTTAAAGGGATGTGTGCAGTTTCTCCCATTATAATTAGTCTATCTAACACTTTATTATTAAATACCGGTTCTAAAATACTGCTGAAAATTAAAAGGTTATCTATATTTGCAGCAATAATTTGTTCAAGACGTTCACCTCGAAATCCTGCCCCTCTTATTTTTGGTGCTTTTCTAGAGAGATAATTTTTCCTTTTATCTATTTTATGAATAACGCCTGTTCCGTCTGCATTCATATCATATTCTATTGAATCACCAATTACGGCAATATCCGTATGAAAGAGCTTATCTTTTTTCAGTTTAAATTCATTTTTAAATTTACCGCGAAGTGAACAGCGAATTATTTGATCTCCATCTGTCGGTAAGACATAATAATCTTTACTCTCTATACGAAAAACGATCCCTTTTATCACCTACTCCATAATTATTTAAATAATTTCATTAAAAATAGCTTACTAATATCTATGTGTCAAATAATGTATTTCTCATATATTTTACCATTTTTTACTTTTTTCTTAGCTTTAACCGAGATTTGATTTAATTAAATTTGTAGGACTTTTCAATCCAATACTCAATTTTATTTCCATTAACAGAAGCTGGCTCCCATTCGGATTTGTGTATTGCTGCAATTACATTCTTTAAACATTCGGGACAGTTTGTTGTGTTTGCCAAAACAATGTAAGAAACAACCTTACCTTCCTTTCCAATTTTTAATGAAAGCTTAATAACCCCTTTAATGTTTTCCTCAACTTTTTTAGGGATAACTTCTAAAATTTGTCTTGGAATGAACGGGGAAACTGAAGATGTACCTGGTTTATTTATCTTACTATTTCCAATTCCTCTAGATGAAGAAGTAATTGATGCATTATTTTGTATATCAATATCTTTTAATATAACAGCTGGCTCCAAATTACTCGTAAGTAAAATTGCTGGCTCTGGCGGTTTATTTGAGGAAGTTTGTTTTAATTCTTCAGATTGAACTGTTGGGGGAACATCACTTGAAAAAAATATTATTGGTTGAGTAGTATCTGAATTATTATGCATGAATGAAATATCCGGAGCAATATAAAAGACGGATATAATTAAGGTGAGACTTATAATTAAAGCCACTTTAAAATTTCTGGAGTAGTGAATAGTGTATTTCCTTGATGACATAATTAAACTAATTACAAATGTAATTGTCTCAGTAATTTATTTACACTTTTAAACTACTGCTAATTTATTAAAGTTTCACCAGCTACCTTTTTTAATTAATCTTTATAAAAATTATAATGGCTTATCATAATGATATAAACATGTTTAATAATGAAATCGGATAAAGGAATTAATAAAAGGGTAATGAATTACAGATATAATACTTACTATTACAAAGCTGAATATTGATTAAGCAGATATAGGAAACCCCTTTTTCTTTATGCTTTTAAGAAAAAGGGGTAGTCTAATTTTAGAAATGATAAGTCATGCTTAGTATTAAACGATCATCTTTAATGGTTTGATTAGTACGTGAAACATTAACACTATAATTGTCGCCGTACGTATCCCACCAGCCGTGTGCGTATGCAAAATCAAATTCTACATTACCCTGAGTTAAGAAACCGATACCGGCAGTAACATATTGCCTGCCATAACTTGCAGGGTCACCCTGGTATGGAGAAGGCTGGTCAAAATATCCCGCTCTAAGTCTTAATCCTATAAGAGGGAAAGTATATTCCGCGCCTACGTTGTAGTTAATTACCGATTGAAGCTGATCTTTAATGTTTTGGTTTTGCGTATTGACGTATTCCGTACTTAAACCGTCTGGGTTATCAAATTTCAATTGAGTATAATCAATCAACGTGGCCTGAGCACTTAAAATTAAGCTTGCTAAATTAACTGAAGCGCCGGCGCCTAATTCATACGGAGTAACAATATCATACTGAACTTTATCGCTATAAGCGGAGGAAGAAAGATTATATTGCTGGCCTGTGCTAAATTGACTGTAACCGTTTACCGTAAATGATTCTTTTACAGTATATGTTTTGGGGAATTGAACTGTTAATCCAATTCTTGCTTTGTTTTGAATTTGATAAAGCATTCCGAACTTAAGATCCCATCCTGATAAATCCCAATTCAACACTCTATTTAAATTAAATGTTTGAAATCCCATCGTGGCTGGATTTCCAGGGTCTAATTCTATATTTGAATAAATTCCCTTATTATCATCTTCATAATAATTATTATTGTTATTGTATGTTCCGGATATAAAATTAAGATTTAATCCGATAAAAAGATTTTGAGACGCTTCAATTGCTCCAGAAAAAGTCCAATTTTGAATTGAACCGCTTTCTAAAATACTCCCGCTTTGATTTAAATGTCCATTTATTGCAGTATTAAAACTAGTATCTGTTAAATAAAGATCATAGGGAATATTTGAAAGATTATTATTAAGATCCTGAATTAATGAAGTGTTGCTATTGTTATATCCATCAAATTTAAGTGCCCCGGTAAAGTCTTTATTTGTATGATAAGAAACTGCAAATACCATACTTCCTCTAAGAGTTGGAAAAGGAAGAGCAATACTTAAATTACTTAATCTTGTAGCACTGTTTGAATAAATAGAATTTTGTCCTAAAAAAGTAGTATTATTATTATAATTGTCATAGCTTAATCCACCGGTAAATTCTATGCTTTTTAATAAAGCCCAACCTGCCGGATTAAAAAAAGCTGCTCCCGCACCATCGCTTAAACCAATGTAACTATTTCCCATTCCCAAAGCACGGGCATCAGAACCCAAGCCCGGTTCACCTAATCTTAACGCATCATTTGCATTTTGAGCATAAATGGTAAAACCATAAAAAATGATTGCTAAGGTTAGAACAAGCTTAGAATAAAAAGAATATGAGCTTTTCATTATCGCCTCCCGTCAGTATTTCGGCTGCCGTTATTATTTCTTACTGTATTTTTATTATTTGTATTCCCCGCCCTCGCTGAGGAATTATTCCCGGAATTTGTAGTTTCAACCCTTTGCCCATTTGAAGAACTAGATGTATTTGTTGTTCTATCTGAATTGGATGGAGAACCTGTTGTGCCTGTATTTGTAGGTTCTATTCTTGCTGTTGGAGGTGTAGCCAAAACATTTCTTGGCTCACTTCCACGTCCGTCTCCACTGCTCCTTAAAAATTGAGCTGATTGGCTTGTATCACGAACATAAGCCGGTTGACTTAAATAAGCAGGTGGTGTTATTGTATACCACCATGGAGTAGTATAATAGGGCGCATAGTCTCCATAATAAGTTTCTGAATAAAATCCATCATTCTGGTTATCTGAATTGCTTTCAGTTGGGAAATTATCATTAGGCGTCCATAAAACGGTATAACACCCGGTTAAACCAACCGTAAGTAAAAATGAAAATAATATTATAACCAGATTTTTTTTCATGATGATTTAACGTCTCCTTCCACTGGAATTTGAACTACTTCTTCCACCGCCGGAAGATGCGCGTGCAGGAGGTGAACTGGATCTTGTTGGAGCCGAATATGATCTGGCTGGAGGAGAATATGACCTTTGCGGCGGAGAATAAGACCTCTGAGGAGGAGAATATGTCCTTTGCGGTGGTGAGTAAGATCTCTGAGGAGGAGAATATGTCCTTTGAGGCGGAGTATATGATTTCCTTGTTGAAGAAGTGGATTGCCTAGTTTCAGATCTTCCTTGACTCCGAGCATTATTATAAGTTCTGGTTTCGCCTCTATTATTTTGATAAGTGCCTGAATTGCTTTGTCTGTTGTTTCTATATTGAGGCCTGTAAGTTCCACGGCTAGTACTGTTCCTTTCAGTAGTATAACCTGCACTTTGAACCCTTACCGGAACCGCAGCCGTAATATTTCTATTGTTGGTATTAGAATAGTAAGGTTCAGATCTTCTTGTTCCATTTGAACCGGTAGAATTTCTCGAGGAAACATTTCTTGTTCTGCTGTTAGGAGCAGATACCAATGTTGCACTACCTGAACCTGTTATCATTCCCCGGCTTCCTTCACCTCTTAATCCATCGTTATTTCTTAATCTATAAGTACCTTTTGAACGATTAGCATATGTTTTATAATAGCCTCCATAATAGTTTCCATAATAACCATAATAATAAGGATTATAATATGAAGAGTAGTATGGATTATAATAGTAAGATGAATAGAGAATAGGAGGATTAAAATAACAGAAATAACATCCCGAATTGTAATATGAATTCCAATAGTACGGATTATAGTAACCACCCCAATAAAAACCTAATGATAAGTTCGGGTAAGTATTCCAGTCACTCCAGTAAGGTGAGCTATTAATATAATAATTATTGATAGATCCTGAACCATTATAACTCTGAGAATCTAGTTGATTTCCAGATAAACTATCATACTGGTTACCATAAGCAGAATCGGCAGAAGTCTGATAATTCCCGTTATCCTGGTTACTGTTGTTATCGTATCCATAATTATTTGAGGGATTATCCTGCATTGCAAGTTGGGTATAACAACCCCCAAACAATAAAGCGGTCATTACTAAAATAACTCCGCTCAAAATTCTTAAATTTTTCATTTCAACTCCTCCACTTATTAACTAATACAATATCCGCAAAAATCGAGCCCAATTAAAGTCCTTAATTTACCTTATGATTTAAAACATTTATCAATTTTTGTTCATTAAATTAAACTTGTTTGTATAGAATTTACTACAAATACTTTTTCTAAACTAATCATTAGACAATTTATCCTGTCAAAATGTTTAACAAAGGCTTTATTATGTGATTAAAAGATACTTTTAATATATTCTATCCTTAACGCTCTATCTGCGGTTGAGGGACTCCATTTTTTGTTGTCCAAAAGGTCTCTTAAATCAAATCCTAAAGTAAAACCTTCACCTATTGACCATCTTATTCCTACATTAAGATAACCGTTGCCAGCACCATATTTATCAGCATTATCATTAAAAGCAAAATCGTATTCGCCTATTAATGATACATTTTGTCCGATTGTTTTTTCTGCGCCTACAGATAAATCTATAAAATCTTCTCCGTCTTTACTTTCGAGGGAATAGTTTACGGTTCCATGTAAACTTAAATAACCTAAAAAAGAAAAGTTTTTACTAGCTGCTGCAAAAAAACCAGGTGATTTTATTGCATATCTGCTTGTAGAATCGAAATAAACGCCTTTACCTTGAGAATCAAATCCGAATGTTAGTGCAGGAAATGCCATCGATTCATTTACAGCCCTGAACCTAATATTAACACCCGGATATTTGTACCATTGAGGTGTGCCAGCACCAATAATGTCTGCACCACCATAAGAAATACCGAAACTAATATTATCAAAAACTCCGACTTCTAATCTTTCAATTAAAACACCCTGGGGTAAAACATCCGATGTTACACCTACAAATCCCTTTTTAAGTATCCCTGCAGTTGGCATATCTATCAAATAACGATATTCAAATTTTGCTCCGCTTCCCGCTGTACCTTGAGCAAACATTACGGTTGAAGAAATTAATATAAAATTGAAGAACAGTAGTAACTTTTTCATATTTCCTCAAATTTTATTCAAAAATAATTTTACTTTTTAATCAACAAACAAAAAATAACAATAAATATTCAAAAATATTTGGATTAAAATTTAATGTTTTCAGCCAAGTTAGGTAAAATCGGAATCTCTATTTCTGACGGTAATAACGCATATTCGCTCTTTACTTTCACAACTACTTTCCCCGCTTCGCCTTTAATTCGAAGAATCAATTTCCCATCATTTCTATCCTCTAAAACTATTTCTGCCAAATTTTTTCCTTCGATGATATCAAAATTTGCATATACTTTTCTATAAAGCGCTCTTTTACCAATCGCGTTTATAGGAATTACTGAAATTGTAACTTCCGAACTTTTGCCGCTGTAAATATTTTTAGGATTCACTTTTACTTCAACTTCATATATGCTAAATAAATAATGGTAAACAGCTAAAGAAGCGATTAAGGTTATCAAGATTAGAATAATTAACATTTGAAATTTTTGCATTTAAACTTTTTGTGGAATGATTCTTATAAGATATAAGTCTGAATTGATTATTCTTTTCACCTTTTTAATTTTATTACTTTTTTAACCATATTATTTATAATCTGCTTAACAATAACATCAGGAATTCCATCTCGATGTTTAGAGCTTAACCGCATATCACATTGATCATTTACATAATCTATTACAACGAATTTGTTGTCTATCGTTTTTACAATTTCAGTTGAAAAAAAATCAAGCTGTGTCTTTTCGGCTATTGTTTTAGTGATATGGAATAGTTTCCTTAATTTAAAATTTTCTATTTCCTGGCGAGTCAATTCTGCATAAAGATGAGTTTGGTCATCCCACCAGACTGGAATCGATTTGCCGAATGCCCAGAAAGATCGGAACCATGCTCTTTTCCCATCGAAAAAAGACGGGTATATTTTTTCTTGGAGTATATATTTGTCATCTGTATTTGTCATCCTTTCTTCAAAAATTTCTTTTAATGTTTCTGCTCCCGTAACGACTCCCACGCCTCCGCCGGTTGTATTACACGGTTTTATAATAAAAGGCCTTCCTAATATTGCAAGGTCGTCAATCGATAAATAAATCTCTTCCTTTTCACTATGCGGAGGGATTATAATAGAGTGAGGGACATTCAAACCTGCAGTTATAAATTCCAAATGCATGCTGGCTTTATCAATTGCATGAGTCACTTTACTATAAGGGTTAAAAATCTCAGTTTTCTTTTTATTTAAAATTTTTCCCAATTCTTCGAACTTTTCTTCAACATCCCACGCGCGGTCTAGATAAAAACTAAACGCAAGTTCTTTATTTTGAATTCGTTGTGTCACTTCGTGGATGTTATGATAACAAACTTGGAATGTAGAAAGGCCGGCATCATGGAAAGCTTCTTCAATAAGAGCTATAAAATCATCATCATATTCCCATACGTATGCTATTCCTAAATCAAATTTTTTCATCGTAATATAATATTTATACAAAGATATAGTTTACTATATTTGTAAGCAAGATTTTACCTTTTGCCTTAAAGAATTAAATTTAAAAACTTTTCACTATGCCCAATGTCATGGCGGAACCAATTTAGGTTTTAATATATGTATGAAAGGGCTAAATTAGTTTGTATTTATTTAAGTTTAATAATATATTTTTTTATCAATAACCAGTGAATTTATGCTAAAGTATATCGTACTGATTTTTACAGTCATTTTTTTTGTAGGATGTTCATCACAAAAAGAAATTACTAAAAGCAGCAATGTTAAACCGAAATTAATGATTGATACCACACACATTTCTTCTGTTGAGGTGATGAATTTATTTATTAATGGTTCAGTTGCTGAAGCTAAAGGGGATTACTCGGCTGCCGTTAATTATTTTAGAAATGTTTTAAAGTTCGAAAAGAAACCGGGTGTTTATTATGCATTAGCAAAAAATTATCTCTATCTGAACAAATTATCTCTCGCATTACAAAATGCTAAAAAAGCCGTCAAGTTGGATTCGACCCAAATAGATTTTTACAACATTCTTTCTGATATATATACAAACGGAAATCAGTTCGATTCCGCTGCGGTTGTTTTGAATAAAATAATTCAAATTGATTCTAGCGACCTTAATGCTTATTACAGACTTGCCCGTATTTATGAAAAGAATAAACCGATGAAAGCAATAAGCATTTATAATAAAATAACCGCAGTAATTGGTCCCGATTGGAACGTACTAATGCATGTTGCAGAAATTTATTCGACATTAGGTAATTATACTGATGCTGCCAATACCATAAAACAAATATTAACAATTGACCCGAATAATTTTGCACTTCAAAAACTTCTTGCGGAATATTATCAAAGAGCGAAAAAATACGATGATGCTCTTACGGTTATAAATGAAGTATTGGCTTCAAACCCGGACGATTTAGATGCACTCAACAGGAAAGCTCAAATTTATTTAGCTAAAAATGATTGGGAATCTGCCGCAAAAGAATATGACTACATTTTAAACAAATCTAATGTACCGGTAGATTTGAAAATAAAAATCGGCGCATCTTATTTTGAACAATCCTTTAAGGATAGCACATTATTACCAATTGCGGAAAAGTTTTTTAAAACTATAAACAAAGACACTGCAGTTTGGCAGGTGAAGATGTATCTTGGTGCTATTGCAATCAATCAGAAAAAAGATTCATTGGCAATCGATGATTTTAAAGCGGCGACAAAACTTGCAAGCTGGAATGTGGAAACATGGGTAAGGCTAGGCGGAATATATTTTGACAATAAAAAATATGACGAAGCATCTAAAGTAATGACCGAAGCCATCAAATCATTTCCTGAAGATTTTAGAGTTAATTTAATTCTGGGATTATCGCTTGCTCAGTCTAACCATAATAACGAAGCAAAACCGTATCTTAAAAAAGCCGTTGAATTAAATCCTAAGGATATAACCGCTTTATCAGCTTATGGTTTTACTCTTAGTCAATTAAAAGAAAATGATGAGGCAATTAAATATTTGAATGAAGCGTTAGAAGTTTCTCCTAACGATGTCAATCTTCTTGGTACATTAGGATTAATTTATGACGGAAAGAAAGACTGGAATAAATGTGATAGTATCTATGAAAAAGCTTTGGAAATAGATTCAACAAATGCCTTAATTAATAATAATTATGCTTATTCACTTTCCGAAAGAGGGATTAAATTAGATAAGGCTTTAAAAATGGCTAAGATTGCCATAAACTCTGAGCCGACGAATTCTTCATATCTTGACACAATGGGATGGATCTATTTTAAAATGGATGATTACAACAAAGCTAAAGAATTTGTTGAAAAGTCTATAAAAATTAATAGTAAAAATTCGGATGTTTACGATCACCTAGGTGATATTGAATATAAAATGGGAAATAAAAAAGATGCAAAGCAGGCATGGCAAAAAGCTTTAGACCTTAATAAAAACAGCACTGAACTAAAACAAAAAATTGAAAAAGGTGAAAGTTGAAAAAATACAGTGTAATAATTTTTTTGTTGTTTGATTTTATTTTGATATTTATTTCGGGCTGTGTGCCCTCAAAACCCACTGAAAAAGTTGAAATCCTTTCCGCTGAGCGATTAGTAAATAAGTTAGAAGTTAATAGAATGAGAATAAGAAGATTTGAGGGAAATGGTACACTCATAATAAAGACTCCGCAAATGGACAACAGGGCAAGTTTTAAAATTACTCTTATAAAACCCGATTCACTTTATCTTACAATAATGGGGCCGTTTGGAATACAACTAGCCCAAGCATTAGTTACGAATGAGAACTTCATTTTTTATGATGCACTTCATAATACAGCATACGAGGGCGCAGTCAACCAGAATGTTCTTAAAGATATTTTTAGAGTTAATCTTCCTTTCAGCGATCTTATTGACGCTTTTGTAGGTTCTGTAAATCTAACAAAACATCTTTATAAATCTCCGACAAAATATGCCGTCGATTATGATAAATATGTTTTAACTTATATTGATTCTGTAACACACGTGACAACTATATACAGAGTGGATATCAGGCAATTGGGAATAACAAGTTTTAGAGTAATTGATAAATTGGGGGATACAATGCTGGATGGTAAATATTCTAACTTCGATTATTTAGAGGGTGTTGCGGTTCCTTATAATATAAATGTTGAAGACCGTGGTGATGACCAGAGTGTTTCAATACAATATAAAAAAATGACCGCGAATAATTCCGATATATATATTGATTTTCAAATACCGAAAGATGCAACCATAATTAAATGGTAATTAATTCTAAATATTTAGTTTTAATAATATTATTTTTTTCTTCTTCTCTTCTTTGGCCCCAAGAGAGCAAACAAATTATACGCAAAAAATCAGAGCTTTCCGATATTAAAGATCAAATTTCTTCTTTAGAAAGTGAGCTTAAGCTGAAAACATCTAAAGAAAAAGAATCCTATAATGTATTAGATAATTATAACAGACAAAGCTATTTACTGCATAAATTAATTAATAATCTGAAAGATGAAGAACAGCAGAAAGAGAAAGCTATAAAACAAACAAGCGGCGAAATTGAAAGCCTTCAGCATGATATAAATTTATTACGGGAGAACTATGCTAAGTATGTTGCAGCAATTTATAAAAGGGGCAAACCGGATGAACTAGCAAGTGTGCTGGATGCAGATTCATTTGAGCAGGCACTTCTAAGAGTGAAATATCTTGAAAAGTTTTCAGAAAGCAGGCGGAACGATTTACAAAAGCTTAAAGTTAAAACTAGAAATTTAATTACTGCAAAAAACATATTGGAAAAAGAGAAGGAAGAAAAATTAGCGCTTACAAAATCTAAACTGGATGAGGAAAAAAATCTAAATATTAAGAGGGTTGAGAGGAAGAAAATACTTAAGGCAATTCGTCATGATAAAGCTTCACTTAAAAGCGAACTACTTGCAAAAAAATCAGCGGAAACCCGGATACAAAATTTAATTTCCAAACTTATTGAAGCAGCAGAGAAACGAAGAAGAGCAGAAGAAGAAAGATTAGCAAAAGCAAAGTTGGTGAGAAAAAGCGGAAATAAATTATTAGCTTCAAAATCAAATGAAACTTTACCAACTTTGAACAATGAAGGAAGCTATGATATTAATTTGTCGACTGCAGGTTTTTCTTCTTTTTCAACATTGAAAGGGAAATTACACTGGCCGGTTGAAAGAGGAAAAATTTATCGGAAATTTGGAGAGAACACAAACCAAAGACTGCAGACAGTTACATTAAATTACGGAATCGATATTAAAACCTCATCCGATGCTGACGTTAGAGCAGTGGCCGAAGGTGTTGTGTCAGCAATTGATTGGCTTCCTGGCTACGGAAGTGTAATAATCATTACCCACAAGGGAGACTATCGAACAGTATACAGCCACTTATCGAATATATTTGTGAAAGAAGGAGACAAGGTAAAACTAGGAACAGTAATCGGTCGTGTTGGGGAAAGCCTTGAAGGGAATATACTTCATTTTGAGATTTGGAATTCGAGAAACAAACAAAATCCAGAAAATTGGCTGGCGAGGAAATAGAACTAGTGAGCATTAATCAAATTGTATGAAATTTAAGTTGTGAGTATTTTTTGATTATATTATTGGGGATAGAATATTTCTAGGAGAAATTTTCTTGAAGGAAAAAATAAATCGGGTTAAGAAAAATATATTACTAAAAAATATTGTTTCACTAAGTTTTTTACAAGTTTCAAATTTTATATTCCCACTAATAACCTTACCTTATCTTGTTAGAGTATTGGGGCCCGGAAAATACGGCCTTGTTAATTTCGCGATAGCTTTTATGGCTTACTTTAACATTATAACAGACTTCGGCTTTAATTTATCTGCCACTAAAGAAATTTCATTATTTAGAACAAACAGGGCAAGAGTATCTTCGATTGTTTCAACAATTATATTTATTAAGCTTTTCTTAATCGCAATTAGTTTTTTAATATTCTTTATTTTAATAAGCACGATTACCTTTTTTAATAAAGACTTTTTATTATACCTAATAGCTTTTGGAATCGTAATCGGAAATACATTTATGCCTCTATGGTTTTTCCAGGGGTTAGAGGAGATGAAGTATATAACTTATTTTAATTTTGTTGGGAAATTTTTATTCACAATACTTATTTTTGTATTAATTAAAA
Organism: uncultured Bacteroidota bacterium; assembly: GCA_963710735.1. GTDB lineage: Bacteria > Bacteroidota > Ignavibacteria > Ignavibacteriales > Ignavibacteriaceae > FEN-1297. The sequence goes on along the minus strand of CAVQBN010000024.1, from coordinate 44,160 downwards.
ATTCGCAAGGTTTTTTAATCTTTATTGGATTAAATAGTATATTATCATTAGGGGTAAGTTTATCAAGTCTTTTCTTCATTTTTCTTAAATATAAAATCAAATTAAGGTTTCCTAACAAAAAAGAAATTTTACATCAGATTAATGAAGGTAAGCATATTTTTATATCTAATATCGGAATTAGTCTTTATACAAATTCTACAACCTTTATATTGGGATTATTAACTTCCTACGAGATCGTCGGTTATTTTACTGCGGCAGATAAAATTAGAAATGCCATACAATCCATTTATTCCCCAATTTCACAAGCAATTTACCCAAGACTGGCAAGCTTATTTAATACTTCCAAAGTTGAAGCAATGGTTTTTCTGAAAAAGGTCAGTTCTTGGGTTCTCCTTTTGGGGATATCCATGGGTTTCCTAATTTTAATATTTTCTAGAGAAATTATTATTTTAATTTTAGGTTATGCATATCTCTCATCAATTTCAATATTAAAGCTTATGGCGTTTTTGCCTGTGATAATTGCTATTAGTAATTTAGGTGGAATTCAGGTTATGCTAAATATTGGAGAGAAAAAAGCGTTCATGAAAATTATTCTAACTGCAGCAATTTTAAATTTGATTTTGCTATTTGTATTTATTCCGTATTATAATGCAAATGGAGCTGCCTTTTCAATGTTAATTACTGAGATATATGTCACTGTGGTAATATTAATTAGTTTGAATAAGAAGAGTATCAATATTTTTAAATCAGAATATGTATGATTATATAATTGTCGGTGCAGGCTTTGCCGGTTCAGTTATGGCAGAAAGAATTGCAACCCAATTAAACAAGAAAGTATTAGTAATTGAAAAACGGCCTCACATTGGAGGTAATGCTTATGATGAATACGATAAGTATGGGATTTTAATCCATAAATATGGGCCACATATATTTCATACCAATAGTAAAAAAGTATTTGACTATTTATCCCAGTTTACTGAATGGCGGTTTTACGAGCATAAAGTACTTGCAAAACTTGGAGATGAATTTTATCCTATTCCCATTAATCGAATTACATTGAATAAATTGTATAACTTGAATTTAGAATCAGAATCGGATGTTGAAAATTATTTAAAGGGAATTAAACAAAAACGAAAGCCTATCAAAAATTCAGAAGACATAATTGTAAATCAGGTTGGTTATGATTTGTTTGAAAAATTTTTTAAATATTATACAAAGAAACAATGGGATCTTGAACCCAAAGAATTATCACCTCAGGTTTGTGGAAGAATACCGGTAAGGTTTAATGAAGATTGCAGGTATTTTACTGATAAATATCAATTCATGCCGAAGAATGGTTATACTAAAATGTTTGAGAAGATGCTGAAGCACCCTAATATTGAAATCCTTTTGAACACTGACTATAAAGTAATGTCAAATGATATTAAGTTTAATAAAATGATTTATACGGGCCCAATTGATTATTTTTTTGATTATAAATTTGGGAAATTGCCATACCGTTCTATTAGGTTTGAGTTTAAGAATTTTAAAACAGAAAGAATTCAACCAGCTGTAGTCGTAAATCATGTAGAGCATATTGAAGAGTATACTAGGGTAACTGAATACAAATTCCTGTCGGGTATTTCTTCAAATGCTACAACTCTTTCATTTGAGTATTCACAAACTGAAGGTGAACCGTATTATCCGGTTCCAACTGAAGAAAATAGGAAACTTTATCTTTTATACAAAAAAGAATCAGAAAAACTAAAAAATGTTATTTTTTGCGGCAGGCTTGCGGAATATCAATATTATAATATGGATCAAGTTGTGGCGAATTGTTTAAATCTATTTGAAAAATTAACCAATGAATAAAATTTTATTTACTAGCCTATCTGGAATTCCAAATGGAAACATGGGAGGTGCTCATAGAATTATTTTAGAGATCCTAAAAAAATTAAATTCTTCGATCTATAAAACTGGATTTTTATCATGCCATTATTCTAATGATGATTGCAAAAAAGATGACATTCTTGCTATGATAAATTCAAATGTTAAAAAAATTAATGTAATAAGACAAAAATTATTTTATGCAAGTAAAATTTATAGAACTATTTTTAATAATGCGTTATATTGGAATATTCATCTGTTAAAAGCTAGAATTTCTTTTATCAAGGCAAAAGGGAAATTTTCTGATTTTGATCTAATCCATTCACATGACGTAACAAGTCTTTATTTTCTTAAGAAACTGCCCCAGAAAAAAATATTATCTATTCACTCCAAAGGCTCACTAGTAGAAGATTTGCAAGATGGTTTTGGAAAAAATAAAATATCCAAAATCCAAAAAAAAATTTTAGAAAATATTGAAAATAAAAGCATAGAAATTGCAGATATAATAACCTTTCCAAGTATTGCTGCAAAAAACACATATTTCAGAAACAAAACAACTTTGTTCACTGAAAAAGTTAAAATTGTTTATAATGGAGTTGATTTAAAAAAAATAGAATCTTTAAATGATGAGCCTAAAATATTGGGAAATAATTTAATTGGAGATGATTATCTCTTATTATTAAATATTGCGGAACACATAAAGCCTAAAAATATAGACAAAGCGTTATTTGTTGTTAAAAATATAATAAGTGAATTTGATAATAAGGTTCTTTTTATAAATATAGGTAAAGGACCTGAAACAGATAACTTAAAAAAAATAGTAATTGATTTAGGGATTCAAAAAAATGTAAGATTTTATTCTTTCCTACCAAACAATGAAGTCATTTCTTTAATGAAAAAATTTAATTTTCTAATAAGTCTTTCGGAAAGAGTAATTTTTGATATGGTAATTCTTGAAGCATTAGCATGTGGGATGACGATAATCGCCTCAAATGAAGGAGGCAATAAAGAAGTGATACAAAATGGAATTAATGGATATCTAGTAAATCCTAATAATACTGATGCAATAAAGAAAATTATCTTAAATTCACCAAAAGAAATTGGCTTAAATGCGATGGAAACAGCAAGAAAATTTAGCAATGACGAGATGATAAGATCATATGAACAAATATATTCAGAATTATTGAAATAAGATGTCCTATATTGGAAATAATATCAGTTTCTTATTATTTATGGTAAAATGTATGTATTCCCTATGAATAAGAACTTTATACTTTTGAATTTTCTAAAGATTATTAATCTATTTCGTAGAAAAAGTTTAAATAATATTATTAAATCTCCAAGTAAACTATATATTATTCAGAAGGGAGGATTAGGGGATTTTTTTATGTTACTTCCTACATTATTGACCATTTCAAATTCTGATAAAGCTATACTTATTGATTTAGCTGTGTCTCAAGATGTATATCAGATTGCAAAAAGATATGAGATTTTCAATTCCATAAGAATATTAGAAAATAACTTACAGAGTATTTTTAAAAGAATAATTTCCCTTGTTAGGGAAATATTAATAAATATTATTACTCCTTACGATATTTTATTTCAACCATGTTCAGGAAATAATTTGGTAAGTTATTTATTATTAGTTTTTACTAGAGCCAAATTAAGAATTGGATTTAATTATAAAGATGAATTAAATTTTTTTGATATTGCCATTAATTATAATCCAGAAGCAAAAGATGTTATACAAAATGCGAAAATACTTGAGTATCTAAATATTTATGAAAAATTATTTCAACCCCACATACCAATAACTAAAAAAGAATTTGAAACTGCTGATGATGTAATTAGAAAAATTAAGAATTCCAGCATAGATAAAGACATTAGAAAAATAATAGGGATTTATCCATCTACACTCGAAATTTATGATAGAAATTCACGATTATGGGAGATCAATAAATTTGCCTCACTTATAGATAATCTAAATTCCTCCAAGGAGAATTATTTATTTATATTCTTTGGCTCTGAAAATGATAAATACTATTGTGAGAAAATATTAGATAATACAAAGTCTAATCCAAATACATTTATATCTGCTGGTAATTATAACATCTTTGAAAATGTGGCTCTAGCAAAGCAATGTGATTTAATAGTTGGAATTGATGGGGGATTTATGCATGCTGTAAATATAATGAAAATACCTTCAGTAATAATTTGGGGGCCTACTTCTTATAAAAACCATGGTTATGAAAATTCTTTTACAGTCAATTATTTATTAAAAGTGGAATGTAGTCCATGTTATGGAATAGATAATTTTGTTTATTGTAGGCATAGGGAATGTTTAAACCAAATTGAACCTTATAATTTAATAAAAATTATTTTTTCAAAAATTTACCATACGGAGTAGTATGATGAAAATAAGAAAAATTAATTTGGATAATAATACAATAAATATTCTTCATATATCTGTTAACTTCAATCACTCTTGCGGTGTCAGCAAATATGTCTTTTCGCTTGTAAAAAATTTTAGAAATGACGAATCCTATAGACTATTTTTCATTACAAACGGCGGTGATGCTCTGGATAAGTTTAATCAAATTAATCTTAAACCTGTTATAATGAATTTTTCCAGGGGTTCGAAAAATTTAATTAATTTACTTCCGAACTTAAAATTTCTTAGGGATTTTTGTCTTAAAAATGATATTGATATAATTCATACGCACCACCGTTATCCGGAATTATTAGCAAACCTTATTTCTAAAAAATCCAATATTAAAACCATTACAACAGTTCATAGTTTAGTAGAAGGGAAAAGAAGACTTAGCTTTAAATCCGATAAAATTATTGCTGTTAGTAATTCAGTAAAAAATATGCTTCAAACAAAATATAATGTTCCGGATGAAAAAATTGTCATGATGTATAATTGTATTAAACGGTTTGAGGACCAGCCCCCATTGCCTGATCAAGATATTAAAGTCGGGCTGGGTATCCCGTCATCTGCTAAAATATTACTATTTATTGGTAGGATTACAAAAATTAAGGGTGTGGATATATTAATCGATGCTTTCAAAATTTTGAGAAAGAGAATAAAAAATTCATATTTATTGATTCTCGGAATGAATTATGATAACACTTTAAATTTAAATATTACAAATTTACCTGAGGGAATAAAATTAGTAAGACCGGTTGAAAATCCATATGGCTATTATTCAATTGCAGATGTAATAGTTCTCCCATCTCGTGTAGACCCATTTCCTTATGTAATGCTTGAAACAGGCTTGATGAAAAAACCTTTTATTGGCTCCAATACAGGCGGAATAAGTGAATTTATAATTGATAATATAAATGGCTTACTGGTAGAACCCGGGAACATTCGTCAACTGGCAGAAAAGATTGAATATTTATTAGAAAATCCTGAGAAAGGTAAAATCCTAGCGCATAATCTTTTTGAAAAAGTGAAGAGTAATACTTCTTGTGAAAATTATTTTAAAAGACTTGATAAAATTTATTCGGACTTGCTTGAAAAATGATTTTGCAAGAAGGAAATATTATTACAAATGAAACGGAAGTCATAGAGTTGGTTAAAAATTTCCATGAAATAGATAGAAATCTATTATTGACATATCTTAACCAGCACTGTTTCAACTTATATAATAAAATGCATGAGTATCGAAGTGTTATTGATGAAAAATTTAGCGTATATATGGATGGTACTGGCATTTATTATGCTTTAAAATTATTCAAACATAAAAATATTCAAAGATTTAACGCTTCCGATTTGAATGAAAAGTTATTTGAGTATTTCACATCTACAAAAGAAAAGCTGTTTATAGTAGGAGGAAATTTTACGAATGATAAATTACAGATATTGAAAAACAAAGGATTGAATTTTTGCGGTTATCAAAGCGGTTTTTTTAATTCGGAAGCTGAAAGTGGAATCATTGATGAAATAAAGAAAGCGGTACCGGATATTATAATAATCGGGATGGGAATTCCAAAGCAAGAATTATTCGCATCAAAATTAGATGAAAAAATAAGCGGCAAAAAAATAATTTGTGTGGGAAATTTTTTAGAATTCTATTTAGGAACAATAAAAAGAATTCCCAAACTATTTAGAAATTCAGGTATAGAATGGTCTTTTAGGTTAATTACGGAACCAACTCGCTTGTGGAGAAGATATATAATCGGTATTCCCTTATTTGTTTTTTTCGTTCTTAAAGAACGGCAATATGCTAAATTTTAGGAAATTTAATTGAATATTCTGTGTCAAATAGACAATTTTCATAGACCCAAGACGAAACAGTTGTTGTTATTTTTATTTTTTGTGAATATATTTTTTGTGTCTGCATATGAAATATTCTTTAAGTCATTCTTATTGTCCCATTTTTATAATTTGAACAATTCTATAAATCAAACTTACTATAGTGAAATATTTTCATATCTTGAGTACCCGATTATTTTTACCTCACTAATTTTACTATTGATTATTTTGAATTATGATAGGGTTAAAAAGTTATTTGATAATGTTAAAAATGAAAAAATAATTCTAACCTTTGTGCTAATTATAAATGTAATGCTACAGTTGCTTATCGTATTGAATATTCATACTATACCTATCGCCGACAGTAAATATTACCTTGACCTTGCGGTACGACTTTTTCACACCGGTTCTTATACCACTCCTAACGGTCACTATACAAGTTACTGGCCGATTGGCTTGCCAGCTGTTTTAAGCGGATTGATGTTCTTAAGCTCCAATTACTTATTGCTGGTAAAATTTTTTAATATTTTTATTTCTTCTTCATTGATAGTTGTGCTTTATTTTTTATTTAAAAGCGAATTATCAAAAAAAGGTATGGCTATTTTTTTAATTGCATTTACTCTTTATCCAAATAATTTATTTAGTTCAAACTGTATATTAACTGAATATCCATTCACTTTTTTACTTTGGCTGGCGGTCCTTTTAATATTAAAAGGAAATAACAAATTAATTTCTGCCGTTCTTATCTCCATTATAATTGGACTAGCAACTTATTTACGACCTGTTGGGTTATTACTACCTTTAATTTTCGCTGTATATTTTATTAGGTATTATGGTCTGGTCAATTCTATAAAGTATATTGTAGTAATGGTACTTTTTTTCTGTTTTGTTATCGCACCCTGGACATACCGCAATTATAAAGTATTCCACAAAATCGTACCAATTTCCACAAATGGCGGAAGTAATTTTTTAATGGGGAATCATAAAAATTCATCTGGAGGGATAAACTTTAATTTTAAATATGACAGTTCGTCTATCGAAACTAAAGCTAGTAGTGAAGCATATTTGCTTGGTTTTAAAAATATTATTGATTACCCCATCGAATCTTTAATTAGATTACCTAAAAAGATATTATTTTCTTATTTCAGGGGGGATAGTTCAATTACCTGGAGTTTAAAGAGAATAAAAAATTTTGTCCCCCCGATTTTTCTCTGCTTTGCCTTTTTTTCTGCAAATTATTTTTTTTATTTGCTTGTTATAATAGGCGGATTATACTTATTTACGGTTAAAAGAAAAGTTAATGACAGAGGTTTGAAATATTTTTTATTGATATTGTATTTCTATTTCATTTTAATTATTGTCATTTATGTTGGATCAGAAAGATATTTAATTCCGGTCTTACCGGTTCACTTTTTTTTATTCGGGAAATATTTTTCATAAAAGATAGAATCTAGATTTTGAAAAAATTTTCAAAGTTTGTTATTAAAGGAGAAAAAAATCAAATAAATTTTTTTAGTACATACAGATTTTGTAAAGAGATAGATTTTTGTCAACTATTTTTACTTTGAAATACTTAACTGAAAAATTTTCTTCAATAGAAATAAATTTTTAAAAATAAATATTATTCTTATGGAAAGAAATAACTTTTACCGTAGTAAGAAAATATGTTTTTTAATATCGTTATTTATACTTCTGCTATTATCTATGCAAGGTACTTACGCGCAATTAAAAATATCAAAAATTGAATCTGTAAATAATTTTTTTACAGCTAAAATTTCTTTTAGTGATAATTATCAAGTTCAGCAGAATGCTGGGAAAATGAAATTAGTATTTCCCAACGCTCAGGACATCAGCAAACCCGGCTCACCAACACTTCCATTAAAGACCATTTATGTTGCCTTGCCGCCGGAAAGCAAAGCAAGTGTTCAATTGAGTAATCAAAAATATCAAACCTATTCTGATAATAATGTCGAAGTTAATCCAACTGTCACTATATTAAATGACTCAACCTTAAAATATGAAAATCAAAATCTAAAACCTGAATATTTTCAAACTGATCAATATCCATCTGCAGAAAGTCAATTAATAGGTTATACATGGATCCGTAATTACTATTGTGCAATAATTAAAATAAATACAGCAACATATAACTGGAAATTAAAACAAGTAAAATTGCTGTTGAGCGCAAATCTTAATATTAACTACAATAATTCAAAACCATATCCTATAAATAATTCTACTGCTGCGCCGTATGATAGTATTTTAAAACATGTAATAATAAATTATGATGAAGCTAAAAGTTTTCGTTCATTTAGAAATATTTTTAGTGTACCCGATACAACAGGTAACTGGATTGACTATTCTAAACAATACGTTAAGCTTGCTATTCCATCTGACGGGATATATAAAATCGGATACAATGATTTAGTTAATTATGGATTAAATCCTTCAAGTATTGATCCCACTACAATTAAGATATTCTGCAAAGGGAAAGAACTTCCATTATATTTAAAATCTGAACAACCAGGATATTTTTCACAGAATGATTACATAGAATTCTGGGCAGAAAAAAATTATGGTTCATCTAACTACCGACAAATTGTTCCGATTGGTAATGATTATCTAAATTATATGAATCGTTACACCGATACAACATTTGTTTGGCTAACATGGGGCGGGGAAAAAGGACGTAGAATTAGAATTGACTCTGTTTACGGTACTTCAGTAACAGATACACTGAATTCTTATTTAAATTTTCAGCATTTTGAAAAAGATGTTAGATTATGGTATTATGATTCGGTAATACCAAGAGTCCAAATTCCCGACTGGCAGGAAAATAAAGTTTGGACGTGGCAGTTTTTAGGAACAAACGGTACAATTGCTTTACCGTTTCAAACATCAAATATAGTACCTAATTCCAGCTTAAAAACTTATGTAAGATTAATTAGTTATGCTTCTGATGCTCAAGCAAATGCTCATAGTGTTGGAATTGGTGTTAATACTAAATCTATTGAAGATTCAATTACATTCAATTTTAAACAAACTGCTAATCTCTTTTCAACTTTATCTTCTAACGTTCTAAAAGAAGGAACAAATACATTAAATATAATAGATCTTCCTACAAGCGCTACTTTTCAGCAATTGCTTTTAGATTGGGTTGATATTGAATATTACAGGTACACTAACGCAGTAAATGATTCACTTTATTTTAAATTCCCGGACTCTCTTTCATCTAAACTGAGAGTTATTAAAATTACAAATATTACTTTACCTGACACAAGTTTGCTCCTTTATAAAGTAAAACCAGATACAATAAGAATGGATAACTTTTCACTAATAGGCGGCACAGTTAAAACACTAACATTTACTGATACGGTTAAAGGCGGAGATGCTTATATATTAATTTCAAAAAATTATTTAAAGTCACCAATATTTAAAACTAAAAAACAATTCATCAATTTGAGAAATAATCCTCAAGGTGCTGATGATATTATCATTTCGAATAAAGTATTATCAAAATCTGTAAATGATTACAATAATTTTATAAAAAGTAGTTATAATATTAGGACTAAATTAGCTTTTGTTGATGATATTTATGATGAGTTTTCCTATGGCTACCCGGAACCTGAAGCAATTAGAAGTTTTTTACTTTATGCAAACAATAATTGGGCTTCTCCCAAACCTTCATATCTTACATTAATTGGTGATGCAAATTATGATTATAAAAATCTATGGTCCCCTGTACCAGCAGTACGAAAACAAGATATTGTCCCTTCATACGGTTATCCTGTAAGTGATGCATGGTATTGTATGTGGGATTCAAATCAAGCGGATATTCCTCAAATGTTTATCGGCAGAATTCCAGCTGCAAACGATCAACAAGTCTATTTCTACCTGGATAAATATAAAAAGTATCTTGATAGACCTTATGACGATTGGAATAAGACTTTTCTTTTCTTCAGCGGCGGCGATCCGACTGTTGCAGGACAGATTGATCAGCTTAAAAATGAAAACGATTATATTTTAAATTCGATGGTCAAAACTAAACCAATTGGTGGAGAGGGCTATCATTTTTATAAAACGTTAAATCCGCCGACAAATTTAGGACCTTATTCGCAATCCGAAATACAGGATGCAATTGATAATGGAGGCTTGTTCATATCCTACATAGGCCATAGCGGTACACAAACCTGGGATAATGGAATTACAGATGTTGGTGCATTGAAGAATTCATACTCCAATCGCTTTCCTTTAATTACAGATTTCGGATGTTCAACTGGTAAATTTGCAGAACCGGATGTTAGCTGTTTTGGACAACTGTTCCTTTCGGAATCAAACGATGGCCAAGCAATTTGTTATATTAGTAATTCAAGCTGGGGATATGTTTCGACTGCTGTAAATTTTCCTACCTACTTTTATCAGCAATTTTTAAGAGATTCAATAACAAATGTTGGAGAAGCTCATGTGTTAGCTAAGATTGAACAATTTCAAGAAAGCGGTTATAATGATGTGAATAAAGTCTTTGCTTATTGCAATGTTCTTTTTGGAGATCCGCTTTTAAATTTGAAATTACCCCCCAAACCAAACCTTGAAATTTCTGCCGGCGATATTAAGCCAGCTACTGCAAATCCTTCGGATCAAGATAATCTCTTAGCAGTAAAAATTTATTATCATAATTACGGCCTGGTTCCTAATGATTCTATTTTTGTTACTATTAAAGATCAGTATAACGGCAGGATAGTAACAGAACAAAAAATTAAAGTCCCGATCCCTTTATTTATTGATTCGTTAAGTATCAATGTCCCGATAAAAAATATGGTAGGCGAACACAATTTGACTGTTATCCTTGATAGCGCCAACACCATTGATGAAATTTATAAAAATGATAATCAGGCATCTATTAAGTTTAATGTTTACTCAACAAATTTTAGAAGCTTATTTAATAATAGATATTATAATTCATTTAATGGAATAATCCCTTTTTTGAATCCAACTTATAATTCTGATACTTCAAATTCTAAATTATTATTTGAATTGGATACAACACAATATTTTAATTCACCTGCACAGTATGAAAAAAATTACAGTCTATTTTCTTCAAAGATTACACTTAACGGCTTATTACCTCAGAAAAGATATTGGTGGAGAGTAAAAGCTTTAAATTCTCAATCATGGTCCGAACCTAATTCATTTCTAAATATAAAATCAAATTACAACTGGATCATAAAAACACCAATTGATAGTGTATCTGATATAAAATATACTGACACTTATTTTAATCCAATAGATAGTTCTTGGGAATTGTCATTGGTCAAAGATGAATTAAAAATCTCATCAGCTGGTTCAAGTGATGGGAAATTTGCATCAATGCAGTATAATCTTTTAGAAGAATTACCCTCTACTTATTTTTGGGGAGTTGGAACAGCACTTATTGATACCACTAACATTAAGGCCATATAACTTCAAAACTTTTGTCTATCCAAACCCGCCATCCGGTGATTCTTTGCTAAGCTATTTAAAAAGTTTACCGGAAGGTACAGTAATTGCCATGGCAATTTGTGACGATGGTGCTCAATCAGTGTTGGGCTATACCGGCGGAACCCCGGTAAGAAATGAAATAAAAAACTTTGGCAGCAAATATATTGATAGCGTACGGTATCGTGAATCCTGGTGTATAATTGGTAAAAAAGGAGCTGCGCCCGGAACTGTGCCGGAGGTTTATAAAAAACAATTCCAAGGAATTGCTATCATCGATACAAGCATAGTTGTTAAAAGTGATTCTGGTTCTGTTATGTTTCCGGTAATTACTAATTCTGTTCGCTGGGACAGTCTTAATGTTGCAGCAGAAATTCCTAATGGAGCTTCATTACAAATTGTGCCAATTGGAATAAAAGCTAATAATAATACTGACACTTTAATATCGTTAAATTTAATTAATGGATTTAGTCCACTCAATAAAATCAGTGCATCGGTTTATCCTAAAATAAAATTTCTTGCCCGGTTATATTCTAATAAATCCAAAGAATCTCCAAAAATTAAAGAATTGGCAGTCAAATTAAATTCACTTCCGGAACTTGGTGCAAATTACCAGGTAGTTTCCATTTCAAATGATTCCATAAAACAAGGAGAAACGGAAAACCTGCAATTTTATGTTTATAATGTTGGTGAATCTCCGGCAGATAGTTTTAATGTAATGGTTGAAGTTTTAAAACCGGATAACTCTCGTGAAAAAATTTATGAGTCTCTTGTTGATTCCTTAAATCCGAATAGCAGAAAATTATTCAATGTAACTTATAATACCGCGAGCGGAAGCGGCAGCAGATCATTTAATATAACGATTGATCCGGGGAATAAAATTTCTGAATTGTATAAAGACAATAATGTATTTTCAATTCCATTTTATGTAAAACCGGATTCGTCAAGGCCGACTTTGAATATTACCTTTGACGGAGAAAATATTCTGGATGGTGATTATATTTCATCTCATCCTAAAATTAGAATAACCCTAAATGATTCATCCTTAGTGCCATTGACAGACACTTCCTCAATCAGCATTTATCTAAATGATCAGCCGGTCTATTATTCCAATAATAGCTCATCAGTTTCATATCAATTTAATTCGGGTAATCCCAAAATGGTTGTAAATTATACTCCTGCTTTACTGGATGGAGAATATAATTTGCAGGTAATTGGTAAAAATACTACCGGAAATTCTACCGAACCGGTTATTCTTACAAAAAACTTTGTTGTTCAAAATGAACCTCATATACTATATGTTTATAATTATCCGAACCCGTTTTCCGGCTATACATATTTTACATTTAAATTAACCCAGTTGCCTGATGAGTTGAAAATTTATATTTATACAATTGCAGGAAGGTTAGTTAAGATTATAACCAAAAATTCATCGCAGTTAAAATATGATTTCAATACTATTTATTGGGATGGAAGAGATGAAGACGGAGATCTCCTAGCAAACGGTGTTTATCTGTATAAAATAATTATGAAAAAGGGAGACAAGACCGACAATATTATACAAAAGCTGGCAATAGTCCGTTAGGGAAAATTGCCTAAAAAGATTTGTTTTTTATTTTTGAATTAAAAAACAACTTGATTTATCTTTATATAAATTCAATAGATAATTGTATATTTGAATAAATAAATATGATATTATAAACAATATTTGGTGTGGACCAATGAAAAAATTTTACGTGATGATAGCAGTATTTTTATTTTCTTATTCACTTTTTGCCCAGTATAATCAATTTGAACAATATGGAAGACCTGGCCAAGGAAATCTGGAAGGCGGATTAGGATTAAATTGGATTGACGGACAGCTTTATTACCGCATCCATTTTATGCCGGAAATTGCTTTCGGAAATTTTGGGGTTGGTTTAGACTTGAATCTTGATATAAATAAAAACGGTAATATTCGTAAAGAAGATTTTAATACTATTTCTGATTATCTAAGTATTATTCGTTATGTCCGGTACGGTTTAAAACACGATCCGGTTTATATTAAACTTGGCGCTCTTGATTATTATAACCTTGGTCACGGAAGCATAATGTACCAATATAATAATAGTCCTTCAATCGACAACCGGAAGATAGGATTAATTACGGATATTGACTTCGGTGATTTCGGTTTCGAATCTATATACAGCACATTTGCAGAAGCTGGTGTTACGGCAATAAGAGCATATGTTCGTCCGTTAAAATACAGCTCACTAGCAGATGTACCTATTATAGGAAATTTTGAAGTCGGCGGAACATATGCAGCGGATTTTAATAAATATTCTGGTGTAGTTTTCACCCCTGCTTATGGTAGTGCAGGACCTTCTCCATGGACGGAAGACAAAGGGACAATGCAGATTGTTGGCGCGGATATTGGTCTTCCAATTGTTAAATCAAGTATGTTAAATCTTAGTTTTGTATACCGACTATGCAAAAATTATTAATTTTGGAAGCGGTGTTGCAACCGGAGTTCAAATTGATCTTAACGGATTAGGAATTTTAAATGCTTCTGCAAAACTTGAAAGACGATTTAATCAGGCGCATTATATACCTTCGTACTTTAATTCATTGTATGAAATCCAGCGATATCAAATTGATTCGTCAAATGGATCTCAGTTCAAGCAAAGCAACATATGCTTACTAATTTAACAAATCCAGATAACGGAGTTTTCGGAGAATTGGGTCTTCATTTTCTTGGTGTATTGGATATTATTGGAAGTTACCAGAGACTGGATAAAACTCCAAACAGCGGCGATCTTCACTTAGTTGCAAATGTTTCTCCGGAAGGATTACCTTTTGTTGTAAGAGGAGGCTATGATAAAATAAATATCGGAAATGAATCGGCAATTTTTAAAGTGGATAATAATTCCTATCTCTATTTTGAATTCGGGTATAAACCCATTCCTTATCTGCTCGTTTCGATGCTTTATAATTGGACATTCACACCAATTCGTGATTCCAATAATAATGTAATTGATTATCAGCCGCAGAAGAGAATTGAACCGAGAATTTCTTTTGTTTATCCGTTTAATTTTTAATAGGAATCAGTTAAAAAATATTTTCCTTATAAAGACGACCAATCTTTTTAATTTGTAAGCACTTAACTCCATCATGTTAAGTGCTTTCTTTTTTAGTAACAATTTATTAACACAAGCGTAACACTTCGTTAACACATCACTAATCTAATATCAATATAATTACGCATTAAATTTTTGCGGTTAGAAGAATCTATTTTTAATCAATTATTTTATAATAAAAAAGAAAGTATCATATGAAAAAAATTGCACTATTAATTTGTTCACTTTTTTTTATTGCAAATTTTACTAGCGCACAGACAATGCCTAAATTCAGCGGCTTAATGTTCGGAGATTATTATTATATGATCGATAATCATGATCCTGCTCAGAAATATATGCAAGCGTTTGATTATAGGCGTATTTATTTAACTGCTGATTATGATATTGCCACAGATTTTACCGCAAGGTTCCGCCTCGAATCAGATCCAGGCGCATCATATCTTACAAATAATAAACTGACTACCATGGTTAAAGATGCATTCTTAAAATGGAATAATGTTACCGATGGAGGTAATATTATTATTGGTCTTCAAGGTACTCCGGAAATTAATATGGCAGAAGGAATTTTTGGATATCGTCCTTTAGAAAAAACAATTCAGGATATACACGGAATATCTGCTTCAAGAGACTTAGGTGTTTCGTTTAATCAGAAATTTTCTTCTTTCTTTTCTGCTGGATTACTCTTAGGAAATAATAGCAGCAACAGTATTCCAACTGTAAATGGAAGATATAAAGCTACGTACCTTTATTTACAATTTAATCCTACAAAAGAATTTGTTATTTTGTTAAATGGTCAATATAATGGTGCCGGAAGGGATGCTTTTAACAGAACAGGCGATATTATTGTGAATTATGCAAACAGTTCATTTAGTCTCGGCGCACAATACTTCCTAAGTGGATTTAGTGCTCCTGGTGCACCGACAATCAAGAAAAATGGTTTAAGCTTAAATGGATGGGTTGCTCTAACGAATAATATTCGTCTAGTTGCTAGATATGACAATTATACACCGAATTCAGATAATAAGAATACTACAATAGGAAACAGCACACAAAGTTTTATCCTTGGTGCACTTGACTTTGCGGTGAGAAAAAATGTACATATTATGCCAAATGTTGAATATACTTCATACGGGCTTTCTGGTTCAAAACCGGATGTTTTACTTAGAGGGACTTTTTATTTTAGTTTCTAATAAGAAAAATTTCCATTTGCTTGTTCTTTTAGAGTTTGAAAATGTTTATTATCATAAAAAAATTTAATACTTAAAAAATTTAACAATTTATTAACATTACATTTTATTTAATTAAAATTAAAGGTACTATATTATGAAATCAAAATTGTTTTTAGTTATTATGATTGCTGCGCTATTGGGAGCTTTTTCAAGCTTTTCCAGTGCGCAGGTTAAGTTAACCGGTGCCGGTTCTACATTTGATTACCCGATCTTTTCAAAATGGTTTGATGCTTATAATAAAATGACGGGTGTTCAAATTAATTATGCTTCTATCGGAAGCGGCGGAGGTATTCGTCAGATCACTGAAGGTACAGTTGACTTTGGAGCTTCGGATGCGCCTTTGACACCGGAACAAATGAATTCCTTTAAAAAAGGAAGAGGAACCGAAGTTGTTCACATTCCTATAATTATGGGCGGAGTTGCAATTACTTATAATCTTCCGTCTGTGGGACAAGGAATTAAACTTGACGGTACGACTTTAGCGGATATTTATCTTGGAAAAATTACTAAATGGAATGATCCTAGACTTGTAAAATTAAATCCTGATAAAAAACTTCCTAATAGAGCAATTTTAGTTGCGCACCGTTCAGAAGGCAGCGGAACTACTTTTATTTTTACTAGTTATTTAACGAAAGTTAGTCCGGAATGGGCAAAGAAGTGCGGTAACAGTACATCAGTTAATTGGCCGGTTGGACTAGGAGCTAAGGGAACTGAAGGAGTTGCAGGTATTATTGCTCAGACAAAAGGCTCTATTGGTTATATTGAATTAGCTTATGCCGAGCAGAATCATCTTCCTTACTGCCAAATGAAAAATAAAGCCGGCAATTTTGTTGATGTAAACTTTAATACGGTTTCTGATGCTGCTGCAGGAGCTGCTGCCCATATGCCAAAAGATTTACGTGCGGTTATTACAAATGCAGACGGCAAAAATTCTTATCCGATTTGCGGATTTTCATGGGTTGTAATACCTAAAGATTTTTCTAATAAGTCACATGGTGAAGCACTTGTTAAATTCTTAAAATGGGCTGTAACAAAAGGCCAGGCTGATGCAACAAGTTTATATTATGCACCGATTCCAAAATCTGTTCAAAAGCTTGATCTGGAAAAATTAAATTCAATTACAAGTAACGGAAAGAAATTATAATATCGAATAAACCAGTGGATGATGTAACCGACAAAGAATCGCTTGAGAAAATTCAGAATTATTTTAGGAAGAGTAGGGAGAAAAAAACTTCATCTTTCTTAAAAAGAATATTAGGAAATAATAATCTAGGCGATATAATTTTTGAAAGACTAACATTGTTATTTGCAGTGTTAGTCTTTCTGCTTGTTATTTTCATGGCGTGGGAAATGTATTCCAATTCCCTGTTATCCATGAAAAAGTTTGGTTGGGGATTCCTTACCGGAACAACATGGGATCCCTATTCCCAGGTGTTTAATGCATTGCCGATGATATTCGGAACAATGGTATCATCATTCCTTGCTATGTTAATAGCAATACCATTAGGATTAAGTGTCGCTGTCTTTTTATCTGAACTTGCACCTCCGTGGCTTGAAAAACCCTTGTCCTTTTTAACTGAATTACTTGCCGGAATACCCAGTGTTATTTACGGATTATGGGGAATATTCGTTCTTGTTCCCTGGCTGCGTGAGGTAGTTGAACCGTTTTTACAAAATCAATTTCCGAACTCACCTTTCTTTCAAGGTGCTCCATACGGATATGGAATGCTTGCAGCAGGTGTAATTTTATCCATTATGGTCTTACCGATTATATCTTCAATATCCCGTGATGTTTTAAAATCAGTTCCGAATAATCAAAGAGAAGCTGCTTATGCATTAGGTGCTACTAAGTGGGAAGTAACAAAAATTGTTCTAGGTAACTCCCGGTCGGGATTGCTGGGTGCAATCATTTTGGGCTTTGGCAGAGCTGTAGGAGAAACAATGGCAGTAACAATGGTTATCGGTAATCGCCCAGAGATTTCCGCTTCAATATTAAACCCCGCATATACAATTGCCAGTACACTTGCAAATGAATTTAATGAAGCTACTTCAAACTTGTATTTAAATTCTTTAATTGAACTTGCCCTGATACTTTTTGTTATAACTATAATCATTAATATTTTTGCTCATCTTTTGGTTTGGGGTGTTGAACGAAGATGGAAATAATGAATAAGAATAATAAATTTACTTTTTACAGAAGGAAGACAACAAATGTTGTAATGCTTTCCTTATCGTTTATCTCAGCGGTTGTCACAATTATTCCATTGATCATGATATTTTATTATACAATATCAAAGGGAATGTCATATTTAAATTTAAATTTCTTTACAAAACTTCCCACACCCGTTGGTACACCAGGCGGAGGGATGGTTAACGCGATCTTTGGAACTTTAATTCTAATCGGTATAGGCGGCGGAATCGGGATTCCAGTCGGTATAATGGCTGGCACATATCTTTCCGAATTCGGTAAAAATAAATTCGGATCAACTGTACGCTTTTTGACTGATGTATTAAGCGGAATACCTTCAATTGTTGTCGGTGTAGTTGCCTACACTTTGGTTGTTATACCGATGAAACATTTTTCGGCTTTAGCCGGCGGAGTTGCATTAGCAATATTAATGATTCCTACAATTACCCGTACAACTGAAGAAATGATTAAGCTAGTACCTCATTCTTACAGAGAAGCCGGGTTGGCTTTAGGAATACCCAAATGGAAAACTTCAATATTAATTGTTTTAAAAACTGCATGGAAAGGCATTGCAACCGGAGTACTGTTGGGACTTGCAAGAGCGGCAGGCGAAACAGCGCCGCTTTTATTTACAGCGCTTGGAAACAGATTCTGGTCTACAAATGTTTTTCAGCCGATTGCTTCACTTACTGTATACATTTATGAATATTCAGCCGCACCCTACAAAGATTGGAATGACCAGGCATGGACGGCAGCACTGGTACTTATTATCATGATTTCCTTGCTCAGCTTGATATTTAGAATTATAACTCGCTCAAAATATAAATCGTAGTTTATATGGATATGAAATTAAACGAGCAGATAGATATTCCTATTGCTGTTGAAGACAAAACTCAACACCAGAATAATAGTAAGATCTCAGTAAGAGATTTAAGCGCTTATTTTGGTAAAACAAAAGTTTTAAAAAATATTTCGCTTGATGTTCCTGAGAAAAAAGTTGTTGCCATAATTGGGCCTTCCGGCTGCGGTAAATCTACTTTTTTAAGGAGTATAAACCGTATGCACGAGGTTGTAGGCGGAACTATAACCGGAAGTATTTTACTGGACGGTGAAGATATAATGAAGGCAGATCCTGTCTATTTAAGAAGAAAGGTCGGAATGGTATTTCAGAAACCAAATCCGTTTCCAACCATGTCGATTTTTAATAATGTTGTCGCCGGCTTAAAGATGAACGGGTTTCGCAGTAAAAAAATATTGAAACAAATTGTAGAAAAAAGTCTAAAGCAGGCCGCGCTGTGGGATGAAGTAAAAGACAATTTAAATGATTCCGGTGCCAATATTTCAGGAGGACAGCAGCAGCGACTATGCATTGCTAGAACAATTGCAATTAACCCTGAAGTTATTTTTATGGATGAACCTGCAAGTGCGCTTGATCCCATTTCAACGGCAAAAATTGAAGAATTAATTTTTGAACTTAAAAAAGATTTTACGATAGTAATAGTAACTCATAATATGCAGCAGGCAGCAAGGGTTAGCGATTACACCGCTTTCTTTTATATGGGCGAGCTAGTTGAATATTCCAATACAAAAAAAATGTTTACCTCACCTGACAAAAAGCAAACAGAAGATTATATTACAGGCAGGTTTGGGTAAAATATTATAAACATGATAATTATCTAATAATTAAATATTAAACGGCAGGGCAAAATGGAAAGACATTTTGAAAAAGAGTTTGAAGAATTAAAAACAACTATAAATAAAATGGCTTCTATTGTTGATGAACAGGTTGAAAACAGCTTTAAAGATATGGAAGATCCTGAAGCTCGTCTTTATAAATCCGTTAAGCAGAGGGATAGGGAAGTTGATGCTTACGATAATTTGATTATGGCTCAATGCGAAAATTTATTAGCTCTTTACCAGCCTGTAGCAACTGATCTTCGTTTTATATTAACTGCTATAAAAATAGACAGTCAGCTTGAAAGATGCGGAGACATTGCCGTTAACGTAGTTCAGCGGGTAAAAAAGACGGATAATTTCCGTGATCTGATTATGCAGACAGATCTTCCAGAAATGGCAAAAACTGCCCGCATTATGGTTAAAGATGCTATTACTGCATTTATCAATCGTGATATTCAGCTGGCTAATACAATTTGGGTTAAAGATGATATTGTGGACGACCTTAATAAAAAAGTTTTTAATCAGCTGGTCGAAAAGATAAAAACTAATCCTAACCTTGCGGAAGCATGTGCACATTTAATTGTATTAACCAGACAAATTGAACGATTAGCTGATCATGCAACAAATATTTCCGAAGATGTTATCTTTCTAATGGAGAATGAGATAGTTACACATAAGAAAAAACTCCAGGATTTTAATTTACGTAATGAGAACATGAGTTAATACTTTCTCTCTTATTTCTACTTTATAACTTTAAAGTAAATTGTTTAATTAACATTACAATAACATATTCTTTATATTCACTTAATACTCCAGCCTTAATTTTTATTACAGTTTTTAAAAGATATTATTTTTTAACAATAAAACTTTTCTATTCGAAAAATAGATAAGATTGAATTTGATTTTCTTTCAACTGGAAATTGGAGGGCAAATAGTCTGTTATTAATGAATTGTCTAAATGAGATTCGCTTCTCCGCCAGCCGGAAAACAGCAGCTACAACTAAAGCTGCCCCGGTTGGCAGATTTTCAACTGAGTGATATTAAATATTTTTCTCTAAAAACTCATGTAATTCGTTTACTTCCCGGAAAATATAATCGCTGCCTAGGTGCAAGACTTCTTCTTTTACATAACTGTCCCACACTACTGAAGCAATTTGTACACCTGCAGAGCGTGCGGCTTTTACATCAGATGCAGAATCTCCAATCATTAATACACGTTCTTTTTTAATATTAAATTTTTCCAGGAATTTATTTATTCCTTCTGCCGAAGGTTTATGTTCAACAACGTCGTCCCCGGTGATTATCAAATCGAAAAAATCAAACACTTCAAGTTTCTTGAGAGTAATGGTCGCAGCTTCTTTTCCTTTCCCTGTAAAGATTGAAAGCAAGATATTTTTAGATTTTATGAAAGCAAGAATTTCCCGAATGCCAGGAAAAAGTTCCGCCATATGATGATTATCCGAATAGAAATTATAATAATCATCTTTTACTATATCAAATTTATCACCGCCCCATTCTTTTAAAATTACATCTTCGGTGGGACCGAATAAACTCATTATTTCGTCATCAGTCAGATTTTTATTAAAATATTTTTGCGAGATATATCTGAAACTTTCAAAAATTAATTCATTTGTCGAAGTTAAAGTGCCGTCGACATCGAAGATTATTCCGTCAAAATTATGCATTGTTTTGTTAAATCTATTGAAAATAAATAGCTAAATATTGAAATAATTACTTATGAAAAAAGTAGTGATATTAATTTATACAAATCAAAAATATCTTTTTAATTGCCCGATTCATAATTTAATTAATTAAACTAACTTTTTACATTATGGTTTAATTTTTGATTTTGTCGTTTAAAGAATTGATTTTAGCGGGGCTGAAAGAACTTCCTTCAGCCCCTAGAAGGTTTATTTGGTTTGAATCGAATCTCTTTTAGCCATTGCTTTTAATCTGTTAATTTCTTCCTGAACTCCACCTGCATTAGGCATCATATTCTGAAGTCTCTCCAGAACTTCTATGGCTTTATTGTATTCTTTCAAATTAACATACATTCTTTCCAGAATACTGAAAGAATTATACGGTGACTGAAGATTATTCAAACTTGCTGGCATATCCTTTTCGGCCATGGGTATAACATATGCTGCTATTTCCCTATATCTTGCGGTATCACCTGCGCTGTAATATAGGTTTGCAACGTCATATAAAAACCTGTAATCTATTGGAACAACCTGTCTTGGAACGACCTTTTCCATTGCATCCAGAGTTTTAATGCACATTTCATTATTGTTCAATTCATTTTTGTAATAATATGCAAGTCTAACATAAACGTTTCTATAATTTTGGATTAATCTTATTTCAGTATCATCAAAAAAGATATTCTTATTATTCAATCCTCTAAACTTAAATCCGGTTTGATAAGTTTTTGAATAAGACGGATTTTCATGCAGAAGATCCGCATCCGTAATTTTGGTATCAACATATTCGTAACCTTTTCTCTTTTGAGGAACCAATTGAGAAGCAATTCCCTGCATTTGCAAATAGTCGTCAAGTCCGATATAACAGTCAGGCGAACATGTAGAAGCAAAATAGATCGGCCTTGTCCAGGTATTGTTTTCAATAATATCCTTAACAACAATATCCTGAATCCTTATGCCTTTCACGCCTCCTATTTCTATAGTATTATTCATTTTCCACGAAAGTTCACCGGAGTTAATAACCGAAGTGTCAGTTACATCGAATTTTTTTAACGCATCTTTGGAAACCGGAATAGATTCCATTTGAGATTTCCATTCAATTGGAGAAAGCTGCTTTATCATCTGGTTTGACATGCTGAATTTAACTTTTAACGCCCCGTAAGGAGAAGTGTTCTTAAGCTGTTCAACATACCAATCTGTATTTGCCAAACTTAAACAGACAACTCTAATATCACGACGTACACCCTCAACATCCTGCAGATACCAAAGGGGGAATGTATCATTATCTCCGTTTGTAAAGAGGATTGCATTTGGTTTACAGCTTTGCAGCAAATTATAAGCGAAGTCCCAGGGTAGCCAGTTATGCGATCTATCATGAGTAAAATAATTTGTTCTCAACATATTGCCTGGTATTAACAAAAGTGCTAATCCAAGACTTGCAAAGGCCGTAGTTTTAGCTAAGGAACTATCTTTAATCTTTTCCCTAATCAATTCTGCAATTTCTCTTACTCCGACCGCTATCCAGATTGCAAAGACGAAGAATGCGCCCGGGTAAAAGTAAAAGCGGTCTCTGGGCTGCGGCTGCTGCTGATTTTGATAAAATGCTATAAGGTAGCCCATAAATATAAATAGTATCAGAAAAGCAGTTGCCATCTTCCAATCTTTCTTAAAGAGGAAGAATAAGCCTATCAATCCTATTATAAATGGAATTCCGTATAACTGCTTCCAGGTGGAAGGTGAATCTTGAACAGTTGAAGTTTTACCAATGAAATTCCAAAATAAGTACCTGTTAAACATATGCTCAACCTGATAACGCCATAAGAAATCCAGATCACTTTTGTAATTTGTGTAAATACCCTGCTGGTGCGGTTCTGAGGAAAATCTTCTTTCGAAGATAGGGAAATCACCATATTGTTCACGATCGAGATAATACATCAGCTTCTGGAAGTTATCCGGCCAGTTTTCATTCATCGGAGGACTTTGATTCGAACGGATAATAATTCCTGCGTAAGTTGTAAATCCTAAGATTGTAAATAGAAGAGCGGTAGTTGCTATGTTTGCAAGTCCCTTTTTATTCTTTGCTGTCCAGTATATCAGGTAAACTATTATTGCAAGAATAACCAGAAAGATGATTAAATTAGTTGATGAGCCCGATCCTCCTAACAAAAGAAGCAATTTGGGTAATCCCTTAACTATACCGGGGTAAGCAAATAATAAAACCACGCCTGCTGCAATTATCGGAATATAAAAGGAATTTCTATGGAATATTTTTTTCCAGTTCGCTCCCATAAATATTGCGGATGCACCAGCCATTATCCATATAAACTTAGAATCAAATGCTTTATACTCAGTAGGACTTGGCGGTGTTGTGGCTGTTTGCCCTGCCCAGAGTGCTATTGCAATAATTAAAAGTATACCTAGGTGAATTAAAAATAAATAAGCAGTTTTCTTAAAAGTTTCATCATCATTAACATACTTTTTCATTACAACCATAAAGACAAAAGTATATAATCCAAGCACACTCATTAGGTGAACACCGAAAGAAAGGCCTATTAAGTATGCCATCAGTATAATATATTTTTCATTTCCGTGTTCTTTTGAATGGTCATTCCAGATCATCATTAACCAGACAATTAAGGCGAAAAGGAATGTACTTAATGCGAAGTAGTTCGATTCAGTTGCGTTAAACCAGAATGTATCGCAAAAAGCAAAAGCTAAAGCACCGATACCGGCGGAAATGTAAGTGAAAAGTGCATCGGTTAAATTTTTATAATCTTTTCCTCTGTAAGTTTCAATTAATTTTATTGCGATTAGATAAAGAATAAGAACTGAAAAAGCCCCGGAAAGAACGGAAACCGTATTTATTCTGAATCCTATATTATGAGCAAAAGGAATCATTGAAAAAACTCTGCCGATAAGAAGCCAAAGAGGACCTCCCGGAGGATGCGGCACCATTAGAGAATAAGATGCGGCAGAAATCTCACCCGGGTCCCAAAAGGAAACGGATGGCTGTACAGTTAAAAACAAAATCACTGTGGTTAATAAGAACACAAATGTTCCTATTATTCGGCGTGTTAATTTTACAGTCATATTATAAGTACCTTAATGAGAAAAAAAATTTGGAAAATATGGGTTAAACTTATTGAATTTCGCTGAATTATTCACTACTTAGGCCGAACTTATTTTTAGGATTGATGCTGATTTTGACGAATTATTATGAATTTTGTTCATTTTTTGATAAATAAAAAATCATTCCTTTTTAGATATAGGAGGCCTATCGGACAATGCTTTGAAATAAGGAGGGAATAAGTATAAATTAGCTCCTATTCTTCCGATTATAAAACCTAAAGTAGCGGCAACTACACCTACTAGGTCAAAATATTTAATTGAAATAAACATAGTTAAGATAATTCCGGAAAATTCCATTAATGTTGAAAAGGTTATTGGTTTTGTGTGATGTGATTCCACAAGTACCGCAGTTTGAAAACTTAATAATACAGATAATCCCGGCATGATTACCATGATGATTAAAGGAAGCTTTGCAAAATCTGTTAATTGAATGGACAATCCTGAAACATCATAGAACCATACATTGGAAAGCGGAGTAAATGCTATTATTCCAAGGACGGATATTACAATTAAACCCAGCATAAAAGCAAAATTTCTTAAAGGTACATAGCCTTCTTTATTCTTTCCCATCAATGCTATACCAACTTCCTGGAATGAAAGTCCGACACTTCTAAAAATGAAAACAAATGAACTGATAACCGGAAGAACCGCCAGCGATTCCAGTGACATTCTGCTTTGCCCCATAAAAAAAGTAACCATCGGCTGAACGCCCAAAGTTATCATCGAAGTTAAAGCAAGCGGATAATAGAATTTAAATATTCCACGGTAGGTTAAATTACTGGATTCGGCAGTTCTGATTTCACCGGATTTAATTTTCTTCAAAACACCGAGAGCCATTACTTTACTGGCAATTGCTTCACCGGTTACTCCTGCTGCTAATGCCCCGGCTCCGACAACAACACCTTCAACATTTGTAAAAAAGTGCAAAGACAAAGCTGTTAAAGACATACATGATAGCCTTACAACCGTTCCGTATGCTACTCGTTTTGTTAAGTTATTTCTAATTAAAATACCCTGGTAAAATCTTCTGTAACCAATTGCGCCCGGCCAGGGTATTAAAATGATTAGTGCAGTATGCGTAAGTTTAGCGACTTCAACAGGAAGTTTTACAAGATCGATTGTAATAAAATAAAAGATAGACGGAACAACTAATAAGAACATCAATCCTGTTGCTATTGTGTTCAGTGCATAAGTAAAATTACGCAGTTTTCTAAAAGCTTGAAGATCTTTTACTAATGCTGTAGAAGCAGTCATTAAAAGGATAACCGGAGCTTCAATAATCATTGCAAAAGAAAAAGCAACACCGTAGGCAGCAAGGTTGAATTCCGGGTTCAGCATCCTTGCTATTATTGCCGAAAGGAATGGCCCTTCAACCGACATCATAAGCCATGTAGCTGAGAGCGGAACCCAGAAACGGAAAATTCTTTTAAATGTTAATTTATCGGAAATATCATCACTCAAATGCTGGAACCTATTAAAATGGTAATGTTAAAATTAAGAGATTATTTTATAATAGTATAATTTTAATAAATTTTCTCTTAGCATTTTCATGGTAATTAATTATCTTTGGAATCACATTTCAGATTTAAAATTAGGAAGAGAATGACATTGACAAAACATTTTTTGATGATCATTGGTCTGTTTTTGCTGCCGGTTTTTTCTTTTGCTCAATCTACAACTACCGGTAAAGATACCGTTACCACAAATACCGGTTTAAAATATATTGTGCTCGCAAAAGGTAACGGTGAGCAGGCTGTTGCCGGAAAAGAGGTTGCTGTAAATTATATCGGCTATCTCCTTGATGGAAGTGAATTTGATAATTCCTATAAAAGAGGGAAGCCTTTCAAATTTATTTTAGGCGAAGGGAAAGTTATTAAAGGCTGGGATGAAGGAATTGCTTTAATGAAGGTAGGTGATAAATTCCGTCTTATAATTCCTCCTCAACTGGGATATGGCACAAGAGGTGCCGGAAGCGCAATCCCCCCGAATGCAACCTTAATTTTCGATACCCAGCTAATGAGTGTAAGTACACCAAAACCTTCTATTGCAGACACATTGCTATTAACAATTTTTGAAAAAGGAATTGACTCTGCTGTTATACAATATCATAGATTATATAAAACCCAGCGGAATGTTTATGATTTTGATGAAGACCAATTAAACTTTCTTGCATATAGGTTTATGAGAAACAAAATGTTTAAGCAGGCAATTGCAGTGTTAAAGTTGAATATTGAAACTTATCCTGATTCGTATAATACTTATGATAGTCTTGGAGAAGCATATTTAATGGATGGAGAAAAAGATCTTGCGTTACAGAATTATGAAAAATCACTTAAGCTTAATCCGAATAATACAAATGCTGAAGTGATGATACAACGAATTAAAGATAGTAATTCTAAATAAAAATTATTTATTCTGTAGCAGACCAAAAGTAATATTGGTCTGAAAAATAGCACACAGATGACGCTGATTTAACGGATATTCGCAGATTTTTAAATTGAAAAATTACTTTTTGGTCACTCTTTGATATCGATCATTATTCATTAGTATTCCAGAATATATTTGCAATTGTTTCCGGTTCGGATAACTGTTCACCTGTATTAGATAGTACTATATATGAAAAGTGTTTTTGTGGAATTCTAAAAATTAAATTTCTGAATCCATCCAGAGCGCCAGTGTGGTAAAGATATTTTACACCTTTTAATTTACCCTCTTTAAACCTTCCTATCATCCATCCGAATCCGTAATTTATTTTGGTACCGTTATTAAGCTGCTGATTTGTGAATGCTTCTTCTAGCGTGGTTTTCTTTACCAGTTTTGTAGTATATAAGCATTGATCCCATTTATACAAATCAGATATGTTTGAATATATTCCGCCTGCACCCGTTGTAAATTGGTTGTAATCATCGGGTTTATAATTTCCTAAACTGTCTTTGGAATATCCAATTGCTCTATTAGGAATTTTTTTTACAGAAGGTGTAATTACTAAAGTATTTTTCATTTCAAGCTTACTAAAAATATTTTCTTTCATAAACTTTGCAAAAGATTCGTTAGATACTTTTTCAACAATCATTGATAAAAGTACGAACCCCGAATTACTGTATTCGTATTTTGTACCCGGACTGAAATTAAGGCTGTCCTGTTTACGCAATAAATTCCAGACATCATGATTTGTAATGCCTTTAAAATTATGTGTATAGCCCAGTAATTCATAATAATCAGGAACGCCGGAAGTATGAGTCATCAAATTGCGGATTGTTATTTTATCCCCGTACTTTGGAAAGCCTGGCAAATATTTTTTTACCGGGTCATCAAATTTAAGCAGGCCACGATCGTGTAAAATCATAATTGCCATCGTGGTGAATTCTTTTGAAACAGACGCGAGATAAAAATCAGTATGAGGAGTTATCGGGATATCTAAATGTAAGTTTGCTAAACCGGATCCCTCGTTAAAAATTTTTTTGCCGTTATAAATAACCATTACCGCAAAACCCGGGGTGTGGTTTCCGGCCCTTAAATTTATTAGAGAATCTAAACTTGCAGTCGCATTTTTGATATCTGAGTTGTTAAGATTATTTGGATCTTGAAAGAGCACTGCAGTAGATACAAAAATTAAAATAATTATTAAAAGTGATGTGAAGGATTTTCTTATCATTTATTAATTCTCTCAAAAATTTTAAAAAATAATTAGGCAGTATCTTAATCTAAATAATTAAATTATCAACTTGAGTGGAGCCAAGGGATAAATATTAAAAATTGTCATAGTTCGGCTTCGCTTAATATAGCATTAGAATATAATTAAAAACCTCATTAAATTTTTAGAATATCTAGTATAATACAACTGAATAGTGAATGTTGCCGCCGGCCAAGATACTCATTTCAATTTTTCTTATATTTAGGCAACAAAATGTATGGCTAGGTTCTAAAAACAGCCTTCCATTAAAATAAATCAAAAAGATGAGTTAAAAAGTAAAGTAAAATAATAAGAACCATTCTTAATAATTAAGTAAATGCATTTTAGTATTAATTTTAATAAAAGACATGGTATAGAAAGAAATAAAGGAAAAAGTTGGTACGTAGTTTAATAAATATTGTCCGTAATAAACTTAAAAAATATTCCAAATCGGAAAAAGCTCCGGTAGAGGATTTGAAAAAAGCAGAAGCTAAAGAAACTATTAAAATTGAATCGGTTTCCAAACCTAAACCTCATTTGGAAACTAAAAAAAGATATGAATCAAATAAATCTCATTCAACAAATGAGCCGGGTACAAAAAAACAGCATTATACAAAAAAATATGATTCAAAGAATACCAGGCCCAAACAGGAAACACACCCCCGTCCTCAAAATAAAGATTATAGAAAACCTGTTCAAAGAAAAGTTGTAGAACATAAACCATGGGACAGCTCAAGTTTTCAGGTTCCGGCTGAAGAGGGTAAAGCCCGGTTTCAGGATTTTAACCTGCCGAACGAAATATTGCACGCCATTGCCGATTTGAATTTTAGATACTGTACGCCTATACAAAAAGAAATATTAGAAGCTGCTTTATCGGGGAAAGATGCAACAGGGCAGGCGCAAACAGGCACCGGCAAAACGGCTGCATTTCTTATAACAATTTTCAATAAGATGTTAACAAAGTCAAATAGTGGTGTAAGAAGGCCCGGATCTCCTAAAGCATTAATATTAGCGCCAACCAGAGAGCTCGTAATGCAAATCAGCAGCGATGCCCGTGCACTCTCAAAATATACCAATATAAAAATTGCTGAAGTTTTTGGCGGAATGGATTACAACAAACAGAGAAATCAATTAAAAAGGGTTATTGATGTAGTTGTTGCAACTCCGGGAAGACTTTTAGATTTTCAAAGTAAGCGGGATGTTTTTTTAGGCAGTGTAGAAACGCTTATTATAGATGAAGCGGACCGGATGCTGGATATGGGCTTTATACCGGATGTAAAAAAAATAGTTCGCAGCACTCCTCCGAAGTTTAAACGGCAAACACTTTTATTCAGTGCTACTTTAAATAGTAACGTTAAGCGGTTGTCTTCCCAGTGGACAAAGGATGCAATAAATGTTGAAATTACTCCCGAGAAAACTGCCGGTGAAAGCATTGAACAGATTGTTTATATAGTAAGCAATGATGATAAATTTTCTCTTCTTTATAACATCATAACAAAACAAAAATTAGAACGGGTTATTGTCTTTGCCAATCGAAGGGATGAAACTAAAAAGCTTGAAGGGATTTTGATTAAAAACGGGATTAGCTGTAAAATACTTTCAGGTGATGTTGATCAGCGGGTAAGAATTAAAACATTAAATAATTTTAAAGCCGGTGAGATTAAGGTATTGGTTGCAACGGACGTGGCGGGCCGGGGGATTCATGTTGATAGTGTAAGCCATGTAATAAATTATACTTTACCCGAAGATCCCGAGGATTATGTCCATCGTATCGGCAGAACCGGTAGAGCGGGTGCAACAGGGATATCGATAAGTTTTGCGTCCGAGGATGATTCTTTTCAAATTCCGGCAATTGAAAAATTTTTAGGACATAAGCTTGAATGTATTCATCCGCCGGATGAGCTTGTTACCCCTATTCCGGATAAATTATAATAATTTTAATTTCTTCCAGGGTAAAAAAAATTTTAAATTATTCTGTTTAATTTTATTTATTTAAGATTAATAACGTAAATGACAGCTTAAGAATCGACATGGTTAATTATCTAAAAAGCTTAATCAATCGTCTTGAAGAAAGAGAAAAGAAATTACAAAGTCTTTCCGATAAGATTTCCCGGTACCGCCTTTTCATTTTTATTATAGGATTACTTCTTTTCTTTATTCTATTTTTTTCAGCTTCAAATATTACGGCATTAATAGAGGCAGTTATTTTCTCAATATTTTTCGGAATTGCGGCAAATAAACAGAGCAAAGTGGATAATGGTATTAAAAGATTAAAACTCTGGAAAAAAATAAAAAAGACTCATATTGCCAGGATAAATTTGGATTGGGATAATATTCCGCGCATTGAATATTCTAGTGATAATCAATTTACACCTGCTGAAATTGATCTTAATATAGCCGGTGAACAATCCTTGCATCAGCTTATAAATACCGGAACTACCCGTCGATCAAAAACACTGCTCAGGCAATGGCTGAATAATATAAATCCGTCAACCGGTGAAATATTTGAGAGACAAAAATTCGTTAAAGAATTAATCCCGCTGAAAAGATTCCGTGATAAATTAATTCTTAATTCGGTTTATTCTATTAAAAATGAATTTGACGGAGAATTTGTTGAAAAGCTGTTGTCGAAAACCAAAATTAACAATAGATATTTCAGACTAATTTATACTACCCTAACAATTCTGGCACCGGTTAATATTATTTTGCTTGTACTTAATACTAAAGGGCTAATGTCTCCGTTCTGGCCCATTACAACTTTTATTTATATATCGCTTTATACTTATGGTAATAAGACCAAGAAAGGCCTGATGGATGAGTCGGAATATATGATGGATGAGTCGGAGTATTTAAGCGGCGAATTGGAAAAAATGAGAAGCGTATTTGAGTTTCTTGAGAATTCCCGGTTTAATGAAAAATCAAAATTGTACAAGCTCTGCATTCCATTTCATATTTATGACGAACGCCCGTCGTATTTAATTAAAAAATTAAAAAGTACTTCGGGATTATTAAGAATAAAAAAAGGGAATTGGTTTGTCTGGTTAGTTATAGCTGCTGTTTTCCCGCTTGATTTTTATTTTCATATAAAATATACAAAACAGAAAAAAATAATTTCCAAACATATTCATGAATGGGTTGGTGCTTGGAACTATCTTGAAGCATTATGTTCATTGGCAAATTTTGGTTTTTTAAATCCGGATTATAATTTTCCGGAAATAAAAGAATCGAATGATCAGAATGAAATTCTTTTCACCGGGAAAAATATAGGACATCCGCTTTTAACTCATGAACAAAAAATCTGCAACGATTTTTCTTTTAGTCATGAAAATAAAATTGCCATTATAACCGGTTCTAATATGTCCGGTAAAAGTACGTTCTTAAGAACTTTAGGAATAAATCTCTCTTTAGCTTACGCCGGCTGTGTTGTAAATGCTGATGTATTTAATGTTTCTTTACTGCGTTTGTTTACATGTATAAAAGTAAGCGATTCTGTTGTGGACGGCATTTCTTATTTTTATGCTGAAGTTAAAAGACTGAAATCTTTGCTGAATGAAATCGAACGAGCGGATAGTATGCCGGTTTTCTTTTTAATCGATGAGATATTCAGGGGGACGAATAATATAGAGCGTTTAAAAGGAAGTTCCGCATTCATTAAAAAAATAGCAGATAAGAATGTGATTGGGGCAGTGGCTACGCACGATCTTGAATTAATAAATCTTTCCGAAAAAATTCCGCAAGTACATAATTATCATTTTAAAGAAGAAATTAAAGACGGCAGAATGTTGTTTGATTATAAAATACATGAAGGCCCTTGTCCGACAACAAACGCATTAAAAATTATGCAAATAGAAGGGCTGCCGGTTGAATAATCCTCCAGTAGTTTTAACCGCATCTGAACTGGAAGTTCATTACGGCGAACAAATAATATTGAACAAAGCTTCTTTGTCAATCCATGAAGGGGACAGAATCGGGCTTGTAGGGCGAAACGGTTCGGGTAAATCCACATTCCTAAAAATTATTTCCGGTATATTGAATCCTGATAAAGGTGAAGTAGTTAAGAGAAAAGGACTATTAGTAGGTTATCTTCCACAGGATTTTAATCTTGACGGCAATAAGAATGTTTATCAAAACATTTTGGATGGAGCCCATGATGTAATCGGTTTTATAAAAGAATATGAAAAGCTTCCGCATGATTCCGATCGCAGACATATATTGGAAGATCTGATATTACACCTGGACGGCTGGAATCTTGATACAAGAATAAAAATAGCAATGCAGTCGCTTAATGTTCCTGAAGCGGATAGAAATGTAAACTTGCTTTCAGGCGGAGAAAAAAGAAGGGTGGCGTTATGCAAAGCAATAATTTCAAGGCCGGATTTACTTATCCTCGATGAACCTACAAATCATCTTGACACAGAATCAATAGAGTGGACCGAAGAATTTCTTGCCGGATATTCGGGTACATGTTTGTTTGTAACCCACGACCGTTATTTTCTTGATAGAATTGCTAACCGGATTGTCGAGCTTTCAAACGGAACTTTTTATTCACATATGGGGAATTACACTGACTATCTTATAAATAAATCTATCAGGCTTGAGAATGAAGAAATAGAAGAGAGAAAAAAACAAAGCTTTCTTCGAAAAGAGTTAGAATGGGTTAGAAGAGGCCCGAGGGCAAGAAGAACAAAATCAAAAAGCAGGCTTGATAAATTTAGCGAGCTTGTGAACAGCGAAGGGCTTTCGGAGGAAATGGATGTAGAGCTTTTAATTCCTCCGGCACCCAGGTTAGGAAACAAAGTTTTAAATCTTGTTAATGTTGAAAAAGAAATGAACGGAGAAGTTTTATTTAATGAATTGAATATTCAATTTGAGAAGGGGAGAAAGCTTGGAGTTGTCGGTAAGAACGGGCTAGGTAAAACAACATTGCTAAAAATAATTTTAGGGGAAGTTCAGCAGACTGCAGGTAAAATTGAAATAGGGGAGAACACCTTATTTAATTATGTAGATCAGTCGCGTCTTATATTAAATGAAGAAATAACCGTTCTTGAAGAAATCGGTGAAGGCAGCGAAATGGTAAAATTCGGCGAAGAAAAAATTACGGTTTGGAAATACCTGCGCCGGTTTTTATTTACTGATGACAGAATTAACTCCAAAATAGAACGGCTCTCCGGGGGAGAGAAGAACAGACTTCTTCTTGCAAAAATATTAAGAAACGGCGGCAACTTTCTTCTGCTCGATGAACCTACAAATGATCTTGACCTTCCTACTTTAAGAATTTTAGAAGAAGCTTTAATCGGATTTGAAGGATGCCTGATTGTAGTAAGCCACGACAGATATTTCCTAAACCGTATTTGCGATAGTATCCTTGCATTTGAAGGAAAAGGCAAAGTTTATTTAAGCGAAGGTGATTATGATTATTATCTTGAAAAAAGAAAAAAGAGATTACAAAATGAATCTGTCACAAATTCGCAGACAAAAGAAAAGAAAGGCGATACTCGCGTAAAAATAAAAACGCGCAAATTAACCTATAAAGAGAAATTAGAACTTGAATCTATTGAAGAAAAAATTCTTTCAGTAGAAAATGAAATAGCTAAAACCGAAGCTGTTTTTATCTTCACCTGATTTTTATGAAAAATATGCTTCCCAAACTAACGAACTTAACAGCAGAATTGAACTTTTAAAAAAAGAAGTAAAGGCCCTTTATGAAAGATGGCAGGAACTGGAAGATATAAAGAACGAAGGGCAATAATTATCTAACCTGCCATATTCTCAAAAGATTAAAAAGATTAGTCGCCACTTAAGCTATTATTCAAACTTGAAGCTCTGCACCACTTCATCAAACACACTATTGAAATTGTCGTATGTTCCAGGAGTAGCGGAACATGTAATAACATAACCTTTATTGTCGTGAACCATGTAATACTGTTTGCTCTTCAGATTTATTGTACCAATGCTTCCGGTATAAATCAGCCATTGGGCATCATTATCGTTTATTGTTGTAGTACCCGTTTCTTTATTCTGAAAATTCTGGACAACCTTTGATAGTTTAGGTAAGTTCGCGTTAAAATAATCATTAAGACTCATTCCATCAGGAATTTTTTCAACTACAACATTAACATTTTCACGGAACTGGTCGGCGGCATTTTCTCTGGGACTAAGCGAAATAACATCAGTCCCCATAAAGCCTTCTTTATTTTCCCAATCCTTAGGAAACTTTATAGAAAAGTTATCTTTGCTGTTATAATATCTATCAGCCTGTTTAGATGAACATCCGCTTATTAGTAAAACCGAAGCTAGTATCACATAGAACTTGTTTAACATTTAATTTGCTCCTTTACTTTTTAACAATATGAATATGCTTACATATTAAGCCGATTAAATATAAACCTTATGTGTAAATAATATCAAATAATAAAATGAGAAAAAACATGATAGGAGAAATTAATAACTTATTCATAATTTTTTAAACAAAATTAAAAAATAACAAAAGGTGTTCTCAAAGTTTCTTTGTTGCCAAATATACCATGCTTAGAATTAAGTATCTCAAGTTTTTTTGGTACTACTTTAATAAGTAGATAGTTTTCATTTCGGTCTTGATAAAATGTAGACCATTCATTCTTCCATAGACTATCTTTTTTACTTTGATCATTAACGAGACTTGCGGTACCAATGATTGATACATACCCTACTCCTTTATTACCGGTATAATAAAGAGTCACCCGGGAATTTTTCCTAATTTCATTTACTTTTCTGCTATTGGGATTTGTGCCAAACCAAATGATCCAATTTTCATCCGGTTGAAATGGATCCATCGTCCTCGCATGAGCATAACCGGAACTATCAATTGTTATCAGTGAACAAAATCTTACATCATGAATATACTGCCGGGCAATGTGCAAAAGTGTATCACGTTCCGAGGCTGGAGCCTTTATGTCCTGAGCATATACATTTACTTTAGCTAGAGAGACAGAGATGAGAAATAAAAATAAAAGAGAATAAAAATTTTTGAAAAAAGAATTCATTATTACCTCCTGTTTTTACATTTATTGGGAATCGCAATATTGAATTATACTTAATAATAATTTAAATAAAATATATTGTTTTTGTTTAACAAAATTGCCGCTTACCGGCAGTCCGGAACAGTAATGCCGAATAGAAGCAACAACTTATTATTTATAAAAATGATTCTTAGAACAAACTACCTTTAAGGGCAACTAAAATTTACAAAACAACTTTATAATTTTACGAATGCAGCACTGAAAAACGCTGCCTGCATGGTGCGGTGTGTTATGTGTGATTATCTATTCCTTGATTGTTTTTTCTTTTTTAATTCTATCATAGTCGATCAAAGCCAACTTAATGCTCGAGACTACCGTTTCTGGATCATCTTTCATAACAAAATGTCCGGAGTTGGAACAATAAAAGAACTTTCCATATTTCAACGGTTCTAATAATGCTATCCAGCGTTTCATCTTTAAGTTGAGATCAATTCTAAATAATTTCTTTTTATCAAAAATTGTTTCACCTCTGTCATCAGGAGTTTTTGGATATCCACCAGCCATTATAAAATGCACAGGAACATCGGGCAAAGGAGTGCTATTGCATTCCTTAAATTCATCTGCGGTTAATTGTATTGATATTTTTACTTCTTCAACATAAAAATTCGGCATTTCGGCGAAAAGTTTTTCTTTGAACTTATCATAGGGCTCTGCGAACATAGAATCGATCTGATGCTGCGTTAATCCAATTTCTAAATATGGAAGATCTCCATCCCCTTTCTTTTTTGTGAAATCTATAGGGTCAACAAAAATAAGTCCTGCAATTTCATCCGGATAGTATGAAGCATAACTTCTTATATACGCTCCACCAAAAGAATGTGATACTAATAAGTATGGTGGCTTTAGACCTTTTTCTAAGAGCATCTTCCTTAAATTTTCTACAATATGTCTTGTGGTTGGAGGAATACTATCATTTTCGGATTCTCCAATTCTTGGCCGGTTATAAGCAAATATTGTAGATGTTTTCGATACTTCATTAATAACGGTTTCCCAATTACCATATTTACTGGCCATACCATTTTCGAATACAATTACCGGTTTATCCTTCTGATTGTTCTCTAAACCAGATGTGAATATTTCAACCTTCTTACCATTTACATTGATGAATTCTTTTTGTCCTAAACCAAAGCTGCTCAATCCCAAAATAATTACAATTGCAGGTATTGCTGTTCGTTTCATTGAATTTCTCATTAACACATTCCTTAAGTAATATTTTTATATTGAACACATAACTGCATTTCAAATAACCGACATCCAAAAACTGGAAGCCGATTAGAAAGACAAAACCAATAATTTGGCAGCCCCGGATTGTTGCTTGACTCTCACAATCCAGTTGAAGCATTTGTTATAAGAGCTTTTAAATTTGTTTTATTTTTCCCATCTCTCAACGTCTTGGCTATGAGTAGTTCAATTATTCAACCCTATTGCCATTTTATAGGCCATTACAGCGTCGGGAAGAGGTGTTAAGGAATCTAATAAAATATTGTAAGTCCCTTTTTCAGACAGTTCGTCAGCAACTTTTTTAATTAAAGCTAAAGTAGCTTTCATCAAACTTGAACCAAGACTTACGCGTGCGACACCTAAATTCTGCAGTTCACTTATGGATAGGGACTGTCCTGCCCCAATCGTGGGGTTTGAAAGAATATTAATCGGGGCATTAATTTCCTTAACCAATGTTGAAATCGTTTCTTTTTCCCAAACAGGTTGTACAAATATGCAGTCGGCACCGGCTTCCCGGTATTTATTGCCGCGCTTAATTGATTCAGATAATTTTTCTCGTGGCGAACCTGACGAAGTATAAAATGAATCCGTTCTTGCATTTATTACTAAATGAAAGCCCAGTGAATCTGATAATGCACGAATGGCTGAAATTCTCTCACAAAATTCCATCTCGTCAATTAATATTGGATTTAAATCAATACTGTCTTCAATGTTTATTCCAACAATTCCTGTTGCAATTATCTTTTTAACAGAATCAATTATTTCATTTAAATTATTTCCATATCCGGATTCTATATCCACAGTTACCGGAACTTGTACTGCATTTACGATTCCCGATATTGCTTGAATCATTTCTGATAATGTTATTACCTCGCAGTCGGGATACCCTAAAGAGGCAGCTATTCCCATACTTGTTGTAGCGATTGCTTTATAACCGCTTGCTTCTATTAATTTAGAACTTCCGGCGTCCCAAGAGTTTAACAGAACCAGAATATCTTTGTCATGATGATATTTCAAGAACAGTTCGGCTTTTTCTTTTTGAATACTTGCAACCATAATATGGTCCTTTTTTTTATATGCCTAACGCGGCGCGTTTTACCCGCCGCCCAAAACAGAAACGCCAATTAGAATTGATCTGCAAATAATCTGAAAAGTGAATGCTAGATCCGGCAACTTTTAACAACTTCGCCGAAACGGAGTAAATCTACCAAATATTTTTGATTTGCCGAACGCGATTACGCAGTCGGGTAGTAATGCATTGTTGGGTGCTCTCTGTTTATCTTAATGATTTAAGCAACTCATCTTTTCTTAATAATTGGTGACCTTCGAATATCGTGAGTATTTCAACTGATTTGTCTTTTATTAAATATACGATTCTATATTTCTTATATATTATTTCTCGTATTTTCTCAATCGATAGTTCTGGAACTATCCTACCCTTTTCTGGATTATTTGGAATTGTTTCTGCGGCTGAGATTAATTTATCTACAAAATTGATAGCACTTTGAATATTATCTCGCGAGATATATTCTTCAATTTCATGAAGACGGATCAAAGATTCTTTTGTCCAAGATAATTTCATATTTATCTTTTTGCCCGGGTCTTCTTCAATTCTTGTCTTATCTGTGAAGTTGTATATATTTCTCCATCTTCGGAATTTTTTAGACCCCGGGATATGGAGTCAATAAATAGTTTTGTGTTTCTTAAATCATCAAATTCAGATGGTGATATTAAAACGCCAGCGGGTTTCCCATTTTGAGTTATTATCAATGAATTATTGTTCTCTTGGATTTCTTTCAAATATTTAGCTAGGCTTGCTTTAAATTGGCCTACCGGGATTATATCACTTGATATAGATATGTCTTTCATTTCTCTCCTCATATTGTCTTAATTAGGGACTTAATTTATACCTTTATTTCGACTTTTGCAATTCTCTTCTCTGAGCACCCAACTTGCGTTTTACCCGCCGCCCAAAACAGAAACGCCAATTAGAATTGATCTGCCGATAATCTAAAAAGTGATTGCAAGGTCCGATAACTTTTAACAATTACGACAAAGCGGAGCACAAACTCCTAAGAACATAAATTTACTGAACACGTTAATGCGGTGGGCTTGAAATGATTTGTTATACCGTTTCTTTGATTCTACGGATACCTTTATTTCTTAAAATATTTTACGTCATCCAATTCTTTAAAATCAATATCTTGTGTCCATACTATTGCATTATTCTGTTTTGCAGTTGTATATATCAGACTATCTGCCATTGGTATTTTCCGTTCGTAGCTTAATTTAGCTGCTTGTATTGATATTGTTGAACTTACTTCTATTACTTTTGCTTGTTGCATTAATCCAACAACTTGAATTGCACTACTTTCATCTCGTTCCAACAAAATCTTTTTATATATTTCGTAGATATTTATAGTGGAAACTATAAGTTCTTCAGTTTTTTCAATTGCAGGAGCAAATAGTTTTGCATTTTTACCGTCTGAAAGATATTCTAACCAACCCGAGGAATCTACTAAATTCATAATCTGTCCCCTTCTCTCTCAATGTCAGTATTGATTCCTTTTAAGAATCCTCTGGCATTCTTAATGTCCTTAAGAAGAAGGAATTCTATTCTATCGCCTAGTTGAATAATTTGTAATTTTTGTCCAGGTTTTAATTTTAATTCTTCACGAATTTCTTTTGGTATTACCACCTGATATTTAGGAGAAACCGTTACAGTTGTCATTTTATACACCTATCTTGTTTTACGAGTTAATATATCGATAATATTTTTATATTTCAATAGTACATCGATATGATTTTCTGTATTTCTCTTCCCGTAACGGTATAACGGCTTACCAATAACCCGCCGCCCATAATAAACGGCTAAGCTATTTACGCAATGCGAATGAATACGCAAACCATACTTAATTTTTTTACAAGCACGGTTTGCAAGATTATTAATATTGTACGACCGCGTTGAACAAGTTAGCCGAAACGGAACGACCAACTTAAAAATCCCAAATTCGCCGAGTGCGAGTATGCGGTCGGGTTGATTGGTTGGTTATACTTTAACGCTATCTTAATAAAACAAACTTTTTTGTATCGGTGAAATTCCCAGCTTGAATTCTATAAAAATAAACTCCACTTGAAAGATTATTAGCATAAAAATTAATTTCATAATTTCCGGTTGTCTTTTCTTGATTTACTAAAGTTGCAACTTCCTTACCAAGGATATTATAAACTTTTAGCAAGACATAACATGTTTTGGGAATTGAATACCTTATTATTGTGCTAGGATTAAAAGGATTTGGATAGTTCTGGTAAAGTGCATAATTTTTGGGTAGGTATGGATAATCATTTTTTATCGTACTTACAACTTTATATCTACCGTATTTAATGATTTTCCCATAATCTCCTACGGCTAATCCAGAAGAATCATTTACAAATCTAATATCGGATATATTAGAGTTATATTTCATTTGTTCTTTTTCCCAATTTATCCCTCTGTTTGTGGATTTATAAATACTTTTTCCCACACAATACATGACAGAGTCGTTTACAAATGATATCTTATTTATAGAAGTTTCATCCGTTGGCATATTTAGTTTAATCCATTTATCGCCTCCATCACTGGATGCATAAATGTTTCCGCATGAAATTATAATATGATTATCAGAATAAGTCGAAAAATCAGTTATGTTTTTATCTATATCAAAAGATTTTTCCCACGAAATTCCGCTATTTGTTGTTTTATATATAGCACCATAGTAATAAATGTCTTTGTCACCGATGTATTGCATTATATTTTTTGTGTACCACCCTATATTATTATTAACAAATTTAATTTTACTACCATTTCCCTCATCCGATACTTTTTTCCATAAATCATCATTTGGTCCCTTTTTATATATTCCGTTTGCTACTACCCAAATTGTATTATTATCTGTTAGATATATGTCCTTAATTTCATCCTTAGAATTTAAATCATTTTCGGACCAACTATTTCCACCATCTGTGGTAACAAACACTCTCCCACTTTCGCCAGCACAAACACCGTTAAGTCGGCTTTTAAAGCTAATAGCATTTAATTTAAATTTGTCACTAAAAAATACTTGCTCCCATGTTTTCCCTCCGTCGGTTGTTTTTATAATTTCAGACTTATATAAATTAGCACCATCCCAATAAAGATAATTTCCCGAAACGTATATAGTGCTCCCGTTTATCATCGAAATATTATTAAAAGAATAATTATAAAGCTCCAGATATTTTTTTGTCTTATTATAATTCCATGTCTTTCCATAATCTGATGATTTGAAAACGAAAAAATAATTACCTGCAATCCAAACATTATTATTATAATGAGTCATTGTTTCGCCGTTTATTCTGATATTATTTGCATCATACAGAGCAGCCCATGTTCTACCACCGTTATTTGTTATATAGGCTTTTAAATATTTTGAACATATTATCCCATTAAGGCTGTCTGAAAAATAAATCGAGTTAAAATCATAATATGTCTCGACGACATTTACAGTATCCCAATTTAGTCCCCCGTTATAGGAAATTGCAATATTTCCATCAAATAATAAGGAATAATATTTTGCTCCGATTGCGAAATTAACTTGAGGAGTGTTCGTAGAACTATCAACGATCCATGTATCACCTCCGTCGATGGTTTTAATCTGCCAGCCATTACTATTATCAATCCATCCATTATTTTTATCTTTAAAATAAATACTTTTATAATAAATGTTTTGATTTGTCCAGTTAAATTTTGACCATGTATTCCCTTTATCATTGGAATATGCTGCAAAGTTATAGCCTACCATAAATCCTTTTTTGTCATTTGGGAAAATGATTTTATCGATAGAATAATTAAAATGATGTATTAGATTCCAGTTTTTACCAGCGTCAGAAGTCTTAAATAAATCTCCATTCAGAGATGTTAAATATCCGGTATTTTCACTAGTAAATGCAATAGAAGTAAACCAATCAGATGAATTAATATTTATAATTTCCCAATTGTTACCGCTATCAGTAGATTTAAGAATAATACCATTATCTCCAACAATAAATCCAGTTGATTTATTAATAAAAGCCATTCCGCTTAAAAAATTATCTGTTAATTGAGGAGAATACCATTCCCATTGTGCAAATATTAACTTAGAAAAAATAACTAAAAATGTTAGAAACTGTTTCATAATAAAACCTTCGATTAATATAAGTATAACGCGGCGCGTTTTACCCGCCGCCCAAAACAAGAATGCCAATTAGAATTGAACTGCCAATAATCTGAAAAGTGATTGCAAGGTCCGATAACTTTGAACAAGTTCGCCGAAACGGAGCAATTCTGCCGAAGACCTTTGAAATGCCGAACGCGATATCGCGGTCGGGTACAAACGCATGGTTAGGCTGACCTTTTTAGAATTAATTATTATAATCAACTATTGAAATGATTCTTTTAGCTTTTGCATTTCATTATTCATTCAAATTATTTTTTGTTCGTATTGGGAGAATGCAAACCATTATTTTTATCTTTGAAATACTTGCTATAGTTTACCAACAAATGCGATGGTGTAGTTTTATCAAAATATATTAATACATCGAATTCTTTAGTAATTACCGTTGGATAAAAAGCATAATCCATTGCCATTGCGCCTATAGAGCGGAAGTTAAGAGTTTGATTTAACCAGCTTGAATTAGAATTACCCGATATATTTCTTATATCCAAAATCATCCTTTCAATGCCCGTTTTATGCAGTACCCATTCTATACTGCCTGGTTTAGGCAATGAAGTAGAATAAGCACCAAGCCCGGAATCTCCGACCGCATTATATTTACCCGAATAAAATGCAAACCCAAAATTAATCATCTCGTTTCCATATACTTTGTTTAAATAACTGCCCATAGAACTTCCAGCTTTGCTAATATGAAAATTATGAGCCCACAAAACTATTTTTGCATTTTTAGGGGAATGACTAATAATCCATTCTGCATTTAATGCCATTTCTTCATCACGGGATCTTTTACCAGGTATATGAATTTCAGCGCCTTGTTCGACTATCCTGGCATTTTGTATTATCCAATCTACATTAATTGAATCATCTAATTGTAAATATTTCTTTCGATTTCTAATCAAGTGGTCCAATACATTACTAGAAGATTGATACCAGGTTGTAGCATAAGAAATTTTATCCTGATAATCTGCATGGTAAATAGCGATTGCGATATTTGAGATATCCCGGTAATAAAAAGACACAGAATCGGAAAATCTTGCATCATATTTATGAATAAAGTTTTCTACGTTTTGCGTGGCAACGGTTGGTGTCTGCAAGTCAAACCCCCAGAATTCAATTTTCCCCTTGCCGGATTCATTATATTTTCTCATCCATTCTATCATATTAAGGACTTCTTGGGTGTTCCATGTCCAAAAATACAAACCTGCAAGTGCCGTTTTCGGATTACCTTTACCATAAGTTATATAATCGTTAACACGTTTAGCTTCAGGCATATTTGCTTCCATTGCAAACACGATGTTTTTATATTTTTCAGCTGCGAACCTTACTATCTGGTCTTTAGTGTTAAAGAACTGGCTTGTTCCATGTGTGCCTTCACCCAGTGCAATTATCCTTGCGCCGCCGATTATTTTTGCAAGCCCTTTTAGGTTGCCGGATTCATTATCAGATAATGATGTATCGAATGTGATTGCATGTTTTTTAATCCAGTCTAACTCGGACTTATTAGGGATAAATTTTTTAAGGGCTTCTTGTTTATAAAGTTCTCCATTTACCTTAATATTTAAGTCATCAAACCATGCTGTGCCATCGCCGGTTAACAACACTCCAAAGTTTATATTTGTAGCATTTTTATCAACGTCAATTTCAATTTTATATTTCTTCCAATTTGTTGTACCTGTTACGCCTCTATTAGACATATTATCAAAGTCTAATGCCATCCTATTTTTTCCGTCTACTCTCCACCAAAGCCCAGCGTATCCGTATTTAACATCTTTGGTTTTTATATATCCCGTAAAAGTTATACGCTTTCCCTTAGCCGCATTAACCGGAAAGGTTGATGTGCCTACGCCAAAACGTCCTTCGGAAATTTTAAATAATTTAAGACTCTTATGACCCGAATAAAAAATATTGGTATCTACTACAGCTTTATACCCTTTACCGCCGGCGTACCAGTCTGTCGGATGTCCGTTAGAGTTAGAATCTTCAAAATTTAGATTTAGGAATGTATTATTGCTTCCATTATTAGCCCCGTTACTTTTTAAAAGTTTAAATCCTAATAATACTGTAATACTAATTAGGAAAACAAACGCGCTTTTCTTTAACATGATAATATCCTTTTTTATTTTGTGGTGCATGATGGAATTGAACCACCTTCTCTGCTCTGAGTAAACAGCGTCCTAACCAATAGACGAATGTATATTATAAAAATTAAATTTATTGAACGTATAATATTAAACCATCTTTATTCTTACTGAAATATGACTGATTACATACACGATTTAGCGACAATATTTTAAATGATTCTTTTCCCTGTGAGAAACTTTATTTTAATTCTAATACAGCCT
>CAVQBN010000023.1:0-314516 GCA_963710735.1 uncultured Bacteroidota bacterium | reverse complement strand
AAATGACATCTTGAGAAAAAGATGTCATTTTTATTTTACTAAAACTTATTTTTTATTTCCAATCCGGCATAATTCCGTTGGAGATTACTTTTTGTCTGTTAGTCCCATTAGTAAAGATTCCTTTATCACTAAGAATCCAAATATCTTTTTGTGAGTTTAAAGTGTTGGACCCATTATCAAATATAACATATGCCCCGTTAGGTGAATATCTCGGGTTTAGATCGTTTGTTC
This sequence comes from uncultured Bacteroidota bacterium, assembly GCA_963710735.1. Lineage (GTDB taxonomy): Bacteria > Bacteroidota > Ignavibacteria > Ignavibacteriales > Ignavibacteriaceae > FEN-1297. The sequence goes on along the minus strand of CAVQBN010000023.1, from coordinate 314,285 downwards.
CATCGGGTTTATAATATGAAAGGTCGACAGTATCTTTTGTTGTAATGTTATATTCAAAAATATGTGCATTTAACTGTCTGCCGGAATTGTCTTGATATCCTGAAATATCGTGTGTAAATAATATTTTTTGTCCATCGACAGAAAAAGAAGGGCTTGCAGTATGCGCCGGGTGAATTTGCAACTAATAAACTCATATTACTTCCATCCGAATTCATCATATAAATTTCGGAATCATAAATATTGGAGCCGACAGTTAAAGCAACAATTTTACTTCCGTCAGGTGAATAACTGCATTCACGGAAATTTCTTCCGCTGGGAGCAGTGGCAATTAATGTAAGGTTTGAACCATCAGAACTGATTCTATACAATTTATCATTATAACTGTATAGCAAATTTGATCCGTCAGGTGACCAGCAAAAGCCTATACCATAATTTCCATAACCGGAAACGCCGGTAGTTGTTACCTGTTTCATATTGCTTCCATCCATATTCATAGTATAAATCTGGGGCTGTACGGATGCATTGGAAGTAAAAGCTATCTGGTTATGCATTGGATTAAAGCGCGGATACCAATCGCGGTTATTATCATTTGTTAACTGGATTGTGTTTGCTATTGTACTGTCTGAAGAAAATACCTGGTAATTTCCATTTACTATTCGGGCGAACACATATGGATTATTAGGAAATGACTGAGTGGTAAAACTCCAGATGGTGCCGTATGTTGCTGTAGTATCTTTCCCGCGAGTGACTACCTGCCAGAAATATGTTGTGCTAAATTTTAAGCTGCTTACTGAAACGGTTGTGTCTGTAATTTCACTGGCAATCTTTTGCGGTGTTGAAGAGTTTGAATTAAAAAAATAAACATCATATTTAACTGTGTCTGTACTGTAGTTCTGAGTAGGAGGTTTCCATGATAATTTTAATGAAACAGGCTGACTTGAAGCCTGGTTTTTAGGTGAAGGATTGACAGCCATGCCCGGAGTGTTGGAAGTGCTGTAACTAAGTAAAATAGTAGCTTGTGCTGTAACACCCGACTGAACAGAAACCGAGACAGATGTTGTATTATAATTTGTTTTGGATGCGGATATTGAATAATCGCCGGTAGGTACATTGGAAATTGTAAATTTACCAGTGTTATCTGTTACGATTGAAACCGAAGCAGGGTTAGTAGTAATTTGTGCGTCTGAAACAGGCGTTTTGCCATCTGCCTGGTACACCATACCTTGAATGCTGCCGTAGTTAATAGGCTCAACTGTGTTTTCCTTGCACGAACTTAATAACAATAATAATAGCAACGGAAAAATTATCTTTAATATTTCAGCATACTTCCGCATTTAATAGATCTCCTAAATATTTATAATTCGTTTTCACAATCTTAATATCCGAAATCATTAAAAGTATTCTTGCTCTATTAACTTTAGATTTCTCTCCAAAGGAGTTCTTGGGGCAATCACTCCTGCCTATCGATTCTCTTGGAGAACTGTCATTTCTACTCCCATAAAAGGGATAATCTCCGGGAGAAATCTTTTGGACAAAAAAGATAAGATTTCTCAGTCGAAGACTCCTTCGAAATGACATTTTACATTTAATAATTTTGAATACTTCCAACATTTTTATTTTCATAATTTCAATTTGCCGTAAAATTTAAGCTATCTTCTGAAATTACAGTGTCATTCATTAATATCTTTAATAGGACAAAATAATTATCGTTTTTTAATAAATTAAAACTTACCTTTGACAGAACTACTTCACCATTCGCTTTGGCAATAACTTCACCGGATTGATTATTATTGGAGTTCCCGGAAACTCCTTTTTTTATTGCTTCTAACTTATACTTAATATTTACCTGTTTATTTGTGTTATTCTTAAACAACCCGGTGAAGGTTATTTGGGAATTATTTTTTGTTATAACGATGGAACATTTATATTTATTGTTTTGTCCGGATTCGGAAGGATTACGGCTAAATCCTTTTGTAATTCCGATAAATAAAAACAAAATCAATATTATAAATAAACGTTTCATCAAAATATTTTTCTTCAATTTATATTATTTGGGCTAAAGCCCTTTTGTTCTCTGGCCTTTATATGTCCCACGACCTAAAGGTCGTGGCTATTACAAAACCCTAGCTATTAAAAGGTCGTGACATTAAAAGCCGTAACTATTAAAAGAACGTATCTAATAAAAAACCGTAGCCATTAAAAATAAATTTATCAAAGCTGATTATATTCTTAATAACTGCCGTTTAATATTTTTAAATTCATGCCGCTGCCAGTTTGGTATATTTTATAACCGCTTACTGTTTCATTGCTGCCTATTTGAGAAAAAGTATTGTTATTTCCCTTTTGCAGAATCAAATATCCTTTTGAGTCTCCGGAAATATCCTGCGAAGCAGTATTGTTATCGCCTAATTGTAAAATCCCGGTTTTATTATTATTACCTTCTACAGTGGTATGATGCCTGGTTACCAATCCCTTTTTGACCGATATAGCTTTTATTATTATTTCCTGTTTGAGTAATATTTGCCGAGTTATTTTGCATATACTGATAAATAATTCCGAATTTCCGTTGGATATAGTATTTGCACTAACCTGATTTATATATGCTGTATTTGTATTTCCAAATTGATTTATAGCTGCCGAGTTTCCACTTGAAGGCAAATACAAATCTGATAATGTACTGCTTTGCATTTGCTGCAAAGTAAGATAAATACTTAGGCTGCCGGAAATATCCTGAGCAAAGATATTGGTCCCTTGCTGAATAAAAAGAGGAATTAGAACCATAATAATTATTGCCAAAATAATTTGTTTTATTTTGTGCATGATATCCTCATACATTAAATTCTTATTTTATATTTAAATAATTTCATTCATTTTCATAAAATATTTCAGAGGGAAGATGACTCTTCCCTCTGAAATAATTATAAATTAATGTTGATTAACAGTTCCAATATTATTATTACCAACCTGATTACCTGACTATATTAATACCAGTCTGCTTGAGTAACATGTAGCAGAGTTGAAATTACCATTTGATAAACGCATCACACAGTATGCACTGTACCTGATATATTGAAGTACTATCTGATTAGTGATAATAGTATTATCATTACCACTACTGAATGTAATTGCAGAGCTAATTGCTGTATTACCATATTGTGTAATCACTTACTATCATTACTAGAATCACATTTGTTAATCTGACTAATTGTACATTGTAATGGTTGTATTACCATTACAGTTTGTTATAGTATTATCATTGACCATACAGATACTAACAGCCTATGCAGTTATTATCACCATCTGTGTTGAATTGTACTATGTATTACTTCGCTCATGTTAAACTGATCGATAGCACTGTTATCATCACCTGTTGTGCTGATTGCATATGAATTGGTTCACTTGATTTGAGCCATAAGTTATATGCAGTATGTCCAGTAATAAGTGGATCATATGTTCCACCATTTTGATTTGATTAGCATATTATCATCTCCATTGATGTAATAGTTGCATGATGATTGATACCATTTGTGATTTGAGTACATGTATTGACAACCCCAGTCTGGTATATTGTTGCTACTATCATGATTCGTATTGATATTGATCAGCAATATTGGTATCAGCAACCTGTTGAGTTATGGTTGCTGTCATATTGTAACCATCTTGATCGCTGATAAACCGATATTTGAACTACTTAGTTGTGTAATAGTTGCATCATTATAACCAGTATAGCCAAAGCCCTGTTACTGAGTTGCAATATTATTATCTCCAATCTGTTGATGGTTACATTTTGTGTGGCAATAATACCAGATTCTGATATTGAGTCTGAATTCCAGTATTTCCAGCACCATTTGAGTTACATATGCATGATTATTCTCCGAATTTAACTAGCAGTTTGAGTAATGTTGATGTATTAGAACCTGTTTGATCAACCATATGTGTATTATAGTTACCAGCTTTCAGTAACAGTAGCATAGTATTCTGTGCAAAACTAAACGTAGCTGCAAATAAAACTGCAACTATAGAAATAAACAACTTTTTCATTGTTTTTCTCCCTCTAATTATTAAAAAATAGTTAGTTAAAGTTTGCCGATTAAACTGCGATATTTTCATTTATTTTTAATCACAATTTTACCGGCTCATAACACCCGGTGGAACTTTAACCGGATTTTGCGGATATTTACTAAAGATTATTGCAAAATCCTTAAAATTTTGGCGGCGTTAGCGGGTCCAACACTTTCTTTGCATTTGTTGCAGAGAAAGTTCCCTAGCGCTGCCAGTTAAATACATTGCAACTCCACCAGATATTGAAATGTATTTAACTTTGAAAGATAAATTTCCAGTATCAGGAGATTTCTCAGCAGCTTCGCTGCTTCGAAATGACAGTAATAGAAAATTTATTCTTTATTTTTTTCTTCAACCCCCTCCTTTCATTATTAAATTATTTAATACGTTATTTAAGTTTCAATTTTCACTTGATTCAGTCTTATATAAAATAAATCTGATCTTAGAACAGATTCCGGGTCAAGCCCGGAATGACAGTACGCAAAATTCCACACATCACATAAGTTATTTAATAAAATAAACTGTAACCCCGACCTTTGTCGCCCAATAATAGTCGTTCAAATTTCCGTGTTTCAAACCGTCAAGCCTGTCGCTGAAAACATAATGGTTATTCATTTCAAAATTCAGGCTTAGATATTCATTAAAAGAATATTCAACACCTATACCGGATACGAGTGAATAAAATATTTTAGATCCTATGTTACTTGCAGAACTAGTATTTGTATATAGGGCACCGTCATTTTTCTTATAAGTTAATTCTCCTCCTGCAGTTAAATACGGAGTAAAATTATACTTTGGAATCAGCTTATAATAGGCATTAAGACCAAATGAATCATAAATATTATCGAAAGCATTTTCAGCACCAAGTCTGCCACGTCTAATACTTGCCCCAAAAGCCCATTGATTATTAAAGTTATATCTTATTCCTACACTTCCGAATAACTTTGTAAGCGGATTCGGATAATCACCGGAATACTGCTGGCCGCCGACATTAAGATCTACACCAAGCTTTGATCGTTTTTCAACAACAGTATTTCCAAGATCATCAGTTCTATCGCTATGAACTTGTTCCATAGTAAAATTTTTAATTACAGGCGATTGAATATCAGCCGGATCTTTCAGCTGCCATAAACCTTCCTGAATTCCTTCAATAACTAAACTCTCAACTGCTTTTTGAATAGCTTCGGTTACGCAAAGATCAACAGGTTCGTTATAAGTATAACCCGTTTCAACTTCTAACAAACTTTGATAATCAACAAACTTAAAAAGCCCGACATCTACCATTTGAGACAAAATAGTTTTTGTGGTATAAACTGTTTTCAAAATTCTGCCATTCTGTGTTGAGACCGCTCTTAAATAAACCGTCACTCTATCTTCCCTATACTGCCCGGAAGCAGTAGTTCCAAGATATTTAACACCAGCACCGCCGGTAAGTACATCAGTATCGTAGGAAATTATTCCTCCCTCAAGGATAACTCCAGCATAAAGCAAAGGCGGAAGATCAGGCAATTTTTTACCGTCATTACCTAAATAATTTTCACGGCTCGAACGAATGATTTTTCTTTCATTCAATAAATCTGAAAGTCCTTCTCTCTCAATAGGCACGAACCAATGTGAATCCTGCAGTGCTTTAATTAATATAGATGTTGCTCCTTGCGTAACAGCAGTCGAAAAACTGCTGCCGGTAGCAACCTGTTTATACTGCCCCGTTTGATCCCTAAATTTATAAACCGCAGCAACAATAGGTTCTTTGGGTGCCGGTAAAGATGTGAGTTCTTTTTGAATAGTAGTAGGAACTCCTATTGCCGGCGGAGTAGTTTTAAGAGGCTCATAAGTTGCACAACCTTCAAAGAACAATAAAAAGTATTATTGCAATAATCGGTACTAAAATTATTTGAATATTCCGCATTAACTTTTCTCTATAATTAATAATAAGGTACTACAATGGTTGTCTGGCCGCCATTCGAATTATCCTGAATATTTACATGCAATCCATCCGATGAAGGATTTATATCTATTATATAATTTCCTAATTGATAATGGCCTTTAGTTAAAGCACTTTCTCCAAATGCCGATGTAATAATTTTTTGTGAAAGCTGGCTAAGTATCTGCTGATTTAATGACTGCTGAAAATTCTTAAGCGGATCGCTGCTGTAAGGATTATATGCACTGGATGAACTTGGTGCAGTTTTACCATTTTGAGCTTGTGCTTCTGCCAGCATCCATGAGCCGTTAAAATAGTTCCCCCCGAAATTCGGGTTGATCGGTGTATATACAAACTGCTGTGCAAAACTTTTATTACCCATAAAAATCATAAGCAGCAGAAATACCGGAATACAATATTTTATTTTTTTCATAGGTTCCTTTCTATAATGCTTTTCAACTAAAAAATACCAGTTCCCTGCATATCATCACCCTGTAATTCCTTTTGTATCTTATCATAATTTTCAAGGTATGAAAATGATACAGCCAGCCCTTGCTGAGCCATCTCTTGTATCAGCTCATATCTTGGCTGAATAAATCTTTGAAAAACAGGGGTATCGTTTACTTTAATGGTTATTTGAGCGCCAAGCTGGGGCAATGGCTTTTCCGAAATGGTTATTGTATAATCTTTAACATTCTTCGGAGATTCCCAGTTTGAATAGAAGAAGTCATAAAAATCGTGCCCAACTTTTGAAAACGTTTCGTCAACTACCAATCCGCCTAGACCAATATCTTCACTTTCAGGATTTTGTAATTGAGTGTTTTTATTAATAACTAAATTTTTTGTCTTTTGAAGTGTTGAATCAATTTTTTTTCGATTTAATTCTGTCGTTTCATCAGGTTGTTTGATTAGCGGTATTTTTAATTTTTGATCTGGATAGATAACATTCGGATTCTTAATTTCAGGTTTGTTTGCTGTATAAATTTTTGGCCACTTCAATGAGCTGCTATAATTTTTCTCGGCAATTATAGATAAGTTGTCCCCTTCCTTTACGACATAAACCTTACTGGTATCAACTGTATTATTATTTATGCCTTTTATTAAAGTTCCTAAAATAGAATTAACGATTTGGTAGAATTCTTTAGTACTGCTGAACTTTGAATTTTTTAGGGAATCTAATTTAATCTCTGCTTGCTGTTTGGTTATCCTGTTTTGAATAATATCATTATATAATAAATTGACTTCATTCTTATATAACCTATATTCCTTATTATTGGTGTAATCTTGAGCAAAAGTTTTAATTGTGCCAATAAGTAAAGCAATTGCTAAAATATGTATGGCTACACTAGATTTATTCATACAGAAATTTTACGAAAACCTCTTTAAATTTTTGATTTAAATTTTTTCGCTTATAAATGCGCCGGCTGTAATTCTCCGGCCATTTTATTTAATTCTTTTGTTACCTTCTCGAAATCAGGCAAATATATCTTTCTATTTTGGTACTTTAGGATACTTCTTATAAAACTTTTATCCGAATAAGGAATTAAATCCAATGAATTATCAATGAACATTCTGTCTGTGGTAAGTATCTCTATTACACTATCTACCAGGAAACAAAATCTCTTGCCATACATTTCATGTAAAATTATTCGAATATTATTATTCATCTTCACGGGTTTCATACCAAATATTTTATGCAAATCAATAGTTTTAAAAATCAATTGATTAAATAAAATCTGATGTAATTTATTCTGATTTTTCATTTGAACAATTTCATCCGGTCTCAGAATCGCAACAATATTTTTTACATCAGAACAAAATTCCATATCGGCAATTTTGTAAATTAGCAAACCCTTAATTCCTTCAAGCGGCCCCTGGTAAATATCCATAAACAATTATTTTTCGGAATCGCCCTTTATATTAGATGACTTATTTTCCTAAGGAGCAATGATTAGCATACGCAATTTTAGTGCCTAATTATAAATCCTATGTTTTATATTAAAAATGAAGGATAATGAATTCTGAAAAATGAAGGTTCAAAGAATTGGACATACAACTATTAAAATTTTTGGACACACTAAAATAAAGCCATTGGTTCAGGTAATAAGTTTTATATTAACCAGTTGAGTGAATTTGATAGTTAAATGCTATAAAGTGAAACTTCGCCTAAATCTTCATTTAAAATAAAATTGACACCGTGAGCGAACATGCCTACCGCAAGAGTGTTGCATAACTTTTTTTGTCTCATTCTGAAAATGGGAATCTATTTTCTGATCAAATTGCATCTTTTTAGATTCCCATCCCGCCTATCGGACGGAAAGTGTTGCAGAACTCTAGAACTGGGATGTCACGGACCATTCCGTGACATTAAATCCTTATAATTCATTCACGGTTTGGACCGTGACTGCCATGCACTCAAGTTGTAAAACAAGCTTGGACGGGCAGGTTTCGTGGGAATAACAATTGTTTGTTTTTTATGAATGAATTACTGAAATTTTTAATTCACACAACGAGTTATAATAATTTAAATTATTTTGTAGGGTTGTCGTACAGAGGAATTATAGAGTAGTCTCTAATTTTATTATAGAGAGTCTGCCTTGAAATTTTAAGAACCTTTGCTGCTTCTTTTTTATCCCAATTAACTTTTTCCAGTACATAAATTATATGGCTCTTTTCAACTGCATTTAAACTAAGGTCGAAAATATCACGCGGAGGTTTGTTAGAATTATGATTAGTTCTTAAGAGTATATTTTCCCTTTCAATTGCTTCTCCCTTTGCAAGTACAACAGCCTGCAAAAGGGAATTTTCTAATTCTCGTATATTTCCAATCCACTCATATCTTTGAAGCAAATCAACAACTTCATAAGGAACCTTTCTTACATTTTTGTGAAGGTCTCTATTTATCTTTTGCAGGAAGTGAACAACCAGCATAGGTATGTCTTCTTTTCTTTCTCTTAGCGGCGGAACATTTATAGAAACTACATTAATTCTATAGAATAAATCTTCTCTAAATTTACCTTGTTCAACAAGTTCCTGAAGATTTTTATTAGTCGCAACGATAACTCTGGCTTTCATCGGGATGGTTTCTTCACCGCCGACCCGTTCAAACTCTCTTTCTTGAATTACCCTCAACAATTTTGTTTGTAAATTCGGAGAAATCTCGGCTATCTCATCTAAAAATATGGTTCCTTCGCCGGCTAATTCAAATTTACCTTTTTTATCCCTGACCGCCCCGGTAAATGCTCCCTTTTCGTGGCCGAATAATTCGGTTTCCAGCAAAGTTTCAGGCAGTGCTGCAGAGTTTACTGCAATAAACGGCTGGTTTTTTGTTACTCCCGAATTATGTATAACCCTGCTTATTAATTCCTTTCCGGTGCCGCTTTCACCCTGAATCAACACATTAATTCTGTTACCTGAAATCTGTCCGATTTTTTTTATAATTTCTTTTATTTGAGCAGATCTGCCAATAATAAGATTATTTTCATCATTTTCTGTAAGCAAATTTATTGAGGCTATCTCGAGCTTTTTGCTTAAAAGACTTGTTTCTAAAGCTCTTTTAATAACAAACTTAAATTTCTGCAGATCAAGCGGTTTCTCGATATAATCATAAGCCCCATTCTGCATGGCAATAATAGTAGAGTTCATATCATCGAATGCGGTGATAATAATTATTTGAATATTAGGGTCTGAAATTTTAATCGTTTTCAGAACTTCAATTCCATTTATATCGGGTAATTTTAAAGCTGAGATTACAAGGTCGGGCTTCTCTTTTTCGAATAATGTTATCCCCTCCTTACCGCCTGGTGCTACGATAACATCATATTTCTCTTCTTGAAGAAATACTTTTAAAGAATCCCTGGCAGATTCTTCATAATCAATAACAAGTATTTTTACTTTTTCCATGAACCCCTAAACAGTAAAAGTTATTTTAATTCAGATGCCCCCGAAGCTTAAAATATCACTTTTATTTAGTTTTAATACTTTAACGAATATAGGCCTTATCATTTCACTAAAAAGCTGGAGTTGCATCTTATCCGTTAACCATGATTTATTTTTGAAACATCATTATTTACAAATGAAAATATATTTGATATGAAGTTAGAAGGCCGGATTAAAGAATCTGAATCCATATATAAAGAGAATACAAAAATAGAAATATTTTTATGTAAAACTTTTTCCCTCAAATCAAATACCTGTAAAAACTGTGAAATGAATCTAATGATTTTTTATTAAAAAAACTATAAACATAATTTTTTTAATTAGTCGGTTTGTGATGCAGTTAAATAGGTTAGATAGTGTGCAGCATTATACTTTGAACTGCACACTAATAGATTTATTATTATTTCATTAATATCATCTTTTTGACTTCGATAGAATTTCCCGTTCTGAATTTGTAGAAATAAATGCCGCTAGCCAGGTTCCCCGCGTTCCATGTGTATTCATATTCTCCAGCAGGAAGCATTTCATTAACAAGAGAGGCTACTTCCTGCCCAATGCTGTTGTAAATTTTTAGTCCTACGAATTCACTGCTTACAAGACTAAATTTGATAGAAGTAGCCGGATTAAAAGGATTAGGGAAGTTCTGGAATAGGCAATGTTTTCCATAACCTTTATCCAAACCGGCAAATTGTTCGCTCTTATATTTGTTATCTACTTCAATAGAGCCATTACCGGTATTGTGGCCATCAATATTATCGTAAAACATTAATCCGTCTTTATTGTTCCATATTTGTATTCTGAAATTATCACTTTTCTTATTATGTTTTCCGCCGTCTACGGCAGTCACTAGGAATCCATAGTCACCTTTTCCGTTAACATTTGCCGAACCTTTGAATACTGCTTCTTCATCATTAACAATCAGCCAATCATAGCTTTTACTCATAAGGTGAATATTTCCATTCTTAAACTGGAAATCCGTATTTCCAATTACTTCATTCATATTTTTAGAATACTTTGCAGAGAAATCAAAATAAACAGGACCTGAGGCTTTTTCATTGTATAATGCGTCTTTAAGTGAAACTGCCATGCCCTTACCATTAGCTGTCCCAGCATTATCAGGCAGATGAATGTCGGCAATTCTTCCGAACACATCAGGATGAATGATTTGCAGTTTTGTCGTAACATATTCTGTTAGTACTTCAAACTCTGAGAGGCCCTGGTATAAGTAAATATCAGAATAAGGAATCCCTAGCATATCAAGTACCGGTAAAACAGCCTCATTAGAAGCTACTTTATATATTTTATTTGATTTAATGGGAGCACCATTTACCATTGCTCCGGTAAGCCTCGCTTCAGGAGATAAGGACGCATCGTAAGTATAATCCAATCCTGCTGTTTGAATTAGAAACTCATCGTTTAAATCAATTGTTGAAAGAGTATAACCCAAGGCATATAAAAGATCGCTGCCCTTCACGCTAAAAGTAACGATTCTAAATCCTAATCCATTATCGGTGTTAAAACCGTAACCATTAACTCTAAATAAATCTGCTGCAACTATAGGGCCTTTATATAAAGGCTGCGCAGTAAAACCGCCGGGCTGCATTGCAATATCCGCTCCGGTTTTCCATTTAAAGGCATTGGTAACCAAATCCCCGATCGGAGTATCATGAACTCCAGAAGTTAAAAGACCTTCCGCAACTTCATTAAGAGTATTTGTAGCATAACCAACCTGCTGTGTATAAACAGGTCCATAAGTCTTTTCTATTTCAGAAATTAATCCATTTACTACTTCATTAACAGTTGGCTCTAACGGAATAGTATTATCTAAATGAATTGCTTTATAATTTAAAAGATTTACCCCAGCAGAAGAAACCGTCATCTTCATTTTTCCCATATAAGAATAGAATGCTCCGGCTTGAACGATATATGTTTTTCCACCTAATGGATTTGAAACTGCGACGGGCTGCTGGAAAAGGTAATGATCGTGTCCGCCTACAATTACATCAATACCCGGAATATTAGACGCAATTAATTGATCAAGAGAATAACCTAGATGAGAGAGTAAAATTATTACATTGCAGTGCTGAGCCTTGAGTGTGGATACCATATTCAGAGTAATAGGAATTAAATTGGTATCTACAAAAACCGGTGCAGGCTGAGATAATACGTTTGCTTCAGGAGTAGTTAAACCGAAAATACCAACCTTAATATTTCCAAGCTGTTTTATGGTATAAGGTGAAATATAATTCTTCAAATCTGCTACCGAAGGATCGTCCAGTACAGAATTGGCTGAAAGCAGCGGGAAACCATCTCCTGGATTAAACGAAGCCCTTAGAGCATCATCTAAAGTTGAAGGTGTTAAATCATATTCATGATTTCCGACAGTCATTGCATCGAAACCTAATTCTTTCATAAGCTGGAATTCGGGAACACCGAAAAATTTATTGAAAAAAAGATCACCAATAAATACATCTCCTGCATGTAAAACCAAAACATTTGGATCCGACATTCGGGCTTCACCTATAACCGAAGCTGCACGTGCGATGCCGCCCTGTGTTCCTTGCATGTCATTAGTGCGCGGGCCTAAAGGAGATAATGTTGAGTGAGTATCATTTACATGAAGAATTGTCAGTGTATCGACTTGTGCAAAGGAATTACCAATTCCCAGTAAAGAAATGAGAAACAAATTTATGATTAGGAAAAATCTTTTCATGAGACCCCCGATTTAAAATATTAGTAAATTTTAGTTAATGATTCTTCCAAAATCTAATAATTCAAAATCACCAATTTGTCAAAGAATTGTCAAAACATTGTTAAAGAAATGTTAGAAGGAGTTGAATATGAGAATTGCGTAACTTCAATAAATTAGTTAAATTCAGTAAAATGAAAAGGGAAAATCTCCGATTTTGATTGCCTACATAGGTTACAAAAATAATTTTGGGGACGTTGATAAAACGGGGCTTATATTAAATCGAAAGGGACACTACCAGTTTACTTAGCAAATTAAAAAGACTTAAATTTTTCCCGAGATGCATATAACCGCCTAGTTGGTAATAGGTTAAAAAAATCGAATATGATTTCCCTTTTCAGCAAATATCAGTACTTGTACTTAACCGGATTAGTCAATTTTATAAAATCACTTCATTGAATTTAAGATTAAGCTGTTTAATAATGTTATAAATTTTAAAAAGGAGAAAGGATTTTTTAATGACCAGCATCATTGAAAACAATTTCGGCAACTCTTTTGAAAGAATATTTGTTTCATTAATCTCAATTGTCTCAGGAATAATTTTAATTTATCTGGCAATAGAAGGTCCGTTATTCTTAAATCAAATTAAATACAAAACGGCTGATATTATTAATAACCAGCTGATAGGACAAGATTTCGTTAACGTGTTCCTTTTAAGCCCAATATTAATAATCGGTGGTATTACTCTGTTTTTAAAAAAGCAATTATCCCGCTACCTTCTTATTATAACACCGCTTTACTTAATATATTACGTTTTGAGTTACACAATAGGCTGGGAATGGGGCTCGCAAAAGTATACCGGAAATAGTCAAGTATATACCTTTTACTTTTTATTCATACTGATATCTTCTCTCATAATATTACTTTATTCAATTTCAATTTTCCCAAAGAATGTTAAAAGCAATTTTAAGAAAATGGGACTCATTATTTATACTTCCCTATTTACAATTTTCCTAATAATATTTGCATCCATGTGGATTAAAGAAATTCGGGAAGTTATTTCCACAGGCACTACACGAGGTTATAATATTGCTCCAACTGCGTTTTGGGTTGTCAGAATATTTGACCTTGGATTTTCAATACCTTTGGGTTTTATCAGCGTATATTTATTGTGGATAAGGCCAAACACAACATACCCAATTCAATTTATGTTTTATGGTTTCTTTTTCACAATGATTTTAGCAGTTAATGCAATGGGATTCATGATGTTAATAAATAATGACCCAACGTTTATGATAAGGGACTTAATAGTATTTCTGATCCTGGCATTGATAATATTTACGGGGTTCATATACATTCAACGGCATTATAAAATAGCAGTATAACAAATTTAGAGTTTGTTAGATCACGGTTCCATTACATGGCTAGATTGTAAGTTTCAAATTTACCTCTAGTCTTCAAAATTATTCAATACTTATCTTTACTATAAATTATATACAAACCTAAAGAGGAAATATGAATGCTAGATCATTGTTATATATTTTATTTCTTTCTATACCATCGTTCATCTATTCTCAACAATATTTACCCGGAGACAATGAATTATTTATTATGCCGACTGCTTATACAATGCCGGTTAGCAATTCTTATTTTTCAGATTATGAATTAATCTTTTTAAATTATTCTTATGCGGTGACTCCAACTACTCATATTAGTATTTTGAGCCTATTCCCCATCACGACACAATTTTATGAAACATTTACATTTGGGATTAAACAGCATATTATAACTTATAATTCTCTGCAGTCGTCTTTGTACGGAGTATTTACGCCAAAGTCATCCAGTTATTCAATTGGAGATGTAATAAGTTATGGTGCACCGAAAAGAAGTTTCCATTTAAGTTTAGCCTATGTAAAATATTCCGAACAGAGTGATGCCGATTGGGTTTATATGCTCGGATTTAGAATAGATCCATCACAAAACACATCAATTATAATGGAATATGAAAATGCAAATTCTCTGGTTAATGAAGATTTCAAAGGACTTTTTACAATTGGTGTAAGAATACGATCAACTCATATGTCATGGGAAATAGCCGGGCTGCGTCCATTAGGCAGCAGTGGAAGTTTATTATTTATTCCGCTATTAAAAGTAGGATATTATTTTGACTAAGTTATTAGTTAAAAAGTATTCTACAATTATATTTTCAATTATGATTTATTAATTTGCAGTCGAAATTAAAGACTTTGGCAAGGAGAGTTAGAATGAAGTTTAACGACAAATTAATAATTCGGCATATAGTTCGTTTCCTATTTGTTAGCGGATTGATAATAGCTATAGGATATTCTTTTTACAAGGAATCAGTTTTTATTTCTACACGCTGGCCGTTTCAATTTTTTGGCACAGGAATAACTTTGGGGATTGCATATGCAACTTTCAGTACAAAAAATTATAGAACAGCAATAGGAATATTATTATTGTGGTATATTGTATTTACCGGTTTTCTATTCGAACATAATTCATGGATATTTATTTTAAATGGAACATATATCGCTCTGACTTCTGCTGCTCTATATCTTTATTTAATTATTATCAAAAAAACTTTCGCATCAAATAATATTGTTAGGGTTATTATTTCGGGACTTCTATTCGGAATAACAAACAGCCTAATAATCTTATTGTTAGCTTTATTTTCTTCTCATTTCGTTTTTAATAACTTATCCATACTGTTACAGCCAATGCTTTTAAACTTGAGGATAGGAATTATTATCGGAATACTGACAGGCATTGGAATAAATTTAACAGATTTATTTATAAAATCATTTTTAACATAAATATTTATTTAACCGGTTGTTCGCAATAGATTTTATAACTAGTAAACTGTTAAAAAAGTTGAATTATACAGAATTGTTTTTGAACATGGTATTACTAATCTAGGAAAAGGGGTAATGTTTGACGGAACAAAATTAGACTTATTTCAAAATGACTTTTTAATAATCACTACTTTTTCTCTATAAATTTGCTGCTAATAAAATCGCTACTTTTTATACACTTCCCTTTTCACGTTGATTCCTCTCACACAGTGTTGATGATTTAAAATTATATTGGAACAGATTCAATAAACTTCTGGAAGTTAAAGATGATTATTTCTCTTTAATTATCTAGCTCTTTTTATACTTAAGATTATTAGAGAGGAGAATATATGATACCGGGTTTAGAATTAGTAAAGAATTTTATTTCATCAATTCGCAAGTGGACTTCACCATGGTATGCCGCATATGCAATTTTAGGGTTAGTTTCTGCGGCAATAATTCCTGTGCTTCTTCCGTTAAAGGTGATTGCTTCTTCGCATAACCTAGCTTATGTAGCATGGGTAATGGGCATATATAATCTCGGATTATTAACATCACCGATATGGGGAAATCTTACTGATAAAAAGCATAAACATCGCTTATTGTTTTTTGGTGGTTTTGTTCTACTGCTTGCCGGACTTATCGTACTTCCCTTTGCAAAAACCTTGTTCAGCTGGTTAATTATTTCTTTTTTACTTGGAACGGGAACAGCTTCAGTTGCAACTGTATCCACTTTATTTGTAGTCGAATTTAATCCTCAAAATGAATGGTCAGCAAGGATCGGATGGCTCCAAAGCTTTAACGGTGCAGGCCAAACAATCGGATTAATAATTGCTGCAATTTTTTCATCCTCCGGGTTATTTAATGATGGAATATGGATAGGCGCTGCACTATTACTGCCGGCAATTCTATTAGGGCATTTAGGGCTCCCCGTGAAAAAATCTCAAACAGGAATACAGCGCATGATTAAGGATCTTGATTTTAGAAAATTAGCTAAGTTCGGAAAGATTGAATTAATCGGCGGCGGCCTAATAAGGCATTCTCATCACTTAAATTTAAGCGCATTACGCAATATTAAAAAGTTAATATCAACATCTTTTGGATTTTTCATTCTTTCGTGGTTCATTTCTTCATTCGGTGTTGCTGCTTTCTTTGCTTATTTTCCTCTAGCCATGAAAACTGCCTTTCTTGTTCCCCCGGGTTTAACTTCACTTATCTACGCTGTTGCGGGCGGAATAGGTATAGCATTATATACGGGAAGTACAAAATTATCCGAGCACTATGGAGTATCTAAGGTATACAAATGGGGAATTTTATTAAGGCTGTTTGGATTCGCTACTATGCTTTTTCTCATTTTTTTCAAAATATCAATGATGCCATTAATTGCTTCACTTGCATTTGCTGTAATTATTTTATCCTGGCCGATTCTGAGTGTAACAGGCACGACGATTACAGCTGAATTAACACCCGTCAGTGAAGGAGAAGCGATGGGATTATATAATGCATCAGGTGCAGTTGCTACTGTATTAGGTACTTTCTTAGGCGGCCCTTTGGTCGGCATAATGGGATTCAGTGCAATACCAATACTTGGTGTTGCAGGATTGGGTTTATCATTATTATTAACAGTTAAAATTCATATGAAAACAAATTCGACAGAAGCAGATCCTGGTTTAACAGTAAACACATAAAACATTTTGAAAAGAACAATCATTCTAAAATCAGATTTTTTTATTATCTTTAATAAGAAAATTTCTGTTTATTGCACAATTTTGAATGCGCCCGTAGCTCAACTGGATAGAGCATCAGACTTCGGATCTGAGGGTTGAGGGTTCAAATCCTTCCGGGCGTACTAATTTCCTTTTTGTTAATTTGCGGCTGACCCAAAAGTAAATATTTTTTGAAAAATAGAACGCGGATAACACGGATCTGGACTGATTTCCGCTGATTTATAAATTGAATATTTCTTTTCGGCCAGCCTCTTTTATATTATTCTAAAATACTTTTTATAAATGCAGTTTAATGAAGATATATATAAGTTTATGTATGCTGCTTTAAAGGAAGCAGAAACAGCCTTAATGGAAAATGAAGTTCCGGTAGGTGCGGTAGTGGTTTATAATAATGCAATAATCGGAAAAGGCTACAATCAAGTTGAAAAGTTAAAAGATGCAACTGCACATGCAGAAATGATAGCAATAACATCGGCGGCAAATCATCTTGGTAATTGGAGATTGAATGACTGCGATTTATATGTTACTTTAGAACCATGTATAATGTGTACAGGCGCGGCTTTATCTTCCAGGCTGAGAAGTATATATTTCTCAAGTTTTGATCCGAAATTCGGTGCATGCGGATCACTTTATAATCTTGCTGAAGACGGATAAATATAATCATAAAATAAATTTGTATTCCGGAATCTATTCTAATGAAAGCGAACAATTATTGAAGAAATTTTTTGAAATAAAGAGAAAGAAATAACTCTTTTCAGTATATTTATATTTGATAAAACTACATTTAAATGCTAAAGTTCAAACTTGATTAAAAAATCTAATATTAATAAGTTGAATAAAACAATTCGGGAGTTTTATGCAAATTATTTTGTTTGGTTCTCCAGGTGCCGGTAAAGGAACTCAGGCTAAAATATTATCTGCTAAATTGCATGTCCCGCACATTTCCACTGGGGATATTTTACGCCATGCTGTAAAAAAACAAACTCCTCTGGGAATTAAAGCTCAAGAAATTATTTCTAAGGGAGAATTAGTTTCTGATGAAATAATGATCGGAATTATTAAAGATACTCTGCTTGCAAATGATTGTAAAAACGGTTTTATTCTTGACGGATTTCCCAGATCTAAAAACCAGGCCATCGCTTTAGATAATCTTCTTAAAGAACTAAAAATAAAAGAAGTATTTATAATAGCAATTACAGTCGATGAAGAAGTATTAGTCAAAAGATTAACCAACCGCAGAGCATGCAGAGTTTGTAAGAATATTTTTAATTACAATGATATTAAAGATAAAAATAATTGTCCTACATGCGGTGCGGAAAAAAGTTTTTACCAGCGGAATGATGATACTGAAAAAGTAATTAGGCATAGAATGGAAATATTTAGTAAAACTACAAAACCAGTTTTAGATTTTTACACCAACCAGAATAAAGTTATTTTTGTTGACGGATCCGAACCAATAGAAAAAGTAACTGAAAATATTTTGAAACATATTAGCTCAAGTAAGAACAAGGAGAGAATCACTTCTGTTTAAGAACGGCTTTTAAGGCTTTTCCGTTCTCCAGTTTTATAATTTTTGCCGGGTACTTTTTTACAATTTCATAATTGTGTGTTGCAAATAAAACTGCTGTACCGCGAGAATGTATATGTAAAAGGATATCCAATATTTCATAAGAAGTTTCCGGATCCAGGTTTCCAGTCGGCTCATCAGCCAATATTAATATAGGTTCATTAACTATTGCTCTGGCAATAGCTATACGCTGTTTTTCACCGCCGGATAATTCATCCGGCATACTGTACCGCCTGTGTGATAAGCCTACATCCGTTAAAGCATCATTGACTTTTCTCTTAATTTCTCTTCTCGGTGTATTTGTAGCTTCCAAAACAAAAGAAATATTTTCATAGATATTTCTATCTCTTAATAATCGAAAATCCTGGAAGATGATTCCCAGCTTTCGTCTAAGATAAGGTAGATCTTTTGGTTTTACTGAATTGGAATCGAACTGAGTAAAAGTTACACTGCCGACTGTGGGTATTATATTCATATAAACAAGCTGAAGTAAAGTGCTTTTTCCTGATCCGCTTTTCCCGATTATAAAAGTAAACTCACCTTGATCAAGATTAAAATTTAAATCTGTAAAAACTGGTTGGTTAGGGTAACTAAAAGCAACATTGCTAAATGACAACATTTTTTTTAACCTTCTTTGTAATAAATTGTATCCTTTCTGAATCAGCAGTGCCATCATTGTATGTAAAAGCATTATAACAATGTTTTACATAAAGCCCTGCAGTATCCAGCAATTCAAAATATGTTTCGAACGGATAAATTTTCTGACGATGAATTTCTTTAAGAACTTCATCATTACTTTTAAATATAAAAGTATTTTTATGAATTCTATTTCTCTTATTATATTCACTTTTCTGATTAAAATTTATGCCTTCATAATCGCCGCTTCTAACCGGAATCTTTATGTGCACAATACTATTTTTTTCAAGACTAACATCAAAAGTAAATATTCCGTTTTCAGTTAAGAGTTTTGATACTTCTTTAAATAATTCAAGTAATTGCTTTTTACTTGTTAAATAATTTACGCTGTCAAAATTAGAATATATCAAATCAAAATTCTTTTTAAATGGAATGTTCGACATATTACAGCAAACTTTTAAAGGCAAATTTTTTTTATCTCTTAGGAGCATATTTTTCGAAATATCCGTTACAATAATCTTCGGAAAATATTTTACAAAATAATTTGCGAACTTACAGCTGCCGCCAGCTAATTCAAGGACTAATCCGTCTTTTGATATGTATGGTTTAACAATATTAAAAATATACTTAGCCCAAGTCTCATAATTAATTGACTTCATGAGATAATCATAGATCAAAGGAAGCTTTTCGTATATTTTTACTTGTTTATACTCGCCCATTCTTTTTCCGATTAATTACAATCTTTTTTGCGTACTTATATGCTTCTAAAAAACTGGATTCATTTGCTAGGCACTTTCCTGCAATATCGAATGCCGTACCATGATCCGGGGAAGTACGAATAATTGGTAATCCTGCAGTATAATTTACTCCCGATCCGAAATTAATTAATTTAAAAGGAATTAAAACCTGGTCATGGTACATTCCAAGGACTAAATCATAATTTTTATACAGCCTATTTGCAAAAAAAGCATCAGGGGAAAATGGCCCGCTTAAATAATTACTAAATTCTTTTAGATTTAATAGAGGCTTTAATATTCTTTGTTCTTCTTTACCAATCAAGCCTTCTTCGCCTGCATGCGGATTAAGTCCGAGTACTGCGATTTTAGGATTTTTAATACCTAAATCTTTTACTAATGAATTTATAATAACATTTAGCTTATTTTTTAAATTTTTAAGACTAATTAAATTGGGTACATTAATTATTGGTTCATGAATTGTAGCTAAAGCCGCATTCATTCTTTTAGATAAAAACATCATAACAAAATTTTTTACATTTGACCATTCAGCATACATCTCAGTATGACCGGGGAAATGTTTACCGGCTAAATTGATTGCTGTTTTGGAAAGCGGTGCAGTTACAATTGCATCGACAATTTTGTTGTAAGCAAGTTGAAATGATATTTGTACAGCATTGAAAGCTGCATTGCCGGAGTAAACTGTCGGAGTACCAAAATTGCATTTATATTCTCCAATATCCAACACTGTTACTCTTTTATTACTGTTTTTTATTTGGTCAGTAATAAAATATTCAAAAGAAGGTTTTGTAATTTTAATATTTTTAATAAATACATTTTCAGGACATATAAAAACAAAATTATCTTTCGAGGTAGACGTAATTTTATTTAAAGCTTTAATTACAATCTCGGGCCCTATCCCGTTAATATCTCCACAAGTAAAAGCAAATTTATTCATTAGTCCTTTAATAAAGTATAATTACCTGTCCCGTCTTTTTCAACAAAATCAAAAATTCTGTCAGGATTTTCATAAACCCATCGTTCAACCATTCTGCCATACTGATTGGAAGTTCGTTCAACTTCTTCCGGCTTTCCGTAAATAATATATATTCTGCCTCTGTCTGTATTTGCGCCATTATTCTTAGATAAAGGAGAAAAATGTTTTATAGCATAGTCAACTCTTGTGTAAAATTCATTCATCAGAGGATTGAATTCAGTTAATTTCGTAGGATCAAATTTCTTCCAATAATTAGAAAGTACTTCATTATATCTTTTTGAGCTGAAGTTCAATAAAGAATCGACAATAGTTTTATTTGCCGTGTACTTTAAAATTTTGATTGCTTCTTTGGGATCATAAAGAGAAAAAGGCTTGTTAAACCACCTTACATTTTGTTCGAAATATTTTTTTGATTTTGCACTTCCCACTTTTGAAATATGAATTTGATATTTACCTTCATCTAATTTTTGACTAAAATTTTCAAGAAGAAAATTCCTCAAATGTTTTTCTTTTTTATTTTCATCAATTGAAATATTATCTTCACATTCCTTAAATGAAATGCCTGAATCAAAGTATGAAGTGACATATTCCGATAAGACTGTATCTTCTTTACAAACTATAGTTACATTGATTTTTTTTATAGAAGTATCCATTGAGGGTATCAACATATAATAATTTGCTTCGCTAAAAGGTATATCTCCGTCAAAGTTTGTAAGCTCAAAAGATTGGGAATTATCGCATGATGATTTGATTGAATTACATATTACAGGCCGTAAAAAGTTAGAAATTTCCTTAAGCTTTGTTGAGAATTCCAATGGGTGCATTCTCATATCCCGGCTTGAATTTTCATCTGAAATAATTGGGAGCAAATTGTAAAATCCGTCTCCGGCTTTGAATGACAGAACCCCTTCTATATACTTTCCATTTGATATTGTCTCATCAAAGTTCTTAGTTATTATTTTTTTTTCTTCATTCTGCCTGGTTACATATTGGCCGCTCGAATCAGTTATTTCAATTGTAATTCTAAAATTAGCAGTATATGCTTGCCCATCTTTAATAAAAACAAATCTGTTAAAAGGAATTCGATAAGAATAATAAATATTATTGACGGAATCGGATGGTATTATATGAATTTCAGAATAAATTAAATGCGGCAGTATCTGGCCTTTGCCGGTTACGGAAGACACCACTAAAATCAAAGAAATTAAAAGAGAACGATATAATACTCTATACATTGGCTTAAGAAATATATTGTTATATAATTATAAATATATCGTTTATTTATGATTAGCGCCAAATATAAATTTATTCCCCTTTTCAATAGTCAGACTTATAAACCATTATTATTTAACAGATATTTAATTATTTCATTTATTCAATAATAATCCGAAATAAAAATCATTAAATACTTTCAGATGTCCATTTAATAGAATGAATCAACAATAAAGTATTATGTATGATAAACATATCTTGTTTACTACAATCACTTTAAATAATAAAGCTAATTCGGTTATAATAACCTGATGGGTGAATTCCCTTTTCTTTTAAAGCTAACTAATTGTTCATGTTATTTAAAAATTCTTTATTATTTTTAGTCCCTCTTATCTTATCCATTAAGAAGTCCATAGCTTCAACAGAATTAAAGTCGCTGAGTATTTTCCTAAGAATCCATACCTTGGCAAGTTCATCCTCTTTCATCAACAAGTCTTCTCTTCTGGTGCCTGAACGATTAACATCAATTGCAGGGAAAATTCTTCTATCGCTAAGATCACGATTTAGAACTAATTCCATATTACCAGTTCCTTTGAACTCTTCAAAAATAACATCATCCATACGGCTGCCGGTATCGATTAAAGCTGTAGCTATAATTGTTAAGCTGCCTCCATCTTCGGTATTTCGTGCTGCTCCGAAAAATCTTTTTGGTTTGTGAAGTGCGTTTGCATCAACACCGCCAGAAAGGATTCTACCGCTATGAGGTACTACTATATTGTGCGCTCTTGCAAGTCTTGTTATACTATCAAGGAGAATAACAACATCCTCTTTAGCTTCAACTAATCTCTTTGCTTTTTCAATTACCATATCTGCAACCTGAACGTGTCTTTCCGGTGGTTCATCGAAAGTTGAACTAATTACTTCGCCTTTAACGGAACGTTCCATATCTGTGACTTCTTCAGGCCGTTCATCGATTAGCAAAATAATTAATTTTATTTCAGGGTGGTTTCTAGTTATTGAGTTAGCAATTTTCTGCAGAAGAATTGTTTTACCGCTTTTAGGAGGAGAAACGATCAATCCTCTTTGCCCTTTACCTATCGGAGAAAGAAGATCCATAATTCTCATTGAATACTCACCCGGAGCAGATTCTAAATTAATTCTTCTTGTCGGGTAAACAGGCACTAAATTATCGAAAAGTGTTCTTTCTCTAATACCTTCAGGCTCTAAACCGTTTACGGCTTCGACTCTTAATAAAGCAAAGAATCTTTCGCCTTCTTTTGGGGGCCTAACTTGTCCGCTTACAAAATCTCCAGTTCTTAAACTGAATTTTTTAATTTGAGAAGGTGAAACATAAATATCATCGGGTGAAGGAAGATAGTTGTAATCAGATGAACGGAGAAATCCGTAACCATCTGGTAATACTTCCAGCACACCTTTTGAGAAAGTTAAACCATCTTTAGCTGTCTGAGCTTCCAGAATTTTAAAGATAAGTTCTTGCTTTCTTAAGTCACTATAACCTGAGATACCAAGATCCTTTGCTATAGCGTTAAGTTCCACAATCTTCTTAGATTTGAGTTCAGAAATATCCATTGGCATTGTATTGATCCTAAATAATTTATTTTAAAGTTATGTAACTAATTAATTAACGAAACTAAATTTCTTTTTATATGGTTTTATCCGGATATGCATTCGGGGACTAATATCAATTCAAATTTATTTTTTATTGTTGATAGGAACAAGAGGTTCAGTCGAAACATACACTTAATTAAAAAAAATGTCAAGCAATTTTATTACCAATTAAAAATGTTTTAATTTCGCCCAAAAGGTACATACTTCCTATTACAACTAAACAATTTTTAACGTTTTGTTTACTAAATTCCATTATAAAGTTTACAGGATCATATTCAGGTATTACATCTAATTTTATTTCCCCTGCAATTTTTATTATTTCCTCTACTTTACATGATCTCTCAAAATTCATTTGGGTAACATGAATCTCATCAAAATATTCATGCAGGTTTAATAACATTTCTTTAATGGATTTGTCTCTCATAACTCCGAATAACAAAATCCGACGGGAGTATTTATCATTACCCTTTTTGAACTCTGATAAAAAATTTTGGATACCTTCGGGATTATGAGCGGAATCAAAAATAATATCAGGATTATATGAATAATACTCAAATCTCCCCTGTAAACCTGTGTTTTTAATTACATTCCTAATCCCTTTAGAAATGGTTTTCAGATCATCATTCAATAATGTTTTGGAAACTACTAAACCTGCAAGTGCGGCATTATATTTTTGATACATCCCTTTTAAAGGCATACTCCAGTCATCCAGGTCAATTTCTTCAGTATAAAGTTCTAAATCATTCCCTTTAACATTAATATAATCTTCAATTTTGAATAATTTACTATCCATTTCTCTGCATTTTTCTTCTACAACAGCTACTGCTTCCATAGGTAATTTACCTACGAATACATGAATATGCTTTTTAATTATTGCAGCTTTCTCAAATGCTATTTTGCGAATCGTGTCTCCTAAGATATTGGTATGTTCCAAACTAATGGAAGTTATTACAACCGCCAGAGGATCAAGAACATTAGTTGCATCAAGTCTGCCTCCTAATCCGGTTTCAATTACAGCAAAATCGACATCATTTTCAGCAAAATATTTAAAGGCAATTGCAGTGGTAACTTCAAAAAATGTTAATTTGTGTTTATCAATATAATCTTCGGATTCAGTTATAAAATTTGCTAAATATTCATCCGGAATTTGTACATTATTAATTTGTATGCGTTCATTAAACCTGATAAAATGCGGGGATGTATACAATCCTACTTTATATCCATATTCCATCAAAATACTTGCTATAAAAGCCGCAGTACTTCCCTTCCCGTTTGAGCCGGCAATATGGATAGTTTTTAGTTTACTTTGAGGATTATCTAGGGTGGAGAGAAATTTTTGAATGTTCTCCAATCCCAGCTTAATTCCAAATGTATGAAGCGAATATAATTTTTCTAAAGCGGATTTCAGGTCCATAAGTTTCAAATAATATACGAAGCAGTTAATTGCGACAATTTTTCAATTCCATTTTCAATACAATATTTTTCAAGTGATTCTAAAATTTCGATTGAAGCAGCAGGATTTATAAAATTCAGTGTGCCGAGTTGTATAGCAGAAGCACCTACAATCATAAATTCAACTACGTCTTTCCAATTCATTATTCCCCCAATCCCAATTATCGGGATATCTACATTCCTACTTATCTCCAATACCTTAGCTAATGCAACCGGTTTAATAGCAGGGCCGGATAAACCGCCGTTTATATTAAATATTTTTGGTTTCCTTTTAAAGATATCAAATGAAGTACCTACTAAGGTATTGATCGCAGAAACAGCGTCCCCGCCTGACTCTTTCACTACTTTTGCAAACTCAGAAATATAAGAAACATTAGGTGATAATTTTATTATCACGGGTTTATTAGTAACAGCTTTAACTCTTTCAGTTATTTTCCCGACCATTGCCACATTATTTCCGAATTGTAATCCCCCTTCTTTTACATTCGGGCATGAAACATTTATTTCAAATGCCTTTATGGTTACTTCCTCTGTTAATATTCGCGTACATTCAACGTATTCTTCAATAGTACTTGCCGCAATATTACAAATTAAGGGAACATCATAATTTTTTAGAAAGGGAATTTTTTCTTTTAAGAAGACTTCGACTCCAACATTAGCCAGTCCAATTGCATTAAGCATCCCCGAAGGAGTCTCAACTATTCTCTGCGGCGGATTCCCTTTTCTAGGTTTTAAACTCAGAGATTTTGTAACTATCCCGCCGATTTTATTTAAATCAACAAACTCGGCTACTTCATTTCCATACCCTACTGTTCCGGAAGCAAGTAAAATGGGATTTCTAAGTTTGAGAGGTCCTATCTGCACTGATAAATCTACTTTGCTCATATTACAACATCCTTAACATTGAATACAGGTCCGTCTTTACAAACCAATAAATATTTATCAGACTTTTTAGTAGATTCAATCGGACATCCCTGGCAAATTCCAAAACCGCAGGCCATCGCACATTCAGTGGAAACTTCACATTCAAAATTATTATTTATAGAAAATTCTTTTAGAGTTCTCAACATTGCATTCGGTCCGCAAGCAAAAATTTTTATATTACCTGAATTTAATAAATCCAGGTTATCTTTCAATAATTCCACCACAGTTCCTTTGAACCCTAATGATCCATCGTCCGTTGCAATTGAAATGTTTTTAATTCCATGAGTAATTACGTCTTTGTAAGTTTTTCCGCCTATAAAAGAGTAAACTTTTTTTTGATTCCCAATAGCTCTAATTAAATAAGGAAACGGAGCCGCACCTAATCCACCGCCAACAATTATTGCGGTATCATAAGATCCTGTGAAGTTGAATCCATTACCTAAAGGCCCTAAAACATCAATTGTATCTCCTAAATGTTTTTCAGCCAATATTTTTGTGCCTTCACCTAGAACATTAAACATAATATAGAAATATTCACCTTCCACATCACAAACGCTAAAAGGCCTTCTTAATAAAGGATAAATGGTTTCAGATACTCTGATATTAAGAAATTGTCCCGGTTTAATTATTGTAGAAATTTGAGGGCAATGGATCTTTAATAAAAATATATTATTATCGAGTTCTATAACCTTTTCAACCGGAGCATTAATGATGAACAATTTGGTTCCTTTTTGAAAATTGAGGATTTAAGATAAACAACTTGATTAAAAAAAGATGAAAGCCTAGGCAGGCACACTAGATGTTTAATTTTCCTATTTATAAAAACTATTTAATTATTTACAAACAAATTTATATAAACTTTTTATAATTTGCGAAAAATAAATTAGACATGTTTATAAGTTTTTTATTTTGCCGGCTCATCTTTAGATAAATCCGCATTACATAATTAATTGATTAATAATTTAATTTCAACTTGCCGGTAATAAAAAATAAAATATACTTGGATAAATTATGAATTATTGAATCAATAAATTTTCCTTAGAAATTTATAAAATTTTGATCTGCTTTTACTTTAATAAAACAAATTTTTTGGTTGAAATGTAATTACCGGCCTTTAAAGTATAAAAATAAATTCCGCTGGTAATATTCTTTCCAATTTTTGAAGAAGAGAATTCGATACTATAAATTCCTGCCGGTTTCACTTCATTTACTAAAGTAGATAATTCCCTACCCAGTATATCATATATCCTTAGAGTAACTAAACTTTGCTGTGGTATCTGATATTTAATAACAGTGCTGGGATTAAAAGGATTCGGATAATTCTGATATAATTGGTAATTATTTATTTTATTTGAAATATCACCAACAGAAGTTGTTGAGGTTGAATACTGAACAT
This sequence comes from uncultured Bacteroidota bacterium, assembly GCA_963710735.1. GTDB lineage: Bacteria > Bacteroidota > Ignavibacteria > Ignavibacteriales > Ignavibacteriaceae > FEN-1297. The sequence continues at coordinate 286,545 of CAVQBN010000023.1, read as the reverse complement.
CATCCACATAAATTGTTCCTGAATTAACCCCTAAGGAATCCTGAATTAAAGATATAGAATAAAATAATTTACTATAGTTATTATTAACATCAGGAATTTTAATCTTAAAAAGCTTCCATCCAGTCCAGTTCAAAGTATCAACAAAATGACTTTGTGTTATTACAGAATCAATTCCGAACGAGCATTCCAGTTTGTTAAAACTCAAATCCCCAAAAACCCAAAAGCCGAAACTTATATTACTTTCCGGACCGAAATCAATTTCTTTTTGAGATGATATTTTTACCAGGCCATTTGAATTAGTGTTGAATAGGTAATCTATTTTCCCCGAATAATTACTGCTAATTTTCTGAACAGAACTTAAACCGATTTTAGTGGAAGCATTGTCTGTACCAGCCGTATTTAATTCCCACTGATCAATTGAATCGAAACTATCTAATAATAAACCGAATTTATTTTGTTCAGCCGAAGTTTGAAAATTTATTTCAACCGGTTCAACCATCTGAATATGATCCATATCAGCAATTGCCCCGCCTAAGGCTAATTTATAAGATGAACTTGGTTGTAAACTTGTTTGCGGTTCGAAGTTTATATAACCTTTACCATCCTGCGAAAATATTCGGACATTCTTTACATTGACACTTTGATTGGAAGAATTATATAAAACAATCTGTCCTGCTAAAGAGCCGGTAAAAATAGGAGCATCAAATACCAACCTAATTTGAACTGTGCTGCTTACACTTACTTGGTTATTTAAAGGATAAGTATTTAAGAGCAACAATCTGTTTCTGCTGTTTGTTAGAAACGAAAATGAATATGCACTATCAATCGGAACATCCCATTTACTAAGAGCGAGTGTGGATATCCCTACTTTATAATTAGTTGCACCTTCCAAAGGAATATCCGGTGTAAATACTACAGTTTGATCAAGATCTTCCCAGCCAAATGTTCCGCTCACTGCAGGTTCTATGGAAAAAGCATTTTGAACCGATTCTCTATTCATTGTTCTATTAAAAGAGATTTTTATTACGGAACTTGTTTTTATACTATCGGGTGTATTTACAGGAAAATGATTTGATACAATTGGAGCGATAGTAGTGTCGTATAACATGTATTTGTCGGCAAAAACTGTTTTATTGGCCGTAACTGTTACGCTGGACGAATCTTTAAAATAATTCTGGCATTCATAAATTATTTTATATTGGCCTGGAGTCAGACTATCGAACATAAAAAATCCGTTATTAAATTCATCGCCGTTATAAATTTTATTTCCTGGCTCAAGAGTAACTTTAATGTTATTAATTGGTTTTATATTATCATTAGTTCCCGGAATTGAATAATAGCTTACTTTCTGCTCTAAATCTCTAACAATGCCAGCAATCATGCCGGTATTAATCGGGACAAGATTAAAATATGAAATAAAAGCTTTTGCGATTGCCCATGCTTCATGTTTTTTATAAACAGAGTCTCTAAGCCTCCAGGATTCCGGAACATAATCATGGAATGAACCTTCTGATAATGTTCCCGGCATATTTAATCCTTTGAAGACACCTAAATAGGGCTGCCCGGTTCCATAAAAATCAAAATCACCTCTAACATATTTCGCAGTTGTACGATGTGCTTGATAAATTTCAGTAGCAATATAATTGCCCATAGTCAAAGCGCCCGGGTAAGTCGGTGTATTGTCACCACCCTGGAATAGAAGAAGAGTGTAATTGGATTGAGCATTATATGCATTGCTATGGATAGCATGGAAATAATCTACATTATTTGAATTTGCAATTGCTACTATTTGAGATAAAGGTAAATCATCTGCAGTTGTGTTAGTTACCCTGGTCATTACAATATCGGCATTAAATCCTTCAAGAATACGTTTTAGATAAAGACCTTTATCTAAATTTCCGTCAGATTCCCAAAAACCGGTTGCTGAAATAAATCTATCATTTGAGTCATGGCCTCCATGACCAGGATTAATACAAATTCTAATGTTGCTGAAATCCTGAGATAAAATAATAACAGATGAAACCAAAAATATTAAGATTGTTTTCCAGTAAAAGTTCTGCATGTCAGCCCCTTAATTTTCAATTTTTAATTTTTTATTAAAATAATTTTCCCATCATAAGAATTCAGCACTAACTGGTCCCCTTTGGGTGACCAATCAGGATACATTTCGAAGACATCTTCTGTATCTGTTATTTGAAATTTCTTTTCTCCATCGGATGAGACTATAAAAATATCAGAGCTGGTGACGGACAAACCATTATCCTTATCTACCATGTAGGAAATCCACCTTCCATCAGGAGACCATTTTGGATAGTTTGCATAACCCAAGTCTGCAAGTATATTCCCATTCAAATCAGAAACATATGTCCCTTTTCCGGCAACAGTAAAAAGCAGTTTAGAATTATCCGGTGAAACAGAAGGCCAGATATAGTTCCCTTTTCCAACCGGTGTAATAATTTTTTTTGTTCCAGATTCTATTAGGGCAAGTTTGCTTTTTTCAATTTCAACATATGGCTTTTCTGTTGAAGAAACCTCAATTTTATTATTTGCACTTTTAGGTATAAATTTTTGGATCCTATTGTTGATAGTATAAGCTATTATATTATTGTTTAGACTTTTTGGTGTGGATAAAAATCGTTTATCCGTTGCAATCACTTGAAAAGCTTTTGTAATCACATCCATCGATTTTAACGAGGAATATTTTCTTCCATTTATATAATGATCTGTTCTATAATAAACTAAATTATTTTGAGACAAATTAAATTCGTATCCTGCTCCATCTTCATTGTTCAACTGGACTAAAGCATTATCGTCAAGACTTACATAGTAAATTCCTTTATAATTTGCACGTGTAAAAAAGATTTTTGAACCGTCCGGAGAAAATTTCGGATAGTAAAACTCACCTTCTTTTTTGCTTGTAATATCCTGTGTTCCAAGAACAGAGATTGTCTGTCCAATTATCATAACTGAACAGGTTAACAATGTAATTATTGTTAAAAATAATTTTTTCATTTTGTACCCGATTTTATTTTGTAGAATTGTTCTGGCAAAGAATTTTATTTCCCTTTTAATTTATAGCATTTGCTAATCATTTAATTTTTTATATAGAGGATTAAATCAAATAAAAGCTTAAGTGAATAAGTGCCCCTATTACCCTTTAAAAACTGACAAATGTTATATAGTTAAATCAATATTAAATTTTATATAAAAGTATTTTTCAAAATTGTTTTGAAGATAATAAAGAAAATCTATAAAGTGAAGAAATATTTTTTATAAAATATTTTATTTGGAAAATTGTTTTTCTATACCAATGATTTTGTTTAATCTTTTCTGATGCCTGCCCCCTTCGAAATTTGATTTAAGCCAGGCTTCTAAAATGGATTTTGCCGTTTCTTCCCCAATAGATTTTGCACCTAACGTAAGAATGTTAGCATTATTATGTTCCTTAGCGCTTTTTGCTGTAAATTCATTATAACAATTTGCCGCCCTTATTCCGGGAACTTTATTGGCGGTAATGGCAGACGGATTTCCAGTAGCATCTATAATAACTCCGAAATCAACTTCCTTTTCTTTAACTTTTGAAGAGACAGCAAAAGCGAAATCTGGATAATCACAGGAGTTTTCATCATAAGTTCCTAAATCTACAACTCCAAAACCTTTTTCAGATAAAATCTTTGCAATTATATTTTTTAATTTAAAGCCGGTATGATCTGAACCAATTGCGATTTTATTTGTTTTATTCGTAAATAAATCAGAATTCTTTTCTTCAATTAATTCTTTTACTAATTCTTTCTTAACAATTTTAAGTCCGAGTGATTTAATCTTATCTAGTGCCAAAGGTGTTAGAATCTCATTTTCACTAATCGGGATTACTTTTAACCCCTTTTTATTAAGCTTAATAATATCAGATTCAGTAATAAGATTTTTCATAATCTCTAAGAGTGAATTAGTTAAGATTTAGTATATACAAGTTTTTATAAATACTCGGTTAACTTATTAATCTTTAAATGATCAACAACTTTTTTAACTTCTTGCGTTTGATCTCTTCGACAAATTAATAAAGCATCTTTCGTATTTATAACAATTAAATTCTCTACACCGATAATTGCCGCAAATTTTTCAGGAGAATAGATGTAAGAATCCACTGTCATCTCAGTAAATATATTTCCGATAGTAGCATTTCCATCGCTATTTTTTTCAGAGAGCTGATAGACCTCTTCCCAACTTCCTACGTCACTCCAGGAGAATTCTCCCTTCGTCAAATAAACTTTTTGTGACTTTTCCATGATTCCATAATCGATAGAAATATTTCTCAGCATTCCGTATACATTATAAAGAGTATTCGCATAATTTGGAGAGCCAATATCCTTTTTAATATTTTCCAATCCTTCATCCAAATCAGGAAGATAAAGCTTAATTTCATCAAGAATTGCATCTGCCCGCCAAATAAACATTCCACTGTTCCAGAAAAAATCTCCGCTTTCCAAAAAACGAACCGCTGTAGCATAATTTGGTTTTTCGGCAAAAGTGTATACTTTAAAAATATTTTCGGAAACAGTACTTTCATCAATTTGAATATAACCGTAACCGGTTTCAGGCCTTGATGGTTTAATACCTATTGTCACTAATCCTTTGGAATTAAATGCAAACTCAATGGAAGATTTTAGAGTTTTATGAAACTCATCCATATCTTTTATTATATGATCTGCAGGGAGAACAATCATTACTCCTTCTTTTGATTTTCTTTCAATAATTATTGATGCCAAACCTATACATGCGGCTGTATTTCTTCCGAAAGGTTCCTCAATTATATTCTCACTAGGCAGGTCTGGTAACTGCTCTTCTATCTCAGGTTTTTGAACCTTATTTGTTATAATAAAAATATTCTCGCTTTTTACCACTCCATTCAATCTGGAAACAGTATCCTGGATCATCGTTTTCTCGCCGAAAATTTTTAGCAGCTGCTTTGGAGTTTTTTCTTTGCTTCTAGGCCAGAATCTGGAGCCTATTCCACCAGCCATTATTACTGCATAAACATCCATTTTATATTGTTTCCTTTATTTTAATTGATTGAATACTGTTTCCAAATTCTTCTGCACGATTTAGATAGTTCGTAATATCAACCTCTTTACCTTTAACAACCGCCACAATTACGATTAAGCAAGCACGAATGGCTTCGATGATTTCTCTGCCAGGCATCAATTCGCGGGCTCTAATCAACAATAAAGATTTGGAAATTATATTATGCATGTTTGCAATTATTTCAAAACCTATCTTTTCAGATACTTCCCCATTCTTATTCATTATTTTAGCAAGTTTAAGTATAGCTTCAGGATCTATTTCGTTTTTAGACAATTGCTTCAACATTGCATCTATTGACTTTATAGGTCTTAATATTTCTGTTTCGTAATTTTGAAAGGAAATGTCTTCCTCATCTTTTTCTTCTTCCAATATTATTTTTTCTTTTAATAATTCGGTTTCAGGTTTAAAAAAAGCATGTCCATTTGTTTTTCTTTTTGAAAGGTCTAGGTTGATTTGTCCTATTTTTTGTGCATTCGAAACATCTGCATTTCCATTTTTTATTTCTAAAAGTTCATTTTGTACAGCTAATTTTTCAAGAACTTTTTTGAACGTAGCCGGATTAACCATTTCCAACATATGACTTAAATCTTTTATCAAATACTGACTATGCTCTTTAAATTTCTCTGAAAATTTAAAGAGGTCTAATTGAGGCTGAGTTAAATAGGAATAAATTTCATTTAAGCGTATTGCCAGGGTAGATAACTCCGTAATCTTTTTCATTTCATAAATGTCAGATTGAATATCTTTTGACTTTAGGATTGCATCCCTTAGTAGAGCGACAACCTCAATTTTTTCAGTACTGAGTCTAAGGTTATTTGCAGCAACGGATATACTTTGAACAATATATTGTTTAATTAAGTCCATTTAGTCCTTGTAAACTCTTGGAACTCTTTCACTAATATTGCAAGTAATTTCATAAGGAATTGTATTTAATATTTTTCCCCAATCCCAAGCTGTTATTTCAATATTCTTATCCTTACCCAATAAAATAACTTGATCATTTAACTTAATATCATCAAAACCTATTTCAAACATAATCCTATCCATGGTAACTCTGCCAACCTGCCTGTATTTTTTCCCATTAATAATAGCTGCTGTATGATTTGTTAAATTTCTATTATATCCGTCAGCATAACCTATCGGGACAGAAATTATTCTTGTCTTTTTTTTCACCGTAAATAATCTGCCATAACTTACTGATTCTCCTTTTTCAAGTTCTTTAATACTTGCAACATAAGAATAAATAGACATTACTGGTTTTAGAGGAATTGATTCGCTTGTATCCAGTGAAGGATAATATCCATATAAAGAAATTCCCGGCCTAACCATATCTAAATATGAATCGGGCATATCCAGGATTGCACCGCTATTTGCAGCGTGAGCTAATCCGTAATATATTTTTTTCTTTTTAAATCCTTGAGTAAATTATTAAATCTACTTAGTTGTAGTTTAGCAAATGTTTTGTCTTTTTCATCCGAAGTTGCAAAGTGTGTATAAATTCCATCAATAGAAAAAATTTCACTTTTACTAAGTCTTTCAATGAAACTTGCTGCGTCATAATACTTAATTCCTAACCGGTTCATTCCAGTATCAACTTTAACGTGTACTTTTATTTTATAATTTGAATTTCGCTTTTTACTTTTATTCCAGGATCTTAGAAGCAAACGCAGATGAGCATCATTAAAAACAGTTGGGGTTAAATTATAATTATATACTGTCTCAGCTTCAGTTTTAGTAATCGGTTCAAAAACTAAAATGGGTTGTTTTATTTTTAATTTACGGAGTTCGACAGCTTCATCAGCTAAAGCTACAGCATAGTATTCAGGTTTTTTGTCCCCTAAAGATTGTAAAGCTTTAACTGTTTCTACAACACCATGGCCGTAAGCATTCGCTTTTACTACCGCCATAATTTTTGTTGTTTTTACTTTCTTTCTAATATTTAAAAAATTACTCTTTAACTTAGAAAGATGAATTACTGCATAAGTAGGACGCATTAACACACAATTTAATTTTATTGCAAAATATAATTTTAATTGAAGTTATAATCAATTAAAGAGACTATTAATTAAGTTTAATTCATTTTTTGGAATAATTACTTTATTGTACAAAATGCTTAAAAATATTCTTTTAAAATATTTTTCAAATTCATTCTCTTAAGTGAGAATGAATTATATTCAATCATTCTTATTATTGATAAATTAAATAGATCGAGATAAACATTTATATAATAGTAGGTCAATATTTAGGTGTAATTATATTGGCATATATATTGTCAGTGTTGGTGCGATTTAATAAATTATAAAATGTACTAAATAATGTATTAATCTTAAAAATTCTTGACATTACTTAAGGCTTGTCTTAATTTTTCACGAAAAATTATAATAAAAAATGTTAACAGAATTCGGTAAAGTTTTTGCTTTTATGATGCTCTCAGCAGTTTTTGTAGTAATAGCTATAATTGCTGCAAAGTTTATTCGGCCTGCTAGACCTACTCACGAAAAATTACTTACATACGAATGCGGTGAAGATGCAGTCGGCACTCCATGGGTAAAATTTAATATAAGATTTTACGTAGTTGCTCTTATCTTCCTAATCTTTGATGTTGAAATAGTACTCCTTATTCCATGGGCATTAGTTTATAAGGAATTCGGCTTCGGCGGATTTTTAGTGGGTGCTATATTTCTTTTCCTTTTAGGATTAGGAATGGCCTATGAATGGCGTAAAGGTGATCTTGAATGGGCCAGGCCAAAAATTGAACCGGCAGTATTAAAGAAAGAAATAATACCCGAAGAAGTTGAAGCATAAACAGAGGAAGCTTTGAAAAGCAGTCTCCTTAAGAATAACATTTTTCAAAATATACTTATATAAATAAAATAAAAGAATTATATGGGTTTACTAGATCAGCAATTTACAAAAGAAAGTATAGTAGTAACAAAAGTGGAAGACTTGTTGAATTGGGCAAGACTTTCATCTCTCTGGCAGATGGGATTCGGACTAGCTTGCTGTGCAATTGAAATGATGGCTACCTCCGCTTCTCATTATGATTTTGATAGATTCGGAGTAATTCCACGTCCGTCACCACGTCAATCAGATGTAATAATCATATCAGGAACTGTTACACTTAAAATGGCAATTAGAATTAAAAGATTATATGAACAAATGCCTGATCCAAAATATGTTATTTCGATGGGAAGCTGTTCTAATTGCGGAGGTCCATACTGGGAACATGGATATCATGTTTTAAAAGGTGTAGATCGTGTAATTCCTGTCGATGTATACGTTCCAGGCTGTCCCCCGCGACCTGAAGCATTACTTGAAGGTTTACTTAAGCTTCAAGAGAAAATTAGAAACGAATCTTTGGTGAAAAAATCAGTATGAAAACTCCAGAAGAAATATTTAACATATTAAAAGAAAAATTCGGTGACACAAAAATTGAATTAGTTTCTTCACAACCTGTTGAATCTTTTATTACTGTAAACCCGCAGGAAATTGATAAAGTCTGCCGTTTTCTTTTTGATAATGATGAACTTTCATTTGACTCTTTAATGAATCTTTCAGGTGTAGATGATGCAAATGGTAAAAAGACAACAGATCAGAATGGAGATAATATAATAGAAGGCGGAACGTTAAGCGTATACTATCATATTGAATCTACAAAACACAGACATAAACTTGTACTCAAAGCTTCCGCCCAGAGAGAAAATCCTGAAATAAAATCAGTCGAAAGTATTTGGAGACATGCAGATTGGCATGAGCGTGAAGCTTATGATTTAGTAGGTATCATCTTCTTGAATCATCCTAACTTAACAAGAATTCTTATGCCTTATGATTGGGAAGCAGGACATCCGCTTAGAAAAGATTATAAAAACCCGGAATTTTATCACGGTATGAAAGTACCCTATTAAAAATAATTGAATTAAATTATGGCTCTTAAAACCGAACAAATGGTACTTAATATGGGTCCTCAACACCCTTCTACCCATGGTGTGTTGAGACTTGAGGTTGAATTGGAAGGTGAAATAATTCAGAGTGTTCATCCTCATATAGGTTACCTACACCGCTGTTTTGAAAAACATGCTGAAGCTATGACTTATCCTCAGGTTATTCCTTATGTTGATCGATTGGATTACCTTGCTTCAATGAACAATGAATTCGGCTATGTTGTTGCTGTTGAAAAACTTTTAGGAATTCAGGTTCCAGAAAGAGTTGAATATATTAGAGTAATTATGAGTGAGTTACAACGAATTGCCTCTCACTTAGTTGCTATAGGAACATACGGATTGGATATAGGCGCTTTTACGCCTTTCCTTTATTGCTTTAGAGATCGCGAAAAAATATTAAGCTTATTTGAGATGACTTGCGGCGCAAGACTTCTTTACAACTACTTTTGGGTTGGTGGACTCTCTCACGATCTGCATCCGGATTTTGTTAGATCGGCTAAAGATTTTGTAAAATATTTGAGACCAAATATAAAAGAATTAAACGACCTATTGACAAATAACAGAATTTTTACTGATAGAACAGCCAATATCGGTGTTTTACCTCTCGAGACTGCAATTAACTATGGAATCACCGGTCCAAACCTAAGAGCTAGCGGTTTTAAATGGGATTTAAGAAAAGATGATCCGTATTCAATTTACAATAAATTTGATTTTGATATACCTACAGGTCAAGGAACGGTTGGAACAGTTGGTGACTGCTGGGATCGATATTATATAAGAGTACTAGAAATGGAACAAAGTCTTAGAATTATTGAACAAGCTCTTGATCAGTTACCCGAAGGAGATGTTACGTCAGCAATACCAAAGAGAATAAAACCTCCTGCTGGCCAGATTTATTCAAGAGTTGAAAATCCAAAAGGAGAATTAGGTTACTTTATTATAAGTGACGGTTCATTAAATCCATTTAGAGTAAAAGTGCGTGGACCATCCTTTGTCCATCTAGGAGTTATGAATGAATTGTGCAAAGGCCATATGGTTGCCGATGTAATTGCAATTCTTGGAAGCATCGATATAGTTTTGGGAGAGGTTGACCGATGATATACGAGTTTTTCTATAGTATTACTGGCAGTTATTTTATTGCAGATATTATTCAAAGTCTTCTGCCTTTGTTTATTTTCATACTTCCCTTCGCTCTTTTTGCTGTTTGGCTGGAAAGAAAAGTTTCTGCACATATGCAGGATCGTTTAGGACCAATGAGAGTTGGTTATCATGGAGCGCTACAGACAATTGCAGATATTTTAAAGTTAATTCAAAAAGAAGATATAGTTGCTACAGAAAACGACAAAGTCTTATTTAATTTAGCGCCGGTGCTTGTTTTTGTGGGAACTTACGCTGCGTTTGCTGCCATCCCGTTTTCAAGCGCATATATAGGTTCAAATATTGATTTAGGAATATTCTTTATTGTTGCGGTTTCAGGATTTGTTGTTGCCGGAATTTTAATGGCTGGATGGTCTTCAAATAACAAGTATTCACTTCTCGGTGCTATGCGTTCAGCTGCTCAGATTATTAGTTATGAGATTCCTACAGTTCTTGTGATTATTACTATAATTATGATCACAGGTACTCTTAATCTAAATACTTTAAGTGAAATGCAAACAGGTCATTTTTGGAATTGGATGATCTTTGGGGGACCACAGCTTGGTTTATCAAAATTTTTACTTATTCCTTTTATGATTGTAGGTTTTGTCATCATCTATACAAGCACACTTGCAGAGGTAAATAGAACACCATTCGATATTCCTGAGGCAGAATCAGAATTAGTATCTGGTTATCATACTGAATATTCCGGAATGAAGTTCGCAATGTTCTTCCTGGCTGAGTATGCAAATATGTTTGCGGTGTCTGCTATTGTAACCGTTCTATTCTTCGGAGGTTACCAATCTCCTGTTGGCTACTTGGGTAATCTTTTACACTTAAAATGGCTTGTGCCAATTGAACAATTGTTTTGGTTTACAACAAAAGGTATTTTCTTCGTATTCGTTCAAATGTGGCTGAGATGGACTTTACCAAGATTAAGAGTGGATCAATTGATGGCTGCCTGCTGGAAATATTTAATACCTTTGGCTTTCGTTAATTTAATTATTATCGGTTTAATAACATTGTTATAATTTTATGAGAGAATATTTTAATAACATTTGGACTGCATTAGTAACTGTAATGATAGGAATGAAGGTTACATTCAAACACCTTTTTGTTCCTGCGGTTACCATACAATATCCGGATGTTAAACCACAGTTGCCGGAAAGAGAAAGAAATCGCCTTTATGTGAATATGGACGATTGCATCGGATGCGACCAATGTGCACGTGCCTGCCCAGTAGATTGCATTACAATTGAAACAGTTAAAAGTTTACCTGGCGAAGACTTGGGCAAAACATCTAATGGTAAAAGGAAGGCATTATGGGTTACTAAATTTGATATAGACTTTGCAAAATGCTGTTACTGCCAATTATGTGTTTTCCCATGCCCTACTGAGTGTATTTATATGACAGATGTTTATGAATTTTCTGAATTTGAAAGAGAAAATTTGTTATATGATTTTGTTACGCTAACTCCCGAAGAGAGAGAAGAAAAGAAAAAGAACTATGCTCAACTAGAAGCACAGAAAGCTGCTGAAAAAGCAGCAAAAGCAGCTGCTTCAAGTAATCCGGTTGAAAATAAGGAATAACAAATTTATGAATATTTACGATATAATATTTTACTTATTTGCAGCAATAACTTTGGTATCTGCTTTCTTCGTTGTTACTACCCGCAACATAATTTATTCGGCATACTATTTACTTTTCACTTTTTTCGGTGTAGCAGGCATTTATGTTTTATTAGGAGCCGATTTTATCGCCATTGTTCAACTGGTAGTTTATGTCGGAGGTATTTTAATCTTGCTGTTATTTGGCGTGATGCTGACGAATAAAATAACTCATGTTCAAATAAAAACAGGTACGGTAAAAGTATTACCGGCTGCTGTAAGCGTTGCAATGCTTGCAGGGATTTTAGCTGCAGCTATGCTTAAAACCAATTGGAAAACTATTGATTCTGTAACTCCGATTTCAACTGCTCATAGCCTTGGAATGTTATTAATGCAGCAGTATGCGGTTGTTTTTGAATTACTCGGTATATTATTATTAATTGCGCTAATTGGAGCAGCCTCCATGGCGCGTAAATAAAATAAAGACATATGATACACGTAGGTTTAAATCATTTCCTTTTCATTAGTACCGTTCTGTTTTCATTAGGTATATTCGGTATTGTAACCAGAAGAAACGCAGTAATGGTCTTAATGGGAATAGAACTAATTTTAAATTCGGCAAACATTAATTTTATTGCTTTTGCTAAATACGGCAACTTCGGATATCAAGGTCAGATGATGGCACTTTTTGTAATTATACTGGCAGCAGCTGAAGCTGCAATAGCGTTAGCAATTGTATTAAATATTTATAAAACTTTTGCAACAGTAAATGTTGACGAAATTGATACTTTAAAGGACTAGATTTTATGTCTGAAACAGTTCTGATTCAGTTAGCAGAAATAATCCTTTTTCTTCCGTTCATCGGATTTATTGTTACTCTTTTATTCGGGAAGAAAATAAAATACGTCTATAACTTTGAAAATGTAATTATAATTTTAACATTTGTTCTTGCTGTAGTACTTGCATATATAAAGTTGAGTTATTTTCCACAGAAAACAGTTGTAGGCGAAATAACCTGGATAAACATGGGCAACGTTCCGTTTTTCGGCCCGGTTAGTATTGATTTAGGAATGATGGTTGATAATATAGCTGCTCTTATGATTATTGTTGTTACACTTATAAGTATGCTGGTACATATATTCTCAATCGCTTATATGAAGGGAGACAAAAGATACAATCGATATTTCGCATACCTTGGTATTTTTACTTTCTCAATGACCGGAATAGTTTTTACACACAATATCTTAATGATGTATGTCTTTTGGGAATTAGTCGGACTGTCATCATACCTGCTGATCGGTTTCTGGTTTGAAAAAAAATCCGCCTCAGATGCCGGTAAGAAAGCATTTATTGTAAATAGAATCGGCGATATCGGAATGTTCTCAGGAATATTAATTCTATTTTTCACCTATCATACATTTACTTTCGACAAAATTTTTCAACAGATAGCAATGGGCCATATTCCTTTTAACAGTGAGTTTTGGCTTACCGCTACAGGAATTTTAATTTTCATGGGCGCAATCGGAAAGTCTGCTCAATTCCCGTTGCATGTTTGGCTGCCCGATGCAATGGAAGGCCCGACGCCTGTTAGTGCTTTAATACATGCAGCTACAATGGTTGCTGCCGGTGTTTATCTCATAATTAGAGTCTTCCCTATCCTTTCCGGAGGAGCACTATTTTTTATTGCAATTATTGGAGCCTTATCAGCATTAATACCTGCCACAATAGCATTAGTTCAAAATGATATTAAAAAAGTATTGGCGTATTCAACTATAAGCCAGCTTGGATACATGGTTCTAGCCCTCGGTGTAGGCGCTTATTCATTTGCCTTTTTTCATTTAATTACACATGCATTTTTTAAATCGCTATTATTTTTAGGTTCCGGTTCTGTAATCCAATCAATGCACCATGAACAGGATATTAGAAAAATGGGCGGATTACGGAAAAAGATGCCGATTACTTACATCACTTTCTTAATTGCTTCATTGGCTATTTCCGGCATTCCCTTGACTTCCGGATTTTTAAGCAAGGATGGTATTTTAGCCGGGACTTATGCTTTCGGCTCATTAACAGGAAATTGGTTCTTCCCGTTTGTTGGTTTCTTCGTTGCCTTGTTAACAGCACTTTATATGTTCCGATTGGTCATTCTTACTTTTCACGGTGAGCCAAGAGATAAAGAAAAACATGATCATGCACATGAATCTCCTTTTGTTATGGCAATGCCGTTAGTTGTACTAGCAACATTATCTATTTTTATTTGGTATACACCTAACCCGTTTAATCCTGAACAGGGCGCTCTTCTTTCTAAATGGGTAAAAGCTCCGGAAATATATACTCCACAGGATGCCCGTTATTCCTTTATGAGATCGGATGCAATTGAACAGGGTGCAAAACCTAAAGCGGATGAAGAGATAGTTTATTCTGAAATGTATACAGACGCGATGCATAATGCACATGTTCCTTCAATGATATTATCTCTTCTATTAGCTTCTTCCGGAGTATTGCTGGCATTCTTATTCTTTCAATGGAAGAAATTAGATGCTGATAAGCTTGCTGAACGGACAAAACCAGTTTATAATTTCCTACTAAATAAATGGTACTTTGATGAGTTTTATGCAGCAACTTTTGTAGCATTTACATTCGGACTTAGTAGACTGTTATCATGGTTCGATGCAAATATTGTCGATGGAATTGTAAACGGCACTGCTACGCTTACAAAACAAGTATCAAAAATCAGCGGCAGGTTCGATAATGTTGTAGTAGACGGCATAGTCAATTCAACCGCATATTTCAGTGGTTTTATCGGATTATTCTTCAGAAAATTCCAAACTGGAAAAATTCAAACGTATATAGTTCTGGTGGTATTCTCAATAGTAATTCTCTTATTTTTATTTAAGTCATTTTAGTTTGAAACTCTTAGGTAAATAAACAATGGAAAAATTTCCCATCTTATCGTTAATAACCTTCCTGCCGATTGTAGGAATGGTGATAATTTTATTCATACCCAAAACCCAGGAAATGTTAATAAAAGGTTTAACTCTTTTTATTACCGGTCTTCAGGTAATTCTGGCAATATTTATATTGCACGGATTTAATTTTGCACTTGGCGGCATAAATGATCCTGCTTCTTTCCAATTTATTGAAAAATTCACTTGGATTAATATCAGCGCCTTCTCCTGGATAGGGACAATAAAAATTGATTACTTCCTAGGAATAGACGGATTAAGTGTTGCAATGGTTCTTCTTACGGCAATTGTAACATTTATCGCAACTCTGTCATCCTGGTCAATAAAAAAATCAATTAAAGGATATTTCGCATTATTCCTTTTACTCGACACCGGTATGATGGGCGTTTTTGTCGCTCTCAATTTCTTCCTCTTTTATATTTTCTGGGAATTGATGCTTCTTCCAATGTACTTTCTTATCGGTATGTGGGGCGGACCAAGAAGAGAATATGCTGCTATTAAATTCTTCCTTTATACTTTATTAGGAAGTGTTTTTATTCTTTTGGTTATGATCGGTTTATATTTCAGTTCCACTGAGACTTTAGCAAACGGTTCAAAGATTTTTACATTCAATATGCTTTCAATGATGAATGTACACAATTATACTGCAACAGGTATACTTTCGCCATTGAACCCGAATAACCTGAGGTTTATAGCTTATATAGCACTGTTTATTGGATTTGCAATAAAAATACCAATGTTCCCTTTCCATACATGGTTACCGGATGCACACGTTGAAGCTCCGACTGCAATAAGCGTTATCCTTGCCGGAGTATTATTAAAGATGGGTGCTTATGGTATTCTTAGAATTTCATTCCCGATATTTCCGGAGATTACGGAAAAATTAATCTGGTGGATTGCGTTATTCGGTATGATAAACATAATCTATGGTGCATTATGCGCTATGGCGCAAAAGGATTTCAAAAAGATGATTGCGTACTCTTCCATTTCCCACATGGGTATAGTAATGCTGGGAATGGCTTCATTAACGACAATCGGAATTTCCGGTGCAATCTTACAAATGTTTAACCATGGTACAATCACTGCAATGTTATTCCTTATTGTGGGTGTAATTTACGACAGAGCACATACAAGAGATATGGATGCATTCGGAGGTTTAGCTACTCAAATGCCTATTTATGCAGGTATTACAACAGTTGCATTTTTTGCCGCAATTGGACTTCCCGGATTAAGCAGTTTTGTTTCGGAAGTGTTTGTATTCCTGGGTGCATTTAGTGTACCGGCCATTAGAGTAATAACTGTAATTTCCACCTTGGGAATTTTATTAGGTGCTGGCTACATGTTAATAGCATTACAAAAAGTTTTCCTGGGAGACTTGAAAGAAAAATGGAATATGCTTTCGGATCTTACTTTTAGAGAATATGCAATGCTTGTTCCACTTGGCCTAATAGTAATCTTCCTTGGAGTTTATCCTGCTCCGATGTTGAGCTTAATGAATACATCGGTAAATCATATGGTTAAATTTATGATGGATGCCAAAGTTGCATATGGTTCTTTGATCGGTTTCTAAATAAAATTTTAATTTAATACGAACAGACTAAAGTGAATACTTACAATCTAAATTATCTTGTAAACAGTCTACATTTAATTAAGCCGGAAATTACTATTGCGGCTGTCATCGTACTTCTTGTTCTTGTTGACTTAATAATGGACAAGAATAAAAAATTACTTCCTTACGTTGCAATTGCAGGTCTATTTGTAACCGGCTATTTTATAATTGCACAGTTTAATACTAGTTCTTTTGCCTTTGCAACTGATTCTAGTATAGGAATGTTAGTCGTTGATCCTTTCGGTAATTTCTTTAAATTGCTTATTGTACTTGCATCAATTCTAATCATTCTCTTCTCTATTTCATCTGCAGAAATAAAGGACAGTGCAGAAAGGCTTGGAGAATATTATACCTTAATATTCGGTATGATACTCGGAATGATGTTCATGGTTTCTTCGATAGATTTAATCGTTATATATCTTGCACTTGAATTAGTCTCCTTGTCATCATATATATTAGCAGGTTTTACAAAACAATCTTTGAGAAACAGTGAAGCTTCACTAAAATATGTTATTTACGGCGGTATTTCGTCGGGTATAATGCTTTTCGGAATTTCCATCATTTATGGAATTACAGGCAGCACAAATCTTTATGCGATTAATTCAATATTACAGGCAGCTCAAGGGCCTGGCTTGGCCTTGTATCTTGCTGGAATATTAATCTTTGTAGGAATTGGTTACAAAATTTCTGCAGCTCCTTTTCACTTCTGGACACCCGATGTTTATGAAGGTGCACCTATTCCGATCACTGCTTTCTTATCAATTGCCAGTAAGGCTGCCGGTTTTGCACTTTTAATCAGATTCATAAAAATTACGTTTATCAAATCGGTTGATCCTCAGGGCTTCTGGCATTTATTAGGGGCTATCGATTGGAAAAGCCTGATCATAATAATTTCTATTCTTACAATGACTCTCGGCAATTTTGCCGCTCTCTGGCAGAATAATATGAAGAGATTATTAGCTTATTCAAGTATTGCTCATGCGGGTTATTTGCTTTTAGGTCTAGCCGTAATGTCAAATGCAGGGATTGCTGCAATTGTAATTTACTTTGCTATTTATGCTTTCATGAATCTCGGTGCATTCTTCATTGTCATGCTTATTGCAAATAAAATCGGAAGTGAAGAACTAGATGACTATAAAGGTCTAGGAATGTCTGCTCCCTTCTTAGGTGTTTCATTAGCCATATTCTTAGTCTCACTGACAGGCCTTCCTCCAACTGCAGGATTTATAGGCAAGCTTTATATATTTATGGCGTTAGTCGATGCCAAAATGATTGTCGTTGCTGTGATTGCTTTGCTTAACACTGTTGTTTCACTTTACTATTATATAAAAGTATTGAAACATATGTTTATTGATAAATCAGAAAAAGAGATTCCTAGGTTTTCTGCTTCATATGGAGCAATTGCGCTGGTAGTTGTGATGCTTACACCGATACTTGTATTAGGTGTTTATTTTACTCCTCTTGTTAATTTGGCTAAAAGCTCGATAGCATTATTAGGCTTTTGATAAATTAAGTTTTGAATGAGAAAAGCCCGCATATTTGTATGCGGGCTTTTTTATTTAAGCAATACTCTTCTCTTTCCTCATCGCTTACTATTTTATTTCTTGTTGTGTCCCCGGCTTAAAATGAAATAAAGCTGCTGCAACACCCAAATTTTGTTCATTCTTAAAGTACATATAAATAGGAATTACTTCCCCGTCATAAGCATCTATTCCAATGTAATCTCCAAAAAATATTTTAGGATTACATTTAAACGGCGGCTGATTAATTTTATAATTTACGAATGTCTTTCCGCCATCAACACTGCGAGCTAATGTTACTCCGGTTTCAGTACTATCATATTCAGCCCTATCATAATAAACAATATTAACTGAACCGTCAATCGGATCTACCGCCATCCATGTGAAAAATTGATATTTACCATTGTCAACACTATCATCATTTACGCGAACAGGATTAGACCACGACTTCCCTTCATCTCTTGAATATTTTACTAAATACATCCGGATCTCCAAAACGATCATCGACCCAGTTTACATAAATACTGCCTTTATACTGACTATCGCTCAAATCAACTTTTGTAACAGGCATTCCATTTGCCCGATCAATTCCTGGAACTGTCATATCCCAGCCATGATAAACAAATCCAATTACTTTATTCGGTCCAAATGTTTTGCCGCCATCTTTAGATTCAGTAAACACTAATCCCTTTGGGCCAGCCCAAACAACGTACACTTTACCATCAGGACTCACTGAAGTAATCGCACCTTCAACTGTATTGCTGCTGTCAAGGCAATCTCCGCCTGTATCTGATATTCTTATTGGTGTGGAAAATGTTTTCCCGCTATCGATAGACCTGGAAAAATATATCTGCGAAGAATCGGCCGGATTTCGGCTTCCATACTTTTGAAAATGTGTCCAGGCTATATAAACATTATTTTTATAGGGAGAATATGATGAATTATCAACTACAACATAAGGTTTATCTTCCATTGGTGCGGAAGTATTTATATGATCCACCACAACCGCACGCTGAGGCCAGGTTAATCCTCCGTCAGTTGATGAACTAACATAAATTCCGGAGTACTGTTTGACTTTATCATTATCCCATGATCCAAAAAATGAAAGATACGAATGATACACTATACCGTCGCTTCCAAATGCAACTGCATCATCACCTTGTATTCTTTTTTCAGGATTATTATTAGGTATTTCTTTCCAAGTTTTACCTCCATCAAAAGATGTATAAGTAAAATCCGTAATCGAAGGATAATTATGATTCTTATTATAAAATGATGCAACCACATTTTTAGGATTTTGAGGATTTATTGAAATAGTAGTCTCGGCAGGTTCATTATCATTCGCTGTTGATATTTGAACAACTTTATTGGTTTGTGAATAGCCTTTATTGCTAATTAAAATAAAACATAAAAATATAGCTAAGAAATAGAAATATTTTGTCATTGGGCGTTCCTCGGAAAGAATTAGATAAAAAAAATTTGAAGTAAAATTTAGAATAATATTTTAATTAATTATTATTCTATCTCACTTCAAATTCTTTAAAATTGAAATTTGGACATCCAATTGACAAAATAATTACACTTTTTGAAGCTGCTTTACTTCGTTTAAATATTCAATAGCTCCTAAAGCCGCAATTGTACCGTCAGCAACAGCAGTGGTAATTTGGCGGTATCTCTTTTGAATTGAATCCCCAGCAGCAAAAACTCCGCTAATGCTTGTTTCCAAATTAGCTTTTGTTACAATTTCTCCCCATTTATTTAATTCAATCTTGTCGATGAATTTTTCAGTATTAGGCATGTAACCGATAAAAATGAAAACACCATCAATATTCATCTCAATTATTTCTTTTGTAGCCTGATTTTGAATCAATACTTTTTCAAGTTTTTCATTTCCGATGAATTCAATAATTTTTGATTCCATTATGAATTTTATTTTGGAGTTTTTTTCTGCTTCTTCAACAGCATGAGGAAATGCCTGGAAATTATCAAATTGATGGACAACAGTTACAGAAGAAGCATATTTAGTCAATGATACAGCTTCTTCTAATGCTGAATTTCCTCCCCCGACAACAATTATATTTTTATCCTGGAAAAAGTCACCATCACAAGTTGCACAGTATGAAATCCCTTTACCTTTAAATTTCTCTTCACCAGGAACATTTAATGGCCGCGATCTGCCTCCAGTTGAAATAATAACAGCATCTGCGGTATAAATATCCTTGTTATTCACTTCAATTCGTTTAACCTCGGAATTTAATTCAAGATTGGTTATCCTGACATTTGATTTAATCACACAGCCAAAATTCTTAGCTTGATTCTTCATGACATTTGAGAGCTGATAACCGGAAATTGATTCCACTCCCGGGTAATTCGCAATTTCGTGGGTCAATATCATCTGTCCGCCGGCAGTTCCCTCATTTAAAATTAAGGCTTTAGTTTTAGCTCTTGCCAAATAAATACCTGCCGTTAGTCCGGCAGGCCCGCCTCCGATTACAATAACATCGAAATGTTTATCATTCATATTGATTTGTAGTTATAAATTTTCTATAAAGAATTAATTTTTACCGAATTCTTTATCTATAATTTCCGTTACTTGTTCCATCGATTGGATACTGCTTGTTGCTTTTACAAGCTTTCCATTTTTAAAATATACTGTAAACGGTAAGCCGGCAAAATTTCTGCATTCCGGTAAATTTCTAATGACACCGGCATCCGGGCTATCAAATTCCATATCTCTGAAAGCCACGTGTTTGTATTCTCCTTCTATTTCTTCCATAACTCCATAAACAGGTACACACATAGGCCCCATTCTCCCGCAGCAAATCATTACATTTTCATTTTTACTTATTTCTTCATTGAATTCTTTTTCTGAGGTAATGTGTTTTAAGTTTGTCTGCAACATAGCTAAAACCTTCTAAATTTGTTATTTGATATTGAATTATGTCATTAATTATTTTTTAATTAACAATACGATGCAAAATCGACCGTATCGATTCTAAATTATTCCATATATTTTTATTTAAATCACGTTTTAAAACTTTAAAAGTTGAATCTTATCTGTTAATTTCATAGTTTAATACGACAAAATTAGTCGTATTTTATGCTTAAGCTATCTAAAAAAGTTGAATATGCTTTAATGGCAGTTAAACATATTGCAGCAAAACCAATCGGAATTAGTGTTACCGCCAAAGAAATTTCTGATGAATATAATATTTCTTACGAATTATTATCAAAGGTTTTACAAAGACTTAGTAAGTTCAACATTGTTAAATCTTATCAAGGGATTAAAGGGGGTTATTCGTTAAGTAAATCACCTAAAGAGATTTCAATTATTGATATAATTAGTGCAATTGAAACAAATTATAAGATAACCGATTGTATGGATCAAAATCATTCTGCTGCAGAATGTGTACATTTAAATAATTGCTGTATACGGAACCCTTTAATTAAATTACAAAGAGAAATAGATAAATTATTCGATTCAACTACAATTTACCAGATAATGTAAGTGTTAATTTTAATTTGAAATTTTAAGTAATAAATTGATTTATGAATTTCCCGATATATTTAGATAATCAGGCAACAACACCGGTTGATCCTTTAGTATTTGAGGCAATGAAACCTTATTTTCTGGAAAAATTCGGAAATGCTTCCAGTAAAAATCATTCATTCGGATGGGAAGCAGAAAGTGCTGTTGAACATTCGCGTAAAATTATTGCGGAATTTATAAACTGTGACCCTAAAGAAATTTATTTCACAAGCGGTGCTACAGAATCAATTAATCTTGCTCATTTTGGAATAGCTGAATCTTATTCTAAAAAAGGTAATCACATTATTACTACGGTAATAGAACACAGTGCGGTTCTAGATTCATTAAATGTTTTAGAAAAAAAAGGATTTGATATTTCGTGGCTCTCTGTTAATCGGGAAGGAATGATAGATCTAGACCAACTAAAAGATTCTATTACTGATAAAACTATTTTAGTTTCTATTATGACGGCAAATAATGAAATAGGGACAATAAATAATATTAATGAAATCGGCGCAATTTGCCGGAGACACAATGTTCTTTTTCATACTGATGCTACTCAAGCTATTGGTAAAATTCCATTTGATGTTGAAAGCTCAAATGTAGACATAGCTTCATTTACTTCACATAAAGTTTACGGCCCTAAAGGAATCGGAGCGATTTATATAAGGAATAAAAATCCAAAGATAAAGATCTCTCCCCTATTTTATGGTGGAGGACAAGAGAAAAATATTCGTCCCGGCACACTAAATGTCCCAGGAATTGTTGGGTTTGGCAAAGCTGTCGAACTTTCAAAAGAATTATTTGAAGAGGAAACAAAAAGGATAAGATTTTTGAGGAATAATCTTTACAAAGGCTTAAAGTCTTATCTTGATGATGTATTTGTAAATGGATCAATGGCAGAAAGAATACCGAACAATCTTAACCTAAGTTTTAAAAATGTACGATCAGAAAACTTTATCAGTAATTTTAGAGAGATAGCAGTTTCAACAGGAGCGGCATGTTCTTCAGAATCATTAAAACCAAGCCACGTTCTAAAAGCAATTGGTTTGTCTGATGAATTAGCAAGATCCTCGATAAGATTTAGTATCGGCAGGTTTAATACCGAGGAAGAAATTAATTACGTAATTGAAAAAAGTGCTGAGAAGGTTAATAATTTAAGAATTATTTCGCCTAATTTAGAAAATAAAAAAGAAAGTATTATAAAATAACAAAATGAATGAGGAACTTATTATGAAATATTTTGATTTAATTAAAAATGATGATCAAGTATTTCTTAAATTTTTGAAAGCTAAATATCCTTTTTTTCATAATTCAAATTTTTTCTTTAGAGATCTGCAATTCGGATTGCAGAAATATTTAGAGAAAAAAGGGATTAAAATCTCCAATAAAGAATCTGAAGAATTAGCCAATCGCTTAGGAGATTATTTAGAAGAAAAGAAAATTTTTATAAGAGTAAATTTATTCGGCTGGAGGTTAAATTACCCGGAATTTGTGACGACGGCCCCCGGTGATCCTTTATAAGGTTGATTTGCTCACATTTATAAGAAAATAATTTGACTATAATTAATTTTAGTTTAAATATTCATTCAAAATAGAAGGAATTTTTTGATGTCAAGTGTTCAAGCTGAAACTGATATAAGAATAACCGAAAAAGCTGCAATAGAAGTAAAAACAATTATGCAGGAAAATAAGGTTCCGGAATCTTATGGATTAAGAGTCGGAGTTAAAGGCGGCGGATGCTCGGGTTTAACTTATACTCTCGGTTTTGATGCTGCACCAAAGGAAGGTGACACAACAATTGAAGAAAACGGCGTAAAGTTATTTGTTGATGGAAAAAGTTTATTTTATTTGTCAGGAACAGAATTAGATTTTACCGATGGTTTAAATGGCAAGGGATTTATTTTTAATAATCCAAATGCTACAAAAACTTGCGGATGCGGAGAATCTTTCAGCGTTTAATAATTTTAATTTTTTAGTTACGTTTGTTTTTAATATCGTTATTCTGAGTGAAACGATATTAAATGTATCCAATCTTTTAGTTAATGATAATTTATTAATAATTTATAATAGGAGTAAAAAATGGGAAAATTTGAACTTCCAAAATTGCCTTATGCATACGATGCATTGGAACCTTACATTGATAAGATGACAATGGAAATCCATTACACGAAACATCACAATGGCTATGTAAATAATTTAAATAATGCTATAGCCGGAAGTGATTTAGAAAATAAATCACTTGAAGAAATTCTAAAAAATGTATCGAAAAGCCCGACTGCTGTCAGGAATAACGGCGGCGGACATTTTAATCACTCTTTATTCTGGACAATAATGAAAAAAGGCGGCGGCGGACAGCCTACCGGTAAGTTAGCCGATGCTGTAAATTCTGCTTTTGGTTCTTTTGATGAATTTAAAAGTAAGTTTACGACAGCTGCTGCTACAAGATTTGGTTCCGGCTGGGCCTGGCTTATTGTACAGAACAATAAACTAGTAGTCACTTCTACTCCAAACCAGGATAATCCATTGATGGATGTCGCTGACCAAAAAGGCTCACCTATTTTAGGTTTAGATGTTTGGGAACATGCTTATTATTTGAAATACCAGAACAGACGTCCTGAGTACATTGAAAATTGGTGGAATGTTATAAACTGGGATGAAGTCGCATCAAGATTTTCTGCAGTTAAATAAACAAATTCAAATCGATTAATTTAAGCCGCTCAATTAATGGGCGGCTTTTTTTTATTTATTTAACCATATATTTTTTTTAATTTGACTCTCAGATTAAGTTATATAATAAAATGAAATCAAAGATTGCGATATTTCCTTTAAACTTGGTTGTTTTTCCTTATTCAAAATATCCTTTGCACATTTTTGAAAACCGCTATAAAAAAATGATACAAAAATGCATGGATAATGATGAAGGTTTTGGAATAATTGCTAAAATAGGCGAAGAGATTTCTTCTATAGGATCGTATGTTACAATCCTAAAAATATTGAAAAAATATATTACTGGCGAAATGGATATAGTTGTAAAAGCTCAAAAAAGATTTCATATTCTGGATTATGTAATCGGTCCTGATGGTTACTATATTGCAAATGTGGAAGAATATCCAGATTTTGATTCGGAAATTGATAATGATTTAGTGGAAGAACTTCAAACAAGGTTTGAGAAAATTTTAGATAAGATCAATTATCATCTGGAAGAATCTTTTTGGAAAAACTATTATTCAACGACCGTTAAATCTTTTAAGCTGGCTGAAAAATCCGGGCTATCCCTTGAACAGCAGCAAACATTACTATCAATTCAAAATGAAAATGAAAGGCTTAGTTTTTTGTTAGAATATTTTGAAAATGTGGATATAAATCTCTCGGAAAATACTGCACAAAGGAATATTATATTGGGGAATGGTTATATAAATTGATAATGAATATTACTTAAGAAAATTTTTATTTCCTTTGTCTATCAAAGGAAAAATTTTTACTGCATAACAGAATACTTTTCAACAATCTTAATTCTATTCGAAGCCCTTGCTAAAGCTGCTTCTGCCCTGCTTATGTTTACTTTTTCAGAGTCTTTATTTGCGAGTCTATTTTGCGCTCTATCCAATGCGTTCTTAGCACGCTCTAAATCAATATCTTCAACAGCTTCTAATGCATCGGTAAGAATACGAATTTTGTTATTCAATACTTCTATTGTTCCGCCGCTGGTTGCAAAATATTTAAATGATTTATCTTCAACTTCAACTATTATAGTGCCTACATCTAATGTGCTTATGATTGGTGCATGATTAAACAATATCTGAAATGAGCCTAGAGTTCCGGGAACTGAAACAGATTTAACATTTCCTGTATAAGCTAATTTAGAGGGAGTCAATATTTCTAAGAATAAACCCGCCATAATTATTTCATTGTTTTAGCTTTTTCAACGACTTCTTCAATAGTGCCTACATACATAAAAGCAGCTTCCGGAAGATCATCATATTCACCATTTATAATTCCTCTAAATCCTCTTATCGTATCTTCAAGTTTAACATACTTACCTTTAAATCCGGTAAATTGTTCGGCAACATGAAAGGGCTGGCTGAAAAATCTTTGAATTCTTCTTGCTCTTCTGACTACTGTTTTATCGTCATCAGAAAGTTCATCCATACCAAGAATATTAATTATATCCTGCAGATCTTTATACTGCTGAAGAATTTCTTTACATAATCTTGCAACGTCATAATGTTCCTGACCGAGAATTCCAGGTTCCATTATTCTGGATGTTGAATCAAGTGGATCCACTGCAGGATAAATACCAAGTTCTGATATCTGACGGCTAAGCGTTGTTGTCGCATCTAGATGTGCGAAAGCTGCAGCAGGAGCAGGATCAGTTAAGTCATCTGCGGGCACATAAATAGCTTGAACAGATGTGATTGAGCCTTTATCGGTTGAAGTAATTCTTTCCTGTAAAGCGCCCATTTCCGAAGCAAGGTTCGGCTGATAACCTACCGCGGAAGGCATACGTCCGAGAAGTGCAGATACTTCGGAACCAGCCTGGGTAAAACGGAAAATGTTATCTATAAATAAAAGAACGTCTCTTCCCTCTTCTTCTCTAAAATATTCTGCTATAGTCAGACCTGTCAAAGCTATTCTTAACCTCGCACCTGGCGGTTCATTCATCTGCCCAAATACAAGTGCTGTTTTTTCCAAAACGCCAGATTCCTTCATTTCCAGCCAAAGGTCGTTTCCTTCCCTGGTACGTTCACCCACGCCGGCAAAAACAGAATATCCGCCATGCTCCTGGGCGATATTATGAATTAGTTCCTGGATAATAACTGTTTTACCAACACCGGCGCCGCCGAAAAGTCCGGTTTTACCGCCTTTTGAGTAAGGTTCAATAAGATCAATAACTTTTATACCTGTTTCGAATATTTCATTTTTAGTAGAAAGATTTTTAAATAACGGCGCAGGTCTGTGGATAGGGTATTTTTTATCTGACTTAATTTCACCAAGTCCATCAATTCCATTTCCAATAACATTTATAAGCCTGCCTAATGTCTCAGGGCCGACAGGAACAGATATCGGCTGCTGGGTATCAATTGCTTCCATACCTCTCACAAGGCCGTCTGTGGTATCCATTGCAACAGCACGGACTCTATTTTCACCCAAATGCTGCTGAACCTCAGCAATTAAATCTTCTTTAACGCCTTCGGTAGAAGTTCTAGGTATTCTTATTGCATTATATATTTTTGGAAGGTGATTCTCTTCAAATTCGACATCAATGACAGGTCCAATTACCTGTATAATTTTTCCACTAATTTCGCTCATTATTATCCTATGAAGGTTTAAAATTTAGTTTTCAAATTTAATGATTCATCTATGATTTTACAAATTTATTTATATTATACACAACAAATAAAGACATAGAATAGCTTTTTATTTGAGGATGAAGAGAAAAAATTTGAAACATGCCTTGGGTCAGGCATGTTTCCGGAATAGCTTAATTTTACTTTAGAAACATCATTTTTTTAACTATATAATTATTTCCCGCTCTTAAACTATAAAAATAAATACCTGAGCTTAAATTTTGAGCGTTGAAATTTAAATAATAGGTTCCCGGGTTTTCATTTCGATTAAGCAATGTTTTAACTTCCTGCCCAAGAGTATTGAATATCTTAATAGTAACATTACTTTCCTTTGGAATAGAAAAAGTTATTGTTGTTGATGGATTAAACGGGTTTGGGTAATTCTGTTTAAGATCAAAACTTAAAGGCATTTTATTAATGCTATTTTTAGAAGCATCAGTTATTATATCTGTGCCGCCGGCTTCAATATACCGGGCTTTAAATTCCTGAAGATAAAGGTTTGCAATACGTTTGCTATGGATTATAAGCGTGTTTTCATTGTTAGAGGTTTCGGCAGAACTGGACCAGTTGTGTGATCCGGTGATAACAATTTGATCTGCCGAAGAATTATCAGCGTCTATAACAGCATACTTATGATGCAGCAGTCCTGCTACAGCACTTCCCTTTAAATGAATATCTATACCGTTACTCAATAAATTTGAATATTCATTCCCGGTATCTGAATTATTGTCAAGAATTATACGAACTTTATCGCCTTGATTCTTTTTATTAATTAATATTTGTGCGAGGTCATCCCTTGTAAATGTAAGCATTGCAATATTGATAGAACTTTGAGCAGCATTTAGCACTTCACCCATATGTGACGTAGTGTGGTCAGAAGGATCGAAATAAAGTTGGATGGGAGTTCCATTAATATTGAATCTATGAGGAGTATTATCGGTTTTTCTAATTCCAAATCTTGAATTTGATGCATTTGGTACGTCTGTATTACTTCCCCACATCTCATTAAATTCCATTGTATATGCTTGTGCGAGTGATTTATCCTGAATCTCAATGACATTTTGAGCGTCGTTGTTATTGCCCGGATCGGTTGCATTCCATGAACCAGTCCAAATCCAGTCATCTAAAAATGAGCTAGTATCACGAAAGTCGAAAACTCCAAACTTATTATGCATCAATCCATTGCCTTTATTGACTGCGTCAAAACCATCACCAATTACCGGAATCCCGTTATTCTTTAGCGTACTCCATGGAGCGGTTCCCTGATTATCTTGCTCTCCAATCACCCTAACTTTCACTCCTCTATTTTTTGCAGCAATAAGTGCATTGGCAATATTAGCACCAACCGTACCACTTAAACTATATAATGCCAGATCGATGGAATAATTAGCTTCGTTTATCTGATTAATTAATTTTTGAGCAATATTGACAACTTGAGCATTCTCTCCTAATGATACCGAGGTATCAACAGAGTGATTAAAATAAACATCCATTATACCGGAAGAACCAACCGGAGATGCGGAAGAAAAAATAGCATCACCTGTAAAATTTGATCCTCCGGTATCTGTAACTGTAACTTGATAATGATAAACTGTCGCAGGCCACAAACCGGATAAGGTAATTAAATGAACCGTATCAGGAGTTGATATAACTACCGAATCATTATAGGCAGAAGTTTTCCCATATCTAACAACAGTTTGAGCTAATCTGGAAGTTTTAAAAGATAAGCTTACTGAATTTGGCTTAATATCATTTTCTATCGGAATGTTTATAAAACTAGGTCCCGGGCCGGAAATAATATCTGCTTGAGAACGTGGATTTACTTCATAATCGCTGGTATAAGGAGCTGAAACAGTTATGCCTGGTTTATACTGTTTAAGTATCCCGATAAGATCAAAAGTACCTGCCGGAGCATTTAAGCTGCCTACATATGCACTAGTAGTTCCGGATGCATCAGTAACAGTTCCACTTGATGCACTATAAGTTACTCCATTAAGTCTAACCAATCTTCCTTCGTTTGGTTCTGTAAAATCATCTGTATGAAATGTTAAATTAACTTCTTCTGCTGTTAAAACCATTGGATCAGGAACTTTATTTCCATGAGAGTGAACTACAAAAAGATTCGGGTCTGGTGATATTTCTGTCAATCCTCTGAATTGCAGAATTGTCCCGGTTACAGTAACGCTGTCACCAACCTGGTAATCCGTAATCCTTGATGGGCTGTAAAGATCAATTCCCGCAGTTGCATCCTGAACATAAACATCCGTTCCCGTTGAATTATAATCAGCGGTAATTATTCCGCTTACCGTAACGCTTGATCCAACTCCGTACGGAGAAACCGGTACACCGTTCGCATCATTTACATGTACCTGTATAATGGGAACAACTTTTAGAACATTAATCCTGGGAAGTGTCGAAATTGGTAAAGGCAAGCCTCCAGTTAAAGCGGTTTTTACCGTAAAATCTGTATAGCTAGGATTGGAGGGCGCAGTAACATTATTTATATTTACAAAAAGACTATCAGTTGAAGTAATAGCTGCTGCACCAATAAATATCGTATCAGATTCAATTGAAAGCGAAGATGATACGGCAGCGTCACCCGATACAGTTATATCGGATATATTGCCGCTCCATGTCCAGCCTAATGATGATGGTATTACTATTAAAACACTATCGAGAGTATGCGTTCCATCTCCGGAAATTTTGAAAGTTAAATTAGCCGATTCCGAAGCATTTATCCATTCAGGAAAAACAGATGCTGTACCGGTTCCATTACCCCCGTTATCAATTGCGGGTTCTGCAGGGCTGCTTGAATTCTGCGGCTGAGGTGTTTGCCTTACAACAAAATCATTTGCATTATTATCTGTATCATATCCATTACCTTCCAGTTCATCGCTACCGCCAATACCCATCGTGGTTGATGACGAAGCAGAATTTGCTTTTCTTTCTAAAGAAACTCCTTGAGCAGGCTTTGTTGCAACTGAACCTTCATAATTTCCGGCAATAGCAGTTCCCCACCCTATTAAATCTATTGTTGTACCAGTTGAATTTCTAATGAAAACACCGCCGCCCGTATTGCCCAAACCTAATAAAACTGATTCTGCTGAATTATCCCTATTTGATACTCCACCACCGCCAAACAAATAAAATTTATGTGATTGAATTATCGCTCCTGAAGGGAAAGTATATTTATTATTGAAGGAAGTACTTGATGCACTCCTATAATCGATGGTCCAATTACTCACATCTATAGGCGCAGCTGTTGGATTATATATTTCTACAAATTCATCATTGGTCGATGCAGAAGATTCATTTACACCATCAATAAGTATCTCGCTTATAACAAGATGATTTGCTGGTTGCGCATAAGTATTTTCACCAAATAAGACAATGACTGATATAAATACAGCCGTTAAAAATAAGGCTAGTAAGTTATGATGTTTTGTATTATTTAATTCCATGATAATTCCCTTCCGATCCGTTTTAATAAAAAACATTTATGAATTCAAAAAAATTCGACAGCCTGTTTTTTTCGTTTTATCCTTTAATTGATAATTAGATGCTCAGAAAATATGATATTGTAAAATTATATTCCTTTTGCTATCTAATTTTACTTAAAATTTATTATTCCAGTGGTTAGAATTATTTAGGATTGATCCCCAACTGACAAATAATAAGTTTAAAATAAGTGAATCTGTTAATCCTTAGATACTGCCGATATTATTTCAATTATTTTTTTTATCAATTCAAATTATTTAGATACATTACCTTCACATATTTTAAAGGTAATATTGCTAATGAATTATTTCATTCAGTTTAAATCCGTAGATAATACAAATCTTAATATTCGGTCATTTCCCGTGTCGGCTACATATAAGATGCGGTCGAAATATGCTACTGCATAAGGGCCATTAAATACTGCAGGCCCGCCGAATGACTGAAGTTCATCTCCAAAGGGAGTAAATTTATATATACTATCCTTTTGAGCATCAGCAATGAATATATTACCTGCATCGTCTATGCACGAACCTTCGGGCTGTCCGAATTTATTAGGTGTCATTAATGCTCCGCCATCTGATGGTGTTAACCTTGCCTCATAATCTGCCGAAACAGGAGTTACTACATAAGTAAGCCATTGAGTTTTAAGGCTGTTGTTTCCATCCAGTGTTTCAATAAAGTCTATATTCTTTTTATTGAATGAAGTTAATGATGTAATATGATTAGCTGAAACTAAGCCTGAACTAATCGGATCAATATTAGGAACTCTTCCAATTAAAGTATCACCTACACCGCCACCCGACAAACTCTTTGGACTGAAATATAAGATTGAATTATCAGGATCTATAAAACTAGTATTGTTGGGACCGGTTCTTGCGACATAAAATGTATTATTATAAAAGACGGCAACACCGGTATATTTTCTTTGAGGATAATTCAGATCTACAGGCCGAGGTAATAGCTGCGTCATTGGAGCAGCACTAATTTGATGCTGAACCGAAACAAGATCTAATTTATAAACTGCACCGAATGACTGAATCTTGCCGTTAACTACAGTATCCAATTCAGCACAGACAATTAAATTCAGCTTGTAATCTTCGGCTAAAGCTACAGGCCTTTTAATATGCCTAACTCCAAGAATATCACCATTTAAATTCATCATTACGATTCGGTCGTTGTATGTATCGGCAACAAATATAAAGGGTTCTCTTCCAACAATTATATCTTGAGGTTTGTTAAAGCCGGTCCATGCTGGATTTAAAGGAATGTATACCGTATCGCCGGCAATATTCGCATTTCCAGAATTAGCTGTTAATTGACCGATATCAAATTTATCACCGCAGCCTAAGAAAAGCGGTAATAGTAGTAATAAATAATATGCAAATGGTAAATAACGTTTCATTAAAAACCTAGTATAATTGAAAACCTTTGTGCGTTTCCTAAAAGAGTAAAATTAGAATATGAATAATCAACTTCGCAGTATGCAATTCTTATCGGAATATTTACACCGAATCCGAAAGAATAATTTTGTTCAGGTACATTAAATAAGTAACCGCCTCTTAAGAAAACAATATGTTTCCAGCTGTATTCAAATCCTGCCGAAACATTTTCACTGTTATCATTAGGATGATTTAATTGTACAGATGTAGTTATCTTATTGTCACCGGATTCATAAGGTTCAAATGCAAAGCCTATTCGGAAAATTGTAGGCGGAGAAAAAGACTGCCAATCCGATTTTTCTCTTTTGCCAACTAAAATAACTTTTCCATCCGGTGCAAGCTGATTGCCGAAATTAGAAACAGTAACTGCAAATCGTGTCGAGCCTAAACCGGTCCAGTAGTAAGTACCAAGATCAATCATAACTCCACGCATTTTCAGCTTGTCCAAAGTTTCTTCTATATATCTAATTGTTCCTCCAAAGCTGAACTTATCTGTCATCTTACGTGAATAAGTAACTGCAAAAGCAAGATCCCCGTAACTAAAATATTCACCGTTACCGAAAGGAGCAAATTCTGTTGTAACGGGCATGTCCTGCGTAGAAAGCGAAGTAACAGCAACTCCAAATGCATTTGAACCATCCAGATGATACACTGCGCCGAGAAAATCATGATGGATATCTACAACCCATTGATTATGTGAAAACATGACTTGATCTTGATCGAACTGTACCAAGCCGGCAGGATTCCAATACAATGAAGATGCATCATTAGCAAGAGCAACAAAAGCGTCTCCCATAGCTGATGATCTGCTGCCGACTCCAATTTTTAAAAATTCCGCCGTCGAAATTCCGGCTCTCTGTCCACCTAATGTTGGAAACAATTGAGCTTTTAAATCTATGAAAGCCGTAAGTATAAATATGAAGACAAATATTTTTTTCATGCTAAAACTTTAAACTTAGTCCCAATTTTATATTTCTTCTTGTTAAAAATCGTGAAGGATCATTTGGAAAAGGAGAAATCGGCGCCTGCAAGTCAGGAAATCTTGGATCATTCCATGAGTATGGAACCTCATCGCCGCTTTGATAAGCCTTTCCGGTAACAGGATTTATTATTGCTGAATTTTGAGTATCTAGTAAATTATTTATTTCTACAATTAGTGATAATTCCAAACCTCCAACAGGAATATATTTTTCGAAGTTCAAATCTATCCAGAACCAATTTTTCCCGATATTCGTGTAAAGATCTGTTGTGGACGAAATATAAACCGGCCTGCCCTGAGAATCATAACCCATAAAATAAGCGGGAGTATATCTTTTACCTGATTCAAAGAAAAACCTTATATACAAATTATAATCATCGAGAATTCCATTTCCAAACCCGAATAACGCTTCGTCTTTGCCGACATAAAAATTAGTCGTAACAGACGCTGTAAGCGGTCGATCCCATGGCATATATTTTTCTTTTACTGATTCGTTTATATCGCCCTGGATAACTAATGCGCCTTCATCTGCAGAAGAACTTTTACCCGTAACTATAGCATATGATGCCGAAGCAGTTCCGTTAAACCAATTTCCGATTCTCTTTTTAAATTCTAATTCAAGTCCTCGAGACCTTGCATAATCTGAATTTACATATGTTATAAAACTTTTTGTAATAAACCTTGCCGATGCTATTTGCACTGACCTTGTATTTATGTAATCGAAAATATCTTTATAATATGCAGTAACAGTAAGAACATCGTTTGGAGTAAACTGAGTCTTAAGCCCCAATTCATAAGCAACTGTTGTTTCCGGGTTTAAGTTCGGATTACCAAATGTCTGAAATGTGGATTGAGCATTAAGCGGATTAAGCTTTGCATAAACAAACTGAGGCCTTGGCCATTTACTAAAATGACCGTAAGAAAAAAACAATGTTTGGTTATTCGAAACAGGATGCGAGATACCAAGACGTGGACTTAAACGGCCTTTCCATCTTCTGTTTCCAAACCATCCGTACGTATCGTTCTTGTATTCCACCCTTGTTTGCTCAGGTATAGTAACTACTGCAGGATCATTTACTGCATCATCTACATATTTTCCCGGGAACCAATAGTCAAATCTTAAGCCAAAGTTTAAGATCATACCACTGAAGTTTATATTATCCTGAGCATAAAGATCTCCATAAGCCGGATATACTTTATAGATATCATTATTCAAACCTAAAGAGCCAACCCATGGCTGATATATATCAATTACCTGCATTTCCTGGAATTGAGATTCAAAGCCAGCTTTAAATTTATTTCTTTCATCAAAGAAACTTGTTAAATCGCCTTTAATTGAATAAGTATCTACAAAATGATCGTGCCATGTATATGGGTTTCCAAGATCCCAAAATCCATCGCCGGGAATAACCCCAATAGTATCATGATTAGTATTGTAATACTGAATAGGAAAATTTGGAATATCTTTCGGCTGAACATACTGGCT
Organism: uncultured Bacteroidota bacterium; assembly: GCA_963710735.1. Classification (GTDB taxonomy): domain Bacteria; phylum Bacteroidota; class Ignavibacteria; order Ignavibacteriales; family Ignavibacteriaceae; genus FEN-1297. The sequence goes on along the minus strand of CAVQBN010000023.1, from coordinate 252,400 downwards.
CCAATTCTTCCCGTTTGCATCAACACGTAGATTAGTATAAAAATAATTAAAGCTTAAATCGTAGTAAGTTTTTGCATTTAATGTTTGGGTTATACTAATGGTATGATAGATATTATCATGTGTATAAACATTAGCATTTGAAAGTATATTTTGAAATGTATACTGGTATCCCGGACTGGGTTCAACAAATTCCAAATTGGTCTGAAGTGCACCCGTATTCTGGCTTATTGATACTGATTGATTAAATGAATAAGAGATCTTAAACGTTGGTGAAGGCTTATATGTAAGTTTACCAAGCCAGTACCAGTTGTTATTTGCTTCCGGCGCAAATCTAGTTCCATAAAATGTAGAGGAATAAAGTCTTCCTGCAGTTGGTTTGAAATAACCTTGAGTAATTCCGTCAGAAAGTCCCATATAAAAACTGCCGAAGAAATATAATTTGCCGGGAATATTAATTCCCAAAGCAGGTAAAACGGAAGATGTAATTGGTTCCGGCCCTCCTAAATCAAATTCCATAATCCTGCTATTAAAAACGTAAGGAGATGAATCATTTCCCAAATTGTCAGTTTTATATGATAGATAGCCGCTGTAATTATCTCCCCCCTCTTTTGTCGTTACATTTACAACACCGGAAGTTGCCTGACCGTACTCAGCATTAATCCCACCGGTAATAACTTCAACTTCTTTAATTGCATTTGCACTTAATTGAAGTCCGAAGCCTGTTCCTGCTAATGGATCCTGAATAGAGACACCATTAAGCAGATAAGCGTTTTCATATGCACGCCCGCCTCTAATATGAATTTCATTATCGGACTGAACAATACCTGCCTGCTGGGAAACAATATCCTGAACATTTTCAACTACGGCATTTTTAATATCTTCCGAAGATATAGTAGTTTTACTTTGAGTTTCATCAACATCCAAAAGCGGCTTAGAACCTATAACAACAACATCATGATCAAGAGTTAAAGCTGTTTGATTCATTTTAACATTTAATACTCTGGTTTTTCCTGCTTCAACTTTATAACCGGTAAATTCCATAGACTTATAACCGATGAAGGAAACCGTAATATTGTAATTACCGGGAGCTACATTCGCTATAGTAAATTTACCATCAACATCAGTGGCGGCTCCGTAATAAGTTCCTTTAAGTAAAATATTAACGCCGATTAAAGGTTCATTATTTGCTGCATCAACTATCTTGCCGGTGATCTTACCTGTAGTTTGGCAATAAACCGAAACAGCACTTATAAATAAAATAATTGGTAGAATTTTTTTCATCATGGCGTTAACCCAAAATCTTGAAAGAATACTTTGTATAGTAAGTTCTTTACATTAGCATTTCCACCATCTGCTTTATGTAAAGGTACTGCGATAAAAAACATTTTCTTTTGGGAATCAGTAAATCCGGTATAACCCTTCAATTCATGGTTTGGGAAATAATAAATTGGTATTGCTCCCAACGGATTTAAATAAAATGATTTTGCCCTAAATATAGTTGAAGACAATTGCAGGTTCGGGTAACCCGGTTGTGTAGTATCGGAAGAGATTTTAACACCGCCCAATAGATAAGTTTTTGAGTCACCTGAATCCGGGTTAATCGGCAAAAAACCTTGTAAGGTTGAAAGATCTACAGTTTGAGGGAACTGCATTGAAAAAGCAATCTTCCCGCCTGCATCGATATATTTTTGTGTAGTTGCACTAACTAAATCTAATGAAGGATTATTATCCGTATACCAGAATACATATTTGAAAAGTTTTAATGTTAGAAAAACTGTTACGTTTGATTTTGAATATGATTCTGCAGGGATCGTATTTAAATCAAATATATTATATTTACCTTTTAGCCCAAGGCTGTCGCCGAACATCTTATTATAAAATGACGCAGCTTCATCCGTTGTTACATAATCATCTACTATTAAGAGATTACCTTTCGGCTTTTTTACATACCAGGTTTTTCCAGGGCCTGGAATTTCAATAAAGTCGGATTTAGCTCCGGAAATATCTTCAGCCTGAACAAACAACTTATTATTACCGTTTAATATTAATCCCGGTAATTTTTGTTGCGCAGTATTGGATTCTAACCCGCCTATCAATATATCCATCATTGGAGAAGCTGAAGAAAAGTCTGTTGTCCTTAAACTAATATTTCTTACACTGCCATTTAAGGTAACAATATTGCCGGGATTAGAAGTATCATTAAGTGCAATTTTAATTTTTGAAATTGTTGCGTCACCATCTATATCACTTGCAATCCAGCCAAAAGACATTGCCGGATAGGAAGTATCAGGCAAAATGTTCAATTTATCCCATGTAACCGTAGGAGCAGAATTCTTTATAGGGAATTTAATTGATGCCGGATGCGGATCAATTAACCCGATATCTACAAAGCTTTCTCCCGGATCCCATACCCCATTCCCATTTTTATCAGTAAATGGTTCTGGTCCATAGTCGATGCCGTTTTGCACAATATCCTTGTCATATTTTCCATTGCCGCTATTATCAACTGCGGAGACTTGAAATGTATAATTAGTGTCTACAATTCCAATCTGTAAAGCAAAAAGACTGTCATTAGCAGATGTGAATGTCCATTGCTTCCCATCCCATGAGAAATAATATCCGATAACAAATCCGTCTGGGTCATCTCCCCACCAATGCATATCAATCTTGCTCGGCTGCCTGCTTATTGATGAATCCGGGTAAAGAAATACACCAGTATGAGGGGCTTGATTTCCAACGGGATTATTTACCATATCCTTAAAGCAGGACGAGAGTAAAAGTGCAAATGCAGTGACAGCTAATATTTTTAAAGTTCTTAACATTCTTAAATTAAATACTTTTATATTTCAATTTTTTATTAATAAAAAATTCAAAGTTTCATCATAAATCCTAAGCCCCTTCCCTTAGGGAAGGGGCTTAGGGATGGGCTTTTTATTTCAATAACATCATCTTTTTAACTAGATAATAATTCCCGGCGCGTAAGCTGTAGAAATAAACACCCGAGCTTAAATTGCTTGCATTAAAATTAACAGTATATTTTCCGGGCATCCTTGAATCATTAACTAATGTTTTTACTTCCTGACCGAGGATATTATAAATTTTAAGATTAACTATACTTTCCTTTGGAATCGAATAAGTAATAATTGTAGACGGATTGAATGGATTAGGATAGTTTTGTCCAAGTTGATAAGAAGCCGGTAATTTTGAAGTCTCCTGCTTAACATCTACCGGAACAAATCCCGAGAAATCATCATTTTGTCTTGGAACCAATTTAAAATAACTATAAGAATAATATAAAATTCCTCGCATCTCTGAAAATTTTGAACCCAGTGTTACTTGAATATTTGACGGATTATTAACTAATGTTGAATCCCAGAGGTTGTGATAATTATGATTACCGTCTTGAAGTTCAACCCTTGCGTCACCTGATCCGTCATTTACTAATATTTCACCATGATTTGAAATAATCGGACCCGGATCCCCGTCTGCATTTTCATCCGTAACGGTAACATTTTTATAATCAACCAATACGCTTTCCCATTGTTCTGCACTAACATCTCCGCCGGCTTTTTTAGCTATATCTCCAGTTTTTAAATCAATAGCAGCAGGTAAAGAGTTGCCAGAAGAATTAATAACTATATTAGTTAGAGAATCTATAGATGTAACACCGTAATTCTCGGTTATCCTTCCCGTTAATGTTACGCTGTCACCTCTTTTAAACTTTAATACGTCTACTCCTTTCATACCCATTGTTCCGATCATAATTCCTGTCCAGGGACCGCTTCCTTCCTGCATGTAAACACGTAATGGCGTACTACTTCCAAATCCAGGAATATCTGATGTATCTGCTGTTACGATTCCGGTCAATGTAACATAATAACCGTTATAGGAACTATAGCCGCTTCCGAACGGACTGTATTGAACATCTCTTATTGTTAAAGGAGAATCTAAAACCTGATAGAAATAATTTCCTCTAACTGTATCGCTTGGTGCATAGCCGACCAAACTCGAATCATCATTCGCAGTAATAAAATAATCTACCAATGTAGAATCAGTACTTATACCAGGAATGACAGAATAATAAATAGTTGTATCCGATTTAGTTTTGTTCATATCGACAACTGTTCTGTTTTGACCTCCAATCCTATAATGTAATTGCACTTTATTTAAAGGTGCAGTATAATCAACTACTTTAGCGAAAATAGTATCAGCTTGATTAGTACCAATCTTTAAAGGTTTTCTGGTAATATTCGATATAACTGGCGGAGTTGCTTCTATAACTATATCATTTGGATATAGCGGAATTATTTCAAATACATCATTATAAACCGAAATTATTCCACGTATGGTTTTTATCGGTGTTCCGTCTGCGGGGGGCTGATATGTTGAATAAGGTAATTTATGATCTAATCTGTAGTACCTTGACGACTGATAGACAATCAAATAATTACCATTATCATCATATGCGTTAAAATTACCATTAGACGTATTTCTATTCGCCGAACGTACATTGTGTATTTCTACATACATACCGGAATATTTAAAAGCATCCTTTACTTCCTGCAGATTATTCATAAAATCCGTTACAGATAATTGAATAGGAGCAGGTCTCCTGGTTAACTTACTAACTATGTTAACTGGAGTGACGGGATTTAACAGAAGCATCAATTCGTTTGTTTGGCCGTAAGGTGTAACAACACCCGTCAATTCAACAACATCTGAAGTATCTACTAAATCCAAAAACGTTCCCTGATTGGCACCGGTAGTATCATTTTGTAGAATATTCAAGCCGCTCCATAATTCGCCGGTTGTATCTTGAATATATGAGCCCCATCTTGAACCAATATACAGAATAGGCTCTCTGCTTGTATCGGGATCGACTAAAGGCCGCACCATAATTGTGCCTCTTACCCTAACCGTATCACCAGCCAACGTAGAATTAATAAATCCTTTTGTATTCACCGAATCTATATATTGAATATCATGAATGGAAACTAATGGATACTGTGATTGTGCAAAAATCATCCCTGCACCTGCTATGAACAAAAACAGCAGTAATCTAAATTTCATAAGAATACTCCCTTCTTATTTAATAATTAAAAACTTCCCTCTTTTAATTTCTCCTGTTCTGGTATCCTTAACAGTATAAAGATATAAACCTGTTGCAATAGCCTGATCATCATCCGTTAAAAGATCCCATGCATCTTCGCCGCCTGTCATAATTTGTTTACCATCGCTTGCATAAGTTTGAAACCACTTAATATTTGATCCGTTACTATTTTGATGATGGTCAATTCTTTTTACGATATCTCCGGATAAAGTGTAAATGGTAATTAAACATTCCGAAGGCAGATTATAAAAGTAAATTTTTCTCAATCGTTCCGTACTTCCATCCCAATATGCGTTACCGTAATATGGATTAGGATAAACCCCAACTTCGGCTTTGTCATTATTATTAGGTAAAGTACCCGGAAGAATTCTATTTAAAGACGCCATAGGACTGGATTCCAGGCTTTCCAGATTATTTGAGGGATCACCTTTATCAAATGCAGTTACAGAAAATAAGTACTGCCATCCGTTTAATAAATTATTTACATCAAATCTATAATAATATTTTGTTGTATCACCGGGAAATGTTACAGGATCTTTTAACTCAACTTTTGAAAAACCGGTATTGAATCCGACTGAATTTCCGGCACTATCAAATTGAGCAAGCATTACCAGCGATGACCTTGCATCTTGTGCTAGGTTAAGATCGAATCCAGCTTCTGTTCTGTATATTCTGTAACCTTCAAAATCTTTTTTACCTGAAATAGGATCAATGGAAGGTTCCGCACGCTTATCCCAGTAAATACTAACATCCTGATTGCCAGGCACTACTTTAACAGCGGGAGTTCTCGGCGGTGCGGGAAGAATATATCTTGTAATTTTTCCGTTGCCATCGAGATCTTCACCCGGATCCAAAATTCCATTTCTATTTCTGTCTTCGCCGTAATAAGCCCGCAAAGCCCATTCCGCATTCGAGTACAAATTTAATTTTTGTGCAGGGCTGTCAAGCGATGCAGGATCTGAACCATACTTCTTAGCACACACAATAGCATATACAACATTTATAGATTTTCCCGGTGCTATTGATCTGAATGCACCATCTGTTATTAATTCCGATCTATTAGATGGAGTTTTTAAAGCTGCCGGACTTACTCCTCGGTCATATCGATTTGTGCCGCCGAAATATCCCTGCATTTTTCTATACCTATCAATATCATTTGTAGGTGAAAAGAAATTAGGGTCGGCAGTATTCTTATACTGCCAGCTAACAAAGTTTACCGAAGGCAGTGTATCGGTACCGGTTATAAATAAGCTGTCAAGAGTTGGAGTTGAACCCAATAATTGGATACCCACATAACTGTTTGTATATCCAACATCACCGGTAGCGTCGTAGGTATATGCCATTTTCATGGAATCGCTGTAACCTTCGCCGCCTTTATCAAAGAATGAAGCGCCGGTTCGCGGAGAAGTTATTTTTGTATTACGAACAACTGCATCAGTCCATAACCCGACATAGACACTATCAATATATTTCTTTGATACATTTGTAATAGTATAATTCATTATTACAAAGAAATCGGCAAAAGGATAATCCCACGTGTAACATTCCTGATGAACAGCAATACCTAAAGGATTATGGTCTTGAATTGTTTCACCATTGGAAAGAGTCGTACTTGTATCCGAATAATCCATTATAAAATCTTGATGTGAAACTGCAGTGGGGTCATAATATCTTGAATCAAGCAGGGATGATTTCTCAATAATTTTACTTCCGGGTGAGTTTGTAAATTCAAAACCACCGCCGCGCTGAGCTACCGATGAAGCATCTACCGAACCGGTTGATACAAAAGGACCGACTTTATTATGTCCTAATGAATCCGTACTTACAAAACCGCCTACCCATAAGCTGCCGTCAAATATATGTTCTATACCGCTTCCCAGACGGATACTCGCAGCTTGGCTGCTGCGGCCACAAAGCAAAACCATTCCCGTACATACCAAAGTTGGTAACGGTTAAACCGATTTCACCAACATCTGTGTACTTTGAACTGTCATCATCTAATTTTTTACTCAGCTTTTTATCTCCCCCGTCAGGAAGGTAGGTAAACGCAAAGGCAATAAAAATAGATAAGATTAAAAATAATTTAATTCTCATTGAGATATATTTGATCTGTAGAATATTTCCTACGTTTTCGATTCGCCCTTATTTAATTTATTTATTATAAAAAGTTACCCCGCCCCGCTTAACAATTACAACTTTTAGAACTAATGTTTTTATGCGTTTAATAAAGAGTAAAAGTTATTTAAGAACACACTTTTTAATTTATAATTATACTATATTCTTAAAACATTCAAAAACTGATTTCTAAAGTAAGAAAATTATTTTTATAAAGAAACATTTTTAATATTAATTTTTCAAAATTTTTTAGTGGGTTTTAGAATAGCTTACCGGTTTTCTAAAATAATTTTCATTTACTTTCCCTTTTTCCTTTCCCTATAATGAAGCCATGGGAATATAATTCCTAAGATAATTGCAAAACGAAAAGAGGTAGCCCAATCAAATGCTCCTTGTAAGTGTACTATGAGGTTATAAATAAATGTAACTAAAGAACTGACTACAAATGTTATAACGAAAACTATTATGAAATCTTTTAACAATTTAGAAATTTTCATTTAAGTCCTACATGATATTAATAATTCGGATTAAATTAATTTACAATTCATTTTTTTATTTAAATGCTAAAAATATATCATTTACTTCACTTTGACCATCCGAAACTATTTTTTGAATTGTACAATAATTTTGTCTAAGTGACAAATAATTTTACGGCAGTCTAAAAATTATATTCTTATTAACATGATTTATTCAAAATTTAGATACAACGTATTAGCAGTTTCATCATCTTTAATATCATTGATTGAATAGTGTATACCTCTCCCGGTATAATTTCAACTCTACCTTTAATATTAAATTTATTTAATAGTTCTTCTTGGTTTGCCATGTAGTCGGGACCTGAGAAACTATGGAGTAAAAATAAATTTGATGTATAATAAGAATGATAAACGCTGTCTAAGTGAATACTTTCATCTGCTTTAAGTGAAAGCGTTACATCTCCTGAATTATTTAACGATTTTTTCTGAATTGTTAATTGCTGGATCGACATCCCGTCATCACTTATTATTCCGTAATCTTCTGTATAATAATTATTTAAAGTGTAACTCCCGCTAAAATTTCTTCCGTTCCACTGAACATTCATCATATCTGCAGATATTTCAAATATTGTACTTGTAGTTGATCGGTCAGGTTTTAGTAGATTTACATATATATGTGAATAAGCGCTAAGTGTATTTGAGTTATCATGAATGGAATCCAGAGGTACCCCTACATATAAATTAAATTTGTTGGACTCTTTCCCATCATATATAAATGATACTTCCTGCATTCGGGTCGGAGCAACTTCCGGAAGAAGTAATTTTAAATAGCTGTATGCATCCCATTTTAAATTTGGATCAATGGATAGGTCGTTCCATTCACTTTTAAGTAGGTATTTGGAGGAGTGGTACTCGTAGGCTTCCATTCGCCGAATAAATAAATATAATTTCCAGGCAAAGCAGAGGAAGGTTCAATGCGGTTAATTACCGGGAACTCGGAAAGAACTTTGAAATAATGATTATTGCTTGCTACTTTGTTTACTTCTACATAAACATTTCCGCTAACTGCATTTAGAGGAACTTTAACCTTTACATATTATTCTTGTATTTCATTAATTTCTGTTGCGGAATACTATTAAAGTAAACTTTAACAGAAGAAATATCGGAACCGAAATTTTTACCTGCTATACTTATAAAATCACCAATATATGCGCTGTCTGGAGTTATGTTGGTAATCTCCGGTCCATCAATTGTAAAAAGCATTCCGTTGCTTTCTTTTCCGTCAACGGTAACGACAACATTTCCTGTAGCAGCTCCATTTGGTATCGATGTTTTGATTACAGTATCACTCCATGCTGTAGCCGTAGCAGTTACTCCGTTAAATTTTAACGTGCTTGTCCCCTGTGAATTCCCAAATCCTTTTCCGTTTATATCAATAATAGTACCGGCTGTACCTCGATCAGGTATTAATTTATTTATTACAAGTTCTCCCCATAAGTAAAATCTGAAGCTCCATTATACTTCAAAGTTAACCATCTGCCATCACTTTCATTCCAATTTCTAATTGGGGAAGCAAGCATAAAATATCCAATTGTCATTGGCCCGGTTGTATAATGTGCACTTAGTTTTGATGTTATGGTAGTGGCTAAATCAATATTAAAACTTGAATTAATTGACCAATCATAACCTAAGTAAACATTTGCTTTTGCATTATTAACTAATTGATTTGACCAACTACCTAGAAAACTAAAACAAAAACCGCCGTAAATTAATGAGCCGCTTTTTTGGAAATTATTATATTTTGAAAAAATTGAGGTTGATAAAATACATATTGGATGCAACTTCCCTAATATAAGAAATAAGTATTTATCCTGTTGCGATTTCAGCCATATACTTCTGATTTGTTTGATCTGAGACTTTCTCTCCTGTCATTAAATACACTTCCAGTATATTATTTTTTGAAGGCCAGGGCAGACCATGTGAGTATATATGAATAAAACCATAAGAAGAAAGATTAGTAAACCTATCCAATGTTGCCGCTTCTGATAGCAGTGAATCTGTTGAATAACCGTTACCACTGAAACTTCTTTCAAAATAATAAAAGAATTATATTTTATTAATAATTCACTTCTTTGAAAATAATGCGGATTTATAAAAATAGCTGATTTAGAAGTGGGAATAACATTAAGTGAACTGTTTAATTTCTTGGAAGAATCAAATAATTTTTTAGTCTTACCTAAACTGCTGCTCTCTTCATCATCCCCATTAATAAAAATACCACCACGCATCCCGTTTTTATACTGAACATTTATCCCCTGGATATCAGAATAAGCTGCGATTACAGACGTATCTAGTAAAAATAAATTTTTAATTGAATCTAAAGCTGCAGTTGTATCTTTAAATACCAGCAAATTCGTCAAAGTCGTATTTAGATTTTCTTGAAGTGTTAAAATATGATTATAAGATCCGCTGCTCTGTATGGGGGGCTGAGATTCAACTGGGTTTTCTTTTTTTGAACAATTCAATTGATAAAACTAAAAGACTTGTAAGGGCGATCTTAAAAAATATAGATAATTTCATATTGAACCCCTTTAAGTAAATAATTATTGGTTTTAATATTAGTTATCTAGGCATGAAAGTCAAAAACGATTGGCAATTATAAATTATTTACATTAATCATAAACCCAATGACTAATCTATGTCCGAAAATATTATCTCTTTCAAAATTATCCGGAATCCAGCTTAGCCAGTAGACATAACCATTATTATTGACTACCAAACTCGGCGACAGTAAACCGGGCACACCTAAATTTGCCTGGGTAGAAAGAATAGTAGATTTTGAAAATTCATAAGAGATTACAGGAAAAGCTGAAAACAAAAAAGATACGAGTTTTTCTTCGCTCTTTATTATACCTTCACTATCTGCATTTCTTCTGAAACCATAGTATCCTCCGAATTCACCTACAACACCTGCGCTTAATCCTAATCCTATTTTTAAAGATTTAATTTTAATATTCACACTTGTGCTGAATTGTCCTCCTAATCCGAAAATAGTTTTATTTCCGTCATTTTCCCCCAGCCCGGAAACCTTATAATTCCCGGCATATCCAAATATCGTAGGATTAACATTAAAGTAATCTTGAGTATTAACTAAAGTGTAACTTCCCTTAAATAGCTGCATTGATTCATTATTATAATCACCTTTTGAAATTGTAATATCCGCACCATAATAACTGCTCATCTTTTTTGATGTATCGGATGTTTCATAAATCATTGGGGAAGAGCTAGTCTGGTATATAGCAGGATAATAAGTCCTTAAACATCCGGTAAATAAAAACGATATGATAATAACAAACAGGCAGATTAAATTATTTTTCATAGGTTGATAATCAAATAAGCGATTTTCCCTTTTTATTTTTTTAGGCTCTCAAAGCCTATCCCTTTAAAAAAAATATTAAATGCTAATGTGTAAAATTAATCAAACATTAATTGAATAAAATAAATGAATTATTTTACATAATACTATTCATATCTTTAAATTTTATTTAGCGGAAATATTTAATACTTTTTTAATTTCCTTATTAATTAAAGAATCCATTACTTCATAACCGGCTAAGGTAGGATGGACCCCGTCTTTAGTGTACTTTTTATCCAGGCCTTTTTCTTCGTCAACCATTTTTGAATAGTAATCCACATAAGGAATATTATTCCCGTCGCAATATGATTTAATCATTGAATTCAGCTTTACAATTTTTTCGGCTGGCTGTAATCCATGATGCCACCAAAAATCAATAGCCGGCAGAACCGAACAGAGAATTACTTTAATATTATTGGCTTCTGCTAATTGAGTCATTGAAACAATATTTCCCAAAACATCTTTTAAGGAAATAGGGCCTGTATTTTCAGCGATATCATTGGTCCCCGCTAATATGACAACAACAGCCGGTTTAAGATTAATTACATCCTGACGAAAACGAAGCAGCATTTGGGAAGAAGTTTGTCCGCTTATGCCTCTGTCTATATAGCCGTTATCAATAAAAAAGCTGCTGTCAATTATACCCCAGCTCTCTGTAATTGAATTGCCCATGAAAACTACGCGATTTTCACCGGCTTTTGATAAACCAAGTTCTTCATTAGCTTTAGCATACTTTTTTAAATTCGGCCAATCCTCATTTGCATTTTTATCCTGGCCATAAATTGAGAATTGAAAAACAAACAGGAGTAAACAAAGATAATTAAATATATAATTCATGATTCTCGTTTCTTATTTTAATAATTGTATTAACTCATTGAAAATGTAAATATCTTTACAATGCTAACAATCGTTTACATTAAACTGCTTTATTATAGGCCCGAATATTATTAATCATGTGGATTTAATTAAAAATAAAAAATCTATAATTACTTTATCTGTTTTTGTTTAACTTACCTATGGTAATTGAGCAACTGGAATTTGTTTCCCTAACTCTGTCCCATCGATTTTAACATAATTTAATAACACCGTACTGTCTTTCGTTTTTGAACCAATATTTCCAATGCCAGGTGCATAATATACATGAACTATATCTTTATTTCCCGGATCATAAAATCTAAAGTCATATACATCCCGAAAAACCCCTGCCGGGGTTGACATTGAGCCTACAAAATGGGCTGTAAATATAATTTGTACTGAGTCTGGAAGGTCACTCCTTAATGTCCAGCTGTCTCCGTCTTTTGGATAAACTTTACCGATTCTCATTTCATGATACGGATTATTAGGATCGTCATATTTTATCAATGATGTTGAATAATAATATCCGTTACGAATAAAATAATATGAATAATTTATATAAAAACCATTAGGAGAATTCATATCAGTAGCTTGGATATATACTTCTTGACCATCTTCCCTGGTAGCTTTACTGTATATCTTATTATTCTGATACAGGCTATCTGTATAATAATATTGTTTTTCTAAACCAGCACTCAACGGGGTATAGCTTTTTGCAGGAGATATCGGTGCAGTAGGCGATGTGCAACTGTTAAAGGCAAATATTGAAACAACACTAGCAAATAATATAAATAATTTGAACATTGGAATACCTCTCATGTTTATTCTGTGGAAGGTAATTTTTGATCACTCTTCTTTCTCATTTTATATCACTATATAGCTTATACTTAAGCTGGATAGATCATCATTATGCCGTTTATTAATTAGGATATAATTCATAACTAACTTAATCTTTAAGACTATTTAAATTGGATAAATTATTACACTTTTTAATTTTTCTCTATCGTGGCCTGATCTTATCCATCACCCCCAATCATCATTATTACGCAGTCGTTTAATAAAAGCTTTTATAACATAAATAATTTATTTTATAAATAACAGAAATTAATTAATGAGCAAATTTTTTGCCCATTTTAAAAAGCTTTCAACTATTTAACGTGAATATTTACTTCGCATTATTGATATTCAAACTTTTCATTTATCGTTGAATTATTTCCTCCTTGCGCAGCTACTATTTGGCAAGTAAGCGGATAACCACTTGCATCATAGGTGTACGTATAATCTGTTTGCATATTTAGGGAAGGAGTATTTGAATAAGTTATCGTTACACTTTTTAAGTTATTTTTGCTCAGTGTTGCATCGTAATAGAAACAATCTTTTAAACTGTACCATGGGTTTATTTTATCATCATAAGTACTAATTTCCTTCTCAAATAAATTACCGTCGGCTGTATATATACTTCTTTCAACTACATTTCCTGAAGCATCGTATTTATAATCAATATTAAATGTATTTACAAATTCTTTAGTGGAATCATTATAATTATACTGTTCGGTTCTATATAGTTGGCCCAGGTTATTATATACATAATTTATATAAATATTGATAGAGGGATTATTGCCGGAGCTATTGGTATATAAATAATTTGCTCTAATCATTTTACCCGTTGAGTCATAATTAAATTTTCTTAAATAGCTATTAAATTTATCACTAAAATTTTCAGTTTTCAGTTTATTATTACCGGCATAGCTTAAAATTATCGACCTAAATAATTTTGAATCATTTATAGTTTCATAATTTGATAGTCTATTATTTAGATATGAAAAAGTTGAATAGTTATTATCATCTTGTATAATTTTAGACATTTGTTTTTGGGGTGTATTTTCATTTGGAGAGATAATATAATTTTTATTACAACTCGAAATGAGTGAAGTTAACAATAATGAAATAACTATATATGAAAATTTTGAATGTAACATCGCACTACTCCTTTTATATTTCTGGAAAAAAGAAAGTAGATATTTTCAATATGACTCCTTCTTTATAGTATTATGTAATGATATGATCCCATTTCGATTTGTTCTTATAGTGGCCTCACCCTTAAACATACTCCCCGCTCATCATTATTACGCAGTCATTTAATAAAAGCTGTTATAAATTAAAAAATTTCCTATTAAAATACAGAGATTACTTTAAAGAGTAAAATTTTTACCCGTTTTAGAGATGGAATTTCTCCTCATACATCCGTGTATTCAATGCGGAACTCTGTGAAGGGTTTTACCAGGGGCTTTTACATCAAAGCAGGTTTATCATGTAATGATGTCTTCATGATATGCAAAGAATAATTTCTTATAAAAAACAGAAATTATTTTTCTATAATTTTTATTTACATTTTATTTAAGCAAAGTCATTTTTCTGGTTTGAACAAAATTACCTGCTTCTATTTTGTAAATGTATATTCCGCTGTTAAGACCGCTTGCATCAAAGTTGATTGTATTTACTCCGGCTTCTTTGAATTCATTGACAAGTATTCTTATTTCTTGCCCGAGTATGTTAAAGATCGTAAGCTTTACTACGCTTGCTTCGGGTAAGTTGAAACGAATTGTTGTGCTTGGATTAAATGGATTTGGATAATTCTGACTTAACTCAAAATTATTCGGAGCATTAAAATCAACTTCAATTGTTTTTGAGTATTCAAACTGTCCATCGTTATCTATTTGTTTTAATCTATAGGAATATTTACCTGTTGTTACATTATCATCAACAAAAGAATAATCCTTTGGTGAGTTTGAATTTCCGTTACCATTAACAAAACCTAATTTTTCCCAAACGGCATTGTCATTCTGAACTTGTTTCAGAATCTTCCTTTCAACTTCAAATCCATAATTGTTCAATTCAGTAGCTGTGTTCCATTGAAGAATAATGTTATTTCCATTTACAGATGCATTAAAAGAAGTTAGTTCAACTGGTAAAGGGAATGAGTAAGAAGCTACAGTCCATCTTGAAAAAGAAGCTACTCCAGGAGCTGAAATTGTTCGGAATTCTGTGACACTTGATGCATCCTGAACTGAACCAAATGAAGTCCAGGTTACACCGTTATCCTCACTTTTAAATACCTGCGCATTTGTCAAATCAACACCGTTGTCTTCATTCATTAACCATGAGAAAGACAAATCTCTTCCGCTTGCAGGAGGATTGGTTGATGAGATATCCCAATATCTCTTAATTCCAGAATTTTCGTTTCCGGAGGTTGCAGTACCTGTTACACGCGTCACAGTTACATCACCTAAATCATCAACACCGGTTGCAATTGAAAGACCAATGTTACCTAAGCTTGATTCACCAGTTCCTACAGTTTGTAGAATTTTTAAATTTCCAACCAAATAACCTGCATCTGATTCACCCACTATCGAACCTGTCGGGCTTACCAAACCTAGTGTTAGTGTATAGCTTCCAGTATTTAAATTACCATTTATAAATGTAAGCGTATTATTTAATGTCTTATTACCACTTAGTGTAACTCCATTTCCATTGTTAATTAAAACCGGTATACGCATTGTATTCTTAAATTCAAGCCCAGTTGTTTGCGGTACATTTCCGGAGTATACAAGTGAGGATGATGAATTATTATATGTTAAAGTAACAGAGGGGTGGACTGTAGCATCTCCACTAATTTCTAATTCACCATTAAATGTAACTGATGTTGTAGTCTTTGTACCTGTACCAGAAAGTCCAAGATTGTAGTATGTTCCACTTTTAACAGTCTGAGCTCCGCCAGTATAGTTAACTGTATTGCCAACTGCAGTAGCAGTCAACGTTCCAACAAAAAAAGTATAAGTATTACCTATATTTAATACACCGGTTGCAGCATTAGTTAATGTGCCGCTGGCATTTAAATTCGTCCCAATAGTTAAAGCTCCGTTGTTTGTCAATCCTGTACCTGGTACAACTAAGTTAGGAATAGAGGTAAGAGTATTCCCACTAATCGTACCCGAGATTGAATGCGCACCTGTGTTAGCAGTAAATGTAGCTGCATTATTCGTTAAACCAGCAGGAAAGCTAAATGTAGGAGCAGCAGTTTCGTTCCATACAGCATCGCTGTTTAGTGTAACAACCCCGGTAAATGTTTTTGGACCAGTGGCACTATTAAAGGTTATTGTGCCGCTTATAGAACTTGTACCAGAGACAGTAAACGTATATCCTCCAACGGTTAATGCAGAGCCGGTTGCAATATTCAGAGCTGCACACGCTGCGTTAGCCGTTATAGTTACAGTACGGCTGCCTTCAATATAAACCACATCGCCATTTACAGGAACTGAAGCTCCCGTGGCACCTCCTGAAGTGGCAGCCCATGTACTGGTTGCATTCCAGTTACCTGTGACTTTTGAATAGCGGTCAGCTGCAGATGTAAAGCTGGAAAATAAACTATGTAAAAGAAATATTGAGATTATTAGTAAAATATTTTTCATAAGATCTCCTGATTATTATACCTCATTTGCATACATGAATTGATTTCATTTTTGATATAAGGGTTTGCCATTATATCAAAATATTAATTATTGTTTTTATCTATCGCTTCACATCAATAAAATTTGCTTTTGTTTGGTTCGAAACTGCTTCATTCTGATTTTTAATTGGAAAATAGTTATCCTATTAAAAAGAGAAACGATAACCAAATTTAATTTTTCCACCTTGTATAATTCTCAAGAATTATATTTATATGTATAATGAATTCCTTGGAAGCTTTCAATCGCCCAAAAGGATGAAAAAGGGATTAGTTCTTTAAAGCAAATACGGTTATATTTTAATTAACTCAATAGTCGTTTCTCTGAATTATTATCTAATCGGTCAGTGTGGTTTTACTCAAATAAAAAAGGTTCAGTTGCCTGAGTCTTTTTTACTTTTAAATTACTTAATCAAAGTCATTTTTCTGGTTTGAACAAAATTACCTGCTTCTATTTTGTAAATGTAGATTCCACTGTTAAGACCGCTTGCATCAAAGTTGATTGTATTTACTCCGGCTTCTTTGAATTCATTGACAAGTATTCTTATTTCTTGCCCGAGTATGTTAAAGATCGTAAGCTTTACTATGCTTGCTTCAGGTAAATTGAAATGAATTGTTGTGCTTGGATTAAACGGATTTGGATAATTCTGACTTAACTCAAAATTATTCGGAGCATTGAAATCAACTTCAATTGTTTTTGAGTATTCAAACTGTCCGTTATTATCAATCTGTTTTAGCCTGTATGAGTATTTTCCTGTGCTTACTTTGGTATCTTCAAAAGAATAATCCTTTGGTGAGTTTGAATTTCCGTTACCATTAACAAAACCTATTTTTTCATAATTGCCGACTGTAGACTGAGGACTAACGACTTTGCGTCCAATCTCAAATCCGTAGTTGTTAACTTCAGTTGCCGTATTCCAGCTTAACTTAACATTTGAACCGATTGCTGCTGCTGAGAAAGATGAGAGTTCCACAGGTAATACAGAAGAGCCATTTATATTAATATAGGAAGTTATCGTATATAAATTGCCGTCTATAAACGCACCTGCATTTTGTGTAATAGCTGCGTAAGCAAGTATGTTTCCTTTAAAATCTCCATTAATAAAGGTTGAACTACCAACCTGCCAAAAAACATTTGATGCTATTGCGCCTCCAGTAAGAACAACATTACTTCCTACAGCCGGTGATAGTGTGCTAATCATTTTGAAGATAAAGATATCGCTTGATGTGCCTGTTAGTGTTAGGATTCCGTTTATAACAAAAGCTCCTGCTGTTGCATAAATTCCGCGGCCAAGCGTTCTTCCGCCTAAATCTGAGCCAATAGCAAAGTTAGCATTAGCAGTACGTCCGGCAATATCGCTATATACAGTTGCATAATCAGTTTGGGCTTGCGGTACCTCGGTGTTTGTTCCGATTGTTGTGCTTCCATCACATGTTCCGCTATTTGTTACGGTGGTTCCCCAAAGATTACCCGACACATATCCACTATTTGTCAAGGTTGTACCTCCAAGTTTTCCGTTTACAGTTCCTGAATTGGTTACCGTGGTAGCGCCTACATTGCCATTCACAATTGCTGGAGGAACGATAGTGCTGGCACTTCCGGCCAGAATTCTGAAATTACCAGCTGATAATAAATTTACTGGCAAAGGGTTAGGATACACAGGAATATCAGATGTTGTCCAAAGCGTTGCACTCGAGATAGTGCCATTATTAGTTCCCTTAATATCATTAATTGTTGAACCGCTTCCCGCATTCATTTTATAGTAAGCTTGAAGTCCGGTTTCACTTCCATTAAGAGGACCGTACATAGTAGATTGAATTTCCACTGCTGATCTGGCAATTCCCCAAATGCGGACCTCATCCAAAATTCCATTTAGAAAATAAGTGGACATTTTCGAATGTGAAGCAAAGTAAATGTTATTTCCGTTAACATCTGTTCTGCGGGGGTTAGGAATAGTTGTTGTTCCTTCTGAAACGCCATTAATATACAGACTCAAAGTTGCCCCATCTACTGTTCCGGTTAAATGGTACCAGGTACCAGAGGTAACCATTGTTGTACTTGTTTTACGGGTGTAACTATTGGCAGTTGATGATCCGACTTGGAAGATTATTTGGTTTGAAATATTTTTCCACAACCCAAATTCATAGGTATATGAGTGATCTTTTGATGGGTCATCGTCTTTTAATAAAATTTCTTGTGCTGTTGTTAAATCACTGAATTTTACCCAGCATTCAATTGTAAAATCACCTGAAACATTAATTGTATTGTCGGATACCCTAACATAGTCAGATCCGGTAAATCCTAAAGCACCGCCTCCCCAGGTTTGAGAAAAAGTAGTAGGCATTACAATCAAAATAATTGTTAGCATCGTTCCTAGAAAGTACAGCCATTTGTTAAATATAATTGAAAGAGTAATTTGTCTGTTCATAGTAGTCTCCTTAAAATTAATCGTGTATAAAAATCGGGATAAAGGTGTGAAGAAGTGGTTGAAAACGCAATCGTTCAAAAAGATGAAAGAGGGACTACATTTTTTGAGCAAACACGGTTAGCCATCAATTAGTTTGATAATAACACATAATGCTCTCCGGTTTTATATGGTATTAATGTCAAATCTTACGCCACGTAATACATTCGTTTTTTTTGATTACTAGCACTGTGCCGGTTACAATATAATTCAGATACGTAAATATGCCCATTCTGTTAGTAATTACTACTGATTACTTTGTTTAATAAAATATTCATAAATGAGATTTTGCTGCTTACTATTCAATCGGTTCACAGATTAGACTTGATTATTTTTTCTTCCATTAAGGTAAGTTCTTTACTTAATGAAAACAGATTTATAGAAATGCCATATAGAGTTTATCAAAAAAAGGCTCAGTTGCCGGAGCCTTTTAGTTTATCGTAAATTGTAGGTAGTTAATTGTTATTTAAGCAAAGTCATTTTTCTTGTTTGAACAAAATTGCCAGCTTCTATTTTGTAAATGTACATTCCGCTGTAAAGATGGCTTGCATCAAAGTTAATTGTATATACTCCGGCTTCTTTGAATTCATTCACAAGTGTTCTTATTTCCTGCCCAAGTATGTTAAAGATCGTAAGCTTTACTATACTTGCTTCGGGTAAATTGAAACAAATTGTTATGCTTGGATTAAATGGATTTGGATAATTCTGACTTAACTCAAAGTTTTTTATTGCATTAAAATCGACTTCAACAGAAATTATTTTAAAGAGCCGGCTAATAACTTAATATAACTAGTCTTTTAATTTAGTAGAAGAGACTTTCCCCAAAATACGAACATACTATTATGAACATTGTCATCCCGAACTGTGATAATATCTTTTATCTTATTCTCCTGCCTGCGGTCCCCCCGCTTTTTAAAACAGCGCCCTTGCATGAGCGTCTGCATGGTACGAACTTCTTACAAGCGGTGAGGACTCGACAATTTTGAATCCCATTTTCAGTCCTTCCTCTTTAAACATATTAAACTCATCCAAGAGTAACAAACCTGTCCACCGGCAGATGCATTTTTGTGGGCTGCAAATATTGTCCAATTGTTAGTATATCACATCCGTGTTCAACAAGATCATGCATTAACGAAAGCACCTCATCCGTTTTTTCCCCTATCCCCACCATTATTCCGCTTTTAGTTCTTAAATATCTGTCCTTAAACCACCTTATAAGATTAAGGCTTCTTTCATACTTTGCCTGCGGCCTTACTACATGGTACAGTCTAGGAACCGTTTCAAGATTGTGGTTTAATATATCCGGCGGATATTTCATAATTATATTGAACGCTTCTTCATCGCCTCTAAAATCCGGAATAAGAATTTCAATCGTAGTATCCGGCATGTCTTCATTTATTAATCTTATCGCTTCACTAAAAATAGAAGCGCCGCCGTCCTTAAGCTCATCACGGTTTACCGAGGTTATAACAACATGCTTAAGTTTTAGTTCCTTAACAGAATCCGCCACTCTTCTCGGCTCTTCAAGATCAAGCATATTCGGGATACCGGTTTTAATATTACAGAATCCGCAGCTTCGCGTACAAGTATCGCCCAATATCATAAAAGTTGCGGTGCGGTTATTCCAGCACTCAGAAATATTCGGGCACCTTGCTTCTTCACATACAGTATGAAGATGCTGATTGCGCATTAAGCTTTTTACATCATTATAATTCTCACCCGTCGGCAGCTTAACCTTTAACCACTCAGGCCTTTTACCTAAAGGAACTTTTTCCTTTTCAATTTGTTCTTTATATTCTCTCTGATGTTGATTTATTACCACTTAAGTATTCCTTTAAATTCTTTTAATCAATAATAATCTAATTTACTTTAAGAAATAAAAAAATTTGATTCCCACTTTCGTGGGAATGACAAATTGAGTCTTTTTATTTCTTTAATTTATTTTAGACTAATCGTCACTAAAACTAAAGTGAAGTTTCGTTAAAGCTTTCCAAAGTATCTTTCATAAACTTTAAGAACTTTCCGCCTAACATACCGTCAACAAGGCGATGATCATGCGACAATGTTAAAGCCATAATTGGTTTAATCGCAATTGAATCTGTTCCGTCGACTTCCACAACAACAGGCTTCTTTACAATAGTCCCAACACCTAAAATTGCAACTTCCGGCTGATTGATAATCGGAGTACCGAAAATAGTTCCGAATACGCCGTAATTAGTAATTGTAAATGTGCCGTTAGTTATGTCATCGGGAGTTAATTTTTTATTTCTTGCACGGTAAGCTATATCACTAATGGATTTTGCCAGCCCTATTATATTTTTATCACCTGCATTTTTAATATTCGGAACAATCAATCCTGTTGGTTCAATCGCAACCGCAATACCGAGATTAATAAATTTCTTTCTAATTATAGTTGATCCTTCAATGGCCGAGTTTATCAGGGGAAATTCTTTTAACCCTCTAACACAAGCATCCGCGATAAAAGACATATAAGTCAGTTTTAAACCCAAATTCTTCTGGTACTCATCTTTATTCTTCTGAATAAAATTATAGATTTTGCTCATATCAACTTCAATCAATGCGGACACATGAACAGAAGTATCCCGGCTGTTTACCATGTGCTGCATAATTTTCTGGCGAATGTTATCCATCGGAATTTTCTCAACTTCGCTTTCCAAATAAGCAATTTTAGGACTTGAATAATCAAATGAAGGAACCGGCACTTTCTCTTCTTTAGCAGTTGCCGGAGACGATGTTGCTTTTGATTCAACAGGTTTAGTTTTTCTGTTTTCAATATAATCCAAGATATCCTTTTTAGTAACTCTGCCGTCCAAACCCGTACCTTTAATTGTATCGATCTCATTAAAACTTACGTTTTCTTTTCTTGCAATGTTCAATACAAGCGGGGATAAAAATCTTGATCCTCCTGTTTTTGCGGTTTCATCGGAAACAGCTTGCACTGCATCTATTTCTTTATGTGTTTCAACCGGAACATTTTTAGGCTCCGCAGCTTTTACTGTCTCTGCTTTTGTTGCTTCAGGCAATGAAGCTTTTTCTTCCTTTGCTTTTACCGGAGCAGATCCGGATGATAATTTTGCAACTATAGTTCCTACTTCTACTGTTTCCTGTTCTGCCACTAATATTTCATTAACGATTCCTTCCGCCGGTGAAGGAACTTCTGTATCAACTTTATCAGTACTAATTTCAAATATTGTCTCATCCTTATTTACTTTATCACCAACTTTCTTATGCCATTTAATAATGGTTCCCTCCATTACGGATTCTCCCATCTTCGGCATCGCAATTTCAATTATGTTTCCATTGCTTGTGCTTTGCCTAGCCGTTGTTTTCCCTGCGGCTGATTCAACAGGTCCTGTCTTTTCTTTTTCAACTGAAGGCGCGGGAACATGTTCTGTCTTTCTTTCTACTTTTAGTTCTTCTTTTTTCTCTACTTGCGCAGCTTGCTTAGTTTCAGATTTAGCTTCACTTTTGGTCTCACCATTACCCTCAATAACTGCTACAACAGTCCCAACTTCTACAGTATCACCTTCATTTACTTTAATTTCAGATAATACTCCTTCAATCGGCGAAGGGATTTCGGTATCAACTTTATCTGTGCTTATCTCAAAAATTATTTCGTCGCGTTTAACAGCATCGCCTTTTTTCTTATGCCATTTAATAATGGTACCTTCGCTTACGCTTTCTCCCATTTTCGGCATTATAACATCCATCGTTCTACTCCTAAATTTAAATTCTTAATAATTTATAAACTCATTAAGTCTGAAAATTAATATTCCAATAATTTTTTTATTCCTTTGTAAATTTTTTCTCTGCTTGGAAGAATTACACTTTCTAATATAGGTGAATACGGGATATGAGAATCTTTTGCAGCAATTCTTTTAACCGGTCCATCTAAAAATTGAAAACAAGTATCAGCAATTCTAGAAGCAATCTCTGCACCGAAACCGGCGGTAAAAGTATCTTCATGAATAACTATTACTTTATTTGTCTTTTTAACTGAGTTAAAGATCGTCTCTTCATCTAAAGGAATAATTGTTCTGATATCAATAACTTCAACCGAATAACCTTCATCTTCCAGTCTTTTGGCCGCTAGAACAGAATCCCACATAGAAACTCCGTAAGAAACTACGGTAATGTCATTCCCTTCTCTAACAACTTTTGCCTTGCCGAAGGGGACAAGATAATCAGCATCAGGTGAAGGACTTGTTGCAAAGCTTTGTCGATACAAACCTTTATGTTCACAAAACAAAACGGGATCATTAATTCTGCAGGCTGTTTTTAATAATCCTTTTGCGTCCGCTGCATTGGAGGGATAAGCAATATAAATTCCCGGTATGTGAGCAAATATTGATTCAATATTCTGACTATGATACAATCCACCGTGAATGTATCCTCCGACTGCAACTCTTGCAACAACGGGGGCTGTCCACGTATTGTTTGAGCGATATCTGATTGTAGCAACCTCCGACTTAAATTGCATAAATGCCGGCCAGATATAATCGCCAAATTGAACTTCGACTATTGGTTTTAATCCAGTTAATGACATACCTGTAGCGACACCGACAATACTTGCTTCTGCTAGAGGAGAATTAAACACCCTGTCATCACCGAATTTTGTAGATAAACCTTTTGTAGCAGTAAATACTCCGCCTTTTTTATCAGCAACATCTTCGCCGAAAAGATAAATATTTTTATTTCTTTCCATCTCTTCATGAAGAGCATGGTTAATTGCATCAACCATTACAACCGGTTTACCGGAAGGAATAGTTTTTTCATATTCAAAACTTTCTTTTAACCCGCTTTCATCAAAGACATACTTATCAGCTTCTTCAGGTTTCGGATCTTCGGAACGAGCTGCATCATCCACTGCGGTATTAATTTCGTCTATTACTTCCTGTTTTAATTTATTATAATCTTCCTTAGTTATAGTGCCGTCGGCAATTAATTTTTTACTTAGCTTTTCAATAGGACAATTCCTTAAATCTTCTTCTAATTCTTTTGAATCTCTATATTTTTTCTGATCATCGGAAGATGAATGGGATAAAAGTCTTACAACTTCAGCTTCAATTAGAGCCGGACCTTTTCCGCTTTTTATATAATTGATAGCTTCTTGAACAGTATTGTATGCTTCATAATAATCCGTACCGTCAATTCTTGCACGGTAAAGATTGTGAAAACCAGACATCATTTCAGAAATCGAATTGTCTTTACCGCCGCTCTGCTGCCCCACGTGGACGGAAATAGCATATTTATTATTTTCAATAACAAAAAGGACGGGAAGTTTTTCCCTGCTTGCCCAATTCACCGCTTCGTGAAATTCACCTTGGCTTGTTGTTCCCTCGCCGCTGCTTACATAAGCAACACCATTCTCTCCTTTTCTAACCATTGCTAATGCAGCACCAACAGCGTTCAAAAATTGTGTCCCTGTGGGACTTGACTGTGTAGGAAGATTGATAGAACTCAATCCCCAATGGCCCGGAAGTTGTTTTGCACCTGAAGATGGATCGTCTTCTTTAGCAAAACATTGCAGGAAAAAATCTTTTGGAGTTACACCGACAGATAATACTACTCCAAGATCACGATAGTATGGAAATAACCAATCTTCGTTTGCATTTAATGAAAGCCCAACTGCTATTTGAATTGCTTCGTGTCCGGCTCCGGCAATATGGAAAAACGTTTTCCCCTGACGAAGAAGGTTCATAGCTTTATTATCAATATTTCTTGCTAAAAGCATCAGACGAAGAACCTTTATTAAATCTTGCTTGCTAAGATTCTTCGGCTTTGCTGAGGTTTCATTATTTTTTAATTGAGATTTTCCGTTATTATTTTCACTGAATTTTTCTTTATTATTTTCTTTTGAATGTTTAACTATAGTCTCATTTTTTGATGGATTCTTTTTTGCCATGCTTAACCTTTCATGATTAGCTATTAGTTAAATTAAACGATAACAATTCTTCTTTTGGAAGAGTTATTGTTTCGTCATATTTAAAAACCTCTTTAAAGTTTTTGACTAAGAGATTCTTTACATAACCAATTTCAATTTTTTGATTTAATTCCCTCTGTAATGATGTTACGTCTTTACCGACAATACCACATGGAATTATCCCCGAGAAAAGAGATAGATCGGTATTTATATTAAATGCAAAACCATGCATCGTAATCCAATGACTTACTTTTATTCCGATTGCAGCAATCTTTCTATCTTCAATCCAAACGCCGGTGTATTTTGGATCCCTTTCACCTTTTAAGCCGAAATGTTCACATGTCCTAATAATAACTTCTTCAAGGCCACGCAGATATTTATGTGTGTCCTTCTGCCATTCATTTAGATCAATAATCGGATATCCCACAATTTGTCCGGGACCGTGATACGTAATGTCTCCGCCTCTATCAATTTCATAAACAGAGATTTTATTATGTTCCAAATATTCCTTAGAACTAATAAGGTGATTTTTATCGGCAACTTTACCTAAAGTATATGTATGGGGATGTTCAAGTAAAAATAAAACATCAGACACCTTGGAATTATGCCTCAATTCAAAAACTTCTTTTTGAAGATCCCATGCTTCTTTATAATCGATAAATCCTAAATCACAATAACTTATATTTCGCATAATTTATTAAGATGTTTATAATGACTATTCATTTAAATAAAGAATCTAAAAGATATCCGCATGCTTGTAAGAATGCATGAATACAAAAATCTATAAGTGTCGCTTCAAATTTGTTCTGATAATTATCAAATTAAAAACTGATAAATTTTTTATATGTGAATCGCTTCGCCATAAGCCTGAGCTGCTGATTCCATAATAGATTCCGCAAGTGTAGGATGCGCATGTACTGTTTTTATGATAGTCTCTCCAGTAGCTTCCATCGATTTTGCAAGAGTTGCTTCCGCAATTAATTC
Source organism: uncultured Bacteroidota bacterium (assembly GCA_963710735.1). GTDB lineage: Bacteria > Bacteroidota > Ignavibacteria > Ignavibacteriales > Ignavibacteriaceae > FEN-1297. The sequence goes on along the minus strand of CAVQBN010000023.1, from coordinate 226,532 downwards.
AGTCGCTTCAGAACCAATTATATGAACGCCGAGTATTTCACCATATTTAGCATCAAAAATAAACTTCACGAATCCTTCACGTTCACCAATTGCAAATGCCTTACCACTTGCCATAAACGGGAACTTCCCGATCTTAACTTCATAACCTGCTTCTTTTGCTTTTGCTTCAGTCATTCCGACACTTGCTACCTGAGGCTGACAATAAGTACATCCCGGAATATTATCATAATTAATATCCGGAATATCCAATCCTTTAATTTTTTCAATGCAATGAATTCCTTCATGAGATGCAACGTGCGCCAGCCAAGGCGGACCTATTACATCACCTATCGCGTAAATACCTTTAACATTAGTCTCATAAGTTGATTTATTAACCTTAATATGATTCTTGAATAACTCAACTCCTAATTCTTCCAAACCAAATCCTTCAACATTTCCTGTAACACCAATCGCGCTAAGCACTTTATCTGCTGTAAGCTCTTTCTTCTCACCATTTGTATTTATAGTTACATGGACTTTATTACCTTTGATTACAGCTTTTTCAACCATAGTCTTTGTGTAAATCTCAATTCCTCTTTTTCTAAAATTCTTAGCTAATGTATCCGAGACTTCTTTATCTTCAATAGGTAAAATTGAATCCAGCATTTCAATGATTGTAACTTTGGTACCTAAAACTGAATAGAAATAAGCGAACTCAACGCCAATTGCTCCGGCACCGATAATTATAAATTCTTTCGGCAGTTCCGGAAGTATCATCGCTTCAGTGCTTGTAATAATCATCTTTTTATCGACTGGAATAGATGGAAAAGTTTTAGGTCTTGCACCCGTTGCAATTATTATTTTATCCGCTGTTAATGATTCGAACTTCTTACCTTCATTATCAAATATATCAATTTGGTTTTTAGAAATCAGTTTTCCATAACCTCTTAATCTATCAATCTTATTTTTTTTAATTAGCAGTTCAACATTTTTGGTTATTCGGTCGGAAATTTCACGGCTTCTTTTAATTATCCTAGTAAAATCAAAGCTAAGGCCCTGGACTTTTATCCCAAAGTCATCAGCATGATTTTTCATATTATCATACATTTCAGCATTTTTAAGAAGAGATTTGGTAGGAATACATCCCCAATTCAAACAGATTCCTCCAAGATTTTCTTTATCAATAACAACAGTTTTAAAACCTAATTGAGCAGCTCTAATTGCAGCTACATATCCGCCGGGACCGCCGCCAAGCACAGCAATGTCATATTTATTGGCCATTTAAGAAGAATTCCTCAGATAAATTTTTAATAAATCAAATATAATTAAGGATTTAGTAAAATGAAAATAGAAGTGGCTTCAAACAACGCCAAAAATGACTTGCGGGTCACATATTGGCTGAGGTATTTCTAAATTGGGTTTAAATAAAATTAAGAGGGAGAAATGTTTGTATTTTTGCGATCAATTAATTTTGATAATTAGCGGATTAAATGCTTTCGAAACTATCATTACTTTATCACCTGGAGATAAATTTTTCATTTCATCTTCGGTTGCAATTACCTTTACAATATTATTCCCGACAAGCACATTTACAATAAACACCACGTCATCTTTTTCTATACTTAAAACATCTCCGATAAATTTAAATTTGCCGCTGATATAATTTTTATTAAAAACATTTGATGCCTTTCCCTCACTGACAATTTTACCTTTATTTAATCTTACTACGCGGTCTGACATTTTAAATATTTCTGAAATATCATGGCTTACCAAAATTGTAGTTAAATTATATTTTTTATGCACAGTCAAAATGTAATCCTGAAGTTTCAACCTCATCTCGGTATCGAGAGCGGATAAAGGTTCATCAAGCAGTAGAATATTAGGCCTTCGAATAATTGCTCTGGCAAGTGCTGCACGTTGTTTCTGTCCCCCCGAAAGTGTATTTGGATATCTGTCTTTTAGTTCATTCAGTTCCGTTATGTCTATAATTTCCTTAATTGAAGAATCATCTCCTTTATCATTTACAGCATATTCCAGATTTTGAAGAATGGTCATGTTCGGGAATAAAGTATAATCTTGAAATACAAAGCCGACATTTCTTTTCTGCGGAGGTAAATAAATATTTGAAGAAGCATCATACCATAAATTTCCAGATACATCGATCTTTCCATTTTCCGGTTTTAATAATCCGGCAATCAATCTTAAAATTGTAGTTTTACCTGCTCCCGAATGCCCCTCAATTGTAATAAACTCACCGTCTTCAATTTGAACCTTAATATCGAGAGGTAAATCCCCTTCTGAAGTTTTTAATATTTTATATAATTCCAGGTTTATCACAGTCTTCCCGCTTTAAGATATTTTCGATTAAAAATATAGACCGTTAAAAGGATGAGGAATGTAATAACAAAAAGTGTAAGCGCGTATACATTTGCATTATGGTAATTAAGTGATTCAACTTCATCATAAATAGCTAATGAAGCAACTCTCGTTTTTCCTGGGATATTTCCGCCGATCATCAGAACGACTCCAAACTCTCCAATAGTATGTGCAAAGCTTAAAACTATTCCGGTTATTAATGATGGTTTAATATTCGGCAATAATATTTTTATTAACGTTTTAAATTTGGATTTCCCCAATGTGTAAGAAGCTTCTTCCAATGAAAGAGGCAGACTTTCTAATCCGGATTGAATCGGATTGACCATAAAAGGCAGACTGTAAATAATTGAAGCAAGTATTAACCCTTCAAAGGAAAATACTAATCTAACATTAAATAATTTTTCAATAAGACTTCCTGGAAAGTGTGCCGGTGAAAAAGCCATTAAAAGATAGAAGCCTAAAACTGTCGGAGGTAAAACAAGCGGCATGCTGACTATTGCCGAAATAAATGGTTTTATTTTGAATTCATTTCTTGCAAGCCAATAGGATAATGGAACAGCAATGAAAAATAATATTACCGTTGTAATTAATGCCAGTTCAAAGCTCAATATCAACGGCTGAAAGTTATTCATTGGGTGCTATTATTATTTCATTAGTTTTTACAAGAGCTAGAACTTCATCTTCAACATTTAATGAAAGCTGTTCAACCGCGGCTGTGGTTATAATTGAAGAGATTTTATTCCCTTTATAATCTAGAGTGATGCTGCTTAAAAGTTTTCCTTTATTTATTTCCTTTACGATGCACATCATTTTATTCTGAAGACTTATTTTACCGGATAAATCTTTTGCAAGGCTAACTTCCGATTCTTTAAACATTATGTTAAGTAATGTCCCTATTTTCAAAAATGCAGCAGATGAAGGAGTTTCAATTACAATCGTTTTGAAAACATCTCCACTAACTTCCATATCAACGATTGACATGTGGTCATCACTTTTAACGTTTATAATTTTACCGGATAATTTGTTCATTTGCTTTCTGAAATCTGGTAACCATAATTAGTTAATATTTTTTTTGCTTTCTCTGAAAATAAAAACCTGTAAAATTTTTCTGTTTCAATTTTATGATTTTTAAAACCATATTTTAAAATAACACAGCCCTGTTTAATAGGCGAATATGCAAGTGGATTAACTTCTTTCCAAGTACCCTTCCCCTTCATCGATGGTGACATTACAACCGACTTTGCAGTAAAGCCAATATCAGCCGCACCCGATATAATGAATTGATTTGTAGGTGCAATACTTTCGCCAAACACTAATTTGTTTTTAACATTTTTGTATATGTCAAAATATTTAAGAGCCTCAATTGTTGCAACTCCGTAAGGAGCAATTTTCGGATTTGCTAACGCAATTTTCTGAATTTTATTATCAAGTAATTCTTTTAGGTTATCAGATAACTTAATTCCTTTTTTAACAGACCAAATTACTAAGGTACCCGAAGCATATACTTTCGGTTTATCAACCGCAAATTTATTTTCAAATAAATTTTCCGGGTACTTCATATCTGCAGAAATAAAAACATCATAAGGAGCGCCCTGTTTAATCTGCGCGGTTAATTGCCCTGAGGATCCAATAATAATTACTGTATTTATACCAGTTTCTTTTTTAAATTCGGTTTTCAAATCCTGCATTGCAAATTGAACATTAGCCGCAACGGCGACAGTTATTTGATTATTTTGTGCATAGTCTAATGTGCTTAAAAGTAATAGCGTTAAAATTAAAATTATTTTCAAGTGCTTCATTTATTTATTCCATATCTCAGTTAAAAACATTTCCCATCTAAAAGAATAAAGGTTTTGTAATTCTTGTCTTTGGCAATTAAATATCATTTTATCATATAAATTTAATCAATTTAATTGCTTGTAAATAGATGGCAGAATAATTGATATTTATAAATATCAATTATTATTCCGCAAAATAAAGACTTTAAATTGATATTATAATGTTTAGGAACGAATTAGATAAATAAGATGCATGACTCGATAAAATATTCAGATAAAAAGACCACCTTTAGAAATGATAAAGAACCTTCTAATAGCATAAAAAACTTTGGTAAAAAAAAGATCTCCCGCAAACAATTCTTTCAAAGGCTGGGATTAGCAGCGTTACTGCCGTTGGCTGGCGCATGGTATTCAACTGCGCAGCAAACAAGATTAAAAGATGGCCAGATAAAAAGGATAAAAATTCCAGCAGATGCACCGCAAGGAATTTCTTTTTTTGATTCTGTAATCGTATCAAAGAATAAAAACCAGGTGGAAATATTTTCGGCTAAATGCACACATTTAGGATGTGAAATTAATAAAACTGAAAACGGAATATTAGTTTGCCCATGTCATGGATCGGAATATTCTTCAACCGGAAAAGTAATTAAGGGACCGGCTGATAAGCACTTGAAAAAGCTTCCTTACAAATTAAATTCAAAAACCGGGGAAATTACGGTTGAAGTTATGGCATAACAAAAAGAAGAATGAGAATGAGTCTGACCGTTATGCAAAAATCTTTAATTTTACATTCGGACACATTTCTTTTGCTGCCTTTCTAATTGCTGCTATTTCCGGCGTATTTTTAGCCATACCATTTGATATTAAAAATCCCGTTGATTCTCTAAGCTATATGCTTCTCACCAATCCGGGCGGCGTACTCTTTAGAAATATTCATTACTGGAGTGCACAAATATTTTTAGTCTTTTCTATTCTTCATATTTATGACCATCTAAACAAATCGACAGAAAAAGAAGTGAAAACCGGAGTATGGTTAAGGCTGACTTTTTCTTTAGTTGTAATTTTCTTTGTAATGCTTTCCGGTTTTATTATTAAAGGAGATGCAGACAGCATACAGGCTAAAAGAATTGTAACTGCCTTATTTAGTTATATTCCATTGATCGGCAAAAATTTATCACTGTCAATTTTCGGCCCGGATAATAATTATCAAATTCTTTACGTTCAGCATATTGCAACAGCCACAATATTTTTGTGGATAATTATTGCTGAGCACTCAAAACTAATTTGGCCCCGATTAAAAACCATACTTTATTTATTGCCATTTATAATTTTGATAGGTTACCTCTTCCCTCCTCTACTGCACGATGGATTAAATCCGATTATTAAAGGCCCATGGTATTTTCTTGGTTTACAGGAAATACTGCATTGGTTATCTTTCCCTGCAATTATAATCATTTTGATTTTGTTATATCTGGCCGCTGTAGCGTTCTTACCAAAGTATTCATTAAAACTGTCTAAAATAACTAAGAGAATTATTTTTATATCTTTTATTGTATACTCTGTTTTGATAATAATCGGATATTATTTCCGCGGAGAGGATTGGAAATTTGTTATGCCCTGGAATAATCCGGTTGTAACTGAATTTCAATTTGAACCTTTTGATAATATAAAAACAGTTTCCGAAAAAGATTTAGAAAAGAAAAACATCCCCGTAATTTTAGGAAGACGTGAAGGATGTCTTTATTGTCATCAAAATACAAAAGGATTTTCGCCCGCTCATAATCCGACTGCAATCGGGTGCGTATCATGTCATTTAGGAAATCCATTTACATTAGAAAAGACTTATGCACATCAAGGGATGATATTAATTCCGGGTAATTTAGATGATGCAAAAAGGAGCTGCGGAACTTCAAAATGTCACGGTGAAATTGTTGACCGTTTGAATACAACATTAATGACCACATTATCCGGAATAGTGAGTGTTGATAGATATGCCTTTGGCGAAACTAAGAACTTAAATGCCTTAAATTTTATAGAAGATATAGATCATTCCCCATCCGATAATCATTTAAGAAACCTTTGCGCTTCGTGTCATCTTGGCGGAAAGAAAACTGAGTTAGGACCAATTACTCAACTTTCACGAGGAGGAGGCTGCAATGCTTGTCATTTAAATTACAGTGATATTGCTCTTGCAAGTTTATCGAATTACAAAATAGATTCCACAAAGATTTTAGATTCTGCAAATGCGTTTGTGCATCCTTCATTATCAACTAAAATTACAAACGAACATTGCTTTGGATGTCACAGCCGCTCCGGAAGAATATCAACGAATTATGAAGGATGGCACGACACATTATTGAGGCCCGAAGATGTTAAGGATACTACAAATATTAGAATTCTTGATGATGGAAGAGTTTTTATAAAAGCTCCCGAAGATATTCACCATGAGAAAGGAATGGATTGTATTGACTGTCATACATCTTATGAGGTAATGGGCGACGGTAAATATTATCTTCATGAAGAAGATCAAACCAAAGTAACCTGCACTGATTGTCATTTTAATGGTAAACCGGAAACAAAATCATTAAATCAACTTGATCAAGAATCGCAGAAAATAGTTACAATAAAAAATTACGATGAAAAAGGCAGAGAATTTTTAGTTGTGCATAAATCGGGTAATCCATTAATAAATACTTATTTGAACAAAGATAATAAACCGGAATTAATTACTCAGAACTCCGGCAAAATTCTTCAGCTAAAACCCCCGGCATTTGTTTGCACCGAAGGTAAGGGGCACCAGGATCTATCTTGTAAAAGCTGCCATACTTCATGGTCGCCCCAATGTATAGGCTGCCACACTCAATACAATGCAAACGAAACGGGCTATGATAATTTGACAAACAAAGAAGTTAAAGGGCGATGGGAAGAAACTGCTTCAGATTATTTGGCAGAACCGCCGACTCTTGGTATCAGAATTACAAAAGATAAAAAAGGTATTGAGAAAGAAATAGTTGATACATTTATTCCGGGAATGGTCTTAACCATTGAAAAGAAAAATATTAATCGTAATTCATCTGAAGATAAAAATATCATCTTCAGAAGATTATTTGCACCGACATTCTCCCATACAATTACTAAGGAAAGCCGTTCATGTGAATCATGCCATAATAATCCCGTCGCTCTTGGATACGGCAGAGGGAAACTTCAATATATTAAAGTTGGTAAGTACGGTAAGTGGATTTTCACACCTAAGTATCCTCTTAGTAAATATGACGGTCTTCCTGAAGATGCATGGATTGGATTTCTAAAAACTCGCAAATCATATTTTGCTACCAGAACAAATGTAAGGCCTTTTAATATTGATGAACAAAAAAATATTTTAACGGTGGGCGCTTGTTTAACCTGTCATGGTCCTAAATCGAAACCGATAAAATTATATTTGGATAAAGGCGAAATGCCGAAAGTCAGCTCAAAATGTTTGCTTCCAAAATGGAATTAAAAGAATTAATTTTGGGTGTGTTGAATCAATTTCTTTCTGAAAAAGAAGAAATATAATTTTTCCTTTTCCTAACTGTGAGAAACATTTCTCATAAATTATTCAATTATCCACTTTTTTAGAACTGCTTTACTGGCAAAAAACTTGATATTTATAAATATCAAATTTTAAATAATATTTTTTCTTTTATTAGAATCAATGATTGATTTTAATAACTAATCATAAGGGAAAAAAATGGCTATACCTAAAAGATTTAAAAAATTTAAAGAAGATTTTCCCAAAGTTGCCGAAGCGTACGAATCGTTGGGAAATGCGGTTCATAATTCAGGGCCTTTAGATAATAAGACAAGAGCTTTAGTAAAATTAGGGATTTCAGCCGGTGCAAGATTAGAAGGCGGTTTTCACTCTCATGTTAGAAAAGCAATAGATGCCGGCGTAACTAAAGAAGAAATGGTTCACGCTGTAATGCTTGCTCTGCCAACCATTGGATTACCATCGATGATGGCTGCATTAAGCTGGATTGATGACGTTTTTGATAAAGATAATAAATAGTATTTCAGAATTGTTATTATATAAATGCAAACTTTAGTCGACAATTTCAATAGGATTCATGATTACCTAAGAATTTCACTTACCGATAAGTGCAATTTGAATTGTATTTATTGTAATCCGTCCGATTACAAAACACCTAAACTCGAGCGTAATCAAATCTTATCTTTCGATGAGCTATTAAGACTTATTGATATTTTTACTGGTAAACTGGGAATAAATAAAATAAGATTTACGGGCGGTGAGCCCTTGATTCGGAAAGATGTATTGAGTTTTTTCCGGGAGGTTTATTCTTTTAAACTAAAATATGGATTTGAAATTGGTCTTACTACCAATGGTACTTTGCTTGAAGATAAATTAATTGATCTAAAAAATCATGGATTAGACAGACTGAATATCAGCATAGATTCACTCAATCCCGGTAAATATAAATTTATCACGGGAAAAGATAATCTTAACGAAGTTTTAAGATCTGTTATAAAAGCAAATCAGCTTGGTTTCAATCCGTTGAAACTTAATGTTGTAGTAATGAAGAATATTAACGACGATGAAATTTTAGATTTTGTAGATTTCATAATTGATTCTAACATGAACGTAAGATTTATAGAGTTCATGCCGTTTGGTAATAATAAATGGAATAAAAATGACTTTATTAGTTATAATGAAATAAAAAATATTATAGAAAATAAATATCATTTAAATGAAATTACAGGGACAAGAAATCTAGTCGCCAAGGATTTTTCAATTGAAGGAAAACTTGGGACAGTTAGTTTTATTAGTTCAATCTCTGATCATTTTTGCGAAACTTGCAATCGATTAAGAATTGATGCGCAAGGGAAAATGAAACTATGTTTATTTTCTTCAGGCGAAAACGAATTGAACTTCAAGAAATTATTAAACGATTCTAATATTTCTGATGAGGATATTTCTGAATTAATACAAGAAGCATTACAGCCAAAACCTAAAGTGCATCCGGATATTGCAGAATTGATTAAACTTGAAGAAAACAATATGTTGAATATAGGCGGATGATATGAAAAAGTTATCACATGTTAATTCCAAAGGTAAAGCTGAAATGGTTGATATTTCCTCTAAGAAAGAAACTTTAAGAACTGCAACTGCGTCCGCCGAAGTATTTGTTTCAAAAGAAGTATTTAATCGAATTAAGCAAAATACAATTGAAAAAGGTGATGTATTAGCTATTGCTAATTTTGCTGGAATTCAAGCCGCAAAAAAGACATTTGAACTTATTCCATTGTGCCACAACATTCCTATATCTAAAGTGAATGTTGATATAAAATTAAATAAGGAAAACAATTCATTAAACATTATTACATTTGCAAAAACTGTTTCAAAAACCGGAATTGAAATGGAAGCTTTAACTGCGGCTTCCGTTGCGGCGCTTACAATTTATGACATGTGCAAAGCATTGGATAAATCTATTAAAATTACAAACGTTAGATTGACTTCCAAAACCGGCGGTAAGAGCGGCGCTTATAAGGCAACTTAATGTGAATGAATCATGAGCATAATTTAAGAAATATATATGAAAACGAATCAATCGGAATTAGATATCTTAGAAAATGTCAACAGAACCCAAACAGCTGGACGAATTGTTGCAATTTCAATTAGTAAAAAAAGAGGAATTCCCAAATCGAATATTCCTTCCGCAAATTTAATTGAAAACCATGGTATTGAAGGTGACATACACGCAGGCAACTGGCACAGACAAGTCAGCTTTTTAGCAATCGAAAGTATTGATAAAATGCGGAGAGCAGGTTTACCGAAATTAAGACCCGGAGCTTTTGCAGAAAATATCACAACAGAGTTTATTAACATTCCTGAACTTCACATCGGTTCAATAGTTAAGATAGGCAAAGAAGCTGAATTGGAAATCACTCAAATTGGGAAAGAATGTCATACAAAATGTGCAATTTTTACCAAGGTTGGCGATTGTGTAATGCCGAAGGAAGGAATTTTTGCAAAGGTGATAAAATCGGGGAAAATATTTGTTGATGACGAATTAAGAGTTGAACAGCACTAATATTTTAAATAAATAATTGAGTTAAATGATAAGCTTTAATGAAGCAGAAAATATTTTAAAGAATGAGTTTGGTAAATTAAATCTTCAAACTGAGCAAATTGATTTATTAAATTCTGTAAATAGAATTTTAGCCGAAGATATTGTTTCGGATATTAATCTCCCTCCTTTTAATAACTCAGCAATGGATGGATTTGCAATACATTTTAATAAAGACGTTAGGGAATGGAAAATTATAGGAGAGATTCCAGCAGGTAATTTTAATGAAATTAATATTGATGATAATTCCACAGTTAGCATAATGACCGGCAGTAAATTACCTAAGGACTGTGATACTGTAATTCCAATTGAAGATGTTGATGTAAAAGCAGACAAAGTCTATTTGAAAGAAGGCGCTAGGTTCGCCAAAGCAATTAATACCAGAAAGAAAGGCGAAGATTTATTAAAAGATAAAATTGCTCTCCAAAAAAATACTTTATTAAAACCTCATCATATAGCGGTCGCTGCTTCATGCGGAAGGTCAGCTTTGAAAGTCTTTAAACGGTTAAGAATCGGAGTCCTTGCAACCGGAAATGAATTGGTCGATATTCATGAAACGCCAATTGATGATAAAATCCGTTGTTCAAATTTATATTCTCTTATCACTGCAATAAGGGATATCAATATGCATTCGGTTAATTTTGGTATTGCAAAAGATAATAAGCAGCTGATTCATGATAGACTTAAATGGGCTCTGGAAAGCGACCTTGATATTTTGATAACTACCGGTGGAGTATCCGAAGGAAAATTCGATTATGTAAAAGAGGTCCATGAACAGCTTGGTGTTGATATTAAATTTTGGAAAGTGAAAATTAAACCAGGCAAGCCAGTTCTCTTTGGAACATATACACGCAACGGTGTAACAACTTTAGTATTCGGTTTACCCGGTAATCCGGTTTCGTGCCTAGTAAATTTCTTTTTATTTGTTCAAAGAAATATTCAAGAACTTTTACAATTAAATACTTCTCATAAGGTTTTAGCTGAGCTGGAAGATGACTTAAAGAAAGAAGACAACAAAAGACATTTCATGCGGGGATTTTTAATTCAAAGTAAAGAAGGAAAATATCTTGTAAGAAAAGTCGGCTCCCAATCATCCGGGAATTTAGCAGAAATGGGAAAATCGAATTGCCTGATTATAGTTGAAGAAGAAAGAATGAATCCGCGCAAAGGAGAAACCGTAGAATGTATGATGATATAACAGGCATAATTCTTTCTGGAGGTAAAAGCACCCGAATGGGAGAAAATAAATCTCTATTGAAAATCGGAGATAGAACTGTTATCGAATATGTAAATGATTTAATGAAAAGTATATTTTCTAAAGTAATATTGATTACAAACAAACCTGATGAATATGAATTTTTAAATCTTGAAATGCACGATGATATTTTCTATCAGATGGGACCTCTTGCCGGCATTCATTCCGGGTTAATTCATTCAAAAAAAGTTAAAAATTTTATAATCTCCTGCGATATTCCTTTGATGACGTCACAAATGATAGAATATCTTGTTGAATATAATACTGACAAACCTATAACTATTGCAAAAGCAGATGGATTTATTCAACAACTGTGCGGCTTATATGATCAATCTTGTCTGGGAAATGTAGAAAAATTATTATTCGATCAAAAAAAGTTTGAAGTTGAAGGAAAAGGAACTAAAAATAAAAAGTGTAATGTTCTTAGTCTTATTGATATTGTCGGTGCAGAAATCATCGATGCGGAATCATTATCCATTTATAAAAAGGATATTTTCTTCAACATGAATAAAAGATCAGATTTTGAAATTGTTTTACAAAAGCTAACACATCAGAATTGATGAGAGATATTTTTAATTAGTAACTTATAAAAATTTATTTCTCCAATTACTCTAAAATCTATTTCAATATTCCTTTCCTAATTAATGTGATAAACTTATTTGCCTATACTCAACTGTTTACTCCATATAAATATTGATAATATTTTCTCACCAAAAAGAAACAATTATAAAACTTTCTTTTTTTTGAAAACTTATGAATATCTATTTTCATTTTAAATAAAAATTTTTAGTAATTATAACTGGCAAAGAATTTGATATTTTTAATTATTAAAAATGAATATAGTTATAATATTATAGACTCGAATAAAGTGCCAGATATGGATAATATAGAGACTCCCCTTTTCCCGATCAGTGTAGCAGCCAGAATCTTAAACATTTCTGTTCATACATTAAGAATGTATGAAAAAGAAGGTTTGATCGTACCTTTCAAAAAAGAATCCAGCCATAGGTTGTATTCAAAGGCAGATATAGAACGAATATTTTGTATCAGGAAATCAATCAATCAAAATAAAATAAGTATAAACGGAATAAAAACTATTTATTCGTTAATACCTTGTTGGGAAATCATGAACTGCTCAAATTCAGATAGGCAGAATTGTGATGCTTTTAAATCACATTCAAATCCATGCTGGTCCTTTCATCATACTAATAATAAATGCGCAAGCAATGAATGCCGAGACTGTAGTGTTTATAAAAACTATGGCGAGTGCAGGAGTCTAAAAGATAAATTAATCTCAATAATAAAGTAAAAAAGTTTATCTGTTATTAGTCATTTTATTTCTATATGAAAAATTAAAGAATCGGAGGTAAAGCTTGGCGAACAAAATTTCCCGGCGGTCATTCCTTAAAATAGGCGGTACTGTAGGTACAGGTGTTGCAGTAGGTTTATCAACTTCTTCTTCCAAAACAAAAGCAGCAATTCGAAAAGATCCTCAAAAAGTCGAAAGAATTCCAAGTGTTTGCGAACAATGTTTTTGGCGATGTGGAATTATAGCAAATGTGGCTGACGGCAAACTTATTGATATAGAGGGAAATCCTCTTAATCCTAACAACAGGGGGAAAATTTGTGCACGGGGAAATGCCGGAGTAGCATTATTATATGAAAAAGACCGCCTTAAGAATCCAATGATTCGTGTGGGTGAAAGAGGTAGCGGTAAATGGAAAGATGTAAGTTGGAATGATGCATTAGATTATACCGCAGAAAAATTATTGGCAGTTACCAAAAAATACGGTGTTGAAGCTAACGCACTTTTTTCACATGCTTCATCCGGAGTATATTTTGACGATTTATACAGTTATTGGGGAAGCCCAAATAAAGCAGCACCTTCATTTGCACAATGCAGAGGATCTAGAGACGTTGGTTATGAGTTAACTTTCGGTGAGCCAGTAGGGTCACCTGAAAAAGTAGATCTGGCAAATGCAAAAGTGATTGTCCTTATCGGAAGCCATTTAGGCGAAAATGTTCATACAGGCCAAATGATAGATTTTACTGATGGAATTGCAAACGGAGCTCAAGTAATAACCGTCGATCCGCGTTATTCTACAGCTGCAAGTAAATCTAAATGGTGGCTTCCAATTAAACCTAGTACAGATACCGCTCTTGTCCTTGCATGGATAAATGAAATAATAAAACAAAAAGGATACGATGAAAAATTTGTAAGAAATAATACTACAGGTTTTTCCGAACTTACTGATCATGTTAAAGATTTTACACCTGAATGGGCTGAAAAAATTACAGAAATTCCAGCTAATATTATCCGTGAAACAGCTAAGGCAATGATTGAAGCAAAACCTGCCGTTGTAGTTCATCCCGGGCGTCATGTTGCATGGTATGGAAATGATGTACAACGCGAAAGATCAATGGCAATTCTTGCAGCTATACTTGGAAGTTGGGGGCAAAAAGGCGGCTACTTCCTTAACTCTGCTTTTCCTGCAAGTTATAATGCACTAAATATTCCTGATGCACCAACTCCTAAAAGAGAAAGAGTAGATGGAGCTGGATACCGGTTTCCATTTGCAAGCCTTCAGGAAGGGTTAACTCAAGAATTAGTAAAAGCTACACTGACTCAAAAGCCATATCCCATAAAATCTTGGTTAACAGTGGCACAAAATGTTATTGATGCAATACCGAATAAATCTGATACTAAAAAAGCTATTGACAATTTAGATTTTTTTGCTGTTGTTGAAGTTCGCCCAACCGAACCAACCTGGTATGCAGATATAGTTCTCCCTGAAGATATATATTTAGAAAGATTCGATTCATTATTTACAGTGACCGGTTGGCATAATAAACAATACGTGGCATTAAGACAGCCCGTTGTTAAACGAGTACATAATACACGCCCTGGTTGGTGGATTGCAAAAGAATTAGGTAAAAGACTTGGTCTAGGTAAATATTTTCCTTACGAAGAATATGAAGACGTTCTTCGTTATCAACTTAGAGATTCTGGTATATCTTATACTAAATTAAAACGTGATGGAGTAATAACCTTCCCGGCTAAACCTTACTTAAATCCCGGTGAGACCTATTCATTTAAGACTTCGGATAAAAAAGTACACTTATATTCAAAGGAATTGAAGGATTTAGGTTTTGATCCTTTGCCAAAATACGAACCGGTTAATGATCCTCCAAAAGGTTACTTCCGTTTAGTCTATGGAAGAATGCCTGTTCATACTCAAGGAGATACAGAAAGTAATCCATGGCTTAATACTATAATTTCAGAACCTCATCTTTGGATAAATGAAACGATTTCAAGAAGCATGGGACTCAAAAATGAAGACGAAGTAATTATAGAAAATCAAGATGGAATAAAATCAGGTAAAATAAAAATATTAACGACTCCAGGGATGAGGCCGGATGCGGTTTTCCTTCCACACGGTTTCGGCCTTAATGATAGAGGTCTTTTGGATTATACAGATCGGAAATTATCAGATAATAGTCTAATTTCAAAATATAATATAGATCCAATAAGCGGAGGTACAGGTTTACGTGTAAATTTTGTACGGCTTCTTGCTGATAACAATGTACTTTCCCCCACAGTAGAGGTTAATTTTACAGGCATTTCATCAAATAAAGTTTCTGGTATTCAGCAAGATGAATCACAACCAAAAATATTTAATAGAATAATTAAGAAAAAAACTTCGACAATTCGGGAAGGATGTTAGGAGAGAAATATGAGCAAATATGCAATGGTAATTGATATGGACCGATGCGTAACATGTCATGCATGTGAGGTCGCCTGTCGTTCACATTATGATGTCCCGGTTCCGTATTACAGGAATTGGGTTCATGCCTTACCTCCGCAAGGAGTTTATCCTGATATTAAAAAAACAAGTTATGTTGGACTTTGCAATCACTGTGATGATGCACCATGCGTTAAAGCTTGTCCAACCGGAGCGACTTATAAACGCGAAGATGGAGTAGTAGTTGTTGATAAAAATTTATGCATCGGCTGCGGCATTTGCATTGAGGCTTGTCCTTATGGAGCAAGGTATATTGACCCTTTAAATGAGAAAGTTGATAAGTGTGATTTCTGCATTGATCGAGTTACTCATGGTGAAGAACCAGCTTGTGTAGAGACTTGTATTGCAGGCGCAAGAATTTTTGGAGATTTAGATGATCCAAATTCTCAAGTTTATAAATATGTTGCCAGCGGTGCTCACAGAAATATTTCATCTACGGTAAACGTGGGGCCAAATATTTATTATTTAGATAGCCATGATAATTTCCCGGTTGTTAAAGCCGCTTTCCCTCCTAAAGTTCCGAAAATGCCCACTCCTCAAAAAATGTGGACTAATGTTATAAGGCCTCTCTTTTGGGTTGCAATCGGGGGCACATTCCTAGGACAGCTTGCAGCTTTCGCAACGCAGTTATTTAAAGGAGAAAGTGAGGTTAAGGAATAAATTATGGGACAAAGAATAAGTAAACTTAATGAAGATATAAGATTAGACCATGACCTTTTAAATGGGCCAAGACATTTATCTTTTGAAGAGAAGAGAATTCTTGCAAACAGGGTTATCAAAAAACACGGTGTAGCCGGAGTAACCTTACATTGGGTTAATGCTCTTTCCTGGTTTTTCTTAATCTTTACCGGTGTCGCATTACTTTCGGCTGAATATTTAAGGTTTGCTCCTCACTGGTATTTGAATATGATGGATGGAATTTTCGGAACAAGGTCAGCATTACTTCATTTTCATATTGCCGTAGGAGTTTTTTGGGTTACTACACTTTTACTATACGGAATATTCGGCTATAAAAATTATTTGGTTGATTTTGTAAAGCACGATCTAACTTTGGATAAAGACGATATACGCTGGTTCCCTGCAAAAGCAAAAAACTTAATGGGTAAAATAAATCACTATGAAATGCCTACACAAGGGACGTATAATGCAGGTCAAAAGGCCTATGCAGTTGTTGTTGCTTTTAGTACTGTTATATTAATTATTACAGGCCCTGTTATGGCGTTCCATATTGGATCAACAACTATCATCCAGTGGGCAATGATGCTCCATTTTGTTGCGACCATGTCGGTTTTCGCGGGAATATTCGTTCATGTTTATATGGCAGCACTCTTTCCTGAAGAACGCCCTGCTTTCTTTTCAATGATAACCGGCAAAGTAAATGAACTTTATGCCTACCTTCACCATTATAAATGGTGGAAGGAAATTAAAAATCAAGAGCATGTATTTTTTGCTGAAGAGTTGAAAAAAGATGGAATTCATTTACCGGAATTAGAGGAGTGTAAAAACATTAAAGATCATCAAGCACAAGTTTATACTATTGAGGGAGGAAAATTATGAAAAAGAAATTATGGAATCCAATATTTGGTGGAATAATGATAGGGATCGCCATGCTGCTTACCTTTTTTATATCAGGAAGAGGTTTGGGTGCATCCGGAGCAATGACTGATTTTGCAGTGTGGTTACAAAACTTTGTAGCGCCTTCCGTGAATCAATCCAGCAAATACTTTTCAAAATATGTTGCAAACGGCGCTAATCCGCTTGATGATTATTTAATATATATGGCTATAGGTATTTTGATTGGAAGTTTTCTCGCTGGTTTGGTCTCAAAAAGATTAAAATTTGAAGTATTAAAGGGACCAAATATCTCTAATAAAGGAAGACTGTGGTTTGCCCTAGCAGGTGGAATATTTGTAGGTTATGCAGCAAGGATGGCAAGGGGTTGCACAAGCGGTCAAGCTCTTGTAGGCGGTGCCGAACTTTCAGTGGGGGCATGGGCTTTTATGTTTTCAATTTTTGCCGGCGGATTTGCCGTTGCATATTTTGTAAGGAGGCAATGGATATGATAGGACCTTTGGTAAGTAATGGAATAATTTCTGGCAGTGTCAATTCTTTGTTTGCAGTATTGATTGGATTATTATTCGGTTATGCTTTGCAGCGCTCAGGGTTCACTGACTCAAGAAAAATTGCAGAGACATTTTACATGAAAGATGTTCACGTTCCAATTGTAATGTTTACCGCAATAACAACAGCTTCTATTGGATTGTGGGGATTATCGCTTTTAGGATTAATGGACATCAGCAAAATGTATTTTCTTCCTTCTTACCTATTACCAATGATTGTTGCAGGTTTCATATTTGGTATAGGAATGGCAGTCGGTGGATTTTGTCCAGGTACTTCTCTTGCCGCCATGGTAACTGGAAAAATTGATGCTATTGTTTTTATAATTGGAGTTTTCCTTGGTAGTTTGTTATTCGGCGACCAATACATGCTTTGGGAGAAATTTTATAATTCTGATTCTAATGGTGTTTGGAGGTTGGACCAGTTATTAAATATTAATTTAGGACTTGCCGTTCTTCTAATAACACTTCTTGCTGTTTTTGGCAGCTTTGGGATGAAGAAATTACAAAATAAATTTTGGGGGAAAAATGATTAAGATGATAAAAAATTATTATATAGTTATAGTTGCTTTGTTCATTGCTTTGATTATGGCATTCTTTCCAACTTCATCTTTTATAAGAAACCCATTTGTTGTAGATGCTCAATTAAAACAGCAGCAGTTTAATGAAGCAGGCATTTTTACCATATCCCCTTTTTTAGCAGCACAGTATTATTCTTATGATCAATCAAAATGTTTTTGGATTGATTTAAGAAATGCAAAAGATTTTTCTAAATCCCATTTAAAAGTTGCATTAAATCAATCTTTAAAGGGACTGCAAAATACTAGCTGGAATCCGGATGATCTGGTAATTGTGTATGGCAATAATACAAATGACGCTCAAGAGGCAGTAGCTTATTTAAGACAGGTAAAAAATGCGAGGGCATTCGCTGTAAAAGGAGGGTTCGAAGCCGTCCAAAAATTTTTAATAAATCCAATTGATATATCAGTTACTAATCAATTAAGCGATAAAGATCTTCAAACTTTGGTGGAGTTAAGAAATAAGATTTCAGGTGAAAAAGCATCTCCCGATCAAGTGCTTAATAAACTGAAAAGCAGCAAGTCCAAAGCAATTAGAGAGGGCTGCTAAGATTAACAAATAATCTAAATCAAGCTCTCTTAGAATTTATTAACAATAACCTTCATAGTATTTTTTGTAACCAAAAGTTACTCAAAACTTATAGAATCGTAATTTATAATGTTCGCTATCTTGTTAAAGAATCATTCACTTCACAATAACCTAATTTATTATTTTCAAAAAGGAATAATTATGAAAAAATCATTGGGGATTTTCTCTTTAATATTAATTTTATCTTTACCGGTGTTAGCCCAATCCGGTACAAAGTTAATTGGCTTTGATGCCAGCACTATAGGCCGCGGCGGTGTAAGTTTCGGCTTTTTCGATAATCCTGATTTAATGATGACAAATCCGGCAGGAATCTCTTTTCTTAATCATTCAATGATTGACGCTAACTTCTCCCTGATGGTACCATCCCTTCATTTTAAGAATAATTTAAATGACAAAGACGGCAAGACAAATTATTTCCCGATGCCTGATATTTCTTATGTTGCAGATCCAAATTCCGATTTAACATGGGGAATAGGATTTTTTACACAGGGCGGAATGGGAGCAGATTTTTCGCTTAACCATGCTTTATTCGTAGATCAAAACGGAAATTATGTACCGCAAACTTATCATTCTAAATTAGCCGTTATGCAAGCCGGGCCTTCAGTATCATATAAATTTACACCCTCATTTTCAGTCGGTATTTCTGCACAACTTGTTTACAGTATGCTTGAATTCCAGATGCCTTATAGTCTTTCACCTTCAATTATGGCGGGCGTAGTCAATCCTCAAACGGGAATGACGTTCGGCCAAATGTTTGCTGCACCGCCGGCACAAGGTGGATTTGGCTATACTGAAGTTACAGCCGCAGCAAATATGAAAGACTTAAATGCAGTCAGCTTTACGGGAAAAATAGGATTTGCATATCAAGTTAATGACAAATTATCTCTTGGATTAACTTATTCACTTCCTACTCAACTGACTTATAAAAACGGAAAAGCAACGATGGACATGACTGCTCAATTAAATGATGCATTCGGAAAAGCAGTAATGGGTTACATGTTTCAAAATCCATCGGCTACCCAGCAAGAAGCACAGGCAGCAGTTATGCAGCAATTTTCTCAAATGGGAATTGATCTTTCCAAAGGAGCGGTTGACAATTATAATCTTCAAGTTAAGTTGAAGCTTCCTCAATCATTAGGTTTTGGTGTTGCATATAAAGCGACTGAGAATTTAAAAATGGGTCTAGATATTGAGTGGGTAAATTGGAAAAATGCATTTGACAAAATGACTATTAATTTGTCGGATGGTTCTAATCCGAACATAAAAACAATGATGGGTAATAACGGCAGTTTTGAAATTAACTTCCCTATGGATTGGAAAGATGTAGTTTTAGTTAAGATCGGTGGTGAATATAATGTTAATACTGATTTGACAGTAAGAGCAGGGTTTGCTTATGGAAATAATCCGGTACCCTCTTCAACAATTTTCCCTGTATTTCCTGCAATCGTGGAAAGTCATATTACTGTTGGCGCGGGTTATAAATTAACTGATAAATTAACCGTTAATGCTGCATATGAATTAGGATTAAATGTAAAAGAGACCGCCAGTAATCCTAGTATAATTGCAAATGAATACAACCAAAGCACTAGCCAGCTAGGAACAAATCTTTTCCATGTTTCATTTGCATGGAATTTATAGTAAGAGATAGTAAAAGTTCTCGATATGATAATTGTAGCGCAGAATAATCTGCGCTACAATTTTTATTTAGTAGCTTTCCTTAGAAATAACTGTTTTCCCTTTAAATACCCTGTAGATAAAGATTGTATAAATCAATACTATCGGAACTCCTATCAAAGCAATTATTAGCATTGCAAACAAAGTATTATGAGAAGAGCTTGAATTATAAATGGTTAAGCTATAATTAAGATCAATATATGAAGGAACTAATCTTGGGAACAAACTTAAAGCAACCATTCCTATCATTGCAGCGATAGTAACACTGGAAGAAATCAAAGCTAAGAAAAATTTCTTGCCGTTTACAAATACAGGGATGTATATTATTGATGCTAAAAGAAGTACAATCAAAATCCAGAAAATTGGATTTTTCAAAATACCATCAAATAAATACGAACCTTCAAAAAAGGTGAAGAATGTTGCAATTATATAAAGGAGAATAAATGCTATCCATAATTTATTAATTTGCTTTACAATTCTTTGCTGTAGAGCCCCTTCAGATTTAAGCGACAAATAAATAGCTCCATGCATTGTAAACATTGCCAGGCTCAATAATCCCACAAGGATAGAATAAGGGTTTAATAAACCCAGAAATGTTCCAATAAATTCACCACCTTGATTGATAGGCAGCCCTCTTAATATATTGCCAATCGCCACACCAAATAAAATTGCAGGCAACAAACTTCCTATTCCAAAAGCATAATCCCACCATTTGCGCCAGGTTGGAGACTCAACTTTACCTCTGAACTCAAATGAAACAGCACGAAATATTAATGCTGCCAATAATAGAATGAAAGCAATATAAAAACCACTGAATACTGTAGCATATACAATTGGGAATGCTGCAAATAAAGCACCGCCGCTTGTAAGAAGCCAAACTTCATTTCCATCCCAAACCGGTCCGATGGAATTCATTTCTATCCGTTTTTCATTTTCATCTTTTGTAAAAAGATGGAGGACACCAACTCCTAAATCAAATCCGTCAAGAATGGCGTATCCTATTATTAAAATTCCTACTAATAAAAACCATGTTGTGTTAAGATCCATTATGACAACACCTCCTTTGCTTCTATAGCTTCAGGACCATGCTTAATTTCTCTGACTAACAAATAAATATATAGTGAACCAAGGAGCAGATATATTAAAGCAAATAAAATGATTGAGAAAATTACATCTCCGCCTACTATAGCTGTGGATACGGCATCTTTAGTTCGTAAAATATTGTATACGATCCACGGCTGCCTGCCAACCTCCGCTGATATCCATCCAAGTTGACACGCAATTAATGGTAATGGTATTACCCAGATAAATATCCTTAATAATTTTTTACTCTCCCAAAGTTTCTTTCTATATAATTGAATCGTTCCTAATGATGTAAGCAATATGAAAAGCATACCTAAAGCGACCATATTATGGTATGAAACAAATGTTATAAACAGAGGCGGTAAATCATTCTGAGGGAATTCATTAATGCCTTTTATCTTTGCATTAGCATCGCCAAAGGCCAGCCAGCTTAAAAGCCCGGGTATTTCTATTTTTGCTTTTAACTGCGGTGGGGGCATTGTTGGAAACGCAAATACGGCTAACGGGGCCCCCGATTGAGTAGTATAAAGTCCTTGTATTGCCGCAAACTTAGCCGGCTGTTCTTTTGCTACCTCTCTTCCGCTCTCATGACCAAACGGGAAAAGCTCAAGAAGAGAAACAACCAAACCAAAAATAACAGCAAGTTTCATTGCCTTCTTGGCAATTTCAGTATGACTATTTTTAATTAAGAAGTAAGCGGAAATTCCGGCCATCATAAAAGCACCGGTGATTAACGCCGCATCAACAACGTGAAAAAATCTGATTACAGTAGAAGGATTAAAAACAGCTGCCCAAAAATCTGTTAATTCTGCTCTGCCGTTTTTAATAATATAACCAGCAGGTGTTTGCATCCAGGAAGCTGCTACTAAAATCCAAAATGCGGAAATTGTTGAACCTATAGCTACCATAAAAATTGAAAACCAATGCACAGCTTTAGAAACTTTGTTTCTTCCAAAAATGTATAAGCCTAAAAAAGCTGATTCTAAGAAGAATGCAAACACACCTTCAGCAGCTAACGGAGCTCCGAAAATATCTCCAACAAATTTTGAATATTGAGCCCAATTTGTGCCAAACTGGAATTCCATAACAATTCCGGTTGCCACACCAACGGCAAAGGTCAGAGCAAGAATTTTTCCAAAAAATTTACCGATCTTCTCATAAATTTCATCCTTTTTTTTCCACCCAAGCCGTTCAACTATAACCAACAGCCAGGCCAACCCGATTGAGATCGGTGGAAAAAGGAAATGAAATCCTATCGTCATTGCAAATTGAATTCTAGACAATAGAACAACATCCATAAATATGTCTCCTTTTTAATTATTACATGTTGTATGAAATTATCTACATTGAAATGCTTCAGCTACGATTCAATTTTTGTTCCAACAATTACCTAATACAAGGGCATTAATAGTTTAATTTATATTAAAATTATGTGTTTAATTTCTGTTGTAAGTAGTTTTTATGAAATGTTTCTCAGTCGTAAAAATAGGGCATTTTATTAATCCCAAAATCGAGAATGATGAAAAAGTTAATTGAGAAAATAAATGGAATGAGAAATAAATGTTCCAACTTAATTTGGTAAAAGTATTTTTTTAATTAAAACAAAAGTTGCTTATTTTTTTTGAAGTTTGAAAAATTTTTGAAGAACTATTTAATTATAAACATTCATTTCCCTTTGATTACAACTCATAAAAGGTTATGTATATATCTATTCTAACTCTATTCAACTTTAATTTAAATTTAATCTAAACTAATTTGAAACAGAATTAACTAGTGAGTATTTGTTTTAACAGAATAAATTGTTCCAAGGATTCTGGATTAGCAAGCGCATCTTTATTTTCTATTTCTTCCCCATTAATAATTTTTGTTATTGCAAGTTCCACCTTTTTACCGCTTATAGTTCTCGGTACATCTGTTATTTGAATTATTTTTGCGGGTACATGACGTGCTGTTGCAGAGATTTTTATATTCGATTTTATTTTATCAATTAAATCTTTTGATAGAATCAAATCTTTTTTTAACACAACAAATAAAATTATCCTTATATCATTTTTCCAATTTTGTCCAATCACAACGCTGTCAACAATTTCATCCAATGATTCGACTATACGGTAAATTTCCGAAGTACCTATTCTAACTCCTCCCGGGTTTAATGTCGCATCGGATCTTCCATAAATAACAACACCTTCGTTTTCTGTCAGCTTAATAAAGTCTCCGTGTCTCCATACGCCTGGATAAAATTCAAAGTAAGCTGATTTATATTTCTTACCATCAGGATCATTCCAGAAATAAATGGGCATTGACGGAAAAGGTGCTGTACAAACTAACTCGCCTTTATCTCCATAAACTGGTTTGCCTTCTTCATCAAACACTTCAACCTTCATTCCTAAACCGCGACATTGAACCTCTCCACAATATACAGGCAAATTTGGATTACCAAGAACAAAACAAGAAATTATATCTGTGCCTCCTGCGATCGATGATAGTTGAATGTCCTTCTTGATATTGTTATATACAAATTCAAAGTTTTCGATAGATAACGGAGAGCCGGTAGAAAGAATAGTTTTAAGTGTAGAAAGATCAAATTTATTTTCATCAAATAAGCCAGATTTTTGACAAGCCGTTAAGAATTTAGGACTCGTTCCAAACACGGTTATTTTTTCTTTTTCAATCTGCTCCCAAAGTACAGAAAAATCCGGGTATGCAGGATTGCCATCGTAAATAAAGATGCTTGCTCCCACAAAAAGCGAACTGACAAGCCAATTCCACATCATCCATCCGCATGTTGTATAATAGGTGATTATATCATTTCTTGCAAGATTGGTATGCAAAGCCAGTTCTTTATAATGCTGCAGAATAGTTCCTCCAGCTCCGTGAACAATGCACTTGGGTATTCCAGTTGTTCCGGAAGAATACATAATGTAAACTGGGTGTGTAAAAGGCAGTTGTTCAAACTCGATTTCATTTGAAGTATTATCTAATAATTCTTCAAAATGAATGAAATTATCGGATTCATCAAAGTCTTTACTTTTGAGTATTTTTTTTGACGAAAAATCATAAAATCTTCTTACTAAAATTACTTTTTCTATCTCCGGTATTTTGTTAACAATTTGTTTAATCTTATCTCTGCAGTCAATCAATTGACCATTATATTTATATTCTTCAACCGCAAATAAAGCTTTAGGTTTTATCTGACCGAATCTATCAAACACTCCTTGAATACCGAAATCTGGGGAGCACGAAGACCAAACTGCTCCGATACTCGTTACAGCAATCATTGCAATAATTGCTTCCGGTATATTTGTAATAAAACCGGCAACCCTGTCTCCTTTTTTAATTCCCAGTTTTTTTAATCCGATAACAACAGAAGAAACATTTTTATATAATTCCTCATAGCTGATCCTTACAGTTGAAGCTTCTTCTCTCATACTTATTATAGCTGTTTTGGAATCCCTAAAACGCAATAGATTTTCTGCAAAATTAAGTTCGGCTCCTTCAAACCATTTAGCTCCTGGCATAATTTGTTTGTTAAGTACTTTATTATATTTTTTTGAATGAATAATTTCTGAGGATTCCCAAATTGATTCCCAGAATTCTTCTATATTGTTAACGGACCAATTATATAATTCCTCATAAGAGCTGAAATTTCTGCTGGTTTTCTCTCCAGCAAACCGCACAAAAGCTGTCATATTTGATTTTTCCACTCTTTCTTTTGAAGGGATCCAAATAGGTTCTTTCAAGAAAATAATTCCTTATATAATTGATAATACATATAATTTAACAAACCATTTTATAATAAAATAGGAAAATATTAGTTATTTGTCTTTGAAAGATGATATCTTTTTAAATAGGTATTAATATAACCAGGGAATTAATTTGTGTGTACTGTTGCTATAATCCGAATATTCGTTCCCGAAAGATTCTCCTAATGCTTGTTCCTCTATTTTTATGCGCCGGTAAACAGCAAATATGATCGGGAATAAAATGATGAATAACGATACCCAATTATTTAAGCTGATTCCTAAGCCTAAAAACGATAATAACATTCCGGAATATGAAGGATGACGTATATATTTGTATAAACCGGACTGAATAATTTTATGATCTGTTTGTATTGCAACATTAATCGTAAAATAACGGCGTAATGTTATTATAGCTGTCCAGCGAACTATAAGGCCTAAAATGATTAATACAAGGCCAGCCAGAAACAGGAAGTAATGATAATTATAAATGTGACCGAAGTGAGTAAAAGAGATATATACACCGGCAGTAATTGAAATGTAAATCATGAAATTTAATGTCTTAAGAGAACCCGAATCTTTATTGCTACTGTTTTTTTTTGAACGACGAAATATTAGTAATAGAATTTCAGATGCAACCCAAAAGACACAAATAAAAAAGAATATATTACTTATATTCATCTAGTTACCTTTAGCTGCTTAAATATATTAACCCGCTTGATCAATTTTCAATCCTACAGAAAATTATGAAATTTTTGCACGCCAATTAGTATGGTTAATAACAACTTGTTTGTCGTTGCGGAGACTAATTTTTCTAGTATATAATGTAACAATATTTTTAAATCTTATATGTAACCTTGACATTTTACATAACGGGTGGAAAAGCTAGTTAGGCGTATTTTATCATTTTTATTTTTCATATACGTGTGTATAAATTTTCCGAACTTTTTATCCTTCTGTCTCTTTTCATAATATGACATTTCATAATACAAAGATTCCTTATACATTTTTATATAATTCTGATAACGCTCATTTGAAATTATTCCTTCTTCTATGCCTTTCAAAACCGCACAACCTTTCTCAATAGTATGAGTACAATCCGTATAGCGGCACTGTTTCGATAATTCTGAAATTTCATTAAATGTGTCATC
The DNA here is from genome assembly GCA_963710735.1 of uncultured Bacteroidota bacterium. GTDB lineage: Bacteria > Bacteroidota > Ignavibacteria > Ignavibacteriales > Ignavibacteriaceae > FEN-1297. The sequence continues at coordinate 200,284 of CAVQBN010000023.1, read as the reverse complement.
GAGCCCCGAATCAATAGATATTATTCCAAGTTCACGCATTCCAGGATTATCAATGACAATCGCTCCATTTTCTAAAACAATAAGTTCGCGGCGTGTAGTAGTATGTCTCCCCCGTCCGTCTTTCTCTCTGATTGGTTGAGTTTTGTATAAGTCCTCGTGGATGAGATTATTTAACAATGTAGTTTTACCGACGCCGGATGAACCAAGCAGACAAAAAGTTTTGAAAGGAGTAAAGTGCATTTTAATATTTTCGATATCGGCCATATTGTTGTTGCTGAATACTTCTATTTTAATATCCGGTATTATTTTATTAATATCATTTTTCCTGCTTTCAATCTCATCTATGCTTATAAGGTCACTTTTGCTTAGGAATATAATTGGAGTAATGTTACTCTCGTTTATCATCACTAAGTAACGTTCCAGTCTTCTTAAATTAAAATTGGAATCAAGTGATTGCATAATTATTGCCGTATCAATGTTTGCGGCGATTAGTTGATATTCAATTTTTTTACCGGAGGTTTTTCTTTTTAATAGTGATTTGCGCGGAAATATTTCGTGAATGATAGCTAACGAATCATCGTCAAATAATTGCGCATAAACCCAATCTCCCACAGTTGGCAAATCCAAAGACGAATCGGAATTGAATAAAAATTTTCCAGTTAATTCAGCATAAATATCATTTTTGCCATTTGAGACAACAAAACTATTTTTATTAACAGTGATTACCCTGACAATTTGAAAATCATTTAGTTTTGTTGTTTCAATTTTATCTTGAAACCATTTGTCGAATCCAAGTTTTGCAATATCATTCATATTATTATAACACCTAATTATTACCCGAGCCGAATAGTCGTTTTTCAATTCAGTTGCTAATTATTTAAAAATAATTCCGACATGCCCGGCATTTGACGGGTCTATCATCCACTTAATTTATTCTTTTCGATTTGCATTTATACTTGCCCTAATGTAGTTACAAAATCCCCGGCTTTTTATCGTGCCCCATAATTTGTATGACTTAACTTAAAAATATTTTTTGTTAAATGCTTAAAATCTAAGACGAAAAGTTACGGCACGCATTGTTCCTTAATTTGTACAAAAAAGCCGGATAAATTATCCGGCTTTAATTAATTCGATTAAATATTTTTATTTCAATTTTTCAAAGCGTGCCTGGAAAAACCGCAGATACTTTGGCTCATAAACCATTTTTAATCCTTTAATAGATTTTCTGTTTTCATAAACAGAAACGATTGATTCGTAAGTAACGTCAATATGCGCCTGCGTGTAAACTCTTCTTGGTAATGTTAATCTTACCAGTTCAAGTTTAGGGAAATTATGATCGCCTGTTTTTTTATTCCTACCGGCCGAGACAACTCCCCTTTCCATCGAACGTACTCCTGAATCAACATAGATTTCGTTGGCCAGAGTCTGTGCCGGAAATTCATACTGCTTTAAGTGCGGTAAAAATCTTTTTGCGTCAAGAAATATCGCATGCCCGCCAATCGGTTCTACAATCGGAATATTATATTCAAGTAATTTGTTGCCAAAATATTCCACCTGCCCGATTCTCGATCTTATATAATCGTAATTTGTCATTTCCTCAATACCGCGTGCCATAGCTTCCATGTCTCTTCCGGCAAGCCCGCCGTAAGTATGCAGTCCTTCATAAACTACAACAAGGTTTCTAGCTTCCTCAAAAACTTTTTTGTTTTTTGTTGCAAGAAAGCCGCCTATATTCACAAGTAGATCTTTTTTAGCGCTTACCCATACGCCTTCAAAGTACGAGCAGACTTCTTTAAATATTTGAGCGATAGTTTTATTCTCATAACCTTTTTCTCGCTGCTTTATGAAGTAAGCATTTTCTACCAAACGTGTAGCGTCCAACCACATTTTGATTCCGTGCTTTTTAGTGTAGTCTCTTAGCTCAATAATATTCGCAATAGAAATAGGCTGTCCGCCCGCCATATTAACAGGCCCGGCAATGCTTATATAAGGAATTTTTTTTGCACCGACTTCTTTAACAAGCTTATCAAGTTTTTTAATATCTACATTTCCTTTAAAGGGGTGCTGACTTTGTGGATCGTGGGCTTCATCAATAATCACATCAACAAAAGTAGCTCCGGCTAGTTCCTGATGAAGTCTGGTAGTAGTAAAGTACATGTTGCCCGGGACATAGTCGCCCGGCTTAATTAGTATTTTCGAAATTAAATGTTCAGCCGCGCGTCCTTGATGGGTTGGTACAAAATAAGGATAACCATAATATTTTTTTACGTTATCCCATAAATAATAAAAATTCTTACTTCCGGCATAAGCCTCATCGCCCATCATCATTCCAGCCCACTGCGAATCGCTCATTGCGTTTGTTCCACTATCTGTTAATAAATCAATGTATACATCTTCTGATTTTAAAAGGAATGTATTATATCCAGCCTGCTTCGCGGCTTTCTCCCGGTATACTTTTGTTGTCATTTTGATGGGCTCCACGACTTTTATCTTAAATGGTTCCGCCCATGATCTTTTTACGAGTTTCTTTGCCATAAATTCTCCGCTTAATAATTTTATAAAATAAATAAATTAGAATATTAGTTCGTTAGTTTCTTTAACGGTTTCAAGAACAATAGTAGTATTTGTGGTTCTTACAGCCTTAATTGCAGCAAACTTTGTTCTTAATAATTGTGTCAGCGCTTCCGGATTTTCAACACGCACTTTTACAAGATAGCTGTCCTCACCAGCCACAATATGAACTTCCTGCACCTCAGGAATATTTGATATCTCTTTTGCTAGTTTTAGATCGACAACCGGTCCGTTTGCTTTCACTTGTATAAAAGCGAGCAATCCGCGTTTCACCTCCACCGGATTAATTTGAATGGTGTATTTGTTAATAATCTTTTTTTTCTCAAGCCTGCGTATTCTTTCAAGAACAGCGGATGGTGCCATATTAATCTGCCTGGCGATATCTGCATTCGTTGTCCTGGAATTTCCCTGAAGAATATTCAGTATTTTAGTATCAATATCGTTTATCATTCGGTTTCTTCTTATTATTACAAATATTATTCGTAATATTAAGATATATAAGAATATTAATCAAGCATAATATTTCAAAGTATTGTGACATGAAATAATTATTTTGGTTGTCTTATAAACTCAAGTAGTTGTGGTAGGAATGGTAAAAGAAGATTCAGATAATAATTATTTAATACTATCTAAAAGCAAAAAGTTATTCTCTTTGTAGGCTGAATTGTTATTTAAGTTTTTATCGTCATATTCGCAGATTTTAAGCAGCGGACAAATCGTACAATTCGGATTTGCCGGTTTACATATTTCCCGGCCTAATCTTATTAAGTTTGTATGAAATGAGTGGGCAATATTCTCCGGCATTTCGGAATTTAGTAAAGCAAATGTCTTATCAGGCGACTTTGTTTTTACAAGGCCAATTCTGTTTGTAGTTCGATGAACATGTGTATCTACCGGGCAGACATTCCTTCTAAGTGAAAATAAAAGTACACAGCTCGCAGTTTTAGTTCCTATTCCGCCATATTGTGTTAAATCGTTAAGCACTTCTTCATTTTTTAATTTTCGTAAATAATCTAATTTAATTTCATTATCCTTTTTTAATAAACCGGACAAGAATTGTTTTATTGCATTCGATTTCTGTTTGCCTAATCCGGCAACCTTAATGTACTTTTCAATAGTTGTTTTAGGAAGAGCAGCAACTTCCTCCCAGCTATTAAATTTATCTTTTAGATTATTATAAGCTTTATATGAATTTTTATCATTCGTATTTTGCGAAAGAATTGTTGCTATTAAAAGATCAACAGGATCAGGCGGTATTGCAGATCTTTTAGGAATTCCATATTTCCTTATCAATAGTTCATTTATATTTATTATCTTTTTTCTCATTTGCAGCCTGTAAAAAAAAGTATAAACTTCCTCTGGTATAAATTTATTTTTGTAATTTTTAAAATTATAAAACATTGTGTAACGAATTGTACTCAGTTTGATCTACTTCAATATACTCAATAAGACTTAAAGAAATTTGCATTCTTATAGATTATCCCAAAATCAAGTCCTCCGATTAAAGTTACTCTTATTCGCAACTAAATAAAAAATAATTTTATCAATAAAACAAATAAAAATAGTTCTATTATACACCATTTTTAATCTGCGGTTTAAATATTCCTTATTCTCTAAAGGATAAAAAGTTTATTTCCTTTTCAAAAAGGTAACGTTTTTTAAAATCAATCCTTTCCATCCAATGTAATTGATTAAAATAAATTTTATTTTTGATCTTTAAGAGTATTGAAATATTTTAAATATTTACTACAAAAACTTTTGGAGGTACAATGTCAACTCTAATGGTAAGTGTATCCGGAATTAGAGGCATTATTGGTGATGGGCTTGATCCTGATACTTTGGTAAAATATACTTCTGCTTATGCAGACTTTGTAAAGAAAGGTAAAGTTGTTGTAGGCCGGGATGCCCGGATTTCAGGAGATATGGTGCAATCTGTTGTTATCGGTACACTGCTTGCAAAAGGGCTGGATGTTATAGAAATTGGAATTTGCCCGACCCCTACAGTTCAGTACACTGTAAAAACATTAGCTGCAAACGGAGGTATTGCTATTTCAGCAAGTCATAATCCTAATCAATGGAACGCTCTTAAGCTATTAAACAGCACAGGCCAATTTATGACTCCTGAACAAAATGCTGAAATGATAAATCTTCTTGAAAACGGGACAAAACATTTTGCAGCATGGGATAAACTTGGAAAGTTGACTCACTATGAAGAAGGATTAAAAAAACATGTTAATGATGTTATTCATTTAAAACATATAAAAATTGAAGAGATAAAAAAAAGGAAGTTTAAAGTTTTAGTTGATTGTGTAAATGGTGCAGGCGTTTATGTTATTCCCGATTTACTTAGGAGCTTCGGATGTGAAGTAATTGAAATGAATTGTGAGCGAAGCGGAATATTTCCTCGCTTACCGGAACCACTGCCGGAGAATCTACATGAAACAATGAAAGCTGTTATTAATTCTAAAGCTGATTTGGGAGTCGTTGTGGATCCCGACGTTGATAGACTAGTATTGATAACGAATGAAGGTAAACCATTTAGTGAAGAGAATACAATTACACAAGCAGTTAAATTTATTCTTTCAAAAGAGAAAGGAAATGTAGTTGTGAATCTTTCAACTACAAGAGCAGTTGATGATGTAGCAGAAAGTTTCGGACAAAAAGTATTTCGTTCCGCAGTCGGCGAAGCAAATGTGGTTAAAAAGATGAAAGAGGTAAATGCAATTATCGGCGGTGAAGGAAGCGGCGGAGTTATCTATCCGGCTTTGCATTACGGAAGGGATGCTCTTGTTGGTATTGCAATTACGCTTCAGCATTTATTAGAATTTGGCGGCTCATTAGCCGAATTAAAAAATTCACTGCCCTCTTACTTTATAGCCAAGAAAAAAATTGAACTTGGTAATGCTAAGCCTGACGAAATAATTAATCATCTGATCAGGAAGTACAAGGATGAAAAAATTAATACTGACGACGGTTTAAGGATTGACTTTAATGATCATTGGGTGCATTTAAGAAAATCCAATACAGAACCGATTATGAGAATAATTACGGAAGCGAAGGAACAAAAAACAGCCGAAGGTTTGTGTCATAAATATTTTGATGAGATAAAAGCCCTGGTATAATTTCTAAAGCAATTTGCTTCGTTTTTGAATATAGCTGAACAATGCTTTATCAAATGGAGTGGAAGTTTCAATTAGATTGTATTCAATATTAGAATTCAAACATTCGGTTTTAATTTTGCTGATAAAATTTTCCATCGCTTCTTTGTACGCTTTTTGAATCTGATACGGCTGTGTGGTTATCTCATCTTCTGTTTCAAGGTCTTTGAATATTGCATCTTTTCCGAATGAAAAACTTCTCTCCAGCGGATCCATTATCTGGAATACAATCACTTCATTTTTTTGATACCTGAAATGTTTTAATGCTGAAAGTATAGAATTAATATCATCAAAAAAATCCGAAACAATTATTACAAGCCCTCTTCTTTTAATTTTTTCCGCAATGGAATTAAGGCACGATGCAGTGTTGGTTTTATCTGAAGCTGATAATTCCGCTAAATGCTTTAAGAGTTCCTGTAAATAAGCTTTACTAGTTTTAGGCGGAAAGTATTTGTTAATTTTGTCAGAATATAATGTTAATCCAACAGCGTCCTGCTGTTTAACCATCAAATAACTTAAACCAGCAACAAGTGTTGTGGCATATTCTAATTTTGAAATGTTCCCTTCCGAAGCAAACAACATGGATTTGCTGGTATCCAGTAGAATATAACTTTTTAAATTTGTTTCTTCTTCGTATTGTTTAATAAAAAACTTTTCTGTTTTACCGTATACTTTCCAATCAATATCTTTTAAACCATCACCTTGCATATATGGCCTGTGCTCGGTAAACTCCACGCTAAAACCATGATACGGGCTTTTATGCAACCCCACCATGAAACCTTCCACGACAAGTCTTGCTCTTAATTCTAAAGAATTTAATTTGGATATGGTTGCGGGATTTAAATACTTTTTATAATCAACGTAAGTTTGAGACATCAGCCTTTACGTTCTTTTTTTTTGAAGAATCTCTTCCGGCGTTAATCCCATGTTATCCAATTCTTCCTTGGCAGATGTTGCTAATTCATTATTAGGAAATTTCTGCAGAAATAATGTAAACGAAGCTGTTGCTTGGTTATAGGATTTTAGATCATTTGCCTGAATAAAACCGGACATAAAAAGTGCTTTGGGGGCTAAGCTGCTTTGGGGATACTTATCAAATAAGCTTCTGAACAAGCTGATAGCTTTCTGTAATGATTCCTTTTGAGGAATATTTTTAATCATTTTATTTTGATAGAGGGTTGCAAGCTGGAATATTGCTTCCGGTGCTTTAGGACTGTTCGGATATTCTTTGACTAATTCCTGATATGATGTTACAGCATCATTAATATTATTATTTGAAATACTGGTTTTAGCTTCGTTAAGATATTGTTCATCTGTTTTTTTACTGCATCCTGATAAAATTAATGCGATTACGAGAACTGAGATAATAGATAATAATTTCATTTTTCCACAATTTTGTTAATAAAACTTGATAAAGTTATTAAATTCAAAGAGAAGTAGCAATGTATATAATTGCATTTAGAATTTTATTTTTACATTAATTATCATTCTTTAAGCTGTCTAAGTTTGAATTATAGACCGGTTTGGCTTTATTTTAATTTTAATATTTTGAAATTCAACTAATATTTATATAAGAATGCTAAACTTCTGTTAATTATCATAATTTTTTTAATTATCATTTTTAAGAGATTTTTAAGAAAATAATTCAAATATTTGATTAATTTACGTGCATTCAAATATCAGGCAATTTAATTAATGAATAACGAATTAAAAATTAAGAAGAGAGCCGCAATAATTTCACTTCTTATCGGTATAGGAATGTTCATGGCGAAAATGGGAGCATTTCTAATGACCGGTTCTGCTGCTATATTTTCCGATGCTGCAGAATCTGTTGTTCATGTGCTTGCAACTTCGATGGCTCTGTACAGTATTTTATTAAGCTCAAAACCTGCCGATGATTCTCATTTATACGGGCATGGCAATGTTGAATTTTTCTCTGCCGGTATCGAAGGGATTTTAATCGTTATTGCGGCGTTATTTATAATTTATACGGCAATGCTGGATATTGTAAAAGGATCGAACTTAAAGCAATTGGATGTCGGCGTAATAATAATCAGTTTAGCCGGTGGTGTAAATTTAATACTAGGAGTATTTTTAGTAAGAACAGGTAAAAGAACAAATTCTCTTACTTTAGTTGCTGATGGTAAGCATGTATTAACTGATTCTTACACCAGTTTTGGAGTTATCATCGGAATCATTCTGGTTATGTTGACAGGGTTTCAGCTTCTTGATCCTATATTTGCGATTGCAGTTGCTGTGAATATACTTTTTACCGGCTATAAATTAGTTCGAAAATCTATCGGCGGTTTGATGAATGAAACTGATCCCTTGCTGTTAAAAGAAATAGTATATCAGCTGACATCAATGAAAGAGGATTATTGGATTGATATACACTGGCTTAGGTTTTGGGAATCAGGAGGGAACATTTTTATAGATTTCCATTTGATTCTGCCGTATTATTTCAGCATAAAAGAATCTCATCTGGAAGAAGAGAAGATTGAGAATGCCTTGATAAAAACAGTAACCAATTCGCAGATTAAAATCCATATGGATTACTGCACCTTTGAACATTGTAAAATGTGCAGCTATGAAAAATGCGAAGTAAGAAAAGAGCCTAAAACGATTGAGCTTAAATGGGATACCGAAAAACTAATAGGAGAACCAGTTTATGCTTCTACTCATATAACATGATAATCATAAATTTACTTTTTTATTCTTATTCATAGAATCTTCGGCCATCTTTTTCTTATAATTGATCAGCTTATCCGACAACTCTTTATCACCGACTGCTAAAATTTCAATTGCCAGTATTGCTGCATTTTTAGCTCCGTTAATTGCAACGGTAGCAACCGGAATGCCGCTGGGCATTTGAACTATTGACAACAAAGAATCCATACCGTTTAATGAAGCTCCTAGAATTGGAACGCCGATTACCGGAAGAATAGTCTGCGCAGCTGTTACACCAGGCAGATGAGCAGCTCCACCGGCGGCGGCAATTATAACTTTCAGCCCTCTTTCAGATGCCGTTCTTGCATATTCAGCATGCTGTTCCGGTGTTCTATGTGCAGATAAAATTTTTACTTCGAAAGGAATACCAAAATTTTTTAATTCATCGAAAGCTTTTTGCATTACTCCTAAATCGGAGTCGCTTCCCATAATTATTCCAACTAAAGGACCTTTATCCATAATGTTTACCTTTTCCTCATTTTTAAATTTCTGAATTTATAATTAATTCATTTCGGATTAGAAATATAAAAAAAATATTCATGAAGCCTTTAATGATTATTTAAATTAGAAAATTTCAATGAGCCTTATCACTCTAAATCTCTCCAATTAATTTTAGAAAAAGCATTACCATCTGAAGTTAGAAGAATTGCACCGCTTTTATCCGTCCTATATATTTTTGATCCTTTTGAACTCAACAATTTTAAAATCAAATTAGAGGGATGGCCGAATTTATTTTTCAAGCCGGCACTAATTAGGCTTATTTTAGGTTTTACGTAATCAATAAAAGCCGGCAGGCTACCATTTTTGCTTCCATGATGAGATACCTTCAAAATATCAGAATTAAGAAATGAATTATATTCAGCCGAATAATGCCTTTCCGCCTTTTCTTCCAAATCACCGGTAAATAAAATGCTGGTTCCTCCATATACAATTTTCAACAATCCGCTCTTATTATTACTGCTCATTTTTATAGTTGATTCTATTCGCTTATCGTTAAGGAAATATATTTTTGTATTGCCAATTTCCATATCCCCTTTTTTATAATAAGTAATCGGAATATTTTCTCTATGTAAAAAGTTTTCAAACTTTATATCTTTTATAAAAGAAGAATCGATTTGAGGTTTAAATATTTTTTTTATCTTCTTATTGATAATTAAAGAAACGAAACCGCCGTAATGGTCTGCATCGACATGGGAAACAAATGCATAATCTATTTTTTTAATTCCTAATTGATTAAGAAGCGGCAGGATTACTCTTTCACCATTATCAAAATTTCTTGTAGCATCGCCTGCATCAACTAAAGCTGTTTCACCATTCGGAAACTTTAATAAGGAAAGAATCCCCTTGCCCTACATCAACCATTAAAATGTTCATCTTGTTTGAAGGTAATAAATCCGTATCATCAAGTGAGCTGTAAAGAAGAATGTTTGCTGAAATCAATACAATAAGCAAAATTTTTACAAAGGTATTTTGTAACTTTTTAAAGACAAGTAAACCAAGGATTAAGAAGAAATAAAAAATAATTGCATCCAAAAAGTGTAAAATTTCTAATCCAAATAAATGAATATTCAAAGCTTCCGGTTGAATGAACAATAAAAAATAATATTTTAGTGAAGAAGTCATTTGCTGAAGCATAATATGCAGCAAGGAAAGGCATAATAAAGGTTAAGGATATTGTTAATATTGCATCGGCGACTATTAATCCGATAAGCGGTATAACAATTAAATTTGCAGCAAGTGCGACAAGAGATAATTTCCCGAAATAAATTAAAGTGAAGGGTAAAGTTCCTAACTGGGCTGCAAGTGAAATCCCCATAAATAGAAGAATGTTTTTAAGAAAATAAAATTTGGATGGAATTGAATTTATTTTCTCGCGAAATATGGGATAAATTGCCGCAATTGATAAGACGGCTGAAAAGGATAATTGAAATCCGGCTTGGAATAATTCACCGGGATTTAAAATTAATATTATTAAAGCTGCAACAGCCAGGGAATTGAATAAGTTAGTTGTTCGGTTACTTAAGAATGAAAAAATAATTACAACTGCCATAATAGTCGCTCTGAAAACGGAAGGCGGTACCCCGGTAAGAATCATAAAACAAATTAAACCAAGCATTGTAATAATGGATTTTAAATAGATGTTAAATCGCCCTAGAAGAATTATAAAAATGAAGGCAATGAAACCAACATGAAGTCCCGATACCGCCAGAACATGTATTACGCCTGAATTAATAAATTCTGTTCGTGTATCATAATCAATATTACTTCTATCTGCTAATAATAATCCTCTAAGTAAAGCAGCAGTTTGAGGTAATTGGTATTCCGATATTTTTTTATCCAGTTCCTTTCTTGTATTAAAAATAAAATCGGCGAGATTATCAATTTTATCATTTAAATTTTTAACATCATTTGCATTATAAACACTGAGGGTTCCGCTAATGCCTTGTCCGGATAAATATTTTCCGTAATCAAATTCACCGGGATTTCTTTTGTCTCTGCCTTTCAAATAAATACCGGTTGCACTAACATAATTTCCAGGTGCAAGTTTATTATAAAGGGAGTCTATTTTCGTTTTTCTGTCATCCTTAATTCGACACAGCAATATTGTATTACAAATTATTTTAGTCTTAATGAATAAAACCGAATCAACATCTAATTTAAAAACAATATCCTCTCCCCTCCTCAACTCTACTTTTGAAATTTTACCATATGCGGTAAAATCATTTTCTTTAAGAATGTCGGAAGGAAGAAAATTTTGATTTTTATAATGCAAATCTGAGAGTATAATTCCGCTTAACACTATTAGTACCGGTATTAAAATAATATTTAGAATAGCGTAGTCTTTTAGTCGCCTATAAAATCCAAATAAAATAAAGGAGATTAGAAATAGGAAGGCAAAAAGGAAATATATTATATTTATATCAATCTGAAAAAACTTTTGAATTAGTATCCCGCAAATAAATAAAAGTGTAAATTTTATAGTCGGGTATTTTTTCATTTATACGTTTTTATTATTGCTGATTTAATTTGTGAAATGTCCTTAATATTTTTGAATAATTCCTCCGCATATTTACCCGATGTAATAGTTAATGCAGGATTTAATGTATGCGTTTTAATGGAGAGATCTTCCAGGTTCCCATGATCGGAACAAATTAGAAGAGTTGTATCATTATCTAATTCCGAAATTACTGTTAATAAAAAGTCATCTAAAATTTTCAGAACCGGTCCAATTTCCTCATCGTATCTTCCGTGTCCCAGGTAATCTGTTAAATAATATTCGTAGAGTGTAAAAGAATTTTTTTGAGCAATCCTTAACAACCGCCGGGCTGCTGTTTGAGGTTTAATTTTTTTTAATTTATAACCGAGTTTGCTATTCCATCTTTCATTGGTAATTTCCGCTGTAAGAGCAATTCCGTTTCTAACATCTGTTGAGGTATTTAATCTTATATTATTTAATATGCAGCTAAGTGAAGTAACACCTAATCTCGATCTGCCGGATTTTATATAATCAAAAAAAAGTTTAGGATATGCGTTTGCAAAAGAGACTTTTTTCTTTTTATCAAGAAAATATCTGAAAATGCTTTTTTCTTTTAACACAGGGATTAGTGTCGAATATGGATAAGGCCCGAAATGTTTTCCAACAAATTTAGGCGCATTTATTCCGCAGAATATTGATGTCTGCCCTGTTCCGCTTTGTGGAAATCCTTCAACGCCAAGTCGAGCATCTGTTGGGAATAAAAAAGAATTACCGTTTTTTAATATCTGATTATTTAATGAAGGGATTTCGCCGAATATTTTAGTGAAGGTTTTAAATCCTAATTTGAAAAACGGGTTGGACTGATAATCAGCTTTGCCTATACCAACTCCGTCTAAAAATATCATTAATACTGAATGCAAAATATTACGATACTTTAATTTTAATAGAAGTTATTTATAAGATAGTTATAAAATTATTTTGATTCTACTGTTACGGTTACCGGACCGTCATTTATTATTTTAACGGACATCATTGCACCGAAAATTCCGGTTTTAACTTTGGACTCCCCAATGTTCTGTTTTACCCTTTTAATAAATTTTTCATATAGCGGCACAGCTTCTTCAGACCTTGCTGCCTCTATAAAGCTTGGGCGGTTTCCCTTTCTAGTATCGCCGTATAATGTGAATTGGGATATGATTAAAATTTCCCCATTAATATCTTTTACCGAAAGATTCATTTTTTCATTTTCATCTTCAAATATTCTTAAGTTGCAGCACTTATCGGCAACAAAATTTACGTCGTCTTCTTTATCCCCGATTTTAATTCCGAGTAATATTACTAGACCTTTGCCTATTTTTTCAGAATAATTTTGAGACGGAATATCTACTCCACCTTCCGTTACTTTTTGTATTACTGCTCTCAAATTAATTCTCCCGAAATTACTCTGTCAATATTCTGATAATCTTTTTTAATAACAATATTGCTAAAATTGGCTTGCTGTAAAATATCTGATACTTTTTTCGATTGCCCCTGGCCTAATTCAAAGAATAATTTTCCTCCCTTGTTTAATAAAGTTTTTGATTTGCCCGTAATTGTTCTATAAAAGTTTAGCCCGTCAAAATTATCTGTCAGGGCAATTTGAGGTTCATATAAACGTAATTCCGGAGCAAGATCCTTGTAATCTTCCATAGAAATATATGGCGGATTTGAAACGACAATGTCAAACGGATAGCCTAGGTCTACTTCATTAGTTATAATGTCGGAACTTTTAAATTTAATTTGTTTTTCTACTCCATTTAATTCGGCATTTTCTTTTGCTATGACCAAAGCGCTATCGCTGGAATCGATTGCAGTAATGGACGAGGCAGGCAGATTTTTAGCCAGACTAATTGCAATTATTCCGCTTCCGGTTCCAATATCTAATATATTTAATGCACTATCTTTTTCGACCGATTTTAATATTGTTTCAACTAATATTTCTGTTTCAGGCCTTGGGATTAAAACCGATTTATTCACTTTAAATTCCAATCCGTAAAACTCAACCGATCCCAGAATATATTGAAGTGGTTCAAACTTACTTCTTCTCCTTATAAATTCCCGGTATAGATTCGTTTCCCCTTCACTTAATGGCCGTTCAAATGAAAGATAAAGATCTAATCTTTTGCAGTTTAATATATTAGCTAACATTAATTCAGCATTAATGCGGGGTGATTCAATACCTTTGTTTGTTAAAAATTCCGTTGAAAGTTTAATGGATTCTAATACTGTTAGCATCTGTTATGTTCAATAAATTATTTTATGATTTTAAATTTATGGAATAAGAATTATAATTTGAAATCCGGAATGAATATCAGCTAATCTCCTAAGAAATAATATAGCAATACCCCAAAGTTTATTTCTAAAGCTCCCATTGTAATTCCGCTAATCAAATCATATTTCCTAGTTTGAGTTAAATAATCCCCTTTCCCTGTTGCTTGATACTGGCTGAATTTGTCATCTGCTTTTAATTTATAATATGCCGTCGCACTTCCAAGGACAATAATTCCACCGAGTAAGATTTTAAATAAATCCTTTTCAAAGAAATTTTTGCCGTTGGGAAGACCAATATAATTCAGCTTTACTATTTTATCAGATGACATTGTATTTGTAGACATAGCTACATTTTCATAACCCGGTTTTTTCAATTCCAGGCTACTAAAATATTCCGGTACATATATAGGCGTAAACCCAAGCAAAGAATCTTTAGAATATACATACGCATCTTGAGGGTCTGTTTGAAGATAAAAACCGTTATTAAATTTCAACGAGATAATTTTTGGTTCATCACAATTGCTGATCTTTAAGGAGTCGGAAATTTTTTTAGCATCCCACAAAACGGAAGGCTCCGTAGCTGTAACCAGATAATTCCCTTTTCCAAGTTCAGTTTCAATTCTCCCTTTACCGGCAAAATTATTATTGATGAAAATCAGCGAACTGTCTACATCAGTTTTTATAATAACTTTTACTTTGCAATCCTGTGAGTACATTGAGTTCGAGAATAAAAGAGTCAGAATTAGCAATAATAATATTTCTTTATTGAATTTCATATGCTCTAATAATTCCGTTATCGTAACCGATCAATAATTTATTTTTTATAATCACCGGTGAAAGTTTGGCATGACTTTCAAGTTTTATTCTTTTAATTATTTTCCCGGTTGAAACATCTAAAAAATCTATTTGACTATCCAGATCCGGAACGATTAAATAGTTGTTAGTCAATAATGGAGTTGCATTAATAACTCCTCCAATATCTGTCGCCCAATTTTGTTTCCCGGTCCTTTTATCAAGAGAAAATAATTTGCCGCTCATATTGGCTAAATATACATTGTTATTGTTCATTACCGGGACAGCCATAATTTCTGAACCGGAATTGAATTTCCAGATAATATCACCAGAACTTAATTTGAATGCGTAAAGAACTCCATCATCATTTCCAATATATGCAATGTTGTTTGATATGGAGGAACTTCCGGAAAAAGGACTTCCGATTTTTTTCTTGTATATAATCTTTCCATACTCAGCATCAATAGCAATTATCTCACCGTTATCATTCCCAAAGAAAATTATATTTTTAAACATTGACGGCGAACTATGACATCTTACATCTGTTTTAGTTTCCCAGATTCTTTTGCCATAATTATCATACTTAAAAACCTTCCCATCTTCAGTATTAAAAATAACTCCGTCTTGTATTTTAATTAATTGTGATAATACTTTTCCATCTATTTTAACTTTACTATCGACTTTACCTGTTATGAAATTATAATAATAAAGATTAGTATAATTATCATTGGAGACTACTAATGGGAATATCACTAAAGACTTTGTTACCATAGGCGATGAATAAACCGCCCCTTTATTTTTTATTTGCCCAAGATGTTTCCCGGTATTTAAATTTATACATGTCACCCAGCCGGAAAGGTCGTTAATAAAGATGCTGGAATCATAATTTGTAAAACTTGAATTTGTTAAACCTCCGTTTACACTGGTTTCCCATTTTTCAATTAATGAGTCGCTTATAGTTGTCGGGATATAAAAATCTCTTTGAGGTATTTTGCCGAACATTTCATAAGGCAGTTGATCATTTAAAACTTTAATTTTTATTATTGACGGTAAGCAGCCGCTGAGAAAAATTAAAGGCAGCAATATTATTATTATCTTTTTCAAAAATCCCATCCGAAAAAGAATTGATAAAATAGACCTGGCTGCAATTTAGTGTAATTGTATTCAATCTTTTTGCCGATATCATATCTGAATACAATTGCGCCGAACAAATTTATTCTAATTCCTCCTCCAAAATCTCCCAAAGTACTTAAATAATTTGTATCCCATGCGCTACCCGAATCAAAAAACAAAGCACCTCTTAAACCCCAGAATCCCATATCTAAAAAGGGAAATTTTATATTCACCTGATCGATTAATGGAAATCTTAATTCGACTGATGTCAGCCACATTTTTTCACCGCGGATAGACCACCTTGGCCATCCTCTTAAATCCCAGCTGCCTCCCATAAAATAACGCCTGGCTTCTTTACCCTGGTTATAAAAAAGCGCAGCTCTAACAGCAAGCGCAGAACTATAACTGAATCTAAAATATTGCCTGTAATCCGCAATGACGGAGAAATAATTAACATTGCTATATTTAACATCACCGGTATAGCCTAAAAGAAATCTAGCCCGGATACCGTCGAGCGGACCGGTTGGCCCCCAAAGCGAATTGTCATAAACATAAGAAAGTGAATTGCTGACTAATAATGCTTTTCTTTCCAGAATTCCTGTGTAAATTTGTTTATCTGAATTGATTAGAGAAACATCCGATTCAAGTCTGGAAAATTTTGAAAATGGGAAAATACATTGAAAAGAATCCGCCAAAGCTTCTTTCATAATAATATTCATCCGACTCTGTTATATCGTACCTGTTACCGCTAAAATGAAAGACGCCGTAACCATAATTAGCTCGTTGCCTTAAATTTATTCTCTCAATCATTACGTTGAAGCTTTTTAGAATATCGCTTTGAACCTGTGCAGTGTTATATATGAAGAAATAATAGTTATCGTTGCTTAAAAGATCGCTTAACGACACAACAGCTCCACCCATAGTTCCGAAAACCGGATCGGTAGAAATTTGACTCTGGGCATAATCCAAACTGTATTCACGTTTATATTTAACATTTTCTCTTTCCGAACTTTCATTCAATGAAATAGGTTCCCATTTGCCGGTGGTAGAATCTAATTTTACTGTTAAAGTTAATGCTGTATCAATTTTTGCATTATCAAGTTTTAAATCATACAAATTGAATTCAAAATGCTCAAATCCCGAAAAAGAAATTTCGTTTGTGTCAATGTATACGGGATTAAAAGCACTTGTAATAAAATTAGTTATTCTCTTAACCTTATTATTAAATTGACCTTTATTTATTTTCATTTCCCAGATATTTCTTACACCATCATAATCGGAAGTGAATAATAAAGTCTTTTTATCGGGCGAAATAATCGGAGAATAATTATTAAAATTAAAATATGTAATATATTTTATCTGATGAGTATCGATATTATATGAAAATAAATTGTAATGTTTTTCAAATTTCCCTGCAGTTCTATCTGATGAAAAAATAATTTGGTTGTCATTTATACCAAAAGCAGGATCGCGGTCATCGTAAATATCATTGGTAAGTCTCATTAAATAATCATTAGCTAAATTCAGGACAAAAATATCACTAAATCCTTTCTGGTCTACTGCATGGAAAACAATTCTTTTTCCATCAGCCGAATACTTTGGCGAAGAAATTGAAATTAAAAAAGGATTCTGATAATTGCTGATGATTTTATTTTTTTTAATTGAAAAGAAATGAATTGCATCTGTTCCCCCGCTCTTTGTTACAAATGCAATTAACTCCATTTTTAGAAATATCAATTGAAGATTGAAATAGATGAAACGATTCAAGTTCCTCGGATTTCTCTCCTCTTAATACCAATTCCGGCTTCTCTTTTTCCTGGTCTTCTTTATTTAATTCAAGACGGTATAATGAAGAGTAACCGTCGCGGTTACCAATAAAATATAGATAATCAACATCGTTTATTTTATATTTTACCGGTGAAAAATTAAAACCGAAATTTGTTAATTTATTTGAAGCAAATTCCGGTGGCGCATCTTCTTTAATTAAAGGATAATATTTCCTTTTTAGATAAAAGGTCCATTTCTTATCTATTTCTTCTATTGATTGACCTAGAGTGTAAGCAACTACTTTATTGAAACTGGAGTACATCCAGAAATTTTTTAGTATTTGTAAAACTTTCCCCTTGCCGTATTCTTTTGCAACAAATTCTAAAAAGCTCTGCCCCTCTTTATACATCAAAAAAGTTCCGCTTATACGGTAGATATTATGAAGATTGTAAAAATAATTATTAATCACAGCATCTCTTAAAACCATTTTTGCTTGAGAATCTTCTGTCGTTGAAACATATTCTGCTAGCCCTTCCGTATACCAAAGCGGCGGATAGTAATCGTTCGGCAGACGGTGATCTTTGAATATTCTGTAAAGCTTGGAGGCCATAAAAACATGAGTAAGCTCATGCCTTATTACATGGCGGAAATCATGGATTGATCCGGTATTAGGGATTACAACCCTGCCTTTCATATATTCAAAAAAGCCGCCGACACCTTCCGGCAATAATCCTGGAGTTGTATTTGTCTGTTCAAATTGGTTTGAAGTGTTGTAAAATATAAGAGGAATCCGATGTGATATTACGAGGTTAAATCTGACTTTATATTCCTCGTATGTTTGCTCGGCAATTGCAGCTCCTACGTTGGCGACTTCTCCCATCTCGCCGTAATAGTAAACATTGAAATGTTTGGTCTTTAGAACTTTCCAATCGAATTTTTCGTATTGAACTTTATTTCGCCCAAAAGAATAATACTGTGCTTCAATATTACAGCTGAAAAGAGCAAAAATTATTACCAAATATTTTAAATTTTTAAGCAAACGTGCGACTTTCTTAATTCTAAAAATTATATAATCAATCGCAGTACTTATTTTATACAAGCATAAGAATAATAATTAAAATTCTTTAACTTAATCTTTTTTTCAAAATATTGATATTCTCAATTTCAGTAGGATCAAAACCCCTCAGTACTGCTAAATAATAAGATATCCAATCACCTAAATAAATCAACTCTAATAACCGAAGTTTAAATTCTTTTTCTTCACTTTTTAGAGATACAATTTCAACTCCATTTTTTGCAGCAAGCTCAGTAGTTATTTCAAATCTTTTTTTAATTTGAGGAAGATACTCTTCATCTAAAATTGTTATTAATTTTGTTTGAAATTGTTTTTCAGCAAAGGATTCCCAGCCGATAATTTCATTATGATTTAATTCCGGAATAACGTTGTGAAAAGCATGCAGTTTTGAATTTTCGTTAAATTGACATTTAAGTCTGTAACCGACAGCAGAAGTTACATCTGAAGCAGAATAAATTGTAGGAATAAAACCTATTAGAGATTCGGCTAAATTAAAAGCAAAATTATCCTCGGCAGAAAATTCATTCCCTTTGTTTTTCCATAAATTAATAATTTTATTTACAACTTCATTTTGATCAGGGATTAATTTTAATTCTTGTAAAAGCCTAAGCAACGAAAAGAAGCTTAATCCCAATGCATATCTTGGCTGCAAACCGGGCTGGATTTTAATAACAGGGATCCCATTCTCAATTGCAATTTTCTCTGCTTTTCCGCCGGTTGTAACGCAAACAATACTGCATTTCTTTCTTTATTGCTTCGTTAAAAACAGAGATTGTTTCCTCTGTATTTCCGGAATAAGACGAGATAACTACCAGGGTATTTTGATCTGCAAATGGAGGTAAGTAATAATTTCTATTAACAAAGTATGGGAAATCCATTTCAGTTCGCAGATAGTTTTGCATTAAATCAGCACTTATTGCAGAACCGCCGAGACCGGTTACTAAAACTTTATTAAAATTATCTTTATTAATTTTACCTAAGTCGAATTTGTTATTCCATGCATATTCAATTTGCTTGTAAGAACTAATTAATACTTCAAACTGATTCTGCGGATCATATTTTTTTACGTATTCTATAATTTTCATTTATCTCCTAAATAATATTTCTGGTTCGGGTAATTGAATTATCGACAAAAAACTTTTCTAATTTGTCCGTTATTTCTTTTTCGGTTGAACAAACCAAACACTCATCCGCCAATTTTTTTGCCTTTTGAAATGAGATACTTCTTATTATTCTTTTAGCATAAGGAATAGTCATTGGAGAAAGACTTAAAATCGGCAGACCTAATCCGACGAGTAAAGGAATGGCTAAAGTATCAGCTGCCATTTCACCGCAAATGCTAATAGTTTTATTGGCTCTGATAGATTCGGTAATTACATGGCTTAAAGTCCTAATTACCGAAGGATGAAATTCTTGATAGAGATCCGATACAAGATCGTTGCCCCGATCGACTGCCATTAAATATTGAATTAGATCGTTCGTACCAATACTTAAAAAGTCAACTTCATTTGCCAACTCATATGTAAGAACTGCTGCTGAAGGAACTTCAATCATTATACCGATTTTTAGATCTTTATCAAATGACACTTTTTCAGATTTTAATTCTTCTTTGCAGTTTTCAATCAATTTTAATGATTTTTTAATTTCCGTAATTGTACTGACCATCGGAAGCATGAACTGAATATTTTTATTTTTACTGGCCCTTAAAATTGCCCTAATCTGATTCTTAAATAACCTTTCATTCTCCAGAAGAAGTCTAATTCCACGGAGTCCGAGAAATGGATTTGGTTCTGAATAATCCAGGAATTTAAATTTGTCACCGCCAATATCAAAGGCTCTAATCGTTAAAGGGTAAGGATAAATCCTTGAAGATAAATTTGTATAAATTTTTGCCTGTTCATCTTCAGTCGGAAATTCGCCAAGTTCTTCAAGTATTTGTTCGGTTCGGTAAAGCCCTATTCCCTCTGCTCCGTTTGTTTTTACAACATCAATCTCACCGGTAACATCTACATTTGCATAAAGAGAAATTCTTTTACCGTCAGTTGTCTCTGCAGGCTGATCTTTTAATCCTTCAAGTCCTTTTTGGAGTTCAATTAAATGTTCAACTTTATTTTGAAAAAATTGAATCTGCTCTTCATTTGGATTAACTATTATGAAGCCATGGAATCCATCAACAATTATGGTATCTGCTTCTTTAATTTTCTTCGTAGCATTGTGTGTACCGACAACAGCCGGAATATTCAATGACCGCGACACAATTGCAGCATGAGAAGTTAATCCTCCGTGGTCGGTTACGAACCCACGTACATTGCATCTTGAAAATAAAATTGTATCGGCCGGAGTTAAAAAGTCACTTACAACAATCATATCATTAGTTATACGCGACTGCCATCTTTTCTTCTGAAGATTTCTTATGATTCTATTTTTGATATCGCCTATATCATTAGCTCTGTCATTCATGTATAATTCGTGCGATTGAACCATGAGCTGTTGATACTTTGAAATTTCATCATTTACAATATATTCGGGCTGTCTTTTTTCCTTTTCGATCCTGGTTTTAATATTGTCGATTAAAATAGGATCGTCGAGAATCATTAATTGAGCTTCAAAAATTGCAGCCCTGGTTCCATCCATCTTTTCTTTAGCTAATGCAAAAATTTTGTTAAGTTCTTTTTTAGATTTATTTAATGCCTCTTCAAAATTAATTTTTGCTTCTTCAATATTTGTAATCGGGCTTCCGTTTACTTCAAGAACTTCTTTTGTAAATAGATAAACCTTTGCAATTACAATTCCCGGGGCTGCCGCAATACCGACGATTTTATTTTCCGATTCTTTAAATATTTGTTTAAAACTTTTCACAATTCGTCAAATCCTCTGCTAAAATAATCCGAAATTTCGGTGGCAGCATTTTCTTCATCTTCACCATCGAAAGTTAATAATAATTCGGAGCCCATTTCTGCAGCAAGAGTCATTACACCGATAATACTTTTGCCATTAATATTTAAGCCGTCTTTAGAAATAAAAAATTCACATTTATATTTTGCAGCCATTTTAACAATGGTAGCAGCTGGTCTTGTATGAAGTCCTGCTTTATTAACTATTTTTACTTTTTTTTCAATCATCATTTGTTTCTTTTGATTAATGAATCAGCTAACCAGCCGAATATCTCTCTATCCTCTTTTCTTTTTAATATTTTTAATGAATTAAGTGCTTTGTTAGTATAAAATTTAATTTCTTTTTTTGCGTCTTCAAGAACACCTAATTTCGCGTAAAGTTCCTTATAAAATTTAATTTGATCCGGTTTTATCCCCTTATTTCGGATAACTTTTTGTAAAGCCTGGCGGTTCTTTCCTTTTGCTTTTTCCAAAGCTTTAATAAACAAGAACGTCTTTTTCCCTTCAACCAAATCGCCGCCTACAAATTTACCGAATTCATTTTCATTTCCGGTGATATCTAGCAAATCATCTTGTATCTGAAATGCAATTCCAATGCTTCTTCCGAAATTTGCCAGGCCATTAATTTCTTTTTTAGTTCCGCCGCACAACAAAGCTCCAATCTTGCAGCACATTTCAACCATTGCAGCGGTTTTCTTTTCAATCATAACTTCATAATCTTTTATTGAAACATGTTCCAGCGTTTCAAAATCTTTATCCATGCTTTGCCCTTCACAAACGTCAACAAGGCCTTTTGTAAATGCTGAAAGAATTTCTTTCGAATTACCGTTACAATCTTTAAGCAGCTGTTTATAAGCTATCGAAAGAAGACTGTCGCCTACAAGAATAGCGGTATTAGCATCATATTTTTTATGTAAAGTTTGCTTGCCGCGTCTTTTATCGGCATTATCCATTATATCATCATGTACAAGAGTAAAATTATGTAAAAGTTCAACAGCAACAGAAGCATTATTTGCGGAACTAAATTTTCCTCCGACAGCTTTTGCGGAGAATAACACCAGAAGCGGTCGTAAACGTTTACCTCCGCCTTCAATAATGTATAGGCCCGGCTTATATAACGAAACCGGAATTCTTCCTTTTAATGATTTGATTAATCTTTGTTCAACTTTTTTTCGTTCACCTTCGTACAGTGAAAAGAATTTATCAGATTTCTCCCCGATCAATATAATTTTTCCTTTCTCAAGATTTTATTATTTTGTAACTCAACAATTTTATTTGAGCCTGTTAGGAACATAATTTTTTTAATATCTTCAAACCAGTCTTCAATTAATTTTACCACGCCGTCAATTCCCGCTCTTTTTAACACCTGCAAAATAATTCTGGCTGATGCAGTAATATCGGCACCAAGAGCAAAAGCTTTTGCAGCATCAAAAGCATTGTTTATTCCGCCTGAACCGATCAGCATGAAATCAAACTTATTTTTTAATTTATATATTTTTCGTAAACAATACGATGTGGGCAAACCCCAATCCCAAAATTTATTTTCGCTGTTTCCTCTGTTTCTTAAAATTTCGACTGCCGCCCAGCTTGTACCGCCTGCTCCGGCAACATCAATTCCTTTTACTCCGGCATTTAAAAGACGGTCTGCAGTTTTTTTAGATATACCCGCACCGACTTCTTTAATTATCACCGGAATATCTAAATACTTAACCAGTTTTTCAATTGCTTTTATGAATCCTTTAAAATCCGGTTCACCTTTGTCTTGTAATAATTCTTGTAAAGGATTTACGTGTATTGCCATTACATCTGCATGAACAAGTTCTGCAAGATAACGGACTTTGTCAAAATTCTTAAATTTTACAATTTCAGCCGCACCAATATTTCCTAACACCGGGATATTCGGAGCATTCTTTCTTAATATTTTATAAGATTGGTGATACTCCTTATTTTCCAGAGCCTGCCGTTGACTTCCGACTCCAATCGGAATATTTAATTGATTCGCTGCAATTGCAAGCTGGGCATTTATATTTTCCGCTTCTGTTACACCGCCGGTCATACAAGAAATCAAAAAAGGATAATTTATTTCCTTTCCAAAAAAATCGGTTGTAAAATTTATCTTTTTTATATCAACTTCAGTAATTGCATAATGTTTAAAGTCATACTTTTCAAATCCGGTTGTCTTATCAATAAACGCAACATCATCCGTCAGGCATAGCTCTAAATGCTCTCTTTTTCTCTGTGAAATTGAACCGTATTTTTCTGCCATATTAAATCTTTTTTCTTAATATGCTAAATTTTTGATGACAAGATATTAAAAATTAAGACAAATTTCTTGTATCCTTTTAATGATAAATTTATTAGAAAAAAATGTTTTTGAAGTTAAGATTCTAGTTAATATAATCTCATTTTTAACTGAGGTTACGCATAATCAGTAAAAACAGTCCAGTCATTCCGAACTTGATTCGGAATCTTCATCCTTAGACTAATTTTAGATGCTGAATCTCCCATCGGGATGCCTTCGGTAAAGTTCAGCATGACAGTTGCTTAACTTCAGTTATTATTTAAAATATTTTTGATTTAAGTGTTAAAGTATTATTTTTCTGCCAATTTTAAATATACATTTTCAATACAAATCCCTAATAACAAATATTATTAATATTCTACCATATGCATATATTAAGAATCAAAAAGAGGTAATAAATGTTTAAAGATCATCCAAAAGGATTGTATGTTCTTTTCTTCACAGAAATGTGGGAGCGTTTCGGATTTTATACCGTGCTTTCAATCTTTGTTTTATACCTGCAGGAAAATTTTCATTGGAATGCGGAGACTGTTGGAAATATTTATGGCCTCTTTATTGCTGCGACCTTTTTTCTACCACTTTTCGGAGGAATGGTCAGCGACAGGCTTTTAGGATACGGCAGAACTATTTTGTTAGGGATAACTATTTCTTGCATTGGTTATGCTTTATTAGCAGTACCGACTGTTGAGCCGGCTCTGCTATTTACAGCGTTGGCCGTTATTGCAATAGGAAACGGGCTTTTCAAACCAAATACTTATATCATCGTTGGTAATTTATATGAAGGTTCCGATGGTTCATTAAAAGACGCAGCTTTTAATATTTTTTATATGGGAATAAACCTCGGTGCTTTTATTGCTCCTATTGCGGCATCATCGACAAAAAATTATATGATAGAACATTTCCATTTTACACTGGCACATGCTTATAATGCTGCATTCGGTGTCGCTTCATTCGGCTTGTTTTTGGGAATAATTATCTTTTTGGCTTTTAAAAAACATTACAAGTATGCAGATTACAGAAGCAAAGATAAAGTAAAAGAAAAAGATGATATAGTTTTAACTAAGGGGCAGGAAAAAGAAAGAATAACCGCTTTGCTTATAATTTTTGCAATCATAATTTTCTTCTGGATGACTTATTACCAGAACGGATACACGATGACTTTATTTGCCAAAAATTATACGGCAACTAAAGTAAATGGTTTTACTTATCTTTTATTTGATCCGATTTCACTTTTATCAATACTTGCATTGATACTTTTCTTACCATACGCATTTAAAATAAATAATTCAGTTAAATCAAGAACAATCAGCGGTATAATTTCCATTGCAGCAGTAATCATATTACTGCTTAAATTAAATTTTCTACCGGTGCAAAATCCAATTTCGCCTGAAAGCTTCCAATCGTTTAATCCTTTATTCATTTTGTTTTTAACCCCTATAATTATTGCCTTCTTTGCCTGGCTGAATAAAAGATCAAAAGAACCGAGTTCGCCGGGAAAAATAGGATTAGGTATGTTTATAACCGGGTTGGCATTTTCAATAATGCTTTTTGCTTCAATCGGATTACCTTCTGCTGGTAATGCTGCAGCCTCTTCATTTACACGCGTATCTCCGTATTGGTTAATATCATCTTACTTTGTAATTACAGTTGCAGAATTATTTTTAAGCCCGATGGGAATATCGTTTGTGTACAAAGTAGCACCGCCAAGAATGAAAGGTTCAATGATGGGGGGCTGGTTTGCCGGTCAGGCTGTAGGAAGTTATTTAGCCGGGTTTGTCGGCCGGTTTTATGTAAGCTGGGAGTTATGGCAGTTCTTTCTGCTTTTAATTATTACTTCGGTATTATCCGGCTTATTGATCTGGATGTTCTTAAAGAAATTGAAGGCCGCTTCAGCATCCTAGTGGATTTAGATTACTTTAATTGTTTTAATGAAATCTACAAATCCTTTATAAAAAATGACTTAAGGATTTCATATAATATCGGGTATATGGTAATTCTTCATTGATTTTATTAATGAATATTAATTCTATTTCATTTATTTTAGGCCTAAATATTTATTCCAGTCATTAAGGGATTACTCAATGAATAAACCGCGTCTCAGCTTTATGCAGATCTGGAACATGAGTTTCGGATTTCTGGGAATTCAATTCGGCTTTGCTCTCCAAAATGCAAACGTCAGCAGAATATTTGAAACTCTCGGAGCAAAAATAGATGCTATTCCTATTCTATGGATTGCTGCACCTATTACCGGACTAATCGTTCAGCCGATAATAGGCCACATGAGCGATAAGACCTGGGGAAGACTTGGAAGACGACGGCCTTATTTTTTGACCGGAGCAATTCTTGCATCCTTAGCAATTATAGTTATTCCGAATTCGCCAATACTTTGGTTTGCGGCTGCAATGTTGTGGATAATGGATGCATCAATAAATATTTCGATGGAACCTTTCCGGGCATTCGTAGGCGATATGCTGCCTTCCGACCAAAGGACACTCGGTTTTTCTATGCAGAGCTTTTTCATCGGCATAGGGGCAGTAGTTGCCTCTGCCCTTCCTTATATGATGACAAACTGGTTTGGAATAAGTAATACCGCACCTGAAGGAATTATACCGGAATCAGTAAAACTTTCTTTTTACATTGGCGGCGGAGTATTTTTACTTAGCTGTACTCTGGACAGTGATTAGTTCCAAAGAATATCCGCCTGAAGAATTGATGAAATACAGCGAAGGCACTGAAAATCAATCAAGTGCTGTCCGTAAGGATGATGATTTTATTTCTCATTCTAAATTTTACAAGAATGGTTTATACTGGACATTAATCGGAGTTCTACTTTTCGCAGTCTTTTATTTTTTCATTTATATGGATTACGGTCTAGGTGTTTTCTTCGGCGGAATCGCAGCATTCGGACTTCTTCAAATTGTTACCGGTTTTATAACAAAACAAAAAAATACGTCAAGCGGACTTGTAGTTGTTATGAATGATCTTTTTAAAATGCCGAAAACAATGGTTCAGCTTTCGTATGTACAGTTTTTCTCATGGTTTGCTTTATTCGCAATGTGGATTTATACCACACCCGCTGTAACACACCACATTTACGGTGCTACCGATCCAAAATCAGCATTGTTTAATGAAGGTGCAGACTGGGTCGGAGTGCTTATGGCAGTGTACAATGGATTTGCTGCCGTTATGGCATTTTTACTTATATGGCTTGCTAAAAAAACGAGTCGTAAAAGTGTTCATGCAATCAGTTTAGTTTTCGGCGGACTAGGGTTGGCATCATTTTATATAATTAAAGATCCCAAACTTCTTTTAATTTCTGAACTTGGAATTGGTTTAGCCTGGGCTTCAATACTTGCAATGCCTTACGCAATACTAACCGGCTCACTTCCATCAAACAAGATGGGTGTTTATATGGGAATATTTAATTTCTTTATTGTAATTCCCCAGATTACAGCAGCAGCTATTTTAGGATTTTTTGTAAAACACTTGTTTGGTGATGAAGCCATTTATGCGCTGTTGCTTGGAGGAGCTTCATTTCTTGTCGCAGCTTTGTTAGTCATGAAAGTTGATGATGTTGATGAAGTGAAAGCATAATAATTATTGTATAATTGTATATTAGTAGCGGACGCAAATTGTGCGTCCACTACTGTTTAGACTACCTACTATATAATTTTTCAGGTAAAACTTATCATCTAATTTTTAAAAAAATCTAGATAAACAAAATTATTCTATAAAAAATACCATCTAACTAAAATCAGAACATCCGTATGAAAT
Source organism: uncultured Bacteroidota bacterium (assembly GCA_963710735.1). Lineage (GTDB taxonomy): Bacteria > Bacteroidota > Ignavibacteria > Ignavibacteriales > Ignavibacteriaceae > FEN-1297. The sequence goes on along the minus strand of CAVQBN010000023.1, from coordinate 172,824 downwards.
GAATGCTGCTTTGTTTCTGTAGATGATGAATAGGATTGCGCCGGTGTGTAAGTTATTTCAGGATTCCCGAATGATGTATAATTGAAACTAGCTTCGCCGCCTACACTAAAATGGGAAACGGGAAAATATTCAGCGCCAAAAACTAAACCAAGTATCAAATTAGTCTGATGCATTTCCGTAATGTTTGTAACCTTTATGGCTTGAGGGGTATTCCCGTTATAATATGTATACCCTGTAGATGAATAAAGAAAATTAAATTCAACCTTAGGGCCCGAATAAAGATTAAGTGACTTTGATAATGAAGATACATAAAAAAACCGTATGCCCGCTGCTATATTAGAAACATCTTCAGTATTAGTTTGAGGTAAATAACTTGCAGAAGTTGTTGTACTTTCATCACTGGATGAATACAATCCAAAATATGGTTCAAACCTGTAGTATGCATTTAAGTTAATTGGTAAATAAATAGAAATAGGATAACTGTTTATAAAACTACCACTATAGCCTGGGCCAGGACCATTACTATATATTGTTAGCTGGCCGACTCTTGACGGGTCTATACCAATCCCTATTCCCATTTTGTCGCCGGCTTTTGACTGCGAAAAAACCGGCAATGAAATAATAACTGACAATAAGATTATAACTGAAAGGTTTTTCATTTCACTAATCCCTTATTTTGATGATGATCGGACTTACTTAAATAAGATTTCAGCCTAAAGTGCTTTTTATTTCCCCTTTTAGAATTTTATGCCCAATAAAATTACGTGAGAATAATTTTTAATATCAATATTCGGAGAATTATAATTATCATTAAAATCTCTTTCGTATCTGTATTCAATGAGTATAGATATTGGCAAAACTTTTATTAATTCTGCGCCGGCGCCGACAGATAAACCAATATTATTTTTCTTGAAATTATCAAAAACAATTTCCCAGCCTTTTGATATACTTTTATTTAATAAAAGATTAAACTGGGGGCCTGCAATTATATAAGGCGAGATTATACCTAATCCGTATTTAAATTTAGCTAAAACTGAAATAGACAAATAATCCAGGCTGTTATCTATTGAAATAAATTCCCCGGTTCCGTCCGGCTGATACATAGTGGTTACTGGAATTTTGTCTTTAAATCCTTTCTGTAAATAACCCGCTTCTGCTTCTAATTGGAAAAAAGAAAAATTAAAAAAGTCAGCATATACTCTCGGCGAAATACTTATTTTATCTTTCCAGTCCATGCTAAGATTCGCCTGATAATCCCATGATTGATTAGAAATTCCTAAACCAAGTTTTAATCCGTAACCGGAAATAATTTGAGCTTTAACATTAAAAGTGAATATTGTTAATAATATTAATATCAGAAATGATTTCATGTTTTCCCTTTTCTTTTGATTAAATGATGCTGAAGTATTTTGACATTAGTAATTATCTTATAAAATCATTTGTAAAATATTTTGTTTACTAAACCGGTAATTATTATTTTACTTTTTCGGAGCTTCCGATAATTTTTTTAGACTTTCGGCTATTGATTCCTGCGCTTGAATGAAGCGCATAAAAAGTCTATAACGTATAAATCCGATTGGCCCGGCAAGAGCTAAAACAATTAATAAAATCACTAATAATTCTATTGAATTATTCATATTTTTACTCCCTATAAAATTTGTACCTGATTTTATTTCTTTTGGTTTGCCCCATGCGTGTCTTAGTATAGTTAAAATTTCCCCACCCTTTTATATCGTATCTTATAATGCGGTAGATAAAATATTTAAAAAACATATATTTAGATTTTATCTAAATGCACATTAAATAATTAGGCAGAGAAGTCATCTTTTAGAAAAATGACTTCTCTATTCAAAATATTATTTTAAAAGCAGCATCTTCTTTGTGGAAATAAAATTTCCGGCTTTCAATTGGTAGAAATAAATTCCGCTTGAAAGATTAGATGCGTTGAAATTTATTTCATGACTTCCTTCGCTTTGATTTTGATTTAGAAGGTTTTTCACTTCCCTTCCTAAAACATCATAAACTTTTATAGTTACCAATCCGCTTTTCGGAATTTGATATTGTATTGTTGTTGAAGGATTAAAGGGATTGGGATAGTTCTGCTCAAGTTCTATATTTTGGGGTATGTTATTATGTTTATCTGTTATATCAGTTATTATTTCTGACAAAGGCCTTTTCCAAATACCATAACTACCGGCAAGTAAATTCCCGTTATCTATAATTAATGAATAAGTTGGTATATCATTTAAACCAGTCTCAATCCAATTAATTCCATTATCTGTGGAAAGTAACACTCCATTATTTCCCGCTTCAGCTAAAATATTTTTTCCTTTAACATTAAAAGTATAAAAGCTCTGATTCTCTTTATTAGTGTCAATTTGCGTCCAACTTCCTCCATTATTTGTTGAAAGAAATACACCATTAATAGTTCCAGCAAAAATATTATTACTGCTATATGTTAATGAATGTATTCCCTGATAAGTTAGGCTGGTATCTACCAGAATGCAACTATCACTAGTGTAGTCAAAAAGATAAACACCGATACTGTTCCCAACAAAAATTTGTAAAGTATCTCCTCCCGCTGTATTCATTGTTAATGCTAAGGCATTATTATAGGGAACCATACTACTTATCTTTACTTGAGACCAAGTTATACCATTATCCTTTGAATAATATAATCCATAATATAACGTTCCGGCAAAAATTAATGAATCTTTAGAAATAATACTCCTTATTGAGGCATCTGTAGGAATACCATTGTTTATTTTTGTCCATGTTGTTGCATTGTCACTTGAATAATAAATGCCGCCTCCACTACTACCAGCAAATATTTTTGTTCCATTTGAATTAATTGATGTAATTCCTAAGCCAGATAAACCACCTTGGCGCCAATCTATTCCTTCATTAGAAGATAAGTAGACCCCATTGCTTGTGCCTGCAATAATATTGGATCCACTTTTTGTTAAACATCCTGTTCCTAGTACAGGTAATCCAATTTGAGACCAATTTAATCCACTATCTGTGGAACGATAAATTCCACTACCTACAGTTCCAGCAATAATATCGGAACCATTATTTGATAGACTCCATATACCTTCGCTATTTAATGTAGTATTATTTGTTTGTATCCAAGTTATGCCATCATCTGTAGATAATCGAATTCCGTCTAATGTCCCTGCTATTATACTTGAACCATTTATGACCAAAGAGCGAACGCTTGTTCCTTGAAGCCCTATCCATGACCAATTTAATCCTTTATCTTTAGAAATATAAATTCCAGAATTCATACACCCTGCATAAATACTGTCTCCATTTACAACAAGACTAAGAACTAATTTATTGGATAAACCTACTTGCTGCCAATTAAAACCATAGTCTTTAGATAAATAAATTCCTCCTCCGTCATTTGTTCCAGCAAAAAGTTCTGTATCTAATACCGCTAGACATGAAATCGAAGTGAATGTTGAACCATTGTTTATATGTATCCAATTCATTCCGTTATCAGTAGAAAAATATATTCCATTTTTGTTACTGCCAGCAAAAATTTTCAGCCCCTTTATAGCTATTGATGTAATATTAGTATCTGTTAACCCTTCGTTTTTTTTTGTCCAGCTTGTTCCTTCGTCGGTGGAAATGAAGACACCATGATTAGTTCCGGCGATAATTTCTTTACTAATGGAGTCTTCAACAAAAGCATTAACCCATATATTTTTTAAGCCGGCATTTGACCAGTTCATCCCATTATCAGCGGATTTATATGCATTATATAAAACGCCGGTATTGTCCGCAATAATATTGCCATTGCTAATAATAACAGAAGGAATAGCACCAGTGTTAGGTCCATTCGTCAGTACCCATTGAGCATAACAAATTATATTAAATGAAAATAATTATTTGAAGTAATAAAAAAAATTATTAAAGTTATTTTTTTAACAATAAAACTAAGATTCACAAAATCTCCCTTTATTTATTATTTAGTATTTAAAAATTACCTATTTATTCTTTTAAAGTTATTTTAGCAAAATCATCTTCTTTGTAGAAATAAAATTACCTGCTCTCAGCTGATAGAAATAAACTCCGCTTGAAAGATTAGATGCATTGAAATTTATTTCATGAATTCCTTTGCTTTGATATTGATTAACAATCGTCTTTACTTCTCTTCCTAATACATCATAAACTTTTATAGTTACCTAATCCGCTTTTCGGAATTTGATATTGAATTGTTGTTGACGGATTAAAGGGATTGGGATAATTCTGGAATAATGAATAAGAGGTTATTTGATTTGCGCTTAAGTCATTTTTGTTTACTGCAGTAATATTATTAAAGTCCAAAATGTTTCCTTCTATTCCATTTCCTTCCTGCCACACACTAAATATTGTATCACTACTTAAAACAACATTTGCATACATTTCATTGTCTGATGTATTTACCGTTGCTACTCTGAATGGTGTTCCAAGTTTACTTCTGTCAGTTAGAAATCGTTGTCCAAATATTTTTATCTGATTGGAATCAAATTGTTCCCATTCGATAATAAACTTACCGTCTTTTTCTATAGAAACGTCAATTGTCGAACCACTGCTAAATACAGAATCCAAAGGGGTAATTTGTTCAACATTTGTTGATGGGGATCCGTCACCATTATACCATCGCCACTCCATTTGCGATTTTTCCCCTTTATCTGCAAACCAAACAACAACAAAATTTCCAGCAGTATCCTTTGCTACGCTATAATAATACATATAAGTCATTGCGGTATCATCTGAAATTAGAAAACTTGAACCAAGAGGAGTACCGTTAAGATTAAATTTTCTTCCGTATAGATTATAACGGCCTGATGAGTTGTCTTCCCAGGTTACCATAAAATATTTTTTTTGCCCTAGGCTTATAATTCTTGGATAAAGGTTATTTGTATTGTTTTTGTAATGATCTGTAATTAAAAAATTATCTCCAATTCTATTAAGCGATGTTGATACAATTTGTCCATATATTCCAGAATTATATATGGTTGAATCTCCATTTCCGCTCCACACTACTACAAAAGAAGTATCGTATAAAAATCCGATATCTGGTCTAGCCCGTATAAAATCACCGTTTCCATTATCGAACTCGTAGTTGTTCGTATCCAATTCATTAACTAAGTTGATATTGCCTTGAATGTAAGTATTAAAGATAGATGCTGAAGTAGATACTTCGTCCTCCCATACAATAATATTATCACTTTTGTTATTGACAGAGATTCTTGGGTCAATTGAAGCATAAGTGCCGGAATATTTGATGGTGTTCCCGATTGTATTGCCTTCGAAATCAATATGCTTTTGATAAACAGCATCATTTAGGTTCTGCCATGCTATGTATATTCCATCGTTAAGATCAGATTTTATGGAAGGAACAGACCCGCTGTCTGCTATGATAAAATCATTTGCAATTTGAGAATATAAACTGGTAGATCCTATTAGTAAAATAATGATAATGGTTTGACTTATAAATCTAAAAGAAAAATAATTTTGAATATTATCAAGAACATTATAATCTGGACTTTTCATAATTAAACAACCTCATATTAGTTCTTTATGAAAACGCGTTCCTATGATTTAATTTTTAAAATATTTTGTAATTATTTTATTCATCTCGATTTGCCCCATGCGTGTCTTAGTGTAGTTACAAAATTCCCCGGCATATTATATCGTAGCCGATTATGTGTGGTTAAACTTAAAAATAATTTTATTTAAATGCATTAATAATTACAGAGATGTCATCTTTTAGAAAGATGACATCTCTTAACTTTTTATTTATACTTCCAACTTATCTTCTTTAACGAAGAACCACAGTACTGCCGATATTGCAAGTGAAACCGTGCTTATAATAAAGATTAAACTTTTATTCGGCGCTTCGCTTACTGCCTGTCCCACACCAAAACTTGCAACAAGCTGCGGCAGTACAACGGCAAGATTAAATAATCCCATGTAAAGCCCCATCTTTGCCTGGTCAACTTTTTGCGACATGATTGCAAACGGCAGACTTATTGTAGCCGCCCATCCTATTCCGAGTATAGCCATTATTATATAAATTGCCATCGGACTAAAACCGAAGAACAGCATTCCGGCATAACCTATCGCCATAGTGGAAATACAAAATGCGTGTGTTTTAACCCGCCCTATTTTTCTTGTAATCGGTTCAAGCACAAATGCCGGAAGGATTGCTCCAACTGCATTCAATATTAAAAAGCTTATTGAAACAATTCTTCCCATTTCAATCTGTACCGAACCAGGTATTACACTGCCGGGGGCAATATCATAAACTTTATACTGCACATAAGCGAACATGTAGATAAACATTGTTTGAATGCCTATCCATGTAAATGAATGAGCGGCAAGAACTTTTTTAAATCCTATTAAACCGGCTTCACTCTTGGATTTTCCCGCATCACTCTTAGCTAAAACTTTAAATATGAAATAAAGGGTTATGGCAAAGCATAATATTTCCACATAATAATTATTAAACCTTATTTGCAATAACTTGATTGTAATTGCATATACAGCATAAATTAAAAATCCCCACAGAGGCTGAATATCATTCAATATAGAAATGAAAGATGTTTTTTGTTTTGGAGTCTTAACATTGGAAGCATCTTTTATTTCCAGTTCCCTGGGCTCTTCAATAAAGAAAGGGGGAATAATTGATAATACAAGAACTAGTCCCACACCGATATAAATTAATAAATAATTATTCCAGACAGCGCCGATAACATAAGCAAGCACACCGAATGTTCCGGATATAGTCTGCATCCATGCATAGCCTTTAGTTCTTTCAACACCTTCGGGAGTTACATCCGCTATGATCGATCTTGTCGGATTAAAGCTTACATTTATGGCAAGGTCAAGTGTCAATGCTACAGCAATTGCAACACCCAGTATTCCGTGGAAACCAAGTGAACTTGAGATTACATCAATATTAGGGAGAGCAAGAAGCATTAACGCTGCAAGAAATCCTCCGATAAAAATGAATGGCCTTCTTCTTCCCTTCCACAGCCATACATTATCACTTATAATTCCGACTATAACCTGTCCGAGTATTCCGGCAATCGGTCCGGCCGCCCAGACTAAACCGACATCATCTATTTTTAATCCGTACTTAGTGCTGAGTATCCAGCTTAATGCGGAGATCTGAATCGACAGCGCAAATCCCATTGCAGTTGATGGCAAACTTAGAAGCGCATAGAATGAATTGGTTAGTTTTTTTTGGATGTTAAGCATATATGTTCCCGACAATTATTTTATTAATTGATAAAGATTCCCCGATTCTCCATTTATATTTAGACTTCCTTTATCAGTGACATTAAAAATTTCCCCGGTAGTCAAATCTTTAATCTCCTTAACACCTTTCAAGTGGTCTTTATAATGTTGAAGGTTAACCGATTTCTCTTCGGAGTTATTATTCAGAATAACCATAATTCTATCATTACCCTCGACTTTAAAATAAACGAACAGTTCATTGTAAGGAGGAAATTCAATTAATTTACCAGTTGAAAGCGCTTCATGATGATCTCTTAACATAAGTAAATTATGAACATAATTATAAATATCATTCTGCTCTCTGGTTCTTCCTTTAGACGTAAATGCATTTTGTTTATCACCCGGAAATCCGCCGGGAAAATCGGTGCGAATTAATCCATCTTCTTTTCCGCCAGTTATTCCTATTTCAGTTCCATAAAATAATGCGGGAATCCCTCTTGAAGTAAGAAGCATTAATAAAGCCATCTTAAACTTTTTTACATTACCGTTTGCCTGAAGTAAAGCTCTGGCAACATCATGGTTATCAATAAAAGTAACAAGATTATCAGGATCGCGATAAATAAAATCTTTTGCAAAATCTTCATAAATATCGTGAAGCCCGGACTTACCTTTTAAAAAAGCAGTGTATGCATCATATGTAGCAAAATCTGTTATTGCGGGAAGATTAGTATCAAATGTTCTCGGATAATAACTGTGAGTCTGAAAGCTCGATAGAAAAACAGCGTCCCCAGTAAATACTTCACCAACTATATTAAGATTCGGGAATTCAGTTAAAATTGCTTTTCCCCATCTAGCCATATGCTTCTGATTGCAGTAAGGGTAAGTATCTTCTCTTATGCCGTCAATTCCGGTTGATTCAACCCACCAAATTGTATTTTGAATTAAGTAATTGCTTAAATATGGATCAGCCTGGTTCAAGTCGGGCATCTCATTTGTAAACCATCCGTGTGTAGTATTTATTATTGTTGATGAATCGCGGTGAATATCCGCAAAGGCTAACTTATCATGCCTAGTCATTTGATGATGTTTTACCGTTCCGTGAATCCAATCCTTAAAAGGAAGATCTTTCATCCACGGATGATCTATACTGATATGATTACTTACATGATCTAAAATGCATTTTAATCCTTCAGCATGCGCATCTTTAACCAGTTTTTTATAAAGTTCATTGGAACCAAATCGCGGATCTACTTTATACATATCCGTTGCGGCGTACCCGTGATAACTTATTCTGGTATTATTTTCAATTACAGGCGTGACCCATAATGTTGTAACTCCAAGATTTTTTATATAATTAAGATGATCAATAATGCCTTGAATATCTCCGCCGTGCCTTCCGGAAGGATTATTGATATTATATTCGTCGAGAGTGCCTTTTACAACATTATTGGCAGTATCTCCGTCCGCAAATCGATCGGGCATAACCAGGTAAATAACATCCTTATCACTAAAGCCCTGGAAATTTCCTTTGGTAGATTTTTTCTGAAGAATCGGAAAATCAATTTCTGTTTTTAACCCATGCTTCTGCAAAATTAGTTTGTATTTGCCCGGTTTAAGTTTTGCAGGTATTTCAATATCTATAAATGAGTATGACGAACTTTCGGCATTATGAATTTTAAGTACTTTTATTTTACTGCTATTAAATTCGGCGGAAATGTTTTCCAGATTTTTTCCGTAAACCATCAGTTGAACCTTGTTCCACTTCATCCCGACCCACCAATTTGGAGGTTCAACTTTAACGACTTTTATACCCTGTCCAAAACAAACGGTTAAGTTTAAGTAAAAAATAAAAATAACTGCAAATTTCTTTACCAAACCAGCTCCTTCGTAATTTCGGAATAAAAGGAGGAAATATTATGATTAATGCACATAATAGTTATTAATTTTTTATTTAAATTAACTTTGGAATTATTGTGTGAATTTAACAAGTAGAGATTCTATTTGGTACTACCCTTTTAGAGGGGTTTTTCAACAAAATAAATGTAAAATGATGGGTATTCTAACACTCCAAACCTACCCGATCCTTCAAATTTATTTTTGATGGCTGATTTACCAAATACCTCTATTGGCGGAAAAAGGAAAAATCTTTAAAAAGATTTCTTGCTTTTATTTAACAATAAAAATAATTTTTAACCTTATTTTTTAGAAATTATGCCCACAGATAAAGACGTAGAAAAAAACATTACCGTAAACAGAAAAGCACGGCATGAATATACTATTATTCAAACTTACGAGGCAGGCATAGTTTTACAGGGAACCGAAGTAAAATCTCTTAGGCTTGGCAAAGCAAATTTAGTTGATAGTTATGCAAATTTGAAAAACGGTGAAGTGTGGTTAGTAAGTGCACACATCAGCGTTTATGAACAAGGAAATATAAATAACCACGAACCAACCAGAACCCGGAAATTACTCCTCAATAAGAGTGAAATCAGAAAACTGATAGGAAAGGTGAAAGAAAAAGGATTAACACTGATTCCTTTAAGGCTATATTTTAAGAACGGGAAAGCTAAAGTTGAATTAGCACTTGCCAAAGGCAAAAAAGTTTACGATAAAAGAGAGTCTATCGCTAAAAGAGATTTACAGAGAGATCAAGAAAGAAGATTTAAACTTTGATTCAAATTACGTTTATTTAGATGTTAATTATCAGAAGTTTTTCATAAGTAGAAATTTTGTTGAATATTTCGTAGAGTATAATGACTAAATTGAACTTTCCACCTTTAAATGAACAAATGGACCTTATTAAAAGAGGTGCCTTTGAAATTATTCCTGAAGACGAATTAGTAAAAAAGATAGAAAAATCTTTAAAAAATGGGCAAGCCTTAAATATAAAATTAGGCTGCGACCCGAGCCGCCCTGACTTGCACATAGGCCATTCAGTTGTTTTAAGAAAACTGGCACAATTTCAGTCACTCGGTCATCAGGCAATTTTAATCATCGGTGATTTTACGGGAATGATCGGAGATCCATCCGGGAGGAATGTAACCCGTCCTGCTTTAACTTTAGAAGAAACCAGAATTAATGGTAAATCTTATTGGGAACAGGCTTCGAAAATTCTAGACAAAGATAAAACCAGGATTGTGTACAATTCCGAATGGCTTGGTAAAATGACATTTGAAGATGTGATTAAACTAGCTTCAAAATATACTGTAGCCAGGATGATTGAAAGAGATGATTTTACAAAAAGATTTAAAGCCGGGGAACCAATAAGCGTTCATGAATTTCTTTATCCCCTAGCACAGGCAATGGATTCAGTTGCAATCGAAAGTGATGTTGAACTCGGAGGTACAGATCAGAAGTTTAATTTATTAGTAGGGCGAGATATTCAAAGAGAATTCGGTATTGAACCTCAGATAATATTAACGATGCCGTTAATAGTCGGTACGGACGGTGTTGAAAAGATGAGTAAATCTTATAACAACTATATAGGCATTTCGGAATCGCCTAAAGAAATTTATGGTAAAACACTTTCTATTCCCGATTTATTGATCTATAATTATTATGAACTTGCTACAAATATTTCTAACGATGAATTGAAGAAAATTAAAGAGCAGCTCAATGATCAAAATGTAAATCCCAGAGATCTTAAAAGACGGCTTGCACGGATTCTGGTTGAAATGTATCATAGTAAAGAAGCCGCTATTGAAGCGGAAGAAGAATTTGATAAGATTTTCATTAAGAAAGAAATTCCGGACGATATACCTGAATTTAAATTGAATAATGATTCTAAAGAATTAGGTATATTGGATTTAATTTTAAAAGTAAATTTTGCTCCGTCAAAAGGAGAAGCAAGACGGCTTGTAACTCAGGGTGGTGTTACATTGGACGGAGAAAAAATAGAAGACATCACTGCAACGATTAAAATAAAAAAAGAATCGATCCTAAGAGTAGGAAAGAGAAAATTTATTAAAATAATATCTTATTGAGAAAGGAGATGAGGATTTGTATGTTCCATCTAAAATATTTTTTACCAAAGGGGTAGGCAGACATAAAGAATACTTAACTTCATTTGAACTAGCGCTTAGAAGCGCGGGAATTGAAATATGCAACCTTGTAACAGTAAGCAGCATATTTCCTACAAATTGCAAAAGAATAACTAAGGAAGAAGGTTTAAAGGAATTATCACCCGGGCAAATTACGTTTTGTGTAATGGCGCGTAATTCTACAAATGAATCGAATAGATTAATTGCTTCTTCTATTGGAGTTGCTCTTCCGGCTGATAACAATCAATACGGTTATCTTTCGGAACATCATCCGTTCGGAGAAACTGAAAAAGTAGCCGGAGAATATGCGGAAGATCTTGCCGCTACTATGCTGGCTACAACTCTAGGTGTGGAATTCAATCCTGACACTGATTGGAGTGAAAGGGAAAATATTTACAAAATGTCCGGCAAAATAGTCAGATCATTTAATATAACTCAATCTGCTGAAGGAGCCAAGAACGGCTTGTGGACAACTGTAATTGCAGTTGGTGTTTTACTTCCATAATATGGAAAAAATAATTTGTTTGATGAATTAACATTTTGGATAGTATTTGCAGTAATAGCAGCTATAATTATTTTTATTGACTTATATGTAACAGATCATAGACACGGAAAATTAGGTTTAAAACGCAGTTTGATGTGGAGCGGTGTCTGGATAAGTACCGCTCTTCTTTTTAACGCCTTCATTTATTTCTATGCAGAAAATGGTCACGTTAAAGGACTTGAGTTTCTTACCGGCTATTTAATTGAATATTCTCTTTCAGTAGATAATTTATTTGTCTTCCTCATGATATTCAGGGTAATGAATATCTCGCATAAAAATCAGCCTCACGTTTTAAAATGGGGAATATTAAGCGCAATCGTCTTTAGAGTTATTTTTATTCTTGCAGGCGTTAGTCTAATTAATTTATTCCACCCGGTAATTTATCTTTTCGCAATCATACTGTTTTTCGCTGCTTATAAAATGGCTTTCGGCGGTGAAGGGAAAATTGATTACGAAAAAAATCCGTTGATAAAACTGATTAAAAAGTTCTTTAATATTCTTCCGGAATATGATGGTAAAAAGTTTTTTGTAAAACGTGAAGGTAAAATATTTGCCACTTCCCTTCTGCTAACTTTACTTTTAATTGAATCATCAGATATAGTATTTGCCGTAGATTCTATTCCAGCTGTAATTGCAATTACCAGAGATCCGTTTATAATTATTACATCAAATATTTTTGCTGTTCTCGGATTACGCGCACTTTACTTTTCTCTCTCGGGGATAGTAAATATGTTTTATTACTTAAAATACGGAGTTGCGATTATATTATTGTTCGTGGGTATTAAAATGATACTTACGGAATTTGTTGTTATTCCAACTCATATTTCATTAGCGATAATAATAATCTGCCTTGCAGGTTCAATTATACTTTCGTTATTTCATAAGAAGGTGAATTCTTCATCCAACCATAAAGATGAATAAGCACTGCCGTAAATAAACCAACAAGCATTGGTTCAATATCCTTTATAATTATTACATTCATAAAATTATCCCGTATAAAATACCAGGTAACGCTAAAGCTAACCGCTAAAATTACTTCGAATAATAAAATTTTATTATCAATCTTTATTTTAGGATAATATGCGCTGATAACGGGAAGAATAATTCCCGGTATGCATAATGAACCTACCGTGTACCAGATTTCTATAACTGAAGGAATGAAATAAGCTAATAATATTGATAAGATACCCGAAATAACCAGGCCATAAACAGTATAGCGCTTTAATTTATTCTCATTTTGATTTTTAGAAATCTTAAATATAAAATCCCTGCTGATTGTAGTTGCACTTAAAAATAAAAAACTGTTCAATGTAGACATAATTGTAGCAAACATTGCTGCATAAAAAATACCTTTCATCCCCGGCGATAATATTTTTTCCGCCAGCATAGGATAAGAGAGAACCGGCCGGCTGATATTCGGGAAAACGGCCCTTGCATATAATCCCGTTGAAGTTGTTAAAAAATCAAATAAAGCCATAAAGAATATAGATATGATAATTCCTTTTACGGCAATATCACCGGTTTTTGCAGCATAACATCTCTGATGAAAACCAGGATCGGCAAATGTCCATAATGCAATTAAAAACCATACAATAATAAATGTCGGAGATGCGCCTCCCGTCAGCTGAAGATGGTTTGCTGGCAGATTAGTTTTTAAGAAATGAAATCCGCCTAGTGATTGGTAAGCAATAATTAAAACGATTATAAATCCGCCGAACATAACAAAGAATTGAAGAGCGTCTGCATATATGTTTGATTTAAATCCGCCACGGAATAAATACAAAACCGAAAGCAGAAGTGCCATGATCAAGCTTATAATAATTCCAGTTCCAAACATTAATTGTATTAAATTTGCTGTCATCAACAAATACGGAGCCGGGGAAACTAATACAAAAACAAGAACTGCTGAAATAAGACCAACTTTTTTTCCATAAACCTGTGTTAATTTATCGGGGATGGTGAACAAAGATGCTGAACGAACTTTCTTTGCAAAAAATATCGCAAATAAAAATGCAAAAACATAATATGGGAAACCTTGAGTGAACCAGCTTGCAATTCCATAACGATAAGTGAATTCTCCAACACCAAGAATTCCTCCGTACCAAGTTGACACAGTTGTTAAAACAAATAAGAATAAACCGACTTTCCTTCCAGAGAGTAAATAATCATCCGCTTGATCGGTTGTCTTTCTTCCAAAATAAAATCCGATAGCTAAAACAGCAGCAAAGAAAAGAATGATTACTATAAAATCTAATGTGCTAAAAGAGATCATTTTTTTTCATTACATTATAATCACGAACGACAAAAATGATTCCCCCGATTATTTTTAAATTTACATTATTTGAAATTGCTACATTACTTGTGCTTTCCCTTTGACCAAACGGCAAGGCAATATTTTTAAGTGGAAATTTCAAACCTTTCGAAATGATCTTTGTTTTTAAATCAAATCCATAAATGGAAATAGTTTCACCTGGAAATGTTTTTAACTGGGCAGCAGATTTATATGCTGTAAGAAAAGAATTTTCTGCAATAATGCTTAATTTAATTTTGTTAAAAAATTTAATCACAATTCCAAGATTACAAAAGGTATGATCCAGGCGATCCCCAGTAACACCGAGAAGGACTGCCTCACTAAATTTATTTTTTATCGCAAACTTTAAACACTTTTCAACATCGGTATCATTTTGTCTTTTTATCTTTATGATCTTTGATTTTTTATTGAAATACTTTAATGTCGATTCCTTTGATGAATCAAGGTCCCCAATAATAAAGTCCGGTATTAAATTTAATCTTTTTGCCGAATTTGACCCTCCGTCAGCACAAATTAAAGTATCATAATCCTTTTTCATTAAAAATTGGATGACGCTTTTTTGCGGCGATTTACCATTTGCCAGAATGATACATCTCTTCAAAATTATTCCTATCGATTATAAAAAAATCATCTTATTGTTTCAGTCTTAATTATTTTTTCCATATTAAAGCCCAAGCTGCATTCCTACTAAAAAATTTCTATCTGCTGCAGGATAAAATTGAGAACCGATCGCATTTGCAGAATACAAATTATTAAAAATATTATTTACTTGAACAAATATCTTTGAAGGGCCAAGTGCCGTAAATTCTTTTAGCTGGTATGATGCAAAAAAGTCAGCCGTAAAATACGCATCGTTTTGGTTATCTGTGTAATCAACAAACCCTGGATAAATCTTCAGATATTCATTGAGTTTATTTCCGTAATTATCCGAATAAAAATTCCCGACATATCTTCCGGTAAGTTGAATGAACAAATTATCGAATGAAGTATTCACACCAAAATTAGCCATAAAAGCAGGGAATCCGCCGATAACATTTCCGCTTAAGTCAATCGCATTTACAGAATCGATAAAATATTTTCCACTTATAATTTTATTGTGACTTAAAGTAGCGTTTGCATAAATCTGTAAACCTTTGGTAAAATTGAATTTAGATGACAACTCTATTCCTTCGTGTACAGTGCTTTTCATGTTCCCAGTTATAGGCTGTCCGTAAATATCCAGTTTACCGTTATTAACAATTTCATCATTAAAAAGCATATAATATAAATTCAATGAAATATTGAAATTATTTCTTATGAAAGAAGAACCTAATTCAAAATCATTCATCGTCTCGGGATTAACATACGGAGCATTAAAATTGTAAGTGCCATTCGGATTTTGTTGAAATTGAGGTGTTGAGCCCCAGATTGCTTCTTCACCTGCATAATAAGTGCTTAAAGTAGGTTCTCTGGTTACTCGAGCATATGAAAAATAAATATTTTGATCATTATTTATTTTATAATTTACACCAAGTCTGGGATTAAAATATAAACCGCTTACTGAAAAGTCATTGTTGTAAAAACGTTCGTTGTAAAATCTGTATTTATGATAAGCTAATTGAACTTCACCCAGCAAATTCCATTTATTATTCGGCGTATAACTTTCATGAATAAATCCGTTGATAATATTCATTCCGCCGTTAAAATAATAAACTCGATAGTTTTGAGATAATCCATCCGGAAGATTCGAAGCATAGTCTACACTTCCCCAATGAGTGGAATTATGGGACCTAAATTCAGCGCCGACTATTAATTCACCATGATTATGTTTATAGCTTAAACGAGGTATCCATCCATATTGTGTATTATCTACTTCTGCTTTAATTAAAATATTGGAAGGATTTTCACTCGGGTGAAATCCATAATGAGAGGTTAAATGCAAAGCGGTTGTATCAAGTCCGGTTCCATCATAATTAAAAAAACCATTGCCTGTTACTAAAAATATTGCTGAATTAAATGTTATATTATCATCAATTTTTAATTGATTGAGAAGCTCATAATGAGGTTGCGAAAAATTTTCTATTTCCGTAGGCCTGCGTTGTATAGTGTAAGTATATCCGGTGTTATTTGCTTCCCAATACGAATAATTTGCTTTTCTTAAACTCTCATTTTTAATCGCAAATTTGGGAAGTCCATAATAAGCTAATCCATCAGCAATTGGCCCGCCATAAAGATTTATTTGAGTGGTCAGATTATCGTCATACCTAACTGCCGAAAGATAATATGCGTTGAATTTAACCCATGAATTATTTCGGTAACCGCTGCTTAATATTTGAGAAAGTTTGGCATCGATTGAATACTTTCCATCTATTAACCCGCTTGAGACATCAGCACTATATTTTCTTGTATTATAGCTTCCCGTAGAGGCTGAAAAATTTACTCTCGGGAGATCTGAAAAGGTTGATGTGATAATGTTTATTGATCCCCCGATTGCCGGATAACCTGTAACACCCGAACCTGCTCCGCGCTGCACCTGTATAACTGCGGTACTCGCTAACAAATCGGGAAAGTCCAGCCAATACACATTTTGGTCTTCGGGATCATTTTGGGGTATACCATTTACGGAAACAGAAATCCTTCTCTGATCAAATCCCCGGATGTTTAAGTAATTGTAGCCGATTCCATTTCCATTCTCCGAATAAAATGTTGTGGAAGGAAGACTGCTTAAATACTTTGGGACATCCTGAACAGTATAATTTTTCTCGATTTCTTTTTGAGTAATCTTACTAAATGCTAAAGGAGTAACCCCTTCTCTTCCTATACTTCCTTCAACTAAAACAGTTTGAGCCGGAATAATTTTTTGCTCTAATTTAATTATAAGATTCTCTGAAAAATTAACATCCTTTAATAAAATATTTTTAGTGTAATATCCGACAAAACTTACTTGAAGAGTTTGTGATTGAGCGAAATTTCCAGTTAAAGCAAATTCTCCGTTGGCTTTAGAAATTGTACCAATAGAAGTCCCTTCAATTATAATGTTTGCATTTGGCAAAGGATTAAGAGTCTCAGAGTCAATGATCTTCCCCTTCAGGTTTTGCTGAGCAGCAATAAAAGGTACAAAAAATAAAAAAAGAATAATTAATCGCCACATATTTTCCTCCACATAAAAATAGCCGTTTAGAAACGGCTAAAGTCTTAATTATTCTATTAGCCCGTTTTCCTACGCTGGTATTATCCAGATCAGGTTAGAGGGTATGTTCTCAGTTACGATAAAACGCAACACCCCTAACGGCTTCTGTTCAATAAATAAAAATTTTTAGTTTATAAAAACTCCAAATGATTTATAAAAATTTAAATAGAATATTGTTAGAATCAAAAGTTAAAAATAAGAACAGGTTCTTTATTCTACTCTAATTTCCTGCCCTGGTATTATTTTGTTGCTTGCTAAATTATTAAGTGATTTTAATCTGGTAATCGGTATATTATAATCTCTGGAAATAGAATATAAGGTTTCGCCTCTTGAAACTAAATGAGTCTTACCTTTCTGCTTTGATGATTTTTTTATAGTTGAACCTGATGCAACCCTTAATTTTGTGCCGGCAGTAATATCATTGCTCGAAAGATCATTCCATTTCTTAATATCCTTAATTGAAACGTTATGTTTGACAGCTATATCACTTATAGTATCGCCGCGTCGAACATTATAAAAATCCGGGCCGCTTTCATTTGAATTGTCAATAGATGAGTTATCAGAAGAAGAATTATCAATATCATTTACGTCCGCATCAGAATAAATTGTTAATGTTTTGCCTGCTACTATTTTATTACTTCTTAGATGATTCCATCTTCTAACGCTTGATACTCGGACATGGTACATTTCAGCTATCTGACTTATTGCATCACCTGGTTTAACTTTATAATAATTTACATTTGCAGATGTTTTAGGACTGTTATCACCTAAAGACTCTTCATTATCATTGTTGAAAATTTTTAAAGTCTGGCCTATCCGTAATGCATTTGAAGTTAAATTGTTCCATCTTTTTAATGTAGTTACCGGAACTCCAAATTTGATAGATAATTCACTGATAGTATCTCCGCCCTTTACTCTGTAATGATAAAGGCTGGTTCTTGAATGTGAAGAATTATTTTCTGCAGCCGCTAAATATCTATCTGATCTGTCTGTATAAATTTTTAATCTTTTACCTGCAAAAATTTTATTACCGGATAAATTATTCCACTCTCTAAGTGAATTCACATCAACACCATAGCGATTCGCAATAGCATATAAGCTTTCACCTCTTTTGATCCTATAATAAACTAATTCACTCTTTTTATTTGTAAGGCTGGATTTTGCAGTAGTTTTTTCCAAAGAAGTTTGAGTATCTAAACTCGCATAAAAATCTTTTTTATCCGAGGGAACATATATGGTTAATTCCTGCCCAACATTTACACTTTGAGTATAAGGTATATTATTCCAATTTCTAATATCAATAACTCTTGAATTGAATAAATCGGCAATTCCTAAAAGACTATCCTTCTTTTTTACCTTATAGTGAACAGCTGACATCCCTTTTGGAATTAATGAACTATCTGAAACAGATTCATCGGAATTTGCAATTAATTTATCACTGTCAACAGAATCTATATTGTCTGCTGTATTGTTGTTTTGGGTTGAGTCGGAAACTTGATCGTTGTTAAGTGCTAAATAAGGAGAAACGTATACATCAGATTCCGAATCTACTGCGGCAGAATTATCGGCGGGGTTATTGTCACTGCTATTATCTTCAGCAGGTTGGGTATTTGTATTGTACGCAAAATTATCTTCCGAGAAATTGGACACAGGTATTTTTAGTCGGACACCAATATACAGACGGGATCTAATGGAAATATTATTTGCTTCTGCCAGATCATGCGTCGATATCCCGTATCTCGCTGCAATTCTTGAAAGAGTTTCGCCTCTCCTAACACTATGTACCAAAAAATTCCTTCTGGCACTCGAGGGGATATTAACTATATTTGAAGCAAAGGTTTGCACAGAGCTTTCCGGTATCTTTAAAGGATAGCCCCCAGGATATGAAGCTGGTGTACACATTTGAGTTAATTCAGGATTCAGTTCTTCTAAAGTTTCAGGATTAACACCAGCACATTTAGATAAATAACCTAAATCGATTGCACCTTTTACATTATAAGTAGTGTAATCAAATGGTTTTTCATAATTGATATTTGTAAAACCGTATTTTGCCGGATTCATGGCTATTAAACTAACAGCTATAAATTGAGGGACATAACTTCTTGTCTCACGCGGTAAATATTCACGAGCAGACCAAAAATCTGTTGAACCGGATCTTCTGAGAGCTCTATTTATTCTGCCTTCACCAGCATTATAAGAGGCTAAAACCAAATACCAGTCACCTAGATCATTATATAAATCTTTTAAATGTTTTGCAGCTGCAATTGTAGATTTTTCCGGATCTCTTCTTTCATCATAATAAAAATCAGAATGCAATCCGTAAAGCCTTCCGGTTGATCTTATAAACTGCCATAATCCGACAGCACTAGCCCATGATCTTGCAGTTGGATTCAGACCGCTTTCTACCATACTTAAGTACATAAGCTGTTTAGGTAATTTTTCTTGTTCAAATATTTTTGACATCATAGGGAAATATCGACCGGAGCGTTCAAGCCACAATTCCATATGTTCACGTCCTTTTCCCGTAAAATAATCCAGCCACTGTTCAACATAAGAATTCACTTCCAAAGGAATATCTGAATGAACTACCATTTTTTGTGAATTATCTTTACTGCCGATATTCACTTTAATATCAGGCAAAGATTTGCCCATCCATTCCTCTAATGCAGCAAATGATACATTGGCAGGTAATTCAGGAAGGCTATCCACATATTTTTTATAATCATCAATTACTGATTTTTCTAATTCAACATATGCTTCGTTTTGTTCAATTCCGGGATAATAACTTAAATTATTTATAATTCTTAACGCAGATTCGTAATTTGAAACAGCTTCTGTTGCACTGTTTTGCTCTTCTTTAGCCAATGCAACAACATAATATTGACGGGCTTGTTCTAATAATTCTGATACGATTCCTACTTTTTGAATTTTATTCTGGTTGGTGCTGGAATTTTCATCCTTTGCTATTTCTTTATTCGTTCCGCAAGATGAAAGGAGGAGAGCAAATAAAGAGATAGCAATCAACGGTAAAATTCGTTTAATCATGCAGTCTCCATTTTTTTGTATTTCATGGCTAAATATAACTTCTATTTTTTGTTTTATCAAGTAATATTTTAACTCAGTAAGCTTAATCTTATGTAACTCATACAGTTACAAATATAGAAAGTACTTATAAGGGAATATTTCCGTGCTTCTTCTTAGGGTTTTTATCAACCTTCGTTTTTAATATTCTAAATGCATTAATAATTTTAATTTTAGTTTCTTTGGGTTCAATTACATCATCAATATAACCTCTCTCGGCAGCGATATAAGGATTGGCAAATTTCTCAATATATTCCGATAATTTTTTTTCGACCTCTTTTTCAGGATTCTGAGCTTTTGATATTTCTTTCTTAAAGATAATTTCCACTGCACCCTTTGGTCCCATTACTGCAATCTCCGCAGAAGGCCATGCAAAATTGAAATCCCCTCTAATATGTTTGGAATTCATAACATCATAAGCTCCGCCGTATGCTTTTCTAGTAATAACAGTAACTTTTGGAACAGTCGCTTCACAAAAAGCATAAAGTAATTTTGCTCCTTGACGAATAATCCCATTCCATTCTTGTTCGGTTCCAGGTAAAAATCCCGGAACATCTTCCAAAACCAGGAGAGGAATATTAAATGAATCACAAAACCTTACAAACCGGGCGCCTTTAATTGAAGCATTTATATCCAATACTCCGGCTAAAACTTCCGGCTGATTTGCAATTATTCCAACGGACATCCCGCCTATCCTGGCAAAGCCTACAACGATATTTTCAGCATAATTTGCATGCACTTCAAAAAAATCATTATCATCTACTAACAAATCAATTATCTGTTTTATATCATACGGTTTGTTGGGATTTGCGGGAATAATTTTATTTAATCTTTCATCAGGTTTTAGTTTTAGGTTATCAAATTCGACCTCTGCCGGACGATCCATAAAGTTTTGAGGTACGTAGCTGACCAATTTTCTAACATTTAATAAAGTCTCAATTTCATTTTCATAAATAAAATGTGCAACTCCGCTTTTTGATGCATGTGTTTCTGCACCGCCGAGATCTTCAAAACTTACTTCTTCATGAGTTACGGTTTTCACTACATTTGGTCCGGTTACAAACATATAGCTGGTGTTTTTAACCATAAATATAAAATCCGTGATTGCAGGTGAATATACAGCACCGCCCGCACAAGGTCCCATTATAACTGATATCTGTGGAATAACGCCTGAAGCAAGTGTATTGAGTAAAAATATTTCTGCATATCCGCCAAGACTAACGACGCCTTCTTGAATTCTTGCACCGCCAGAATCATTCAATCCAATAACAGGGATACCGGTTTTCATCGCCATGTTCATTATTTTCACAATTTTTTCAGCATGAGTTTCAGATAATGAACCGCCGAATACCGTAAAATCCTGGCTATAAATCGCAACAGGTCTTTCGTCGATTCTGGCGAAACCGGTAATAACTCCGTCACCTGGATAATGCTGATCGTTTAAACCGAAATCTGTAGCTCTATGCTCGACAAACATATCAATCTCTTCAAAGCTGCCTTCATCTACCAGCAATTCAATTCTTTCACGTGCAGATAATTTACCTTTAGAATGTTGAGCGTTTATTTTATCCTGCCCGCCACCTAGTTTTGCACTTTCTTTTTTCTTTTTTAGTTCATCAATTTTATTCTGCATACTATGCTTGATTTTTTTTATTGATTTTTATAAACGGTTAAAATTAAAGCGTGTAAAATAATTAAATACTTGATAAGGAATTACACATTTTTTTTTGACTTAATATTGAAATTCTTTTGCTTCAGAAATTAAGGATGAATTGTCATGTAAGGCAAATGCTTTTTCAATTTGCCCCTTTAATGAAGTAAAATAATCTCCATTCTTCTCATTTAACTTTAATTTATCTATACTAATTTGTTCAATTATCATGCCTGGATTTTTCTTCATTAAATAAATTTCATCTGAAATAGATATTGAATCATGAATATTTGTGGTTGTCAAAATTATATTAGTATGTAGTTCACCGGTAATAATATGAATTAGTTGTTTTATCTCTTTTTTTGTTTGATTGTTCAAGTTTTTTAGCGGATCGTCTAGTAATAATAATTGCGGTTCAACAGCTAATGCACGAGCCAATGAAATCCTAAATCTGAAACCTAAACTTTTATCGTGAGGGAAATGATTCTGATAACCATCTAGTCCAACAATTGAAATTAGCTTTTCTATCTTCTTTGGATCTACAATTTTAGATTTTAAACCGGCAGCAAATTTTATATTCTCTTCAACATTAAACCAGGGAAATGATGAAGGTTTTTCCGGAATAAAAACAATTTTCCCAGGCATTTGATCCAAATTGTACTTTTTACCTGTAAGTATTACTTCACCACTAGTGGGTTTTTCAATGCCGCAGACTATTTTAAGTAATGTTGTTTTGCCAGCACCAAAAGGTGCTAATACAGAAACTATAGTACCTTTTTCTTGTGAAAGATTTACATCGAAACTAATATTTTGTAACACTTGTAGTTTTGCCCCGGCAATTCCATGATAATCTTTAGATAAATCTAAAACTTCTAAATTTGAGGATTCGAGAATCAATTAAAACTCCAATGACAAAATTTATTTTGGAAATATTTTATAATTTGCGCTCCTAAAAAAATCAAAACTCCGGTAATTATGGTTATAGAAAACAAGGCAGAAATATCATGATAAGTCAAAGATAATCTGAAAATCTCTCCTAAACCGTAGCCTCCCTTGATATATTCAAAAATGATTAAGATTGACCATATTTTAAAATGGAGATTATATAAATGTTTAAATATTTTCGGTTGAACAGCTTTCCAGATTACTTTTCTTGCAATTATATTTTCGGCGGCACCCAGCGAAACTGCTGAATCTAAATATTCATTTCCAACTTTTTTTGTTTCTTCTTGAAATGTTATAATTAAGGAGAAAAATGCTGTTATAAATGCAAACACAAATTCAATAATATTTGAATTTGGAAACCAATAAATCAAGAATATTCCAAAGACTATAGCAGGAAGGTATTTTGAAAACCAATTAAGTGATAATAAAAAGTTTGTAAAAAGATTATCCATCCTCGTCAATAATGAGGTTAATATTTTAAGAAGAAAGTATGCTGCAAATAAAGAAATATAAACACTCGATATAGTGGACACAAAATTGACCGGCAGGTGATAGTCTGTCCAGAGTGCACCGAATGATAGAATCACAATAGAAGGCCTTGGAACTATTTCATTAACCGGCAGGATAAATTCAAAGAGCACTATCCAAAGGATTAAATAAGAAATTATAAAGAATAATATTTTTTTTTGAGAAGAGTATTTTTTTCTCATAAAGATTATGCTGTAAAAAAATTACATACTATAATACTTCTAAATTTATAAAATTAATATATCCAAAAGCTTTTATACATCAACGAAATATTTTAATTGATAAATAAGATTTAATTCTAAATGCTCTTACTAAGTTCAAACAAAAAGGGATTTCCGCTTTTCTCCACACCAATTTTGCTGCTGTTTCCATGTCCGGGATAAATAACAACGTTATCCGGCAAAGTAAAAAGTTTTGTTTTGATTGAGTTAAGGAGAGTATTATAATCTCCACCCCATAAATCGGTTCTTCCGATATTGTTATTAAAAAGTACATCTCCGGTAATACAAAAAGCTTCTTTGCTAAAATAAAAACAATATTCACCAGCAGTATGCCCTGGGGTGAATAAAAACTCGATTGGAGAATTTCCTAAAGAAAGCTGCTCATCTTCAGTAATAAATTTATCAGGTTTTGGCGGGGTTCCAATTTCTAAACCAAAAGCTGAGGCTTGAACATTTACATTTTCTAAAAGCTCAAGATCTTTTTCAGGTGCATAATAAACAGGATTGTATTTATTTTTTATAAACTTACATCCCCAAATATGATCTACATGACAGTGAGTATTAAGTAAGTATTTAACTTTCAAATCATTTTCTTTTATATATTGTTCCAGTTTTTCTTCTTCGCTTTTTTTGGAACAACCAGGATCAATAACCGCACATTCTTTAGTGCCTTCATCCCAAACAATAAAAGTGTTCTCTGAGAAAAAATTAAAAACAAATGATTTAATTACCAACATCTTTAGTCCTTTTTAATTATTTCATAAAATTCTTTTTAAGTCTTAAATTCATTTTTCTAGTGTAGCTGTTATAATTATCTTTAGTCTCTTCAAGGGAATCACCACCAAACTTTATAAGAAAATATTTAGCTAAGCTCCAGGCTAACATAGATTCTGCAATTACAGCACAAGCAGGAACTGCAACGAAATCACTTCTTTCCCTG
The DNA here is from genome assembly GCA_963710735.1 of uncultured Bacteroidota bacterium. Classification (GTDB taxonomy): domain Bacteria; phylum Bacteroidota; class Ignavibacteria; order Ignavibacteriales; family Ignavibacteriaceae; genus FEN-1297. Next base: position 148,161 of record CAVQBN010000023.1, on the reverse strand, counting down.
CGTGCATCAACTTGTTTCATTGTTTTTAAATCAACACTATCAATCGGGCTCATCAATGTGGCAATTGGTTTCATTGCAGCTCTCACTATTATCGGTAAGCCTGTAGAAATTCCACCTTCAATTCCTCCTGCCCGATTAGTTTTACGCCAAAGTACATCAGTTTTTTTTATAATTTCATCGTGAGACTCAGATCCAAATTTTTCCGATGAGTCAAACCCTGTTCCTATGGCTACTGCTTTAACAGCATTTATCGACATTATAGATTGAGCAATTTCAGCATCGAGTTTAGTATCGTAATGAACAAAACTTCCTAAACCGACCGGCAAACCGGTAGCCACGACATAAAATGTTCCGCCGAGTGTATCACCCTTCTTCTTAGCAAGTTTTATTTTATTAATAATTTTCGTTTCGTGATCTTTTTCTAAAACTCTTACATCGCTCAAATCAGACTTCTCAGATAAATTCCAACCGATGAAATTTTTAGGCAAATTATTATTGAATAGCCGATTACTAAAATTAGCATCAGAATAAATTCCCCCTATACTCTCGACAAAGCTGCCAATTGAAATATTAAATTCCTCCAAAAATTTTCTTGCTATAGAACAAGCAGCCACCCGTGCAGCAGTCTCTCTAGCACTAGAACGTTCAATTGAATTCCTTATATCATTATAATTATATTTAGATACTCCTACTAAATCAGCATGTCCGGGACGTGGGATTGTAATTTTTTCAACTTTTGATTTCTTTTTATCGGAAGTCATTTTGTCAGTCCAATTTTCCCAATCTCTATTTTTTATAAATAAGGAAATTGGAGTACCGAGTGTTTTTTGAAACCGTATTCCGGAAATTATTTCAGCAGTATCGGTTTCTATTTTCATTCGCAATCCCCTGCCGTAACCGGCCTGCCTTCTTTTTAAATGAAAATTAATGTACTCGTTTTCAATTTTTAAATTTGACGGGAAACCTTCTATGATAGTAGTAAGTCCCTTCCCGTGTGATTCACCGGCTGTAAGAAATCTGATCATAAATTTCCTATAAATTGAAAATGTAATATAAAAAAAAACGCCCGAATATACGGGCGTTATAAAAAATAATTTAGTTTTGTCCAATTTTATTTTTTAGGAATCTGAAGCCCAATATACATACTATTACCATCGCTATCTTTAACTTTTAATAAAACAGCTGAACCTTCTTTATTTTTAATTATTTTCTTGAATTGGTCAACATCTTTTATCGATTGTTTATCAGCTTCTGTTATAACTAAGCCTCTACCTAAATTTTGATTCTGCGCCGGGCCATAGGCTGTTACATCAGTTATCATTACACCATCATCAACCTTATACTGGGTTTTTTCTTGTGAAGTTAGATTCTTTACGGTCATACCGATATTACTTAAAGTAGCCGTAGTTGATTCTGATTCACTATTATTCTTTTTGTCCTTATCTACAACTGGCTCGGTTTTGTTTTCATCATTTCTAGCTTTGAGGGTTACTTTGCGATCAAATTGTTTACCATTTCTGTAAATGGTAAGGTCAACTTTAGCACCTGCAGTTTTAGTAGCAATAATACTTTGAAGTTCATTCGGCTGATTGACAGGTTTACCATCTACTTTAAGAATGACATCTCCTGGTTTAATATCTTCTTTAGAAGCCGCTCCGCCCGGTACCACGCCTTGTACTATAACTCCCTCGGGCTTATTCAATCCCAATGACTGAGCCATAGCATCATCAACATTACCAATCTCAATTCCAATATATCCTCGATCAACTTTACCATATGCAATTAATTCTTTGGCAACAGTTTTAACAATATTAATAGGAACAGCAAAACCGTAACCAATAAAGCTATCTGTTCCGGCAGTAGCAATTGCTGAATTCACACCGATTACAGCACCGGAAAGATCAACCAAAGCTCCGCCGCTGTTTCCGGGATTAATAGGAGCATCAGTTTGAATATAATCTTCAATGCCGTACTTACTATTTATAAGATGAAGTTGTCTACCCATTGCACTGACAATACCGGCTGTAACTGTAGAGGTAAGTGAAAGCGGGTTTCCAATAGCCATAACCCATTGGCCGACTTTTAGACTGTCTGAATTTCCTAAATAAGCTGCAGGAAGATCTTTAGCATCTATTTTAATAACTGCTAAATCAGTATTAGGGTCCGTACCAACTACTTTTGCTGTAAACACTCTTTTATCATATAAACCTACTCTAACTGAAGTAGCGTTTTTTACTACGTGGTAGTTTGTAACAATATAACCATCAGGTGAAATTATTATTCCGCTGCCGGAACCTTCTTCTTCTTTAGGAAGGTTTTGGAAAGGGAAAAAGAAAAAATTTCCATGCGGGTTATCTCTTTTTGAAACGACAGTTATTTGTACGATTTCAGGTGTAACGGTTTTTGCAACTTCAATAAAAGCTTTGCTAAATGAATTTGCATCTGCATTCAGTTTTACTGGAGGATCCGCAGACCCGATTGTAACATCTGCTAAACTAGGCCTTACCAATCCGAATCCAGATACCAGAATGGCGCCAAAAATAATACCTATAACTATTAATGCTAAGGCACCCCATAAACCTTTAGATTTCATTTTATTCCTCCGATTATTTTCAAATTAAAATTATTTTAAAACTACTTTGATTGAAAATGTAAAATATTTTTTTACTTAAATAACTGAATTGCTTGAATACCTTTGAAATCAGGAATATGATAAATTAAAAATCTTTCCATAAAAACAATGGCTTTTTCCGCAATCATCATGTTGGGTTTTTCAATCTTTTTACTGCCCTTTAGACAAATTAAGTAGTTAAAAAGTTCCGAATTTAGTGAGTAGGATTCCAATTGATTTTTTCTACATTCACTGCAAAATATACCTATTTCGTGGTTATATGACAAATTCGTCCCTTCCAGATTTGTTCTGCCGCATATTGAACATTTATCGAGCTGTAATTCATATCCCAATTCGGTTAAGAAAAAAATGAAAAACCTTCCAAATAAAATTATCGGTTCTTCGCTTGAGGAATCGAACAAAGTTAATATTCTGATAACACCCTTGAACATTCTAACATTTATTTCATGATCAACGGTTAATTTTTTCAATAATTCTAAAACAGCCTGGGAATATTTTAGCTTCTCTAAATCAACTTTTATATTCGGGTAATGGGAAATAATGTCAGCACTTGAGATAATTTGTAATTCTCTATTTTCTTTTTTGTAAACAATTAATTGGACGTAATTAATCGGGTCTAAAACTAAACCCATTTTTGATTTGGGATTTCTTCCTCCTTTTATTATAGCTGAAAATTTTCCGTATTCTTTAGTAAAGAGAGAAACAATACTGCTTGTGTCGCCGTAATTCATTTTACTTAGAACCACGGCTTCTGTTTTTATAATTTCACTCATTGAATAAAGTTATAAGGGAAAAAGTGTATACTTTCTTCGGTTATAATTCCGGTTATAAGATGAGAAGGAGTTACGTCAAAGGCAGGAGAAAATGTGTCGTAGTAATCCGGTGCAACCGGAGAACCGTTAAAATTTAAAATTTCATTTTTATTTCGATATTCAATTTCTATTTCATTTCCAGTAGCAATTTTTCTGTCTATAGTTGTTGTTGGAGCGGCAATGTAAAATGGAATATTATAAAAGTTACATAAGACGGCCAAATTAAAAGTTCCTATTTTATTTGCGGTATCTCCATTTAAAGCAATTCTGTCTGCACCAACGATTACTAAATCTACTTTCCCCTGCTGCATTAGCACACCGGCCATAGAATCTGTCTGAATTGCAAATGGAATTCCGCTTCTTTCTAATTCAAATGAAGTTAAACGTAAGCCTTGTAATAAAGGCCGCGTTTCATCAGCATAGACAAAGTTAACGAGCTGGTTCTCAAATCCCATTTTAATAACATTAAAAGCTGTCCCATCTCCCCCGGTTGCTAATTTACCGGTGTTACAATGTGTTAAAACAGATGATTTCTTTTTAAATATTACTAAACCGTTTTTCCCGATATTCATGCACTTGTCAATATCGTCCTGATGAATTTCTTTTGCCTTAGATAAAATTGCCTGATAAATATTTTCTGATGTTTTGTTTTGTTCAAAAAAAGATTTGATCTCATTGAGTGCAGCAAAAAGGTTTACTGCCGTTGGACGTGTACCTGCCAGTCTTTTGTAGGCACGCATAAAGGTATCTCCAACCGAGGAAGGCTTAGTATTTTTTAACGAAAGGGCTAAAGCATAAGCCGCTGTTATCCCTATTAAAGGTGCACCACGAACTTCCAGCCGCTCGATTGCCAATGCAATTCTTTCATAATCATCGGTTTCTACATAAACTTCTTCAAGCGGGAGTTTTGTCTGATCAATAAAGATGAGTTTATCATCTTCAAATTTAATTGAATAGTATTCCTTATTTTTCATCAACCTTAGAAAGATTTAGGAATTCTCTATATCTGTCCTGAATTCTATAATATTTTAACTCTTCCAAGCCTTGTGTGCTAAATTTTTCCACACAAAACGAAGCCATAGCACTTCCATATACTACTGCACGTTTCATATTTTCCGGACTCAAATCCTGAGTTTTATGCAGATAGCCTGTAAATCCTCCGGCAAAAGAATCTCCGGCTCCAGTAGGGTCATAAATCATTTCCATAGGATATGCAGGTGCAGAAAAGATTATATCCTCCGTAAACAGAAGAGCACCATGCTCACCTTTTTTGATTATCAATATCTCCGGCCCCATATCTCTAATAATTCTTGATGCTTTTATTAAGTTAGGTTCCTTTGCAAGTAATCTAGCTTCAGAATCATTGATTATCAAAACGTTAACTTTTGGGAGTAAATTTATTAAAACGTCTTTTTTACCTTCAATCCAATAGTTCATTGTATCGCAAACAACAAATTGCGGGTTTTCCATTTGATCAAGAACTTTTATTTGTAAAACAGGATCGATATTGCCGAGACATATGAACTTAGATTTTTTATAACTATCTGGAGCAATGGGATCAAAATTTTCAAATACATTTAATTCGGTAAATAAAGTATCACGAACATTTAGATCATAATGATACTTGCCGGACCATCGAAAAGTTTTACCGTTTTCTATTATTTGTAATCCTTCTAGATCAACATTATGATTTTCAAGAAGGTCAATATATTTTTTGGGAAAGTCATCTCCCACAATACCCATAAGATATACCGGCCCGGTAAAATAACTGGCAGCTAAAGAAATATATGTTGCAGAACCGCCAAGAGCATTTTCTACTTTATCGAATGGTGTTTCAACGGTATCTAAACCAAGTGACCCAACGATTAATAATCCCAAAGTTAACTCCAATATAATATTTGAAATTTCGTTGTTAAAAATAATTAAAACACTACTTAAAGCATAACACTTTAATGTAATTATTAACTTTTAAATACAATATTTTCAATCTTTCTAAGATTAAACTAGATTTCCCCATAATTCAAAAAAAAGGGGTGTTGTTAACACCCCGATAAATTTTATTGAATAATTTATTTTAATACTGCAAGCTTATAGTTTTTCCTTGAAGTAGTGTTGGTATTCCAACGCTTGAAGCAGATTTATTAAATAGTACCACTTTTAAAGTGATAATATTATTAAAATCATCAATATAATTTGCAAGCTGAGTTTCGAGATCACGCATCTGGTCTAATGTAATCGAATTAGGAGCGGTATCATAATCTCCGGCTACCCAGTAATTTAAATTGTAAAACCAATTATGTAGTTGTGTAAGAAAATGAATATCATCTTCTCCGACTTTATGCTGAGGTCCAGTTGCATATATTGTATCCTTAATTGTTTTTAAAGTTGAGTCTATCTCATCCGCATTTTTAATTATAGATTTGTATTGATCCTCAGAACCTGTATTATTTCCAATCATAACTTTAATTGATTTTTTTATATCCACAATTTGCTGGCGCAAATTATCTATTCTATTTAACATCGTATTCATTGCAGATATATCCTTTTGTACCCGCATTGCAGCTTTAAATTGATCTTTTGCTGCTGGCATATTAAATATCAATCGGGGATCAGTTTTTATATCCACGTTTTTTGTTTCTGTTTTTCCATTTACGGTAACTGAAATTGAATAAATTCCAGGTAAAACTTCTGGTCCGTCATGGTAAGAAATATGTTTTTCCCCTACAGTATCTTCGTTAAAAAATTCTGGACTTTTATAACGCAAATTCCATATTACTCTATTTACTCCGGCTTTAGCTGTTCCATGCAAGGTATCAATCTCCGCACCGGCCACATCAGTTATTTTAATCAGAACAGGTACTTCATGTTTTTCCTTTTCTTCTTTGGTTGTTTTAATTTTTGTTTTCAAATAATAATCAATAACTGCCCCATCCGGAGGATTAGGAGCAGTATATTTTCCCGGTTCACTGAATCCGCTTCTGTACCAGATATGGAAATTATATACCGGAAGCATATTGAACAATGAAAAATTATTATCTTCTATATTTTTAGTCATTTCTTCCAATGGAGTAATATTATCTAAAACAAAAATGCCCCGTCCATGCGTTGCGACAACCAAATCGTGTGTTTGTTTTACAAACTTAAGGTCCCAAACAGGCGCGTTTGGAAAATTACTTTTTAATCTTGTCCAATTTTCACCATCATTTGAAGAAAAGTATAATCCGATATCATTCCCTAAAAATAAAAATCCTTTTTTGTTTGGATCTTCTCTAACGACGTGTACCTGTTCATCATCCGGAAGACCCTTAGTTATTTCCGTCCAAGTTTTTCCGAAATTATTAGTTTTGTAAACATAAGGTTTATCGTTATCCAGCATATGCAGATCAACAGCGATGTAGCAAGTAGAAGGAGAATAAGGGGAAACATCCAATTGATAAACTCTTCCCCACTCAGGTAAGTTAGGAATATTTTTCGTTACATTGCTCCAATGTTCACCACCATCTTGAGTTACTTGAACTTGACCGTCATCTGTACCTAACCATATTACTTTAGAATTCTGTTTTGAAAGTCCGATAGATATAATGGTTCCATAAGTTTCTGCTCCGCTCATATCAAGGTTAATTGGCCCGCCGCTTTTTATTTGTTTACTCTTATCATTCCTTGTAAGATCAGGGCTAATAACTTTCCAATTTGTGCCGCCATCCGTAGTTTTAAATAATACGTTAGCGCCTAAGTAAACTTCATTAGCATCATTATAGGAAACTGCAATCGGAGTTGTCCAATTAAAACGATATTTTAATTCAGCTGGACTTTTATCGCTTACATCAAAAAAGTAAGGACGAATATGCTGCTTCAATCCGGTTTTCAAATCAAGTCTATTTAAAAAACCATCTTGCGACTCGGAATAAATTATATTCGGATCGCTTGGTGCTGGAACCGCATATTCACCATCACCGCCAGCAACTACAAACCAATTAGAACCATTTATACTGTTACCATTTAAATTATGTGATGGTCCATACCATGCGTTGTTATCCTGAAGTCCGCCTGCAATATGATATGCGATTAAAGTATCTGTTGCAACTTGATAGAATTGCTCGATCGGAATATTATCAAAATAATGCCAAGCTTTTCCGCCGTTCAGTGATTGATAAACTCCCCCGTCATTGCCTTCAATTATTCGATCGGGGTTTTGCGGATCAATCCACATTGCATGATGATCAACATGCACTCCATCTTCAATTGATTTAACAGTTTTCCCTCCATCAGTTGAAAGAGTAAGTAAAAATGATAAAAAGTATATTTTGTTATCATTGTCGGGAGCGACTTCCATTTTCGTAAAGTAAAATGGACGTACATCAAGTTCGTGATTATTTGTTACCAGGCTCCAGTGATCGCCAAAATCATGGGAATCCCACAGCATTCCGTGTTTAGATTCGATTAATGCATAAACATGTTCCGGATTGCTTAAAGAAGTACCGAATGAAATTCTACCCATCAAACCTTTTGGCAAGCCTTTGTTCAACTTTATCCAACTATCACCGCCGTCTTTAGATTCCCAAACTCCGCTTCCTTTTCCTCCGTCAACAAGAGCCCAGGGGTAACGAATAACCTGCCAGGTTGAAGCTAACATTACTTCCGGATTTCCGGGCTCAAATACTACATCATTTACACCAGTTGTATCATTTACATATAAAACTTTTTTCCATGTATTGCCGCCGTCTATTGTTTTGTATAAACCTCTTTCCTTATTTGGTGCCCATGCATGTCCAATAGCAGCAACAAAAACAATTTTAGGATTATTTGGATCCACGATTATTTTTGAAATCTGTCCTACATCTTTCAATCCCATAAATTTCCAACTTAAACCTCCGTCGGGAGAATAATAAACACCTTTTCCGTTAGTAATATCATTCCTGATATTTGCCTCACCGGTACCAACCCAAACTAAATTAGGGTTTGAAGGAGCTAAAGCTATTGCACCAATTGAAGGCGGATATTTTGTAAAAATAGCTTTCCAGGAATGCCCGCCATCTGTTGTTTTGAAAACACCTCCGGCTGCTCCGCCTATGTAATAAATATCCGGTTTACCCGGGACACCGACAACAGCACTTACTCTACCGCCCGCCACAGCAGGTCCAATATTTCTAAATTTCAATCCTGAAAATATATCGGTTGAATCTTTTTTTGTTTTAGTGATTTCATCCTTATTCGTTTTTGGAACAGCTTTAACACTAAAAATGAAAAAGAATAAAAATGGGAGAAATATTAACAATCCCTTTTTCTCAAGTTTCATTGATTCAACTCCTTATGTTCTTAATTTTTTTGAAAATGAATATAGTTTTAATTGAAGTTAATTTTATTCGAATTTATAAATTCTTTTTTAGATAGAATAATTATCATTCTCATATTAGAATCTTAACACTAAAAGTTCATTAGGATTCTAATTCATAAATATATTTTTGTTTAATTGAAACGGTTGCAAAGTCTATGATTAAAATTTGAGTGTGAAATAAATGTCACTAAGTGCTCATTGTTTATAAGATATTTAATCTTATATAAATGAAAAAATAAAAAATATATCTCAGATTATTGTGACTTATAACAATTAGGAAAGTCGGTGAAAATTATAAGAGTAAAATTTATATGATGACAAATGCTCACAATTTTATTTCAATAAAATTCAAAAATTTTGGTTCTTTGGTAATGTAGTCTCCAATTATTTCGACTGACTTTCGTTGGCCAGGCCATGCAAGTAATTTTTTGGCATTGCTAGAATTTGTCCATCTAAATTCAGTATGTTCATTGCTAATTGAAACAGTAGAATTTTCTTCCACCTGCGCCGCAAAAACAGGCAGCAAAATTATACTATCTTCCTGCGGCGAATAAAATGAATTGACGTTAGGAGCAACCCAAAATTTTTTTGGCGTTAATCCCGTTTCTTCTTTCATTTCTCGCAATGCACATTCAAATGCCTTTTCACCTTTTTTAATTTTTCCTGTAACCATTTGCCATAAACCAGGATAAATTTGACCGCCGGATCTTTTAAGTAATAAAAATTCCAGCTTTTCATTTATTTGTCTGAAGATATGCAGCTCAACATATTTTGAAATAATCTCCATTTACGTTTACCTTTAAATTTTAATCTAATTTAAAAGAATGCTCTTACCTCTGCTCTTGCCGTATGTACTACTCTTTCATTACCCTGTACTCTTCCATCATAGCTTATAGTGGATTGAAGATTTGATGACAACCTGTAATCAAAATTAAAACGCCAGAAGAAATTTTTTCCAATCACATTACCTTCCGTCATTTGAAAAGGAATGAAGTTTGTCGTTGCGCTGGAATTCAATTCATCTCTTTCGAATTCAATTCGTAACCTTCCGGAGCCGGCAAATGATAGTGTAAACCTAATCAATTGAGTGTTAATATCTATAATAGTTGGCGTAACCGGAAAATCATCTTCTCGTTTTCCCACATTAAATTTAAAACCTACTTCAATATTTCTCTGAGGGCGATAAGAAAAATCTGAGGTAATGCTGCTTGAAGTAATTTCTCTTCTATCTGTGGATGTTTCGGGTGCATTCAAATTATCATTCTGAATTACGATATCTGTCTGGTTACTCATCTCTTCTATCATTTTAAAATTGATTCTTAGACTCCTTTCCCGTGTATATGATTTTTCAATTCCTCCACTGAATTGATCCATACCTTTACTCTGGGAATATCGAAGTCTTGCAGAAAATTCAGGATCATTTTCAAACAAATATAAATCCTGCTGAATAAAATTAGTACCATGAATTGTTTTATCGGGATTCTGAAAATCCGAGAAATGGAGAAGATATATTTTTTTATAATCCTGTTCCTGACTATTTTCTTCAACACGCCAATCCGTTTCAGAAGAAAAAGGATGTAATATTGTACCAAGTAAAGAATTATGATCAAAAATGTCTTTATAATTTATTTTCCATCTCGTGCTGGTTTTTAAATCAATAACCGGGTAAAGCTGATCTGTTGGAACTGTTACCAAAACATAATTGCCATCATAAAGAGTTGGCTGAAATTCATTCTCATCAGCGACACCATTATGATTCAAATCGCCAAGGTAGACATAATTGCCCGCGCCTTGAGCAACTTTAACAAAAACTTTCTGCAATTTAGCAGTTCGTTGAGTTGAAACTTCATAATAATAATTTCCGGAAAGAGGCCTTCCGAAATTAAAACGGCTTTGTGAACGGACTAAAATTGTTTGGGCATTCAGCAGACCTCTTTTCTTAAAGGCTTCTTCATAAGATTTATTATTTACCGTAACATTTAAAGTAGAATTAAATTGTCTGAGTCCAGTGTAATCCAATTCAAAAAACTGAGCAGTTGAACGGGACTCTTTCAACATCATACCATTTAACGGGGCATAATCATCTCTTAAAGAATATTTTGTTGAAAGCTTAAATCCGTCGATGTCAACCAGTTTTAGGAAAGGATCAATTTCATAATATTTTAAACTGCTGGAAAGTAAAGTGTCAGCCGTAGTCTGAATATCTTTTTTATTTTCAGCTAAAAAATCTACACCAGGCTGTAATTTCCAAACAGTAAAATATCCGCTTCCATTTTGTCTGAGCCAGCCGCTGTTTAACCCAACATTTTTCGAAGAGACATAATCAAGATTATAATTCAAATTATATGTTTTATTATTTGTAAAGGCTACCGTATTATTAAATCTTTTTGAAAGGAAATCACTGCCTCGCTTTAAATATCCGTATGATGAAGCAAAGTTTAGTCCTTTTACAGGAATATAATTTAGATTAAATTCTCTTAACTGTTCGCTTTCCGGAGTTTGAGTTTGGGTTATATTAAAATTTCTGTTAAACTCGATTGAATTAATTCTATCGATTGGGGTAAATCTATTTTCAATAAATCTATCCTGATAAGAAAGTCCGATATCTCCTAAATTCATTTTCCCAATTTCGACTTTTCTCGGATTTATTTTTAACTGAAGATTTCTTGCATAGCCGTTATTTTTATTATCATCAACTGTAGAAAACCTATTTTGATCCCAATTGCTGCCGGCTAAATCCAGATCAAGACTAATTCCTTTAACCGGCTCATAATTTAAAACGAAATTACCAAGCTGCTTCATTTCAGGTAATGGTAAAAAGATAATGGGAGAATAGTCTCCTTGCTTAATGCCTACAAATTTAAAATTTCCTATACTTATCATGCTGTAATCGCCTTGCTGTGTACCGACATAACTAAATGTTACATTGTACATAGAATTTGGATTACCGGGATTATAACGGTAATATGTATAAGACTGCCCAATGATAACAGTATCAATTTTTTGGTAAATGCCAATTGTTACACCTTGCGAGTCCGGTGTGGCAAGAGCGACTCCGGACTTTACTGCCTTATTCGGATCATTGCCGGCTTTTGCAAGAATTGCTTTATCGGAATCTGAAAGTGAAATATCTATCGGAGAATCTTGATTGTCGCCTTCACGCAAGTATTGAAACTGAATTCCCAATTTGTTGTTTATAATATTCGATTGAACACCAGCTCCAAAAAATGTTCGAGAATATTTTCTATCCGTATATTCAAAATCTACAGTAATTCTGCTGGCTGATGTTATAAGTCTGTTTGGTGTAAAAGTTAATTGGGCATTTGAGTATTCAATTGTATAATCATTCCTTTCGCCGCGTTTCATCTCAATACCATCAATATAAACTTTTTCGGTTCCTGCAATTATGATAATATCTTTTTCATTATTTTCTCCTGTTAACTGGTAAGGCCCTTGTACTCCGTCATTTCCATTAAATTGATTAGTTGTATACTTGCCTGTTGAACTTGCAATTGAAATGTATGCCTTTTGTCCTTTGTAATTAAATTCGCCCAATAATCCTTGAAGCTTTCTGCTTATAGCTCCGAATTCACCATAATGTTCTTGAAGTTCATAATCACCAAAAGTACCTATTGCATTAGGATGTTTAATCTGAATAAAAACTTTGTCAAGTTGCTGAAGATTAGCCGTATTGCCTTCAGGTTGTATCGGTGTGTTCTCATCGGTTAAAGCAGCCACAACTTCAATATCCTTTGAAAGCCTGCCTGACAATTGCAATCTTAAGCCGCTGTTCAACGAAAAATCTTTGGTAGTACCCACAGTAAAACCGCGAACAATAGTTCCACTTTTTTCAATCCCAGAACCAAAGATCGATTCAGGAGTAAATGCGTTTTCATCATTTTTCATTACGCGTAGAGTATCTCCATACTTCTGATCATACATGTAAGCCAGGCTCCTTTTCATATAAGTATTTCTTAAGGCAAGCTTAATTGTTTCGTATGTAATAAATAAAGTATCGAAGATCGAATATTTAAGGGAATCAGAAAGACTGAAAGAAGCGGTGGAATAAGAAAATTTATAATCACCTTTATGAAGAAGTTTATGATTTAACATGATAGTTTCCGTGAAAGGAATAATATCAACATGAGATAATTTATAATGATTATCAAAATTTATATGAATGGTGTCGGTTACTATAGTATTGTAGTATTTTTGCTGTGCTCTAGCAGAAAACTGCAATAAAAGAACCGAAAAAAGTGTGATTATTAAATTAAATTTTATTTTCAACAAAAGAAGATACTTTTTTGATATAATAATCTAAATTTAAGGACTTCTTTTATCAAGTCCATAAGATATAAACTAATAAATATTGACGCAAAATATAATGTGTCTAACAGGTAAAGCGATAGGAGAAGATTTTATTTAAAGATAGAAGTTCAATTAAATTATATATTGAAAATCTTTGATACAAAGAATATTATTTTTAGTATGAAATTAATATACCCAAAAAAAAGTTTAAGTTACCGAAAATCCAGTAAATTCAAACTCAATCTACGAAACGAAAATAATTTAATTATCCTGAAAAATAATAATTATTCATCATTCATATCTAAGCGCTTCAATCGGATCCAGGTTTGCTGCTTTATATGCAGGATAAGTTCCGAAAGTTACTCCGACGATAACACACATTGATAAGCCGATTATAACCCAATCATATGGTATAACAGTGACGGCGTTTAAGAAAGATCCGGCAAAATTTCCAATCATCACCCCTAAAAATATTCCGATGAAACCACCAATTAAAGATAAAACTACAGCTTCCATTAAAAATTGTATTAATATTGCGCTCTTTTGAGCACCAACTGCTTTTCTAATTCCTATTTCTCTGGTCCTTTCAGTAACAGAGACCAGCATAATATTCATTATACCTACACCGGCAGCGATAAGTGCAATTATTGAAACCACAATAGCACCTATTCTTACACCTCCCGTAATATCATTTATCTGAGACATAATTGATTCATTACTAAAGACTTCAAAATCATTTTCCTTGCCTGCATCTACTTTTCGAATTTTTCTCATATGCCCGATAGCTGCTTCCATAGTATTTTCATAATCTTCTTTACTGTATGTCATTACAGTAATACTAACACTCCGATTCTTTTTTCCATAGAAAGATTGATAAGTAGTTATCGGAATAATTATATAGCTATCCATACTCTGGCCGAATAATTGAGGCTGCTTCTCCAGCACACCAACCACTTTCAACGGGAATCCATCAGCTTTTATTGTTTGGCCCACCGGATCGATTCCAATAAATAATTTTTCAACAACATCATTCCCCAATAGACAAATATGATTAGTATAATCAATATCCAATTGTCTTATATCTCTTCCTTCAGAAACATTGACACGATAAGTTTTAAACGCGCCGGGTGTAACTCCAATTATCTGAATATTAGGATTAGTCTCATTATTACGGAATTTAATTACTTTCCTGCCTGAGCTGATATCCGCACCAACATATTTAGCTTGAGGCATCATTTTTTCGAATGAATTAAAATCATCCAAAGTTATGTCTTTTCTGTTCCTATATTTTGCCCATGAACTATGACCGCCAGTGTGAATTGCAGGCCATTTTTGAATTTGAAAAGTATTTTTATTCAGCTGTGAAACCCCTTCCTCAATTGAAGTCTGCAGCATGGTTATAATTGTCATAATTACAACAATTGAAAATATACCAACAACAACACCAAGTATTGTTAAGAAGGTTCTTAATTTATTTGTTTTAAGTGATTCAAAAGAGACGAAAAATATCTGACTGAACTTCATTAGGATTCCCGCTTTTAAGTATTAATCTAAATGCTAAACTTAGGTTACGAATTGGTTTATAAACTTAAAAATTATTTTATCTTTATTTACGCTGCTTGAAACATATTAACCATTAAACATAAAACCAAATTAAACTCATTTATTTAAGTAAATATTCGATCATTTTTTATAGTTCATAATGAACTTAAAATAGCTCACTCATACCTTAAAGCTTCAATAGGATCTAAGTTTGCCGCTTTATATGCTGGATAAGTCCCGAAAGTAACACCGACAATTATGCACATTGATAAACCGATTACTACCCAATCGTAAGGTATTACCGCAGCGGCATTCAAAAACGAACCGGCAAAGTTTCCGATTAAAACTCCTAGAACAATCCCGAGGGAACCTCCGATTATTGATAGAACTACCGCTTCCAGTAAAAATTGAATTAGTATTGCACTTTTTTTTGCTCCAACAGCTTTTCTAATTCCTATTTCTCTAGTTCTTTCTGTAACTGATACCAGCATAATATTCATAATTCCTACACCGGCAGCAATTAGAGCAATAATAGAAACTACTAAAGCACCTATTTTTACTCCGGCAGTCATATTATTAATTTGTGAAATAATTGATTCATTACTGAATATTTCAAAATCGTTTTCTTTTCCGGGAAGAACCTTTCTGATAGTTCTCATATATCCTATAGCAGATTCAATTGAAGACAGATAATTTTCTTTAGTTGAAGACATTACTGTTATCTCTACACTAGAATTTCTTTTACCATATATAGCTTGAAAGGTTGTAATAGGTATAACAATATAATTGTCCTGAGTTTCACCGAATACATCAGGTTTTTTCTTTAGTACGCCGATAACTTTATAAGGCTGCCCATCAACTCTAACCTCTTTACCTACAGGAAAAATATTTTTGAAGATATCGTCGACTATATAATGGCCGAGTACACATACATGGCCGCTGTATCTAATTTCACTTTCCAAAAATTCTCTGCCGTCTTCAATTTCCAGGTTGAGAGTTTTGTAGACACCTTGTGTAACTCCAATAATGTGCGCATTAGGATTTGTTTGGTTGCTGCCATACTTAACTATTTTACCGCCTTCTCCAAGATATGCACCCATTCGCTCAACATTGCGCATGGCATTTTCGAGCCGGTAAAAATCATCTAAAGTAATGTCTTTTCTGTTCCTATATTTTCTCCATTCGCCATGGCCCATTACGGCGGGATATTTCCGTATCTCAAAAGTATTTTTACTAAGGAACTGAACACCATCTTCAATAGTACTCTGAAGCATAGTTATGATAGTCATAATAACAACAATAGAAAAAATTCCAACAACAACTCCCAGTATTGTTAAGAAAGTTCTTAATCGATTTGTTTTGAGAGATTCAAAAGAAATGAAAAATATTTGACTAAATTTCATGTTGATTCCCGCTTTTTCAATTAAAATTGAAATTTGATTTTATGATTTACTATAAAATCAAAAAATTATTAATTCCTCCTCTACTCTTTTTGCAACATAATAATGGTCGGACTAAAATACAAATGGAAATAATTTTTTTTAACCCGTTGTATGAATGAAGAATTTCAGATATACAATCATAAAAAAGAACAAACAATTATGTCAGTCTGAGCGGAGTCTGGGAATCCGTCTCTACGGGAGAAGACTAATTTTAGGCCAAGTTCACTGGTCGACTTCGCTTACGGTAACAATTTTATATATTTTAAAAGTTAAGAAAGATAAATCCTATCAATCAATTTCATTCATATCTTAATGCTTCTATCGGATCTAAGTTTGCTGCTTTGTAGGCGGGATAAGTTCCAAAACCCACACCAACCAGTAAACATAGGCTAAAACCAATTATTATCCACATTACAGGTATAGCCATTTGAGCATTTAAATAGCTACCAGCTAAATTTCCGATTGCAACACCCAATATAATTCCAATAAAACCGCCGATTAAAGAAAGTATGACTGCTTCAATAAGAAATTGCAGGAGTATTAAACTTTTTCTCGCACCAATAGCTTTTCTAATTCCGATCTCCCTTGTTCTTTCGGTTACGGAAACTAACATTATATTCATAATGCCGACACCCGCGGCAATTAATGCTATTATTGAAACAACCATTGCTCCAATTCTAACTCCGGCAGTAATATTATTTATTTGGCTCATTATGGATTCGTTACTATAAATGTCAAAGTCGTTTTCTTTGCCGGGCATTATTTTCCTAATTATACGCATATATCCTGTGGCCGCTTCAATAGTTGATTCATAATCTGCTTTACTATTCGTCATAACCGTAATATCAATACTTCTGTGCAGTTTTCCAAAAACATTTTGAAAAGTAGTAATAGGGATAATAATATTATTATCCCTGCTTCTTCCGAAAAGCTGCGGTTGTCTTTCCAATACACCAATTACTTTAACCGGATAGTTATTAACAATTATAATCTGGCCAACAGGATTTATACTGGGAAATAATTTATCTACAACATCCTGCCCTATATCACAAACATCGTTAGAGTATTGAACATCCAGAGTTCTAATTCCTCTGCCGTATGCTGTTGACCAGTTATTTGTCTTCATAGCTTCTGATGTAATGCCAATAACATCAATATTCGGATTAGTCTCCTGACCTTTATATTTAACAACAACACCTTCCCAATCATCTTGAGCACCAACATATTTTGCGCTGGTTAACATATCTTTTAATCTATAATAATCATCCAGAGTAATATCCTGTCTATTTCTATACTTCAACCATGCACTATGTCCCCCGGTCATGATAGCAGGAAATTTTTCTATTGCAAAAGTGTTCTGTCCAAGGTCGGATACTCCGTTTTGTATACTATTTTGAAGCATCGTAATAATTGTCATAATTACAATAATTGAAAAAATGCCAACCACCACACCTAGAATTGTTAAAAATGTTCTTAGCCTATTGGAACTTATAGATTCCACTGAGATGAGAAAAATTTGAGAAAATTTCATAATAACCAATCTATTTATATTAGAAAGATATCATTTTTACTAACTTACTTTAGACAATGATAATTCCTAATGCGTTTATTTGGCTACGAAGATAAATAATGAAAATTGTAAGTTCAAATGTTTTAGAGTGATAAAGAAAGCCTGGTGATTTTGAGCCAGGCTTTTAAGGAGGTTTTACTCATATCTTAAAGCTTCAATAGGATCAAGGTTAGAAGCTTTATAAGCGGGGTATGTTCCAAAAATAAGTCCGACAAAAATGCATAATGTAAATCCGATAAATACCCAATCATAGGGAATTGCCATTTGTGCATTTAGAAAACTACCAGCAAGATTTCCGACACCGACTCCGAGAAATATCCCGATGAATCCACCGGTAACACATAGAATAACAGCTTCAGTTAAAAATTGAGAAAGTATAGAAAATCTTCTAGCACCTATCGCTTTTCTTATTCCAATTTCCCTTGTCCTTTCAGTAACAGAGACAAGCATAATATTCATAATACCTACACCTGCAGCAATTAAAGCAATTATCGAAATAACCATTGCACCAATCCTAACTCCTGAGGTAATATTGTTAATCTGACCCATAATAGATTCGTTGCTGAATATATCAAAATCGTTATCTTTACCAGGTCCAACTTTTCTTATCGCTCTCATATAACCGATAGCAGCTTCAATGGTTGAATTGTAATTTTCCTTACTTTGCGACATTACTGTAATATTAATACTTCTGTGAAGTTTACCATATATTGACTGAAATCTGGTAATAGGCATAACTAAATAACTATCCCGGCTTTGTCCAAATAACTGCGGCTGTTTATCCAGGACACCAATTACTTTTAACGGGTAATTATTAACTCTTATAATTTGTCCAACGGGGTTAACATTAGGGAATAATTTATCGACAATATCCTGGCCGATATCACAAACATCGTTTGAATATTTTACATCAAGATCTCTAATATCCCTGCCGTAAGCAGCAACCCAGTTATTGGTTTTCATGGCGTCAGCAGTAATACCAGCAACAGAAATGTTCGGATTGGTTTCTTCACCGTTGTATTTAACAACCTGTCCCATTGTCCATTGTTCGCCGCCAATAAATTTAGCTTGGGTAAGCAAGCCTTTTAATCTATAGTAATCGTCAAGAGTAAGATCTTTTCTATTTCTGTATTTTAACCAAGCGTCGTGTCCGCCAGTCATCATTGCAGGAAATTTTTGAATCTGAAAAGTATTTTGACCAAGCTGTGAAACACCATTCTCAATACTGTTCTGGAGCATTGTAATGACTGTCATAATTACAATAATTGAAAATATCCCGACAACAATTCCAAGCATTGTTAACAATGTTCTTAATCTATTCCCCCTTATAGATTGAAAAGACATTAAGAAAATTTCATTGAATTTCATTATTCAAACCTCAATGCTTCAACCGGGTCCATTTTTGCAGCTGTATATGCCGGTGCAAATCCAGAAACTAAACCGGTGATTAATGATACTACCAAAGCAATTACTACTGCTTCGTATTGAACAGATGTATGAATAAATTGATTAACTAAAAAGCTCAACAAAATTGCGGCAATTAAGCCGGCAATACCTCCTACTAAACAGATAAATGAAGATTCAAATAAAAACTGGGCTAAAATAGTTCTTCTCTTTGCACCGATTGCTTTGCGTAAACCAATCTCTTTTGTTCTTTCCTTAACGGAAACAAACATAATATTCATTATACCGATAGCACCGACAAATAAAGATAAACCAGTAATAAATAATCCAGCTATCTGAATGACCCCAACTGTTTTGTTAAATTGATCTACTAAGCCTTCTTGTTGGTTAATTCCGAAATCATTGGCATCGTCATATTTTAAGCCCCTTACTTTCCGCATTATACCTTCGGCTTCGGCCTTTGTATTTTCTACAGCCCCAGTATTAGCCGCGCGTACATTTATTGTAATACTGCTACTTCTGTGACCAGAAAAATATTTAAATACCGTACCGATAGGCACATATACCTGTTGATCCGGATTCATATCTCCCAAAAGGAAACTTCCCTGCTCAGCCAAAACTCCAACTACTCTAAAATTAACGGGACCTACTTTTACATATTTACCTATAGCATTTCCATAAGTAAATAAATCTTTTGCTACCTGGCTTCCTATGACACAAACATTTCTTGCACCTTTAGATTCAATTTCGGAATAGAATCTCCCTTGCTCGAAAGTTAAATTTGTTGTTTTTATATAATCGGATGTTGACCCCATAACAATAACGTTATCAACAGTTTTCTGCTGATATTTTATTGTTTGTCTTGTTCCCATAGTAGGGGCAACCGCTTCAGGAAGTTTTGCAAGAGCTTTGAATTTTTCATAATCCTCCATTGTTATATTTCTCCTGTTTCTCATTTCCCACCAGGGTGTATTTGAAAACCATGTCCATTTGGAAATGTATAAAACATCCGAACCTAACGCACTAATCCCCTGCTGGAAAGAGTTATCTATTCCCTTAATTGCAGTTGTCATTAACACGACAACCGTAATACCTATGAAAATTCCAAGCATAGTTAATGCAGATCTAACTTTGTTAGCCCTAAGAGCTCTTAGAGCAATCATCATGCTTTCTTTAAATTCAAATGATATAAGTGCAATGCCTGACATAACAAAACCTAGTTTTTAAATAATTTATATTTTCTATTGATTAACTTCAGCACGAAGTTTTGGTATATATCTATTAGCAACAGGTGAATCGGATTCTATTAATCCATCTTTAATCCTTAATATACGAGCTGCATGTTCTGCAATATATTCTTCGTGTGTAACCAAAATTATTGTATTACCCTTCTCATATATTTCATTAAACAGGATCATGATCTCTTCGCCGGTTTTAGAATCTAAGTTACCGGTTGGTTCATCTGCAAGAATTATTGATGGCCTGGTAACTAGGGCTCTTGCAACAGCTACTCTTTGCCTTTGACCTCCGGAAAGTTCATTGGGCTTATGGTGCATTCTGTCCTTTAATCCTACATCCGCTAATGCTTCTTCTGCTCTTTCGCGCCTTTCATGTGAAGGTATTCCCGCATAGATTAATGGAAGCTCTACATTATGTAAAGCATCTGACCTGGAAAGAAGATTGAATGTTTGAAAAACAAATCCAATTTCTTTATTTCTAATCTTTGCTAGTTCGTTATCACTCATCTGACTAACACTAACTCCCGTAAAATCATATTTACCGGCAGTAGGAGTATCTAAACACCCAAGCATATTCATTAGTGTAGATTTGCCGGAGCCGGAAGGGCCCATAATGGCAACATACTCATTTTTATCAATTCTTAACGAGATATCTCTTATTGCGTGTACCTCTTCGGAACCAACTTGATATACTTTAGAAATGTGTTCAATATTTATTATATTCATATTAAATTCCGATTTTATTTATTGTTTAGGCTTAGCATTTTACCTTTACTTTCTACCTTTATATCAGAACCATCATGTAAATCTCTGGAAATTGCTTTATACGGTCCAGTGATTACTTGTTGACCTTCTTTAAGTCCGCTTTTCACCTGTATATAATTATCATCACTAATTCCAGTTTCAACATCAACAGATTTTGCTTTGCCTTTTTCTGCTAAGAAGACAATTTCTTTTAACTTATTCGTAGTTTCTTTTTTCTTTTTTGAGCTTGAAGTATTACTACTTTCCTCAGTTTGCTGCGACTGCATTTCCGTAGAATTTCTAGCAGTAACGCTTTGAATAGGTACACTTAATACATCATGAAGTGTTTTAGTTTCTATATTTGCATTACATGACATTCCCGGTTTAAAACCAGGATCAAAGTCGATAAATTTAATTTTTACTTCAAAGTTTACAACTTGTTCCTGAGTTCCGGTACCAGAACTAATTGCAGTATTTCCTATTTGATAAACTATGCCTCTAAAAACTTTATCACCAAATGCATCAATTTTTATTCTTGCAGTATCACCAACTGAAAGTAAAACTACATCATTTTCATCAACATCAACCACTGCAAGCATACTTTTAAGATCGGATACCGTCATCATATTTGTACCCACATTATAAAGACTTCCCAGCACTCTATCACCAAGCTGTACATTCAACTGACTGACAACACCATCCATTGGAGAATAAATTGTGGTTTTACTTAATTGATCTTTTTGAACTTTTAAAGCTGCTTCTGTTTGTGAAACTTGAGCTTGCGCCCCTTGAAATGAACCCTGTGCAGACAAATAAGAACTTTTTGCAGATTCTAGATCGGAATCACTTATAAGATTCTTAGCATGAAGTTCCTTTGCACGGTTATAATCCAGAGTTACTTTGTCAAGTTGAGCTTTACCCATAGATAAATTAGCCTCAGCACTTTTTAGGCTCGCTTCAGATTGTTCAACCTGTGCCAGATATGCATCCTGTCTTATTCTTACTAATAGATCGCCTTTTTTTACGTACTGTCCTTCTTTCACCGGAAGTTGTACAATTTCTCCTGCTACCTCGGGGGTAATGGTTACTTTAAATTCCGGATCTAACGTTCCGGTAGCGGTAACACTTTGAGTGATTGTTCTTTTTACCACTTTTTCAGTTTGAACCTGTATGATTTCTTTTCTGCTACTTCCTAAAATTCCAATTACAACAATAGCGATTACTAGAACTCCTATTGCGGAAAATATGATTACTTTCTTTTTTGATTTCTTTTTCTTCCCGTTAGCCATTGAAATACTCTCCTTCATTAAAAATTTTTATTCATATTTTTTATAATTAAGAACTCCCAGGTAATATTTTAATTGTTCATTTAGAACTATATACTGAAATTCGGAGTTTATATAACTAGTTCTCGCATTTGTATAATTATAATTTGCGGTTAATAAATCCAATAGAGTTCCCGAACCTAAAGCATACTTTTCTTGCGCTATTTTCAAATTTTCCGAGCCGGCCTTTACATTGCTTTTACTTACTTCAAGCCCGGTTTCTGCTGCCTGCAAGTTTAAATATGTTGTCTGAATATTTTGATTTATAGTTCTTCTTAAATCTTCTAGATCAACTTGTTTATTCATTACATTTACTTTAGCCTGTTCAACCTGATTTTCCACATTAAAGCCGGAGAATATCGGAATACTTAGAGTAAGACCTAATGAATATGTTTGACTATTGGAAAGATCGCTTAGGCTATGCAATACATTTGAATGTAAGTAATAGTCGTAGCTGCCTGTCAATCTTGGTAAATGCCCGGAAAAAGCCATAGTAACTCCTTCTTCAGCACTCTGCACATTAATCATCGCGCTTTTATAATCGGGTCTGTTATCTAATGCTTTATTAACTAAATCTGTTAAATTTTTATATTCATCGGTTAAATTAGTTTTAAGTACCTCTTCTTCCTGAGAAGTAAGTGAATCAGCAAAAGAATATTTCTCGAAAACATTTAGTCCCAAGTAATAAAGAAGGTTGCTTTTTGCATTTTCATAATTATTTTTTGCTTGAATAAGTCCTAATTGTGCATTTCCATTTTGCACCTGCGCAGAATAAACATCTGCTAAAGTAACTGCACCAAGCTTATTTCTTTCGGTAATGGTTTCTAAATTCCTATTATTCCATTTTACATTATCTTCTTGTACGCTCAATAACTGCTGATCATTTACAACAGTGTAGTATAGATTCATTGTTTGGAATACTATATTTTGTTTGAGGTTCTCAAGAGATAATTGAGCAGATTGCAACTGCTGCTTGCTCTGATTTAAATTCGCAAAATCAGATAAACCGTCAAACAAAGTTAAATTTCCGCCAACACTTGCTGAATAGCTTCTTGAATCACTAGTTATTGTTGTATCGGGCTGGTTAATTGTAATACCGTTAAATGTATAAGAACCGCCAGCTTTTTGTTTGTTACGAGTCCATCCCCAACTGGCGCTTGCGCCTAAACTGGGAAGAAAATTTCCGTATGCTGATTTTACGGATGATTTATTTGCTTCAATATTGTTCATTGCTTTTTTTAGTGTTGTATTTCTTTGCAGGGCTATATTGATCGCCTCATTTAAAGTAAGGACTTTTTGTCCATATGACATGAAAGTAAACGCGAATATGCAGATGATGCCTAAGAAGAGACGCATTATCGACTCCAATTTATTTTGATTTTAAATTTATTAGCTTGTGGGTTAGACATGTTTCATTGTAAAAAAGTTAATTCATGTAAAAAATTATTTCAGATTTAAAATTAGTAAATTTTCTTTAATAGTTTCGTCACAAAAATAAGTATAATGCTTTATCATATATTATTTTATTTATAAACGGTTATATTATTAAATGAACGGCGCAATCCTTAGTGTTAATCCGTATGGATTTAACCGATTCTCTCAATATTGGGGTTCCTAACCGGAATTTAATATATGTAAAATAAGATGGTAAACCCTTTTCCCCAACTTACAAATAATTTATTACTTATTAAATTGTTCTTTGATTTTTATTAAGTAATTATATGCCTCTTCATAATTATTCCCAATTTTCCCATCAAGAATAGCATCTTCAATTGCAGATTTAATTTCTCCAACTTTTTTGGAAGGTTTAAGATTACAGATTTTCATAATCTCTTCTCCTCTAACAGGCGATTGGAAAGCTCTTAATTTGTCTTTCTCCTCTACTTCCCAAACCTTTTTCATAACTTTTTCATAATTATCAAGATATTTGGAAACTTTATCCTGATTTTTACTTGTAATATCAGCCCGGCAAAGTGTTATCAAATCCTCTAAATCTTCACCGGCTGAAACAATCAATCTTCTAATTGCAGAATCAGTTACTTCTTCTTTAGCGAGTGCTATTGGCCTTAAATGTAAACGGACTAGTTTTTCAACATATTCTAATTTATTATTAGGCAGTTTTAGTTTTTTGAAAATTGACTTCATATTCCGGGCGCCAATTTCTTCATGACCATGGAATGTCCATCCAATATCTTCAACAAACTTTTTAGTTTGAGGTTTAGCAATATCATGAACTAAAGCTGCAAACCTTAGCCATACATTTTCGGTTACTTTAGAAATATTATCTACAACCTGACATGTGTGTAAAAAGACATCTTTATGATGAAAATCATTCCGTTGGTCCACTCCGGATAATTTAGCAATTTCTGGAAAGATTATTTCCATAACTCCAGAGTAAAATAATAACTTTAACCCGATTGACGGGGCAGGAGAAGACAGTATTTTGAAAAATTCATCAGTAATTCTTTCTTGAGAAACAATTTTTAATCTTTCCCTTAGTTTGTTAGCAGCAACATTAATTGAATCATCTATCATAAAATTTAATTGAGCAGCAAATCTGTATGCTCGCATAATTCTTAACGGATCATCATTAAAAGTAATTAAAGGATCAATGGGAGTTTTAATTAATTTTTTACTTAAATCTTCAATTCCGTTATACTTATCAATCACTTGTCCGAAATCTAATTTATTCACTGAGACAGCAAGAGTATTAATTGTAAAATCACGCCTGCTTATATCCTCATCAAAAGTTCCGGTAGTTACAAAAGGTTTTCTGCTTTTTCTATCATATGATTCTTTTCTTGCTCCAACAAATTCAAGATCAAAATCATCTATCCGGAAATGAGCAGTTCCAAAATTTTTAAAAATTGAAATTTTATTAATTCCCAAAGATTCAGCATACTTTGAAGCAAAATCGGGTCCGTTTCCAATTACTAGAAAATCAATCTCATCCCTTTCACGATTCAAAATTAAATCACGAACGAAACCACCAACGATAAATACATAGAGTTTCATTTCTTCAGCAATTTCAGTAGCTTTAGAAATGAACGTATATTTTGACAATTCTTCTTTAAAATCCATTAATGTAACATGCTCTACAAATTATTTTACCATTATTAGCTGTTTATTTCAGCAACTTTTCTTCCCATTATTATAGAAATTGGTTTCAACGGTTCAATATTACTGCAAAATATTTTCATGGCAGCTGCAATTGGAACTGATAGAAACATTCCGGCAATCCCCCAAATCCAACCCCAAAAGATTAAAGAGAAAAGGACAAATACCGGGCTGAGATCCATTTGCTTTCCCATAAAATGCGGCTCTATAAAGTTACCAATAATATTTTGGTTAATAATGAGTAATGCCGCTAATGAAATGGTTTTAACACCAATTCCATAGTCGAGTAAAGATATTACTATCGGGAATAAAGTAGCTACAATAGAACCAATATTCGGAATGAAATTTAATATAAAAGTTAACAGCCCCCAAAAAATTGCAAAATCAATACCGAATAGTAAAAGTATAATTGTAACAATTATGCTTATGGTTAATGATGTTATGGTCTTGATTATTATATAAGATTGAAGCTGACTATTTATAGAGTTCATTGAACTCTCAATAATATGTCTTCTATTATTAAATGCAGATTTCAATCTCTCTTCAAACTGCTTTTTCCCCATTATCATAAAGATCCAGAATATTAATAGTATAAAAAAATCGCCCAGCATCGAAGAGAAAGACGAGAATAAGTTTTGTATAATGCCGGCTTTAAATAAATTTTGGAATAATGAACTCACATCAAGCTGTTCTGTTTTGATATTAAACATTTGTGCTACTTCTTTAACAGTCAAATTAAATGGGCTTAATATTTGCTGAAGAAATACGGCAAGGTTTTCAGAATATGTTTGTAATTTTTCAGTGAATGTTCCGAAGTTGGCTACTACCAGTAAGCCTATCAAATAATATATTCCGCTGATGAAAAACAATATTAAAATCAGCGAGAGCCATTTGGGAAATTTGAATTTCTGAAGGTATTCTATCAACGGATGAAATAAAAAAGTTAAGAATATTGCTAGTGTAACCGGAACTAAAATCCTTTTAAAAGCAATCAGAATGTAAACGAAAATAACAAAGGAAATAAATCCTAATAAATAAGATGTCAATTTCGAATAATTAATACTCGAACTATTTTCTTCAGTTGTTTTATTCATTTTAATTTATAATTGTATTTTTCAATATCCGTCTGGCATTCTCATAAAACCAGTTAATCTTGGAATAATTTTTTTGTAAAATTAATTCAAAGTTTTGATCCGCATTATATTTTAATGCAATAGAGGCTGCTTCTTTAGCTCTCTCAAAATCCAGATGATTAAGCATATAATTAGAAAGTTTAAACATAGCATAGCTGCTGGGAAAATCAGTTACATTAATATTATCTTTAAAAAGTTTTAAGAAGACATTATATTCTTCATTAAATGATTCTGCCAAATTAATTAAAACGGGAAATGAATTATACTTATATCCGGTAGAGTTCATTTCTTTTAGTATGATATATTTATCGAAGTCATTTCCCTTTAGATACTGTGTAATCAGACTGTCTTTAATTAAGTCTATTCTTAAATTAGAAATATAAGCAAAAGTATAAGTTGGGTTTTGTTTGATTAAGCTTTGATAAATTGAATCGGCTTCTGCGTAACTTTCTTTAATTGAATATAAGTCTCCCAATCTTAATTCAAGGCTATAGTAAGATGAGCTACCTTTAAATTGGTTTAGGTTTTTTAATAAGAATTCAATTGCATTATTTGTTTTATCCAACTCGTTAAAGCAGCTGGCATACCCAATTACTGCTGAATAATTATTAGTAACTTTTAAAATATCTCGAAACAGATATTGAGCTTTTTGAAAATCTTTATCTGAGTAATGGGACCACGCCTTTTTTAGCTGCTCTGCAACATATCTTGGGCACACTTTATAGAAAATTGATTTTGAACCATAATAATAATTTGCTTCATTTTTTCTGGCGGTAATGTTTAATGATTTCAGATAACCGTAATATTTACCGACAGAATTACTAATAGGGAAACCATAAACTTTTTCAAAATTATTAGAAGCATAGTAGTATTTAAATTTCTCTATTCCATAAGTTGAAATTAAGTATTTACAAAATGATCCGGCATAAATATAGGAAAGAGAGGATGTCAGTGTATAAAAATCGAAACTATTAAAAAGCTTCTGTAAATTTATTTTATAACCATTATTGTAGGCGAGTGAAGCCATGTAATCAATATTATTTTCATTATAAACCGGATCCGCGGCAACTGCACACCCTTCGATTAAAGCAGGATTTAATCCGGAAGCGACTTTAAATAATCCTGTTCCAAACTCCGCTGAATAACAATGAGCTAATTCATGTTTTAAAATTGAAGAGAAATCATCATAAGTAATGAAGGTACTTTTTAACCAAGGCTTTGCAATATCTGCATTTGCCGATCCAAATAAATTTTCTTTCTGCTGATTGTTTAAGAATAAATAGGAATTGATTTTTGATGGAAAATTATATCCAAAAAATAGTTTTAATTGTGAATAAAAATACTCATGATATACAGCTATTGCCTCAACCAAAGTGTGATCTAGTTTTTGGGGATAATGAATAATGAAATGTTGTGTTACCGCTGTTCCTTTCAATTCAGATTTTAATCTATTAAAAGTGGTTGAATAGCCTAAATTAGGAGAAAGGTAAAGAAATAATACAGCAATTATAAATGCAGAAATTAAAGTTATAATTTTTATTTTTTTTACCGAATAAACTACTGCTTTATAAAGCATCAATGCGATGATTCCAAAATATAAAACGTTCAGAAGCCTATAGCCCAATAACTTCAGGCTTACATTTACTGCTTCATCATAAATAGTTCCGGGATAATATGCGAAAATGGGATTAAAGAAATATACTTGCGGGTTAAAGTAAAATTCAAATAGGGGTATTATAAGGATTAATAAAAAAAGTAAAATGAAGATTGTCTTTTGAAATTTTTTAACCGAACTTATACTAATTAGTGCTAGTGAAAAACCGATAATAATGGAAGGACATGTAATTACTAAATAAAAAAGTATTCCATCAGTTAAAGAACAGCTAATTGTAAAAAAAGAATTAATTATTGAGATTAATGCAGGAAGAATTAGGAATAAAGCAGCAGCAGAATATAAAAATTTATTAAACTGAGTTTTCTCAATTTTATTATAACTAATTTTTTTTACCAAAGAGATTGTAAATAATCCTGAAAGGAGCACTAATAAAATAGAGTTGACCGCAGAAAATTCGAAACCAAAAACATTAGTCAAAGGGAAATTTATCAGTGCAATATTAAAAAACAGTATAATAATTAAATAAATCGGTAAGAAATTAAAAGAGGATAATATTTTTTTTATATTTGCCAAATCTAATATTCAGATCCTTCTACTCTTTCAATATCTGCACCTAACGATCTCAACTTTTCCTCAATCCTTTGATAACCCCGATCCAAATGATATACTCTTAAAACTTCAGTAGTGCCTTCCGCAGCTAGCCCGGCCAGTACAAGGCTGGCACTTGCACGCAAATCAGTTGACATAACTTTTGCTCCAACAAGCTTCGTAACACCTTTTATTATTGCGCTATTCTCCTTTACTACAATATTTGCACCTAATCTTTCAAGTTCAGGAACATGTTTAAATCTATCCAGATAAATAGAATCGGTTACTGTCGAAGTTCCATTTGCAACAGCCATATAAGCTGTCCATTGCGCCTGCATATCAGTTGGAAAACCCGGATAAATAGCAGTAGTAATGTCTGATGGATTTATCAATTTATTCGTTGCATCTAAATTTACTTTTAAATTATCAATAGATATTTTACAACCGCTATCTTCAAGCTTTGATAAAACCGATTCAAAATAAATTGAAGGAAATTTTTTCAGTTCAACTGTACCTTTGGTAATTGCCGCTGCAATTAAAAGTGTGCCGGCTTCAATACGATCCGGAATTGTTTCAATTTCTGTTGGCTTTAAATCATCAACTCCTTCTATTTCTAACGTGGAAGTATTTAGGCCATTAATCTTAGCTCCCATTTTAATTAGATAATTTGCAAGGTTAGTGATCTCAGGCTCCATCGCCGCATTATTTATTACAGTTGTTCCTTTAGCAAGGACGGCAGCCATTAGAATATTTCCCGTTGCACCTACCGAAGATACATCAAAATTAATTCTTGCCCCTTCAAGCTTTTTTGCTTTTGCTAAAATATATCCTTCAACTAAATCAATTTCCGCTCCCATTTTTTTTAGTCCCTCAATATGTAGATTAATTGGGCGCGGACCCCAGGCGCATCCGCCTGGTAAAGAAACTTTAGCTGTTCCGAATTTTGTTAATAACGGGCCGAGTACATAAACTGAAGCGCGCATTTTTTTAACATGTTCATATGGTGCTTCCATGCTTGTAATTTTTTCCGTGTTCAGCTTTAATAAATGATTATCGAAAGTAGTCTTAACTCCTAAATGTTTTAAGAGCTTTATCATAGTATAAATATCATTGAGTTCCGGAGTATTATGAAGAGTTGAAATTCCTGAAGCAAGTAATGATGCCGGCATTAAAGCTAAAGATGCATTTTTAGCACCGCTAATTTCAACCGAGCCAAATAATTTTTTACCGCCTTTTATAACAAATTTATCCAATATACCCTCTTAAAGAATAAATGAACTTAAAAAATAATTTAAATTGATTGCAGTAATTTAGATAAGTTAAATTAAATATTATGATTAGCAAAATCAATTTGAGCCGTGGCTCAATTGGATAGAATTTTACCGATATTTGTTACAATATAAATTTTATTTGAAGGCGTTTCTGAACTACCATTAAGGGATGCATAAACACCACTTTGGGATATATCCCAGGTTTTCCCGGAATCTTTTGAAATTAAAATTTCACCGTTACCGCCAAGAATTATTCCGGTGTCTTGATTCAAGAAATTTACAGAATACAAACCGGAAGCAATTTTTGTCGGGATTATTTCCCAATCCTTGCCTCCGTCAGAAGTTCTTGCTATTTCCCCGTTTCCTCCGGCTAATATTCCAATTTTATTATTAATGAAATAAATATCTTTAATATATTGATTATTTAATTTATTATCTTCAATCCAAGTATTCCCCTGATCTGGTGATTTTAAAATTATTCCGTTTTTCCCCACAACATATCCATTATTTGCATCTGCGAAGGAAATGCTGTAAAAAACTTCCTTTGAAGGTGCGGGAATCTGCAGCCAGTGGACCCCATTATCATAAGTTTTCAAAATGGTTCCATTTGCGCCAACTATAAAGCCAACTGTAGTATTTTTAAGAAAACATATCTTAAAAAGTGAAGCTGGAGACTTATAATTTACCTTATGCCAATTATTTCCTTCATCGGTGGTACTTAAAATTGTACCATTACTTCCCACAATAAAACCTTTTTGAGGAGAAATAAATTTAATATCATAAAAATTAATCGATGAAGAGTCCGATAAAAATATCCAGGACTTTCCGCCATTAACTGTTTTAATAACAGTCCCTTCTTCTCCGCATGCATATCCGGTAGAATCACTCACAAAAGAAATCGAATTCAATCCCTTTAAAGTTGGACTATTGACAGATTTCCATTTGGTACTAACTAAATTAAAACTATTACTAACTGGTTTGGTAATTACCTTTTCGTTATTAACTCTACTCCAGAGATGTAAAATATCATGATACATGAAATAAAAAAGAGAAGTAATCAAAACCGTGATAAAAAAAGCAAATATAAAAAAACGGACTTTCAGTTTGAATTTTTTGTTATTCTGAATTTTTGCTTTTGTTTTTGTTCTGGTTTTCTTTTTCGTTTGTGAAGAAGTAAGCTGTTCAATTAAGTTATCAACTTCAATTAAAAATTCTCCGCAAGTTTGATATCTTTTTGCGGTGGATTTATTAAGAGCTTTTGCAATTATTCGATCAACTTCATTCGGAATTTCTTCGGACATGCTGGAGAGTTTAGTTGGATTCTTTTTTAAATGCGCCTCCATAATTTGGAATTCATTTCCGACATCGAAAGGTGTTTTTCCCTTTAACATTTCAAAGAAAGAAATTCCTATAGAATAAATATCACTTTGCGCAGTGGGCTCCATAGCTTTAATCTGCTCGGGGCTCATGTAAAGTATGGTACCTATTTTTGTTCCGGTTTTAGTAATTCCCTGGGATTCGAACATAGATTTAGAAATTCCAAAATCCATTATCTTTGCGACACCTTCATTACTAATAATAATATTCGAAGGTTTTAAATCGCGATGGACAAATCCTTTAGAGTGAGCATAATCAGCACCGGTAAGAATTTGCTTTAATATATTTAAAGCATCAAGCAACGGTAGTTTACCGTTTCTTTCAATTATATTTTCTAGAGTTTCCCCTTCAACATATTCCATTACAATGCCCAAAGTTCTGTTGGCTTCGGCAAAACCATATACAGGAACGATATTGGGATGATTTAATTTAGCTTGATTTTTAGCTTCTCTTTTAAACCTGGCAACAAATTGAGGATTCAATAATGCCTGTGAATTAAGTATTTTAATAGCAACATACCGCTCGAGTTTTAAATCGAATGCTTTATAGACAATCCCCATCCCCCCTTCGCCAAGAACGGAAATCATTTTATAATTTTCTATTATTCCGCCGACCATTTAATCTATTTTCGTTATTAATACAAAAGAGTAATTATCAGGAGCACCTCTCTCTTCAACCAAATTGCAAACCTTATCAGCAATAATATCAATATCTTTTAATTTTAGAATATCCATTAAGTCAGAATCACCTAATACAGCAGTAACACCATCAGTACAAATAAAAAATTTAAAATCATCTCTTTGGCTTAATTTTAATTTACTTAAATCAACATCAACTGCATGACTGTCTCCCAGCGCCCTCATAATTATATTCTTATTAGGATGATTTTCCGCTTCTTTAAGTGTCAGATAACCTTCATCAACCAACTTCTGAACGAGTGAATGATCTTTTGTTAATTGTTTTAATTTATTGTTTCTTAGATTATAAATTCTAGAATCACCCACATGGCCCCAATAAGCAGTATCATTTTTTAAAAATAAAACTTCCGCAGTTGTTGCCATTCCATTGAGTTCAAGATCATTCGAAGATTTCTCAAGTACTATTCGATTTGCCTCTGTGATTGATTTATCTATTCTTACTAAATAATCATTTTCGATTTGATTTTTGAAGACATCATGAATAGTTTCAACTGTAAGTTGAGATGCAATTTCGCCTGCTTTATTACCGCCTAAGCCATCACAAACAATAGCAAGCAATCCATTTTCAACTTCAAATACACCTACCGAATCTTCATTATCCACTCTCTTTAAACCGATTTTGGATATTAAGGTGTGCTTATATTTCATTGATCCTCTGTTTAATAAAGGTACTTATTTTTTAGTTAAATATTTTTTAAACCTTAAGATAATTACAATTTTTTTAAAAAACTTAATTCCGGCAAATTTTTATATCTTTTGTTTTTGCACCGTTAGGCCAAATGTGTTAAATAAATTAAAATAATGGTTAATGTAAATCAAGATCTATTGTTATAAATTAGTCAAGTTTGGCGAGTAATAATAATCCTACTTTTAATGTTAAAAGGTCAAAATAAGCATGAGAAAGGAGCAATTCATTCATTTGCTTAACTATATTCATAACAGTATATTTATAGTTCATTTTTTTAACATTAAACACAAATTCCTTAGTTACTAAGGTGAAAACTTATGCGAGAATGGCGGAATTTGGTAGACGCGCTAGACTTAGGATCTAGTACCGAATAGGTGTCGGGGTTCGAGTCCCCGTTCTCGCACTTTCAACATTTTAATAATTTTCAAGTACGAGGTTAGTTTGGAATTAAAAGTAAAAGATTTATCGTTGACCGAAAAAGAAGTGGAAGTTACTTTTTCTTATGATGAAGTAAAAACAGATATTGAAACTGAAGTTCGTAAACAAACAAAAAATATTCAATTATCAGGTTTTCGGAAAGGGAAAGTCCCTCTATCACTTTTAAAGAAAATGTATGGTGACGCATTAGAACATGAGGCATCAGAGAAAGTTGCAAATAATCAATTTTGGGAAATAGCTAAAGAAAAACATTTACATCCTATCGGACAACCTTCATTAACAGAAATAAAACTTAATCCCGGTGCGGATCTTTTCTTCAAAGTTAAATATGAAGTTATGCCAGAATTGGAAGTTAAAGATTACACCGGTTTGGAAATCGAAATTCCTAATTATGAAATAACGGATGACGATGTTGAATCCGAAATAAAATATATTCTTAATGCCAACAGAACAACAGAAAAGGCTGAGTTGGTAGACAGCAACCAATATATTCTTGATGTCGAAGTTTCCAGAGTTGATGACGAAGGTAAAGTATTTCCCAATACTAAACCCGAATCACTTCAGATTGATCTGACTAATGAGCAAGTTCAAAAAGAAATAGTCGATAATTCTAAAGATAAAAAAGTCGGCGATACTTTTTCCTTTACATTTACGGATGAAAGAGTAAATAAGAACGAAAAAGGTGAAGAGGAAAATATAAAAGAGAAATATATTTATAGTGCTTTAATAAAGGACATCAAGAAAATTTTAATGCCCGAATTAAACGAAGAATTGATTAAAAAGGTGACTAAAGATAAAGTGAATAATGAGGCGGATCTAAGAATCGAAATTAGAAATGATATTCAGAAATATTATGATCAGCGTAATGATGAAATAACACAGGATAAATTGATTAGTTCGATAATAAAAAATAATGACTTCAATCCCCCGTCTACACTTGTTACTAATGTACTGGAAGATTTAGTAAAAAACGAAGTTGAAGCTGCTAAAAAAGAAGGTTATAAAAACATAGATAAAAATGAAGCATCAAATAGATTAAGGAAAAGTGCGGAATTTAATGTTAAGTGGTTCTTGATAAAAGACGCTATCCAGAAGAAAGAAAATATTTCTATTACAGATGAAGAGTTGAACGAACTAGCAACTAAAGATGCTGAAAAAACCGGGATTGCAGTTGATAAACTTATAAATTACTATAAATCTTCAAACTATGGAGAAAAGGTAGTTGATA
Organism: uncultured Bacteroidota bacterium; assembly: GCA_963710735.1. Taxonomy (GTDB): domain Bacteria; phylum Bacteroidota; class Ignavibacteria; order Ignavibacteriales; family Ignavibacteriaceae; genus FEN-1297. The sequence goes on along the minus strand of CAVQBN010000023.1, from coordinate 113,656 downwards.
AAAAATTGTTAGATTTCCTTAAAGAAAAAAATATCATTAAAAAAGTAGAGCCTAATAAACTTTTACAAAACGAAACGAAGGAAACCAAATGACAAAGAAATTTGAAATATATAATCAGTTAGTACCCTACGTTATTGAACAAACCGGCCGTGGGGAAAGAGGAATGGATATTTACTCTCGTTTATTAAGAGAGAGAATAATTTTTATTGGTACTCCAATAGATGATCACATAGCCAGTTTAACAATTGCACAATTGATTTTTCTTGAAGCTGAGGATTCTGAAAAAGATATAAATCTTTATATTAATTCTCCCGGTGGAAGCGTATCTGCGGGATTAGCAATTTATGATACGATGAAATATGTGAAACCGGATGTCGCAACAATATGCGTAGGAATGGCCGCCAGCATGGGTGCTATACTCCTTGCCGGAGGAGCAGCCGGTAAACGCACTAGCCTGCCTAATTCTAGAATCATGATTCACCAGCCATGGGTTGGAGGATTGCAAGGCCAAACAACAGATATAGAAATACATGCAAAAGAAATGATTAAGACCAGAGATGTACTATATAATATTCTAGCTGATCATACCGGAAAAACCTTTGAAGAAATACAAAAAGATTGCGATAGAGACTATTTTTTATCAGCGTCAGAAGCTAAAGAATACCATTTAATTGATAACATTCTGGAAAGAAGAATTCCTTCCGATAAAAAATAAATTTTTACATGGGGCTGATAAACCTTCAGCCCCATTTTAAAATCATTGTGTATTAATGTATGATATTTGATACTTAATAAACTGTATTTGATAAATAACACAATACTATTCTTAATAATTCCTTTTCTTATTCATATAAATAAAAACCTGAATTAGTTAAAATTTCTTCCTTGAATTACTGAACTAATATCATAATCTTATTGTTAAACAAGAAAAACAGAAACAAATTATGATTGGGACCAGATTTACAGATTATGTGCCTGAGCAAAACTCGGGAGGAAGTTTTGAAAATCTTCTAAAAATATTTTTACAACTTCTCACTATTACTTCTGGCGATATTGCAGAAGCATTAAATTGGTTAAGCCAAATTGACCAAAAATACGGGTTGACTAATAATAATTACGGCATTGGAGATTTCATCCAGGAACTTAAGGATAAGAATTATATTGAAGAAAACGAAGCCGGGACATTACTGATATTAACTTCCAAAGGCGAACAATCAATTAGACGTCAATCGCTAGAAGAAATATTCGGAAAATTAAAAAAATCTACAAGAGGAAATCATAGAACGCCTCTTACTGGTCAGGGCGATGAGTTAACTTCCGATAGAAGGGAATATTACTTTGGCGACACATTAGACCAAATTGATATAACTGATTCCATTAAAAACGCACAAATAAATCACGGTATAGATGATTTCAAACTAACTGAAGATGATTTAGAAATTGAAGAAAAAGATTTTAAAGCAATTACATCTACAGTGTTGATGATTGATATTTCTCATTCAATGATACTTTATGGTGAAGATAGGATTACACCGGCTAAAAAAGTTGCAATGGCACTTTCAGAATTAATTACTACCAAATACCCTAAAGATACTTTAGACATTATTGTTTTCGGTAATGATGCATGGCCTATTGAGATTAAGGATTTGCCATATCTTCAAGTCGGGCCATATCATACAAATACTGTAGCCGGTTTACAACTTGCTATTGATATTCTTCGAAGACGTAAAACCAGCAATAAACAAATATTCATGATTACGGACGGTAAACCTACTTGCCTTAAAGAAGGAATAAAATATTACAAAAACAGTTATGGCCTGGATAGAAAAATTGTTAACAGAACTCTTGATCAAGCCGCCACTTGCAGAAAATTAAATATTCCGATTACAACTTTTATGATTGCACAAGATCCTTACTTGCAGCAGTTTGTAAGAGAATTCACTAAGACAAACAACGGGAAAGCGTTTTACAGCAGCCTAAACGGTTTAGGCGATTATATATTTGAAGATTATATAAGAAACAGAAGAAGAAGAGTTAGGTAAATAATTTTTGAAATGGAGCATCATTCAACATGAAAATAAATTCAATCTCAACAATTGGTGATCTGAAAAAGAATGGATACAAACCTATTTCCATAAAAAATGAATTAAGAAAAAATTTAATTCAAGCTTTAAGAAAAGGTGAAAATCCATTTAAAGGAATTTTGGGTTATGATGAAACTGTCATTCCGGATATCCAGACTGCAATTCTTTCTCGGCATAATATTATTCTTCTCGGATTGAGAGGACAGGCCAAAACAAAAATTGCCAGGCTGCTCATAAATTTACTGGATGAATATATTCCGGTAATTGAAGGTTCGGAATTAAATGATGATCCGCTATTACCATTATCCAAGATAGCCAAAGATCTTATTGCAGAACACGGCGATGATACAAAAATTTCGTGGCTGCATCGTTCGGAAAGATACACGGAAAAATTAGCAACTCCGGATGTTTCAGTGGCTGATCTAATAGGAGATGTTGATCCGATAAAAGCTGCTACATTAAAGCTTCCTTATTCTGATGAAAGAGTAATTCATTTTGGTTTAATACCGAGATCCCACCGTTCAATTTTCGTTATAAATGAATTGCCGGATCTGCAGGCAAGGATTCAGGTTTCTCTTTTTAACATCTTACAGGAAAGTGATATTCAAATAAGAGGATTCAAAGTAAGACTTCCGCTAGATATTCAATTTGTGTTTACCGCAAATCCAGAAGATTATACAAATAGAGGTTCAATAGTAACTCCGTTAAAAGATAGAATTGACTCTCAAATATTAACTCATTATCCAAAAACAATTTCTGTTTCTAAAGAAATAACAAAACAAGAATCTGATTTATCCCCTGAACAATGTGATACAATTACTAAAAGTGAGTTAATGGATAATCTTGTTGAACAAATATCTTTTGAAGCAAGACAGAGCGAATACATTGATTCCAAAAGCGGTGTATCGGCTAGGCTTACAATTTCAGCGTATGAAAATTTAATAAGCACTGCTGAAAGAAGGATGATAATTAATAATGAAAGCAGTACTTCACTTAGGATATCAGATATTTACGGAGTGATCCCATCATTAACTGGAAAAATAGAATTGGTTTATGAAGGTGAGCAGGAAGGCCCCTCAAAAGTAGCTTACATTTTAATAAGTAAAGCAGTAAAAACATTATTTCAAGATTACTTCCCTTCCCCGGAAAAAATAAAGAAAAACCAGGAATTAAATCCGTATCAATCTATTAGCAGCTGGTTTAGTAAAGGTAATACGGTGGATATATTAAATACAGTATCGGACAAAGAATACGAACGGATCCTAACTTCTGTTCCCGGTTTAAAAGAAGTGGTTAAGAAATATCATCCTCACGAAAACGGCAAGAATCAATTACTTCTTATGGAATTTGTCCTTCACGGATTAGCTGAATATTCAATGCTTAGCAAGTACAAACTTGAATATGGATTACAATTTAAAGACATGCTTAGTACAATGTTTTCAATAAACAATGAAGATGAAGACGATCAAAACATTACCGGGACAGATGATTTTTACAGGTAGGTAATTAATATTCTTCGGATTTTCTTTTTTTATTTAATTTTAGTACAACTTGTTTATCCCCTCTTCCATCTACTAATTTATTCAGAGGAGAAGAAGATTTAAAGATTTCAATAAGTTGAGAAGCTTTTTCTTCCGTCGGAGTTTGAGTAGTATCCTTTTTATCTTTTTTATTAGACTGACTGCTTTCAAGATATTTTCTAAAAGAACTTTGTTCCTTATGATTATGCTTAACTAATTTTGGTACCAATTCTGAAGAATTTGTTGACGATGCCATCTCCGAAGTGGGATTGGTTTTATTCTTCTTTTTTTCTTCAGTACGATATCCATGCTTTACATTTATTTTCATTATTTCCTTGTAATCAAAATCCTGATCTTCAGAAATATCGTGGTGAATGATTTTAAAACCGTCTTTTGTCAATGTCTTATTTTTCTTTGGGCGTATTAATTCTTCTTTTTTGGTTTCAACTTTTTTGGTCTTGAATTGTTCTTGTTGTTTAAGGAAAGGCTTTTTATCCGGCGGGTCAATTTCTTCTTCAATATTAACATTCCCTTTTACAACCTCATCGAAAGCGAAAATCGCATCTACAAATACCTTATCGTTTTGAAATTTTGCTTCCGTAGCTTCCAAATCTACACTATAAATTTCAGCGTAATTGGGAATATCTCCAATCCTATTAAGGGTAGTTAGTCCGACTTGCTGAATTCTAAATCTTATATCGAACAAATTTAAAGTTTCTGCATAATCTTCCAATTCCTTTATAGCAAATATCGGATCGAAATAAATTAATTCGGAGATGCCATTTATATTTACAAAAAATCCGTACTTGGATATTCTTAACCCAAAATCTTTTGCATTTGTAAGTAATCGATAGATAATTAAATTTTTAGGTGTGTATTCATTTATATAGCTGCATACCTCATTATACCCAATATCTTTTGCAACTTTGGTAGGATCATCTTTGTATATAATCTTAAAATTCTTATCTATACTGAAAAGATTTTGAGAATAGATTACAACATCATTCGTTTTAATATCTAATGTTTCTAAAAGCATTCAAGAAATTCTTTTCTTACAAATAATAATTTCAAATATAAATGAAGAAACTTTTTATTTCACCGGCAAAAGGGTTCTAAGATATATTATCGAGAATATTTTTAATATTTAGAGTTAACATGGCATATCCCTAAAAATTAGTTATTTTTTATGTACATTAAAATTAACTTGCCCAGTATACCACATCAAGCTCAAACGGATTAATTAGTAAACTATGTTTCGGCACAATCCTAATTGTAAATCCCTGATGGCCGCTACTTTGGCAAATAACACTTCCTGAATAATTGAAATGGCCACTTTTCGATTTTTGTTCTTCAGATTCCATTACTACGGTTGAATTATGCATCGGATTATCCTCATTTTCTATCGGTCCGTAATAAATTTGAACTTCGACATCTTCCGGAGTTAAAATACCAAGGTCAATTTCGGCTTTAACTGGAAATTCCTGACCAACAAATAAACGTTTTGAATTTCCATTTGTATCAATATTTATTACTTTAACATTGCTCCAATTATCCTTAATCTTTTCCTTCCAAGCCGTTAATTTTTTCCCTTCCATCCATTTTTTATCTAAAAGCAATACTCGTTTTTCATAAGACTCACGGTAATATTTAGCAAAGTACTCTTGAACCATTCTATGAGTATTAAAAAACGGCCCTAATTTTTTCATAGAGTTTTTTACTTTAGCTATCCATTTCCTTGGAAGCTGATCTTCTCCCTTGGAGTAAAATAAAGGGACAATTTGCGATTCAAGTGTAGTATATAATTGTCTTGATTCAACTTCATCCTGATAATCCGGATCCGAGTATTCTTCACCATTTCCAATTTTCCATCCAACTTCGGGGTCAAAACCTTCATCCCACCAGCCGTCAAGTACACTAAAATTTAATCCGCCGTTAGCAATTACTTTCATTCCTGAAGTACCACTCGCCTCAAAAGGACGTCTAGGATTATTTAACCAAATGTCACAGCCTTCAACTAAATAATGTGCAACATTCATATCATAATTTTCAATAAAAACAATTTTTCTTCTGAACCGATCCTCTTTAGCAATTTGGAATATTTCTTGTATAAATCTTTTGCCTTCTTCGTCTTTTGGATGTGCTTTACCTGCTATTATAAACTGCACCGGATGTTCTTTATTATTTACAATGTCAGCTAGTCTGTCGATATCTCTAAAAATTAATGTTGCTCGTTTATAAGTTGCAAATCTTCTTGCAAACCCGATGGTTAAAGCGTTAGGGTCGAGAATTTCTGCAGCTGTAGCAAGTTCTTCCTGGCTGCCTCCACGTGTTCTGATTTGTTTTTTCAATCGGCGCCTTGCAAAAGCAACTAATCTTTCTCTTCTTCGTTCATGTGTCCTCCACAATTCTTCATCAGGAATTTTATCAATACGTTCCCACAAATTTGTAGAAGCAGGATTATCAACCCATTTTTCTCCAATATACTGCAATAACAGCTGTTCCATTTCATTCGATATGTGAGACCTGATATGAACTCCATTGGTGATATAACCTATGGGAATTTCATTAAACGGGACATTATTAAAACCGGATACCCACATCTTCTTGGATACTTCTCCATGAAGTTTGCTGACTCCATTTATATAGCCAGCAGTGTTCATAGCCAGATGAGCCATATTAAAAACATTTGACTCACTATTTTCATAGATCGTTCCTAATGAATAAAATTCCTTATCTGAAATTTTTAGCTCGTTTCTATAATAAGAGCCAAAATATTTTTCCACTAAATCATTTGAAAATACATCAATGCCTGCTGGAACAGGAGTATGTGTGGTGAATATATTGGTATGATAGCCGACTTCTTTTGCTTCTTTAAATGTTAATCCTTCATTCTGAATTGCATATTTCATTCTTTCAAGAGATAAAAACGCAGAATGTCCCTCATTCATGTGGCAAACCATCGGCTTAATTCCTAATGCGTGCATAGTTCTGATTCCGCCGATTCCAAGAATAATTTCCTGTTGAATTCTTGTTTCAACGTTTCCACCATAAAGAGTCTCAGTTATCTTTCTATCACTTTCACTATTTTGAGTAACATTAGTATCCAGCAAATATAAAGGAACTCTTCCGACTTGAATTTTCCAAACTTGAAAAAAGACTTCCCTCTCCGCCAGTATTACAGAAAGCATTAATGGTTCATCATTTTTATCACGAACCAGTTTCATAGGTAGATTATCAAAATCATTTATTTCATAACGTTCATGCTGCCACCCATCCGAATTTAAGTATTGCTGAAAATATCCTTCTTTGTACAATAGACCTATTCCGATAAGCGGAATACCTAAATCGCTCGACGCTTTAAGATGATCGCCTGCTAAAACACCTAAACCTCCTGAATAAGTCTGTAAACATTCTGTTAAACCAAATTCAGCTGAGAAATAAACTATATTAAAAGAATCACCATAATCATAATTTTTCTTAAACCAAGTTTTTTCGGTTAGATAACCCTGAAGTTTATTGTAAACCCTATCCAGATGCGCAATGAAACCATCATCATGCGAAACTTCCATCAATCTTTCCTGACTTATTTTCCCTAACATCATTACCGGGTTATGGCTAGTATCTTCCCATAATTCCATATGCAGCCTTCTAAAAAGCTCCCGGGAATCCGGGTTCCATGACCAATGAAGGTTATATGCAACTTCTCTCAATTTTTCAAGATTTTCTGGTAAAGATGGAACTACATTATAGGTTCCTAGGAATTTAAACATGAACACTCCAGATGTTATATAATAATTCTAATTATGTTAATTTTTTAATTTTAACTAAATAATATAATGAAAGAAAATTATATCCGAAAATGATGTAATTTCAAAATTTATTTTATTAACACATTTATTTCTCAAAAATTTTTTAATTTGAAAAGCAATTAATTGATTATTAGTTCCTTTGAGGCTAGTACAATTATTGTGCATAAAAACACAATATTAAATATCAATTTTGACGTTTAATCCATAAGTTTAATAAAGTAAAAAAACACATGAGGATATTATGGGAAAATTTGATTTAAAGAAAATGCAGGAAATTATAAAGAAAATGAACCTTGATGGCTGGTTGCTTTATGATTTCAGAGGTTCTAACGACTTGGCTCTAAACATTTTAGACATACCGGTCGAAACTCATCTTACCAGAAGATTTTATTATTTCATCCCTAAGGAAGGAACTCCCACAAAAATAGTTAATGCAATTGAAGCATTTCATCTTAATCATATTCCAGGCACTCAATTAAAGTATTCCAGTCATTCATCCCTTTCGAATCACCTGGAGCATGTACTAAAAAATGTAAAAAAAATTGCAATGGAATACTCTCCTATGAATTCCATACCTTATGTCTCTAAAGTTGACGCTGGTACACTGGAGCAAATTAAATCTTACGGCGTAGAAATTGTTACTAGCGGAGATCTAATTTCTCTGTTTGATGCAGTTTGGACAGATGAACAGTACCAGGAGAACATTCCCGTAGCTAACGACTTAACCAAAATAGCAAAAGACGCCTTTAACTTAATAAAAGAGAAGACATTAGCTAATATCACTTTAACCGAATATGATGTCCAAAAATTCATAGATAACGAGATTTCTAAGAAAAATTACATAACTGAACCTCCTATAATCGTCGGCGTAAATGAGAACAGTGGAAACCCGCACTATGCTCCCGATAAGGACCATTATAAAGAAATAAAAAAAGGAGATTTTGTTTTGATTGACCTTTGGGCTAAAACAAATAAAGAAAACGGTGTTTATGCAGATATTACCTGGACGGGTTATATGGGTGATTCGGTTCCGGAAAAATATGTTAAAATTTTTAATATAGTTGCCGAAGCACGTGACGCTGCTTTTAACTTCGTTGCAAATCGATTTAAAGAAGGAAAAGAAGTTAGAGGCTACGAAGTCGATGATGTAACCAGGAATGTTATAACAAAAGCCGGTTACGGCCAATACTTCTTTCATAGGACAGGCCATTCAATTACCACCGAGATTCACGGCAGTGGTGCACATATGGATGATTATGAAACCAGGGACGAGAGATTATTATTACCTTCTACTTCTTTTTCCATAGAACCTGGAATTTATTTGCCGGAATTTGGAGTTAGAAGTGAAATTGATGTTTATATTTCACCGGAGGGGAAAGTAATTGCAACAGGCGGTGAAAGACAAAAAGAAGTAATTCCAATATTGAAATAATCCCAAAAATTAAAAAAGCTTTAAGCAGTTATGCTTAAAGCTTTTTATCTTTTATAATATTGACACACCATTTATTCGTACTTTTTTACTTCCTTCAAAATATAGGTAGCTACTGCCCTAGCTTGGACCGGATTTAATCCCGGATTTGGCATTGGAGGATAGCCAGGATTATTCTGTTTTGGATTCAAAATAAATGTTACTAGCTTATCAACATTACCTTTGTATTTTGGCAAAGTTTGTTCATAAGGAGGGCCAACAACTTTATGATCGAAACTATGACAAGCTGAGCATATATTTTTATAAATAGCTTCCCCGCTGACTTTAGGTGCATTACTTTCACCTGTTAATTTCTCCATAACCTGCGTGAAATCTGCTCTTAATATTTCTGTTTGTTTTTGTGTTGCATTTCCCATTGCCAATTGATCTTTTACAATTATAGCCATTATAGTCAATAAAATTGTAAAGAAAAGAAAGCTGCTCTGCTTAACAGAGGTAGTCTTAAACATTATATAGATATAATGATAAGCTAAGAATAACAACAACAATGCAATTGTTGTATAAGAAAAGACCGAATAAGACAAAGCATTATTTGGTAACAGAGCTACGTTAACCCATAAAAATATGGGTAACGGTAATGCACCAATAGCAGTAATGAACAATGCAGTTTTCTTAACGAATTCTTTATAGGATTCCTCTATGTTGGATTTTCCACCATCCCAATAAAAGAACTTAAATAAAATTACGACACCGGTAAACGCTGAAGAACCTAGTAGAAAAGTTATAAATCTAAAAATTACATCTAATGAAAACATAGTGGATAGAACTCCACCTGAATTCCATTTGTCAGGGAATCCTGCTATAGTCACTCCTGCAATAAAAAGCCACAGTCCTATAAAAAGGAAAATTAATCCAAAACTTCCGGAACTTGAACTAATGCTTACACTTTTTTCACGATACCTGCTTAATTCTTCAGTAACTGATTCATCATTAGTTTGAACATTTTTAATTGAATCAAACAAACGACTGAACGAAAAAGAGTATCTATAAGTATAAATTAATATCAACCCGAAGGTTACAAGAAAAATTGAAGCTATTAAAAAACTTACGGTAGATAAACTTGCTGTATGGAATAATTGAACAAAAATAAGAATTGACGTTATTAAAGTTAAAACACCTAACACTATTCCCATGCTTGTATTGATTGTTACCGTTTCAATAACATCTTTTGCAAAATTAATATAAAGATGGTTACTTTCCTTTAACCCCTTCCTTTTATAGATAAGAGATAATACAGTTCCGCCTAATACCATACTAGAATAAGGAACAAATAAAAAGAATATAAGCATAGCTATATAGTGTAATAAAGCTATATGTTCAGGAGATAAAGGGATAACTAATTTATCAAGAAAATTCATTTAAGTTCTCACTATTACTATTTGAATTAAATAATCAGTTTATCGATAGATAAAAGCACAACAACTAAAATTGCGAAGATATTAATATCTTGAAATGCAAACCTGAACCAGATTTTTTCTTTATTAGATTTTAAAAGTTTAATGGAATTCCAAGAGAGCCATAATCCAGCAAAGAGTAAGCTGAAATCAATTAATACATTATTTACAATTCCGAATAAAGGTATTAACAAACTTGTTACAAATGTGGCAAGAATCCACATAAAAGTAATCCGAGCTAATTGATCCATACTAAATATCTGAGTAAGTGTTGGAAAACCGGCTTGTTCATAATCTTTTCCAAAAACAAGCAGCAATAACCAAAAGTGAGGTATCTGCCAAATGAAAAAGAAAAAAGCTAATATAATAATTTGAGTATCTGCAAGACTGCCGCCTGCTGCTACCCAGCCAACCATAGGAGGCAAAGCACCAACTAAGGAGCCCGGTATAATAGCTAATGCGTTCTTTCTTTTTAATGGCGTATAAATTCCGTTGTACCAAACCAAATTTAGAAGTCCTAATCCTAATGCAAGCAGACCAGAGCCCATAAATAGAACCAGTGCACCGCTCCCAACCAAGATTAAAGCAAGTATCAGTGCATTCTCAGGAGAAATTTTTCCAGATGGTATTGGACGATTTTTCGTCCTTTTCATTAACGCATCAGTATCACGTTCTTGATAATGATTGATAACGGCTGACCCGGATGAAAGTAATAAAATTCCAATTGCTGGGGCTATCAGAGCAGTTGTAATTTTTTCAGCGAAACAGATAAATCCGAAAACAGTTGTTAAGGTGACGAATGTAGTTATTCTAAGTTTAGTGAGTTCAACAACAATTGCAATCTTACTCTTAAAATCGAGCAATAAAGACTTAGTGGTTATTTTTTTAATTGATATTGTAGCCATGTCACATATTACTTGTTGAATTAGAATTATCAGCATCGTCTTTATCTTGCTTTGCCTTTTGCTTAGCCATCCATGCATTATATTTATCCACCGGCATAACAACTACAGCACTATACATATATGAATGTCTCAAGCCGCAATACTCAGCACAAAATACATCATAAGTACCAAGATGGGTTGCCTGAAACCATGCAAAATTTGTTCTACCCGGTATTACATCTTTCTTAGTTTTAAATGCAGGTACATAAAAAGAATGGTCAACATCTCTTGAATGCAGTAATACTTTTACCGGTTTATTAATCGGTACATACAAAGTATCCGTTTCTACCCCATTGGCATATTTAAAGGACCATCGCCACATCTGAGCATAAACATCAACTATCATCGAGTCTTTAGGAGCATCTACCATTTGCTTATAACCGGTCCAGCCCATCCAAAACATAATAAGCACTAATACAGTAGGTACTAAAGTCCATGTTATCTCAAGCGGAACACTGCCGTGAATGTTCTTTGCTTTCTTATTACGCTTGCTATTATATTTAATGACAAAAGTAATCATTAAAACAGTGATCAGAACAAGAAAGAAGACACATACGGCGACTATAAAATAAAAGGTACTATCAACAGATTGTACAAAATTTGATGCGAATGCAAACATATTTTTTCACCTTACATAAAAAGAATAATCGGTAAACAAAAGCGTAAACGAAATTGTTAAAAATAATAGAGCAACAAAGACGAATACTTTAAAAGCTTTCTGTTCCATCTTAAGATGCATAAATTCGGTAAGAACCAAATAAGACTTAACCATAGCAATTACAATTGCAACAACAATACTCATCTTTCCAAAGTTAATGCCTGCCACTGCGGCAGTTAACCCGGTTAATGTAACTAACGCGAGCCAGACCAAAAAGTAAATGCTGTAGCTATGTGTATGTTCAGAATGTGTTTTATTTTTTTCCATTTATTACCTCAAGTTATAAGATAGAATAATGGGAATAAGAAAATCCATATAATATCTACAAGGTGCCAATATAAACCAGCCGCTTCCAGTTTAACATAATCATCTTTGTTAATAACACCTTTTATGGTATACCGCAGCATAAATGCTATTACCGTCATACCAACAAGTACATGAATTCCGTGTAATCCTACCATTGAATAATAAAGCCCGAAATAAAGGATTTGACCTTGCGGTTTACTTTGTAAAATCGGAGATCCAGGGAAATTACCTTTCCTAAATTCAGCACTCCATTCTAAGAACTTATTAACCATGAAAGCTGCACCAAAAAGCATGGTTGTAATTTGCAGACAAATCGATAATATCTTTTTACCTCGTTGAATTGCAGCAATTGCCAAAGCCATTGTTAAACTGCTAGTAAGAAGAATTATCGTATTCATTGTACCGAAAAATGTATTCATTTCTTTAGAGGCTATGCTAAAGTCATGAGGATGAATAAATCGATATACCGAATATATTAAGAATAAACCCCCGAATAATAGCAGCTCTGAAAACAGGAATAACCACATTCCCATTCTACTTCGAATATCGTCTCTATGGACATGAACTTCTGCGTGTTCCTGAGTACTCAATTTACCTCCTCTTCTACAGTAGTAAGTTCGTTTTGCTTATACTCATAAGGTCCGTCAATTACTGAAGGAATCTCTTCAAAATTTTCTGTTATAGGCGGCGTTTGTACCTGCCATTCAAGAGTTTCACCTCCCCAGATATTGTTTTCTGTAATTTTTTTACCTCTAACCAAAGACATTAATAAATTAAAAAGCATTATGAATAGGCCAATCACTAATATCCACGATCCAACGGTAGAGATAACATGATAAAGTTGGAACTGCGGTAAATAGTGATATGATCTTCTCGGCATGCCCATCCATCCTAAAATAAAGAACGGAAAGTATGTTACGTTAAAACCAATAAATATATTCCAAAAAGCAAATTTGGCAACCTTTTTATTATACATTCTTCCGAACATTTTAGGCAGCCAATAATGGAGGGCAGCAAAAAGCCCAATTCCCGTTCCGCCGAAAACTACATAATGAATATGGCCGACTATGAAATAAGTATCAGTTAAATAAATATCTACATTAAGTGCACCTTGAATTATTCCTGTCAAACCGCCAATTGAAAAAAGGAATATAAATGCAAGAGAGTATAAAAGCGGCGCCTCAAGTTTAATTGAACCTTTATATAATGTTGCCGTCCAGTTAAATACTTTTATTGCACTAGGAATAGAAACTAAAAATGTTAGAAAAGAAAAAACAAACTCTGCTGTATTGCTCATGCCGGTGGCAAACATATGGTGGCCCCACACAAGGGAACCGAATAATGCAATAGCCAAACTTGAGAACGCTATAAATTTGTAACCAAAAATTGTTCGCTGTGAAAATACGGGAATAATTTCCGATATCACTCCCATCGCCGGTACAATGATGATATATACCGCAGGATGAGAATACATCCAGAACATGTGTTGAAATAATAATGGATCACCGCCAAGTGTTGGATCAAATATCCCAACGTGGAAAACTCTTTCTACAATCACCATCAATAATGTAATTCCAACTATCGGAGTAACAATAACCTGAATCCATGCTGTTGCATATAAGGACCAAGCAAAGAGCGGCATTTTGAACCAGCCCATGCCAGGGGCTCTCATTCTATGGATAGTTGTTAAAAAGTTAAGTCCGGTTAAGATTGATGAAAATCCTAATATAAAGACAGCAGTTAAAGTGAATATCATGTTCGTGCCGGTTCTTACGCTGTAAGGTATATAGAATGTCCAGCCTGTGTCAGCGGCCCCGCCAGGTAATATTATCGATAAAAGAATCAACGTGCCGCCGATTATATAAAGATACCATGATAAAAGATTAAGTCTCGGGAAAGCAACGTCTTTAGCACCAAGCATAATCGGTAAAAAGAAATTTCCAAAGACTGCAGGAATAACCGGGATGACTACAATGAATATCATTATCACGCCGTGCAGAGTAAAGAATTCATTATATGCCTGCGGCCCTACAATTGTGCCCTGAGGTGTTAATAATTCCAGTCTAATTAAAAATCCTAATGTAACACCTACAGCAAAAAAACTAATGATTGCAATTAGATATAAAATCCCAATCCTTTTATGATCTGTAGATAAAAGCCATGCCCAGATACCTTTATGTTTACCTTCATACTCCAGGTAGCTGGGTTCGTGTCCGTTATGACTAATTGCTAATGTATCACTTGACATAAATGTTTACCTCAATTAACTATTTCCTTTATTCGGATTAGCTTTTTTTATTATGAATAATACTGTTGTTACTGTGAATATACCCGTTATAAATACTAGTGCAAAAACAAGTACGTCTTTTCCTTTAGGAATAAAATTAGTACAAGTTTGAAGAACCTTTTGTATAGTTGACGTAACAGCACCTTTTCCGGTTTCAATTACTGCCATTTTAAATTCGGAAGGCAGTATTGAAAAATCACCCCTAGTTGTATAACCAGGGTGCACATATTCACAAATTTTTCCGCTTTTATCGATAAATATTAGAACTCCTTTATGCAAATACCCGTTAGCTTGTTTCTGGAAATAAAATCCAGCTGCATTTGTAATTTCAGCTATAGATGCACTGTCTCCTGTTAAAAACTCCCAGGAAGAATCAGGTATTTTTTTTCCAATGACACTTAACATCGCATTTTTTTTCTGTGCTGCAATTTTCGGAGTTTCTTCGGGATTTATACTAATACTTATAATTCTATAATCTTTTCCAGGCTGCAGATCTGTTTTTCCAATAACCTCTGCAACTTCAACCATAAGCGGTGTACAAATTCCGGTGCATCTGTAATAAACAAAATCAATTATTGTTGGCTTATTTACTAAATCTTTTAATAAAACTTTTTTGCCTACCGAATTTGTAAAAGTTAAATTAAGCGGAAGCATTTTCCCTAAGTGTTCTATAACCTCTGCTTGGTGAACATCATCTGAAGCAAAAGCATTAAAACTTACAATCAATAATAAAAAGACCAATAATAATATTGCGCTATCCTTAAACACAACCCCTAAAAACTTTTTCACAATTTTAAAAATATCCTTAAAAATTATTCAGAATTAAATAAGTATAAGTTTAATATTCTGGTTAAAATAATTTTGATAAAATCAATTAAACCTTTCCGCAAATATTAACTTGTTTTTTTCGAAATCTTTTTCGGTTTTCGTATTACAAAAAAGAATAATGCTGTCACTATCAGAACTATACTCGCACCGGATATTTTAAATACATCCAGGACATAAGATTCATTTTTAGGCTGATAAGTAAAGCAATACCTCAAAGCCTTATCAATTACCGGAATTGCTTGGCCTTTAGACGCATCTAATAAAGCCATCTTAAAGTCAAAAGGGAGAATCCTAAAATCACCTCTATAATTAAACCCCGGTTCAAGATAGCGGCAAATCTTTCCGTCTTTTGAAACGAACATCAAAATACCGATATGAACAAAAGTATTGCCGTGACGCTCAAAGTGGAAACCGGCTGCTTCAGTTATTTTCTTAATGTTCAGGCTATCTCCGGTCAAAAACCACCAGGAAGAAGCCGGAATACCGGATCTGAGTAAATTAATCATTCCTGCTTTTTTTTCCGCAGCATCTTTGGGCATTTCATTTTCATCAAAACTAATTGTAATTACCTGATAATCTTTTCCGGCTTTCATATCTACTCTGTTCATCACATCTGCAACTTCAGTCATCAATGGAGTACAAATGCCGGTGCATTTGTAATATGCAAAATCTATTACTGTTGGTTTATTTATAATCTCTCTTAGTGTTACTTCATTACCTTTTGAATCGTAAAAAGATGCATCAAGAGGAATAATTTTACCTAACTGTTGATCGATTCCAATCTTATCACTTAAATCTTTTGGAAAGACAACATTAAGATTTAAGAGAAAAATTATTAAACTAAAAACCCCAATTATCTTTTTCATTTGAAATCAGAAATCTTAATTAAAAATATTTACTCATATAGTTATAGAAAGTATCCCACTCACTATCAGTCAACGAATGGACCTTATCATTAAAACCATCTTCATTCAATTCATTTACCACTAAATCGATAAAAGTTTGTTCGTTATTATGCCATTCATTTGTTGAACTTAAAATAGTAAGTGCTCGAATTTTATTTTTTGTTACCTTATCAAAAATTTCCGCTCCATTGTTATTTGAGTCAAGCGAAATTTGATTCAATACATTTTTAATATTTTGGAATTTAGACTGACCTTCCTTCTCGACAAATATCATCGCATCCTTAATTGGAATCTGTCCCGGGTTACTTTCGCCCTGAGCTAAATGATAAGTCTGTTCAAGATCAGTTATTTCATCTTTGGAAACTGGGGGTGGATTCGGGACAAATGTAGAGCGAATATATTGGGCCAATGCAAATTTATCTTCTGGGGTTAATGTACCAAAAGCAACCATTGCACTTCCAGTAATCCCTTCAGATAAAGTTTTGTAAATCCCGGAAAGTTTTGGACCGTTAATCCAGCCTTCTTTACTTGTAAAATTTCTTGGCTTTGGCGTTAAACTTGCCGCTGCAACTCCATCTCCTTTGCCATTTGCGCCATGACATGCAATACAATTAGCAGTGAATAAACTTTTACCCTTTGCAATTAACGTTTCGCTGTTTTTGCTTAGTGCCATCACATCAGCTTTAGGAGTAACACTTGGTTCTATCAGAGTTAAATCCTTTACTACTGAAATTGTATCTGAAATTGATGGTGGAATTTTATTCATTCCGATTTTATCTAATTTGCTGTAATAGAACATTCCTATTCCAACACCAACAATTAAAACATAAGGATAAATTAAACTGAAAATTTTTACAGGATGTGCTTTAAGATCTTCAATTATATTTTTTTTACTGTTTGCCATACTATTTATTTAATTCCTTTTATTCCTAATTCGATTAAATATGAAAGTCCCAGCTTCTTTTTAGTTTAGGATCTCCGATCGCAAGCAAATTGTTTTTCTTTGCTAAACTGCTGAACAACCATAAAATCAAACCTACTACAGCAAGAGGAAATGTAAGATCAATCCAGCTGAATGAATATGTAAATCCGTTATCTACCATACTAGGCATTACAAGCCAGTATATATCCAGAAATTGGAAAACGATAATCCAAATGGCAGCGAATCTTAAAGTGTTTGGATTTGTTTTTGAACTTCTTGGCAATAGAATTAAGAACGGTACAATAAAATGAGTAATAACAAGTGCGATTGAAACATATTTCCATGCACCGGTCCATCGATGAACATAGTAAACAATCTCTTCAGGTAAATTTCCGTACCATTGCAGCATGTATTGAGAGAAAGCTATGTAAGCCCAGAATACAGTAAATGCAAACATTAAAGTACCGAGACTGTAGTAATGATCCCGTCTAATTTTCGATGACAAATAACCTTTTTCAGTTAATGTGACGGAAAAAAGAGTAAGCACTGCTAATGCAACCCAAACAGAATCCGAAAATAAATAAACTCCGTATATCGTGGAGAACCAGTGCGGGGTCATGCTCATCATCCAATCAAATGATATTACCGAAATAGAAAAAGCAAATATTACAATGAATGCAATAGAAAATTTAATATTCTTAGTCGTTAAATTTTGATCTGCCGAGACATCCTGCTTTCTGGAATTTTTAATAATGATAAAATAAAATGCCGTCCAAATTAAGAAGATTGCAATATCCCTTATTACAAAGAAAGGAATGTTTAAATAAGTTGAACGCAACTGTAAAACTTTATCATGGGCAACTGCAACAGGATTTGTCCAGATAAACAAATCATGCATACTGAAGAATAAAGGAATAACAAGAATAATAAAAAAAGGAACACTTGCAGCTAAGAATTCACTTACTCTTCTGAAGGGAACACTCCAAACAGCGCCGGCAGCATATTCCAGACTTACAAGAAATAAAGATCCGATTCCGATACAAACCAAATAAATAAATGAAGTTAAATAGCTGAAGGCAGCTCTTGAAGGATCAACAAGATAGCCTGTAACTCCCAGTGCAATTCCGGCAATTAAAAGTATTGCTCCAATTGTACCGAGGTTTTTAGGTAATTCCTTTTTAATATAACCGGATTCAATTTGGGACATTTTTTCCAGACTCCTTATTTATCTCATTGATCTCAGTAAAATCAGACGGCTTTGGATTTTGCGCCCTCTGTAAAACTCTTATGTAATTTACTATTGCCCATCTTTCATCCCGTGTAATTTGTCTTTTATAAGAAGGCATAATATTAAAACCGTTTGTTATAACATTATAAATTTGCCCGTCACTAAAATTTATTATCCTTTCGGAATGCAGTGTTGGCCCAGGAGGAAATTGTCCCATTAATCTGCTCTTACCATCAGCATAATTTCCGTGGCACGGACTGCAGAATGTTAAAAACTTTTTCTGGCCAAGTTCCAAAACTTTCTTAGTCGGTAAAAGAGGGTTCGATAAGACTTCTTTAGGGTCAGTTTCTCCCGAATATGCATAAGGGATATAACCTCTGGCGACCGTACCGGAGACAGGCGTTCTCATTTCCCTCTTATTATAAAAGAAAGAACTTTCTTCCTGTGAAACTCCCTTATTTTGATTTAGCATAAAATCAAATGGAGGTAAATACATAAACTTATTCAAAGTAATGTAAGTTGAACCGACTGTAAGTAATGCAATGATTGCAAGGAAAACTAAGAACTTAGGCTGAAATATACTGTAGGTTTCTTCTTCCGGATTTTGAACAAGTTCAATTTTTTTGCTGCCCAAACTTTTTAATAATTCAACAACTTTATTCTCTTCAAATAAAGGATCCTCAGCTTCGATAACTAAACCATATTTATCAGAAGAAACATTTCTCATGTAATCGGTATCATGCAGAGGATGATTATTAAACGGCAGATTGAATACAACCGCAATCATTCCGAAAACTGTTGACAATACCCCGGTAAGCACTGTAAATTCAAATGTTATAGGGACAAACGCCGGTAAAGCAAAGAAAGGCTTTCCGCCGATAACAAGAGGATAATCAATTGCTAATGCCCACCACATAAAAGCTAATATAAATGCAGCTGCTGCAAAACCGAAAAAGAGTGTTATATAACCGAGCTTAGAGGATTTAAATCCCATAGCCGAATCCATACCATGGATCGGATAAGGAGTGTTAACATCATATTTTTTGTAACCGTCGGATTGTACTCTTTTAGCTGCTTTTAAAATATCATCAGGAGAATCAAAAAGTGCAGCGACACCGTATAGACTGCTTTCATTACGCTTCATGCTCACCTCCATGCGAAGGCTGAGCACCTTGGACAACTCCCTTAATTTCCGTAATTGAAATTACAGGCATCGTTTTAGCAAATAACAAAATTAAAGTAAAGAATAATCCAAAACTACCGAATAAAATTCCGAGGTCAACCAAAGTAGGCTTAAAGTAATGCCAGCTGGAAGGTAAGAAATCTCTGCTTAGTGAAGAAGCGATGATCACAAATCTTTCGAACCACATTCCGACATTAACAAGAATAACTATAATCAATGTAACTGGGATAGAACGCCTAATTTTCTTAAACCAGAATAGCTGTGGAAAGAAAACGTTACAACTAACCATAATCCAGTAACCCCAGGCATAAGGACCAAACGCTCTATTTAGCGTAACAAATAGTTCATAAGGTGAACCGCTATACCAGCCCATAAACCATTCTATAATGTAAGAATATCCCACCATCGAACCGGTTAAAAGGATAATCTTATTCATCTTTTCTAAATGGTCGAGAGTGATGATATGTTCCATATCAAAAATTTTACGAACAAAGATTAACACAGTACTGACCATTGCAAAACCTGAGAATATTGCACCGGCAACAAAGTATGGAGGAAAAATTGTTGAGTGCCAGCCTGGCAAAATGGCGGCAGCAAAATCCCAGCTTACAACTGTGTGAACAGAAAGCACAAGCGGTGTTGCTAAACCGGCTAAGATCATATATACTTTTTCATAATGTACCCAATGACGATTTGAATGCCTCCATCCTAAACTAAATACAGAATAAATTGTTTTCTTAATTTTATTTGTAGCGCGATCTCTAAGAGTAGCAAAATCTGGAATCAATCCTACATACCAGAACACAAGTGAAACGGTCAAATAAGTTGAAACGGCAAATACGTCCCACACCAGCGGTGATATGAAATTCGGCCAGATTGAATGTTGATTTGGATAAGGAATTAAATATCCGGCAAGCCAGGGCCTTCCGACGTGAATTATTGGGAATAGTCCGGCGCATATAACCGCAAAGATTGTCATTGCTTCTGCAAACCTTGCTATTCCGGTTCTCCAATGCTGTCTTAATAAATATAATATTGCTGAAATTAAAGTTCCTGCATGCCCTATTCCTACCCAGAAAACAAAGTTTGTAATTCCGAAAGCCCATGCAACCGGAATATTGTTACCCCACATTCCGATACCATAATAGAAAGTAATTCCGACACAAATTGCTCCGATTAAAAGCAAACTTCCGGTTATGGATAATGCAATATAAAATTTATGTGAAGGCTGAGAATTAATTGGTGCGGAAATTACCTCATCTAAATCCCTTAGAGGCGGATTTCCTTCAACAAGTGCCAATTCAACCGAATAATCCTTGGTCACTATACTTCCTCCGATTCAGTATTTCTTAATTTTGCTATATAAGTAACATTTGGACGAGTGTTAACATCTTCGAGCACATAATAACCTAATTCATGAGTTCTGTATTTTTTGTAGAACTCCGATTCCTTATCATTCATATCACCAAATTTTATTGCTTCCGTATTGCATGCATCCTGACAAGCAGTTCTAACATCGGAACCTTTTAACGGGCGATGCTCTTTAATAGCTTCGGATCTTGCATCCATAATCCTTTGAATACAAAATGTACATTTTTCCATAACTCCGCGGGAACGAACGGTTACTTCAGGGTTATTAACCAAACTGAGTAAATGGCTCTGCTGATATGAATTCTTAAAATGATCTCTATAATTAAAAAAGTTAAATCTTCTTACTTTATATGGGCAGTTATTGGAACAATACCTTGTACCTACGCAGCGGTTATAGATCATCTGATTTAAGCCGTCCGGGCTATGCGTTGTTGCCGCAACCGGGCATACATTTTCGCAAGGGGCATTATCGCACTGCTGGCATAACATTAATTGATTGCTCGTTACCGGCTCATCAATTGTGCCGGAGTAATATCTATCAACTCTCAACCACTGCATTTCCCTGCTGACTGCTACTTGATCTTTACCGACAATTGGAATATTATTTTCTGCGTTACAAGCTATTACACATTCACCGCAGCCTATACATTTATTTAAGTCAACTGCCATTCCCCATTTTACTCCAGGGTAAGCATGAGGATTGTAAAGAGACTCCATTTTCTCAGGATTTTCAGTCCCTAAGAAATGCGGGTTTTTCTTATACTCCTTAACAGTTCCTTCCTGAATAATTTTTCTTTTTTGAGCAGCTTCCTCAGTCAATGCTTCGCCAAACATAGTATGTTCCATCGTTGAAACTAACTTGTAACTGCCACTGCCTTTAGATACATTATTAGCTTTATATATCCAATTTGAAACACCCCCGTCCTTAGACATCAATATATTTGCATCAAACCCAACTCCGGTTCCCACTACACCGACTGTTTTTCTTCCAAAGCCAAGTTCAATGGTAATTGTTTTATCGGCAGCCCCAGGCTGAATGAAAGCCGGTATTTCTAGTTTCCTATCACCTACTTCAACCACTATTTTATCATTTGACTCGATTCCCAATTCTTTGGCAGTTGCATGAGATACAGCGGCATAATTATCCCAAGTAATTTTAGATATTGGATGAGGAAACTCCAGCATCCAGCCGTTATTTAGAAATCTGCCGTCACCTGCCTGATAACTTTCTCTAAGCACGACTAAATAATCTGACGTAGTGTTGCCATTTGGTTTTAATTGCGCTAGAACATTTTTATCAAAGCTTCCTAAGGTTTGAACAGTTTCATCAAAAATGACTACTCCATCATGTAAACCGGCGACCCACAATTCTTCAAATGTCATTTTAGAATTAAGAGAAGGATAAATTTGATTCTGCCAATTAGCCATTAAGTATTTATGATAAATCATATCATCATAGATAACCGGTTTGCCTTTTAGCCAGTTTAGAAGAACAGCTTCCTTTTGTCTTGTATCAAAAATAGGGTCAATCACAGGCTGCTGCATTGAATAAAAGCCAGTCCTTGTTTTGGCATCTCCCCATGATTCAAAATCATGGTTAACAGGAAGAGTAAAATTTCCAAGAGCCGAAGAATCATTTTGACTTCCGGTAAAACTTATAACTACAGGGACTTTATTTATAGCTTCCGCATAACCTAAATCACTCGATAAATGGAAAACCGGATTTGAATCGTAATGAACTAGGACACCGACGTTACCAGAATTCATCTCCGAAATTAAATCTTTTAGATCTTCACTATTTGATAGAGGGAGGACATTAACATTTGCCGAATCAGTTCTATATAATTTTGAATTTCCAAGCACTTCATTTAATAAATTTACAGCGATATGGACGTGTTCAGGTAATGTTCTACCGGCATAAATTATTGAGGCACCTTGATTATTAATTAAATCTTTAACTAATAATTTTAAATTCTTTTTAGACAACGAATATTTTTCAGCAAAATTGTTTAATGAAAAATTTGCTAATGTTTGAGCATCAACAGGTACAGAAGCGCCACTCTTGTTAACCTCATTCAATAAACACATTACAAATTCATACTGAGCATCCGGGCGTAATCTGAATCTGTATTCGGCATTCATTCCTGTTACCGATAAGTTTCCTTCGATGACGTATAGTCTATTAAACTTTTCTAAATCATGAACATTTCTTCCATCAACAAATAATCTTGCGGTTTCTACTTTATTACCGTCAGTTCCAAGGAAGTCTGTTTCTAACCCAACAATAATTTTTGCATCATTCCATTTGATTAGCGGAGCAATATCAGAACCATAACATTTTTTCCACGCCGAATTTCTTGTCTGCTCATTGAATAATTCGTAAGAATAAATTTTTGTGCTAGGATATTTTTTAGTGAAGTCATCTAATACTTTTTTCCCGGTTGGAGAAATAATTGTGTGCGATACAAAAGCTATTTGCTTATTACCCGTTTTATTTAGGATATCAATTATTTCATCATCAATATGTTTCCAGTCATATTTTTTAAATTCACCGCTATGATTTTTTTTCATCGGAAATTGCAGTCTCTCCGGATCGTAAAGACTAAGAATGCTTGCTTCGCATTTAGCACAAGTTTTACCTTTGCTAACCGGATGATCCGGGTTGCCGTTAACTTTAATCGGCCTCCCTTCCCGAGTTTTAATTAGTATACCACAGCCGTGCGTACAAGCGGTACTTGTTGACGCATAATAATTCGGATTTCCGACCACAACTTCTTCAGGCATTTTATTATATGGAATAATATCGCCTTTGTTTCTATAATCCGAGCAGCCGACGCCTGCCAAAGCCGCAGAAGCGCCTACAAGAGCTAAAAACTTTCTTCTTGATATTCCTGATAATTTGGATGGTTCGAAATCTTCTTTAACACCCTCTGCAAATTCAGAATTGTTAGCTTCAATTAAAGAAGTATCACGGAATAAATCTCTAAAGCTCCGCCAATAATTAGGATCAGAATTTTCCTTGTCTTTATTTTGATTTAATTCGTCATCTACTTCAGGCATTATTCCCACCTATTTTTTTTCTGCTGATAGCAAGTGAATTAATATGAACCTTCACTTTCTTTTGTTCTTCTTTTTTGAATAATTTTTTATTCCCAAATAGCTTGAATGGAAAAGTTTTCACTGCCAAGTAGCCTGCAATCCCAATTCCAAGTGACGTAAAAAAGTTTTTACGTTTAAATTTTTTCTGAAATACTTTTTCCAGTTCCATTTCAACTCCTTACTAACGATGACAAGCGAAACAATTAGCCGGCCCATTACTAATGTTTTTAAGATACGGTAATTCCTCTTTAGGATGCCTATGACAATTAAGACAATCCGACATTGTGAAGGACCTAACTTGAGTAATTCTACTCATCTGTCGAACATTGCCGTGGCAGCTTTCACATTTAATACCGCTGTTTATGTGTACACTGTGATTAAAGTAAACGAAGTCGGGTACTTTATGGATCCTTACCCATGGTAAAGCTATATCTTTGAAATAATAATTTCTGAGTTTAATAATTTCGGGGCTATCTTTTTTTGCGATGGAATGACAATTCATGCAAGTAGAAACAGCAGGTACCATTGCATGTCGGGATTTTTCAACTCCTGTATGACAATATTCACAATCAATTCCCATTTGCCCAGCATGCAACTTATGTGAGAAGTTTATTGGTTGAACAGGAGAATAACCTACTCCATAATCTTCTGCGCGTGAAGCAAAATATGTAATAGTAAAAGAGGCAATGATAACAAACAGTGTAATAGGTAAACGAACCCGTAAAATATAATCAAGTAAAGATTTTTTCATCATCGACCTTCTATATTAACAATACTATAGTAGTTAGGTGAAAAATTTAAACTTCTTCAAAACAAATAGGGACTATTTAAAAAATCTCTCTATCGTTCTTCAATAATAATTCTAAGTTTGAAATAATTGATTCGTCTGAAAATAGATGAATCCGCATTACGAATTAGGAAATTTGAATATTAAGTAAGTTTTAAACTTAATTTTCAAACTTAAAAATTATTAATTACAAATCAAAAAATATTTCAGTTAATTATTAAGGTTTAGCCCTTTAATAATTAATTGCTTTAAGTTTTATATAAAAATTGATTGGACTCGGAAACAAATCTATTTAAATCTGTACTAACATATAGTGATTTAAGTCATTATAATCTTTGCCTAGGTAACAAGTTTAAATAAAATTTATTTTAGTTAGACGAGATAGTTCCTATAGAGAATTATTTTTACTATTTAGTATTGCTTGTTTGATTAAAGTAATTGGATGCATAACTTTAATGTTAACATTAAATTTTTCCGCTCCGTATTTAATCTGCTGAATGCATCCGGGGTTACCTGTTAGAACAATTTCTGCATCAGTATTTTTAATATTGGTCATTTTTCTTTTAAGAATTAGCATTGACTCATTATATCGAACAATATTATAGATGCCGGCGCTTCCGCAGCACCAATTAGATTCTTCAAGATTTTTAATTTTCAAACCTGGAATCGATTTCAAAACCTCCCTTGGCTCAGAAACTACTTTTTGCGTATGGGCTAAATGACATGCATCATGATAAGTAACAGTTTCATTAATTTCTCCAAAGTCCTTAATTGGTTTTTCAATTGCTAGAAATTCTGTAACATCTTTTACCTTATCAGAAAATATTTTAGCTCGTTCTGCATAAGCGGGATCATCTGCCAATACATGCCCATATTCCTTCATAAATGCCCCGCAGCCTGCAGAGTTTGATATCAGATATTGATAATCGAATTTTTCAAAGGCTTCAATATTTTGCTTCGCCAGCTTTTTAGCTGTTTCCATATCGCCGTTATGAGCGTGTAAAGAACCGCAACAAACTTGGTCTTTTGGGTTATAAACTTCACAACCGCACGCTGATAAAACATCAACAGTATCTTTATTAATATTAGCAAACATTACATCCATTAAACATCCGGTTAAGAATGCAGTTTTAAATCTAATTTCTCCAGATGGCTTGGTATACTCAGGGATTAAATTTGTGCTGAAAACTTTAGATACTGAAGGAGCAAGTCTATCAACTTCGCTTAACTTAGGAGAGATCAACTTAAATAAACCGGATTTATGAAGAAACTTTTGGATTCCAAAATTTTGATAAAAATATAAAATCTTTGCAGCAACTTTTAAATTCATATGAGAGGCAAGTATTATTTTCAAAGCAATTCTCTTAATCAATCTTCCAGAAATTGATCCAAAGCCTGCATTTTCCACTTCCACTCTTGCTGCTTCAACCATTGTTCCATATTTAACACCGGCAGGGCAAGCAGTTTCACAAGCCTGGCAATCAAGGCAAAAAGACATTTCATCTGCGAAAGTCTGGGTAATCGGTAATTCTCCTTTCGCCACAGCATTTATCAAACGGATTCTTCCTCTTGGTGATGATCGTTCTAATTTTGTTAGTTCATATGTAGGGCAAGTGGATAAGCATAACCCGCAATGAATACATTGCGAGAGGATATCATCATTAGGCAGAACACCGAGTAACGCAGATTTGAGTTGAGTATCTTTCATGTCAAGAAATTCTTTTAAATAAATAACATGTTTAATTTTTATTTAACAAATTCTTTTATTTGATCTCTATTTCTGGGAAGTGTCCCTTCACATCTCGGGCTTATTGAAAATATTTTCCCCGGATTTAATATATTATTTTCATCAATAACACATTTTATTTTTTTCATCATCTCTATGCCTGGTATACCAGCCACCTGTTCTAAAAATTGTTTCTTAGCCAGGCCTGTTCCATGTTCGCCTGTAATTGTTCCACCCAATTTAATGGCTTCGTTAAAAATAAAATCGAATGCTTTATGTGCTCTTGTAATTTCTGAATTGTCCCGTTCATCAGTTAAGCATGTCGGATGCAAGTTGCCATCACCGGCATGACCGAAATTACCAAATGTAACATCAAATTTAGTCGCAGCTTCTGTTACTTTTTCAATCATAATCGGAAGTTCGCTCCTCGGTACTGTAGCATCCTCTAGGATTGTAGTTGGCCTTTTTCTGGCCAAAGCACTGAAAGCACTGCGCCGAGCCGTTTTTAAAAGCAAAGCTTCTTCCAAATTGGCAGCCGTTCTAATAAATGAAGCATTATTTTTTTTCATTATTCTTGTAACAGTTTCCGCATCTTCCCGAACAATGCTTCCACGGCCGTCAACTTCAATTAAAAGTATAGCTTCACTGTTTTTAGGCAAACCTATTTTTGTATAGTCCTCTACACAATTTATGGTGGTGTTATCCAAAAATTCCATCATGCAAGGCGTAATATGTGCAGAAATAATATCGGAAACGGCTTGTGCACTATCTATAAGCTTGTCAAAATATGCTAGGAGAGTTACTGAACCAGTTGGCTGCGGGATTAACTTTAATAAAATCTTTGTTATAATCCCAAGAGTTCCTTCGCTTCCTACGATAAAATCACGTAGATTATAACCAGCAACATCCTTTACATTTTTACCGCCTGTTTTTAATAAATCCCCATTGGGAAGGATCATTTCAGTTCCCAAGACATAATTTTTTGTTACTCCATATTTCAGTCCGCGTAATCCGCCTGCATTATTTGCCACATTACCTCCAATAGTACAAACTGTCATGCTCCCAGGATCCGGTGGATAGAAAAGTCCGAATTTCTCAACTTCGCTTTGTAACTTTGCCGTTATTACTCCGGGCTGAACTGTTATAGTAAGATTTCTATTATCTATCTCAAGAATTTTGTTCCACTTTGTCATTACAACAACAACTGAATTTTCCACCGGTATAGCTCCGCCACTCAAACCAGTCCCCGCACCGCGAGGAACAACATTAAAATGATCTTCATTTGCTAATTTCATCAATTTGGAAATTTGCTCTTCATCTTCAGGGAAAACTACTGCTTCCGGAAGCTGGTGCAAAATTGCAGTCCCATCATATGAGTAACATAATTTATCTTCATCGGAATCAGTGAAATTGATAACTCCGACAATACTTTTAATTTTGTCTTTTGTTGACTTATCCATGATGCTTTAGTTGTTAAAAGATAAAATTGATAACTGTAGTTTAAAATTACAAATAATCCTGTTATAATTTAAGCAGTAAAAAAAGTATTTAATTTTCTTTTTTAGAGGGGAAAATTATCTATAAAAAACCTATTGTAATTTTTATAACCACAATCAATAATAGAATGGAAAAATATCTCCTTAGTTTTTCAGGTTGTGTTTTTAAAGTAATTTTAACCCCTAAATAAGCCCCTAGCGCAGCACTTAGACCAATTGGTATTCCTGCCAGCAGATATATATAACCTATTTGCAGAAATGCTTCTTTACCCACAATATGGTGCAGCCCATAAGTAATAGCTGCAGTCAGAGTGGTCGCAAATATGGCAACCGAAGAAGTGCCAATTGCTTTTCTAGTTTTCAAACCAAAGAAATATATTAGAATCGGTACAAATAAAATCCCACCTCCTAAACCTGTAAATGCGGAAAATATACCAACTAATAAACCAAATAATATTGAAAAATAGATATTACGAGATCTGTTTATAACTAATTCTATTTTATTCGAATCATCATTTCCTAAAAACATTTTTAATGCTATTAGTATAAAAACCGCAGCAAAAATATATTGCAAATAAGTGGGTTTTATATTTAAGACAAAATATACTGATAAGATTGATGATGTTATGCTGCCTAAAGCTAAAAGAGCTGCTATTTTAAAATCAACATTTTTTGAAAAGTAATGATTTATTCCCGAACTAAATGAAGTTACTGCAATACAGAATAAAGATGTCCCTATTACGATGTAGGTTAAATGATTTGGATTTATAAAAGTGAGCGGAAGTAATGCATACAGGGCAGGTACAAAAATAATTCCTCCGCCTACACCGAGCATACCGGCTATAATGCCGGTAAGCAATCCGGTGATAATAAAAAGAATTACTACCAATATTAGATTCAATTAATATTTAATAATTTATCATATACAGGTGTATCGGATAAGATTTTTAAAGCAGTTTGGAATTGATTATCGTTTGCTAAAACATCACGAATCATTCCATCGTTACCCAAATATCTTGATGCAAGTTCGATCTTAATTTCATGAATTATTTCATCTTTATATATTTTTAATTCGCTGTTCCCAAGTTTTTCAAATTCATTTTTTATTCTTGTTAAGCCTTCATTCAAATTTTTGTCAGCTTTCTTATCTTTGATTTCAGCTAAAAGCTGGTTTACTTGATCTTCGGCCAAGGAGTGGAATTTATAATCATCAGTGTTTAAATATTTTTCAAAATCGGTGAATAACTCATTATCATTTAATTTATGAAAATCTGCATTTGGGTTCTGATAATAATAATGGTCTGCATATTGGAAAAACATTCCCTTAGCCAGCAAGTCTTTTACAACATCTCCTAAATTTTCTTCTCTAACCAAAGTATCCGGTGTAATTCCACCTGCACTGTAAACCACCCGTTTATGATCTGTTAGAAAAGAGGTTTTAATTACGGTGTCGACTTCTGAGATTGCCTTGTTATTTTTTGCGTAGTCGATCTTTTGTATACATCTTCCGCTTGGTGTATAATATTTAGCTGTTGTAATTTTTATAGAGGTATTATAATCGAGCGGCGTAATTGTTTGAACCAAACCTTTTCCAAAAGATTTTGTACCCACCACAACACCTCTGTCATGATCTTGCATAGCACCGGTAACAATCTCTGAAGCAGAAGCAGATCCGCCATTAATTAAAATGGCAAGTCTTGCATTTGGAAGAAATGGCTCTTGAGTAGAGTAATAACTTTTTTTGCTATCTTCTTCCCTACCCTTAGTTGTTACAACTAAATCTCCTTTGGGTAAAAATTCATCTGCAATATCTACCGCTACATCAAGCAAACCACCTGGATTGCCTCTTAAATCCAACACTACAGATTTAATCGGTTTCTCAGCTTTCAATTCTTTCAAGGCTTTTTGTATTTCATCTCCAGCAGATCTGCTGAAATTAGTTAATTTCATATAAACATTATTACTGTTTTCAGGATAGAATCCATAGTATATTAAACTTTTTACTTTTACTTCTTCTCTAACTAAATTAAAATTTAGAGTATCTTTCTGATCACGAATTACTTTTAGGTCAACCATTGTACCGGGTTTGCCTTTTACTACAGAAGAAATATCATCAACATTTTCCGGTGTTATTTTATCTCCGCCCGCCTCAATTAAAATATCACCAACTCTTATACCCTGTTTCTGAGCAGAATAACCATCCATAACTTCTATTACAGTAACTTTATTACCACGTATACCAATAGAAATTCCGACTCCGCCGTATTTACCATTAGTAATTAAATCAAAATCTTGTTTTTTATTTTCATCAATAAATATTGTATAAGGATCCAATGAACTTAACATACCCTTAATCCCCGCACGCATAAATTGTTCAGGGTCAACATTATCTACATAATTGAATGTTACTTCCTTATATACTTTACTAAAGAGATCAATATTTTTATTTATCTCAAAATAAATATCATCTTTGCCTGTAAAAAAACCGGAAAACATTAATAAAATAATTCCAGCCAAAATAAATTTATAAAATCTGCTAAAACTCATACGAGCTCCTTTTTTTCTAATAAAGCTATTTCCTTAACAATACGTTTATGGATTTCCTCTATTTTATCTATTCCATTTATAATTCTAAATCTCTTTTCTTTTTTAGCCATGAATAAATAACCTTCCCTAACACGATGAAAAAATTCTAAATCAGAAACCTCAATTCTATCCAAGTGATTGCTATCTTTTAACTTTTTTCTTTTTTCCGCTTCTTCAACTGGAATATCGATGAAAAAAGTGATATCCGGTATTGTATTTCCGATTGCCAGTTGATTTATATGCTCTACTGATTCAAGAGGTAAACCTCTTCCAAATCCTTGATATGCCGTAGTTGAATCATGGAACCTATCCGAAATTACATAAATTCCTTTTTCAAGATAATGACGGATTTTTTCCCTAACCAATTGAGCACGGCAGGCAGAAAATAAAAATATTTCTGCCTCCATAAACATATTATTATGTTTTCTGTCCAGAAGTATTTCACGAACCTTTTCAGAAATTTCAGTTCCTCCAGGTTCACGAATTATTTCAACTTTTTTATTTTTATTAATAAGATAGCTTCTTAATAATTCTACCTGTGTCGATTTACCGCTAAAATCTATTCCTTCAAAAGTGATAAACATTTTTTTCTGATTAAATAATTTTGATGTTTTTAATTTAGTTTCTTAATTCAAATAATCTTTAAATAATTAAAATTTGGCCTAATGATAAATTTAACAAATTAAAAGTTAATTCCAGGTGAGATAAATTAGAATAAATCAAATCAATTATATTTTTTAATTATATACCTAAGTCGTTCCGGCTTTATAAATAAAAGCGAAGTATTCTCCGGCATTTTAATATGCGGCACAACACTTCCTAAAGTATCCAATACAACATCTCTATAATTAACAAATGCGTTGAATTGAGTTGTATCCATTCTACCTAAAATATCAATTCCGCCTCGTACTGCTATACTGATTCTATTAGGTAAGAGGATTACATTTCTATCCCGTGGAACATCGACAATCTTAACAAGCAAATTATTAAAATTCTTATCAACTATTTTTTGTACATCCAGGCTAACAGAAATATACTTATTCTTATAGGTCATACCCGGTATATCTTTTAATGAAATTTGCTCCACTATTTTATCACTCAAATCATTAAATTCTGTAGATTCTGTGGGAACTGATTTCATATTTCGAACATAGCTAGCCGGACCTGAGATTATTGTGGAATCCGGAGTAACAATTATTTTAGAAGCTAAACCATACCCGTTTCTAAAATTCAGATTCAAATTCGGAATTATCTTGACTTTTTTTGAAGCTATTTTTTCAACAAAAAAAGATAAAGTATCGGGAGAAATATTAATTACTTCCACATCTGAAGACAGCCATTGATTTTCGGCATAATAATTAAAAAGATTTATAGTTCGTCTTCCTGTTTCCTTTCCAACCGGTACTATATAATCGGACTCAGATGTAAGATTAACCGCAATAAGTTTCCAACCTTTCCCTTTTACTTTAATAGAAACTTTTTCAGGCAGCGGAGTACCTGTAGCATAACCAGTAGGAAAGTTTACCAGTTTTAAGGGTATTTCAAAGGTGGCATAATAATCATTGGACAATGAAATTGATACCCAAAGAATTACAGAAAAAAGAAAAGCAATAATAATTATATGGAGGTTTTTCTTCATTTTACAAATATAAAATAAAATAGCCACAAAAAAACTCCACCTGTCGTGGAGTCATTAAAAGAATTGATATCCCGCAAGAAAAATTATTTTCCTAATTTTTTGAAGTAAACTAAAAGTTCTTCCCTATTTGCCCTTGAAACTTGTCTCCCTTTTATCGGAAATTCTTCTATGCTCCTAGCAAGATGCCTAAGTTGATGAACATTAAGAGTATCGGTATCTTCGATGGAAAAATTTTCTCTTTTTACTTTTTCTTTCTTTTCTGGTTCTGTTTTTGATTCCGGTTCTTCCGGTTTTTCTGTTTTTAATTCAAGAGCTTCTTTTCTTAATCTGCTGATAGTATCATTTTCAAATAAAGAATCATTAACTTCGATAATTGTTTTACTTTTCCGGCTTGCTCTTTTATTAACAGGGGCATTGATTTCTTCAGTTTTTTTTACAACTGATTCTGTTTCACTTTTTTGTTCTATTTTTCCCGGTTTCGATTCTGTTTTTTCTTCAATTTTTGAAACTTTAGATTCTTCTTTTAAAGATTTTCGCTCATAGTCATCTGCAAGTTCAGGAAATATTGAAACCAATTGTTCATCCGGCTGAGGTATAACATGAATTGATACTAATTCTCCGACTCTTTGAGCAGCAACAGCACCGGCATCAACAGCTGCCTTAACTGCAGCAACATCGCCTAGAACTTTAACAGTCACCAATCCCGCACTAATTTGTTCTTTCCCAGCAAGGACTACATTTGCGGCTTTAACCATTGCATCAGCAGCTTCGATTGCTCCAACCAAGCCTCTGGTTTCTACTAAACCCAATGCCTTCGGCATAATTATTTACTTCTTTTTAGGAAGAATTGCTTCAACCTCGGAGTGAGGACGTGGAATAACATGTACAGACACTAACTCACCAACACGCTGAGCAGCGGCCGCACCGGCATCAGTAGCAGCTTTTACTGCTCCAACATCCCCACGAACCATTACCGTAACATATCCGCCGCCAATTGTTTCTTTACCGAGTAATTCAACTTTTGCCGCTTTAAC
Source organism: uncultured Bacteroidota bacterium (assembly GCA_963710735.1). Taxonomy (GTDB): domain Bacteria; phylum Bacteroidota; class Ignavibacteria; order Ignavibacteriales; family Ignavibacteriaceae; genus FEN-1297. Next base: position 80,361 of record CAVQBN010000023.1, on the reverse strand, counting down.
CATTGCATCGGCTGCTTCTATTGCGCCAACTAAACCTTTGGTTTCGATCATTCCTAGTGCGTCAAGTGTCATATGTGTGCTCCCATTAGTGTGATTTTATTATACCCGAAAATAGTTTTTCACATCGTAAATGTCAATTATAATTAACTATTTTATTTTAGCAGAAATAACAGGCTCCGAATTAAAATTTGTAGTTTCAATCTCCATTTTCATCGAGATAATCCTGTAATATGATGGCTGCCGAGCTTTTATCAATTAATCCTTTATCTCTTCTCTTTGATTTTTTTGTCACTGTTTTATTAATAATCTCTTTTGCAATAGACGAAGTATATCTCTCATCCTTTAAGACTACTTCTAATTTAAATGCATTTTCCAACTTCTTCTTAAATTTTAATACTTCTTCAGTAATGGAAGATGACTCACCGCTTTCTTTTAAAGGATAACCTAATATAATCTTTAAGATATTTTGTTCGTTAATAATCTTTCTTAGTTCATTAAAAAAGCTTGAATCATTTGGAAGAGTTTTAAAAGGATATGCAAATGTAAAAAGAGGATCAGTAAGCGCTAGACCTATTCTCCTTGTTCCATAATCAATTGCCATTATTCTCGATAAAGAATCGTTTTCAATCATTTATTTTAGGCACTTTCAAATCTTTCAACAGAATAAACTCCTTTTAATTTTTTAAGGCGGTCTATTATCCTTGATAGATGTTCTAGATTTTGAACATATAAAGTTACGCTGCCTTCAAAAGTTGAATCATTAGTATTAATATTTATTGATTTGATATTGGTATTTTGATATGAAACTATTGTATGAGAAATGTCATTTAATATTCCGGGAGAATCTTCTCCCATTACACTTAATCCGGCGACAAACAAAGAACCTTCAGCCTCCGGCCATTGGACAGGAACAAGTTTGCTTACTTCTTTTTCAGAAATTTTAATCAAATTATTACAAGTTTTACGATGGATTTTAATTCCCTCTCCCACTGTAATAAAACCCACTACCGGATCACCAGGGATTGGATTGCAGCACTTTGCATAAGAGTACATAATACCGGATTGTTTACCATCGACCAACACTCCGCCTATATCATTTCGAGCAATACTGGCAAAGTTGTCAAACTCAAGCACAGGCTGTTTTTCTTTTTTCTCTTTTTCCTTTGTAGCTGTTAAAACTTCTTCAAGGTTAACCTTTCCTTGAGCAATCGCTCGATAAAAATGCCTTGGGCTTTCATATTTTAAATTAACCGACAACTTAGATATATCGCTGGTTGTAAATGATAACTTTAATTTTTTTATCTTCTTTTCCCAAATTTCTTTGCCTGCATTTATGATATCTTCTTCTTCTTTATTTATCCATTTTCTTACTGCAGTTTTGGCTTTGTGAGTTATAGCGAATTTAATCCAGTTCTTATTGGGGTGCTGATTTTTGGATGTAATTATTTCAACTTGATCTCCGCTGTGTAGCTGGGTATCTAACGGTATAATTTTACCGTTTACTTTTGCACCTATACAATGATATCCAACTTTACTATGAATTTCAAAAGCAAAATCTACCGGGGTTGAACCGACCGGCAGTCTTCTTAAATCTCCTTTAGGTGTGAAAACATAAATTTCATCTTGATAAAGATTTAATTTGAAGCTTTCAAGAAGATCTTTTCTAGCATCATCTTTGTTAGCATTTTCAAATATATCTCTAACCCAATTAACCCAATTTTCCAAATCTTTATCGTTCGCCAATTTATGTTCTTTATACTTCCAGTGCGCTGCAACTCCTTTTTCAGCAACTTCATGCATTTTAATTGTTCTTATTTGAACTTCAACCAGCCTTCCTTCAGGTCCTACTACAGTTGTATGAATTGATTGATAATTATTTGTTTTAGGTATAGATATATAATCTTTAAAACGATCCGGTACAGGCAGATACATTTGGTTCACAATCCCAAGCGTGGTATAACAATCATTGTTATTTTCAGTAGCAAGAATAATCCTTATAGCAAACAAATCATAAATTTCCTCAAATGGTTTATTACGTGTAACCATTTTTTTGTAAATGCTGTAAAGATGTTTTGGCCTTCCGTTTATTTCAAACTTTAATTTATATTCATCTAATTTTTCAATAATTGGATCAGTAAATTTTTTAATATATGATTCACGCTCTCTTCTTTTACTCTTTATTTTCCTGGCAATTTCATCATAAGCTTCTTTATTTAAATATTTAAATGATAAATCTTCCAGTTCCCATTTTACTTTACCTAAGCCGAATCTGTTTGCGAAGGGAGCATATATCTCTAATGTCTCTTGCGCAATTCTTCTTTGTTTATCAGGATTAACAAATTGTAAGGTCCGCATATTATGCAGCCGATCTGCAAACTTCACCAAGATTACACGTACATCTTTAACCATGGATAGAAGTAGTTTTCTGTAATTTTCTGCCTGAGTAATTTCCTGTCCTTTGAATATTCCGCTGATTTTTGTTACACCGTCAACTATTTCAGCAACTTCTTTTCCAAATTCTTTTGACAGTATGTCAAGATTAAATTCTGTATCTTCAACAACATCGTGCAGCAAGGTACTGACAATAGTTATATCGTCAAGCGGAATTTCATTTGCGATAATTAAAGCAACTTCATAAGGATGGGTAAAATATGGTTCTCCCGAGGCACGAATATCGTTTTTATGTGCTTCCAAACAGAATTCAAAACTCTTTGAAATCAATGCTTCATTAACACTTGGCAAATGCCTTCTACAGGCATCCAAAAGCTCATCAAGCATCTTTTTATATTTTGGATTAGTAATCATTCGTTAAAAATCATTTACAATAAAAGCTTTATAATTTACTTTATTTAATTGAATAGTTAAAGTCAGGCAAATGTCTTGTTTTTAAACAAATCGTCACTTGGAAAGTTCCTTCTGCAGTTTTTTCTTAAATCTTTTAACTCTCTCAATCCTTTTTTCTAATTTATCCTCTAAATATTTGGGTATATTTTTTACTGATAGAATATCGTTACAAAGTTTTAATGCTTTCCCATAATCACCTAACTTGTAATATTGCTGAGCGATAATATGTTTGATTAAGATATAATTATATAAACTTGTTCCGTTATAAGAATTTAAAATGTGGTAATAAATTTTTATCGATTCAGAAACACTATCAGCCTCATAAGAACGAGCCAATCCCCATTTGAAAAGTCTGCTATCTGGAAATTCTTCAAGAGCATATTTAGCTAATTGCTGTGCTTTAGTATATTTCTTCTGCTCAATATAAATCCAGATTAATGAATTCATTGCAAGATATTTATTGTACGATGAATGGTCAATCGCCATTTTTAATAATTCGATTCCCTGTACTTCTTCATTTTTAAATATTGGTAAAAAATTTAAGATCTCAGTTTTCCTGCTTTTCCAATATTTAAATGTCCCGATAGCTAAATCAGCTTCATAAAATGCAGAATCAATAGACAAACATTTATTAAAATTAGATATTGAATTCAAGCCTTCGTTTAATGCTGAGACCCAATTTTTATCTAAAGCTTCATAGTACGCATAATATCCCTGGGAAAGAGCCATAAAGTAAATATCCCAAATATTTTTGTTTGATTTTTCAATTAATGATTTGGATTGATCAATTGCATCGCTAAGATTTTTTTGAATAAACTGGTTATCAAACGGTTCTCCATAGTCATAGGCTTGAGCAATTTTATTTGCCGCTAAATATATTTTCCCGAGGGGTAATTGGGGAAAATCTTTTTTCAAATTCTCAAAAACTACGTTAGAACTATCATAATTTTGTTTTATGATCTCATTGATTCCTTTTTTTAAAAGTGAATCAACAGCATGATCCGGATAAATTTGAGAAAAAGAAACAGATGATAAAGTTATTAGAAAGAAAATTACGAGGAGCTTTTTATAAGGTACCAAAAGTCCTGTCTCCAGCATCACCTAACCCGGGTAAAATATACCCTTTGTTATTCAGTTCTCTATCAATTGCAGCTCCATAAATTCTTATATCAGGATGGGATTTCAAGAGTTTTTTTATTCCTTCCGGGGCTGCAACTAAGCAGGCAAATATTAAATTTTTAACGCCTCTCTTTTTTAAATAATTTATTGCTTCATTTGCACTGCCGCCAGTGGCCAGCATTGGATCTATCAACAGTACTTTTGCTTCATCAATATTTTTCGGTGTTTTATAATAATATTCAATCGGCTGTAATGTGCTTTCATCTCTTTGCAAACCAATGTGCCCGACTTTTGCATCCGGTATTATTTCTAAGAATCCGTTTACCATTCCTAAACCGGCTCTTAGCACAGGAACAAGAACAACTTCATTAAGTAATTTATAACCAACTGTTTTTTCAAGCGGTGTTTTCACTTCGATTGATTCAAGTGGAAAGTCTTTACAAATTTCAACCGCTAAAATATTTGATATTCTTTCAACTGCAGCACGAAAAGCTTCAGGCTGTGTATGGAAATCGCGTAAAACCGTTATATCTCTTTTTACTATTGGATGATCGATCAAATAAAAGTTTTTAAATCTTGAGTTCATTTTTGTCTCCAAAGGAAATATTAAAATCTATTTTATCTTTCTGCCGAGCACCGATAATAAGTTAATAAAGGGCGATAACGGCGGTGTATAATTAAAATTTATTTTTGACAGCAGTTCAGCTGACTGTTTAGCTTTTATAAATGCAGAAATTAAATCACCATAACCTGATACTTCCCTTCCACCTAAGAATGCAGCACCCAGAATTCTTTTGCTATTTTTTTCATAAATAATTTTTCCGAAGACATTGGAACTTTCCGGCATAACTTTTACTAAATTCGGCTGAATGTCTGAAACTGTAGAAAAATAAAAACCATTTTTCTCAGCTTCAATTGAAGTTAGTCCGACAGACACAAAATATTTATCAAAAATTTTAAAAGCTACGTTTTTTATTACCGGCTCAATATGAACATTGCCGCCAACTGCATTTTCCCCGGCAGCGTGGGCACATTGATGAGCAATTGTTGCAAGCGGAATATAATCCGGCCGGTTTGTTACAGCATTTATTACTTCTATATTATCGCCAGCTGCAAAAATATTTTGATCAGAAGTTCTTAATTTATTATCAACTTTTATTGCACCGGTTTTCCCTATTTCTATCTTTGAATTGAGAGCCATACTTATATTTGGTGTAAAACCTACTGCAACAAAGATTATATCAAATTCTAATAATCTTCCGTCGATTTCCAAGCTTGTTATTTTCTTTTGTTTTTCATCATAATTGATTTTGAAGTTTGAAGCATTTCCGTAAAAATTGATATTACGGTTTTTTATAAGCTCTTGAATCAAATAACTTATCTCCACTTCAGTTGAAGGAAGAGCCAAAGATTCTTTTTCAATTAATGAAACATTCAAATTAAGTTTATTTAGTGCTTCGACAATTTCCAGCCCAAGATATCCGGAACCGATTACTGCTGCATTTTTTACATGGTTCTGCTGTATATACTTCTTAACCTCGATTAAATTTGAGATAGTTTTTAAGGTAAAAACATTTTGAGCATCAGATGGAAAATTTGGCAGAGTTTTAGCATTAGAGCCGGTAGCAAGAATTAATTTATCATATTTATATTCGAATAAATTATTATTGATCAAATTTCTAACGACTACTTTTTTTTCTTTTTTATTTATTTCCTCAACAAAATGTTTTATGAAAACGTCAACTCCCTTTTCCTTTTTAAATGTTTCAGGAGAGTAAAATAAAACATCCTTATAATTTTGTACATCGCCTGATAATACATAAGGTATTTCGCAAGTTCCAGTAGATATGTAACTGCCGGATTCAAAAATTGTAACTTCGGCATCTGGATTAATTCTTTTTGCTTTAGCAGCCGCAGCCGGGCCGGCTGCATTCCCGCCGACAATTACTATTTCCCCCGGTTTCATCATTTCTGCTTAAAGCTCATTGTGAACGGAACTCCTTCAAAACCAAAATTACTGCGGATTAATTTTTCAAGAAAACGTTTATAATTATCCGGCACATTCTTAGGATAATTTGTAAAGAAAAGAAAGATAGGATAGTGTTCGCCTACCTGTGTAATATATTTAATCTTAACTTCTTTTCCTGTTTGCGTAGCAGGCGGGGGCGATTTCTCAATTACTTTCAATAGCTTATTATTAAGTTCGCTAGTCGGTACTTTCTTTTTTCTTTCTTCATGAATAATCAAACACATTTCCACTAACTTATAAATTCTTTTTTTAGTTAAAGCTGAAACAAAAATAACCGGCAGGTAATCAATCGAACCAACTTTGTCTTTTATTACATCCTCATATTTTTTTGAGGTATCCACTTCTTTTTCCACCAAATCCCATTTATTTACAGCTAGAATAACTCCTTTTCTTCGTCCGACGGCTTCATCAATTATTTTTTGATCCTGTTTATCAAGGCCGACTACCGCATCAATCATAATAATTGCAACATCACATTCTCCTATCGCTTTAAGAGTCCTGACCATTGAAAAAAATTCTATATTTTCTTCAATTCTTTTTTTCTTCCTAAGCCCTGCAGTATCGACAATTACAATTTCTTTTCCATAATATTTTAGAATAGAATTAATACTGTCGCGTGTAGTACCTGGAACATCAGTTACAATACTTCTATCATATCCCAAAAGAGCATTTGTAAGTGACGATTTACCTACGTTAGGCCTTCCAACAACTGCGATTTTTAATCTTTTATCTTGATCTTTATCCTGATCGAAAGGTATAAAGTCTGTTGTCAGATCTTCCAAAAGATCACCAATTTTTCTGCCGCCTAAAGCAGAAATAGGATAAACTTTTTCAATTCCAAGTTTGTAAAATTCAGAAACTGCCGCCTCAAATTGTTCGGAATCCACTTTGTTAACTATCAAAAAAAATCCCTTATTGGAACTTCTCAACATTTTACTAATTTCAATATCCATCGGATTTACTCCGTCACGAACATCGACAACAAATAGAATTGTATCGGCTTCAGATAAAGCAATTTCAACTTGTTCACGAATTGCAGTTTCAAACACATTATTTGAATCGGGCACATAACCGCCAGTATCAATTAACTGGAAAATTTTTCCGTCCCATTCAACTTCGCCGTAATTTCTATCTCTGGTTACTCCGCTGACATCATCAACGATTGCTCCCCTTTTTCCAACAAGCCGATTAAATAATGTTGATTTTCCTACATTTGGTCTTCCGACAATAACTACAATTGGTGTTTTCATTTGCCTAACTTAGAATAAATTTATATTGCAAAATACTTTATATATATAAAAAAAGCGATTTTATTACTAAGTGTAATATAATCGCTGTTTATTGATCAAAACAATTTAATCTTAAAAGTCGAAAGTCAATACCCCATGTTTAACTGTTATTTAAAAACCTATTAAAAATTATATGACAAATTTAATGTCGGCATATAATCTATTTTATCCGAAAATCTAACCGGCTGAATACGCATGTTCATTGCGATTGTGTCATTATATTTATCCACACTCCAAACACCATCGATAGCACTTAAGAAATGGTTTATATAAACAAAAATTACGGCAGTAGAACCAATGCTGTAAAGATGATTAGCTTCTCCTCGCTGATCAGCGTACCATAAAAATTGACTAGTTAAAATATGATAATCTTTATCCGTTGGATTACTTGTATCCCAGCCATGGCTGTATTGCGGGTATTTGCCTATCAGCTCATAATATTGCTGTTCACCAAACGGAGGTAATTGATGTGTATAGCCTTCAGCGCCAGGATCACTTCCAATTGCTACTTCCATTTGATTCATTTGAGACCAGTTAACCGGGCTTGTTTCTGTCGGAAATTCATTTTGATATTTTGTTATATCTGCCTGGGACATACCGGGTGCTAATGTTGCGAGATTTTTTGCAGTCCACCATGCATATTTTTTTACACTCCAATGCTGATTAGCATAGTCCTGAAAGAATCTTGTTTGTTTGTCTCCTTTATTATTCCAGACTACAGCGGTAGTTATTGCAGCAGCCTCAACAACTGCAAAAATTGCTGCTTTAAGATAATCACCTGCATAAAATTCTCCCGCACCAGGTACGATAAAGGAAAATAAGCCTCCAAGAAATCTGGACTTTTTATCTTTGGTCTGAAATTCCATTGCCGGAGTTTTTGACGAATTATAATTAATTGATACTAATCTAGAATCAGCTAACAAATTTCCAGTTAATTTAGTTTTATTTATTGCAACTTGTTGTGCATTCATAAAATTTGCAGCGACAATTACAACGAACAATAATAAAATCAACTTTGACCAAACGTAATTCATATTAGACCTTTTAATATTTATTTCTATATTCAATTTTCAATAAAAATTTTTAGCTTAGATCGTTAGGCTAAATATCAAATCCAAATAAAATACCACCGTAAAATCTCCATTCCTTACCATAAGTTACATCCTTTCCTAAAAAATTCTGGGTAAATCTATCAAATCCATATGCTGCGTCAAAAAACAGATCGGTAGGAAATACATAAAAGGAATTCATATGAACACGAATTTCTCCACCGACACCCTTTTTTAATTGATTGGCAACAAAATTTCCATTCCATGCATTTCCTACATCTCCGTATACAGACATAAATATTTTATCCAGGTAAAGCTGCCCGATTCGAGTATCAATATTTTTAAACAGTGGAAATCTATAAGTCAAATTAAACCATCCGACCTTGTTTCCGCCGACAGCATAGAATGGATATGCCTTCATGCCTATAATTCCGCCAAGATAAAAATCGAAAAAATCCGGAACGGTTGGGCCGAATATATTTCCTAACCTTAATCTTGCTGTTAAAGTGTTTAAATGCCATAAAGGAAAATGTAATGCTGTATTCAATTCTAAACGATGGAAGTCGTAATTATTGAATACCGGCTGTAAGATTCCGTTTTGAATTGTATAATTTCCATTTGGATTAAACTTGTTCATTTCATAATTATATGTCAGCTCAGCTTGCGCTCCTATTGGATTAATTTCATCATCTACAGTGGGTTTAATATAATTTAAAGTATATTTTAACTGGAAATTATTTCCGATCAAATAAGTATCACTGGTAGTAGGATATAAATAAGCCGGATCAGAATAAGGATAAGGAATTAAAAAGCTGCCGAGATCTGCAGTATACCGGCTAAAAGTGTATCTAAATTCTAGGTCCTGCCCTCTGGCAAAAACTCTTTGCTTAGCCGAAAAATCAAATTCCAATAAATTATAACTCACATCAGTTGGAATATTTAATTCATACGATACTTGAGATCCAACAGTATCTGCACCAAATCCAATAGCAGTATTAGCTTTTCGACTAATGTTATAAATTTCAAATGATAATTCAGGCCTAATACCAAGATCAAATAATAAAGGAATTTTATCCCTATAATTAAAAATCAGAAATAGATCTCTTTCCATTCTCGCATTTATTGAAGCACCAGCAAAAAGCGCGTATCGATCCAGCATATCTGATGAAGAGACATAAACTCCAGGTTTTAATTTATCAAAAAAATTATTGGAAGTGTTGTAATTATCGTATCTCAAAAAGGGATAGAAAGTCATTTTGGTAAAGGTTCCGGTATAAGGATGTATTTTATAATCAGGTACTTTATAATCATTATAATTTTGAAGACGAGCCAAATCAAATTTTACCAAATCTCCTTTTGGTTTATCATGATCAAGAGGTGGATTATTTACCCACACATAACTTTTTCCCGGGTTTACTTCTGCTTCCTGTTTGGGAGTAATTTCAAAAATTTTAAATCCTGTTGAAGTGTAACCTGAATATAAAATATTTCCCGCGCTGTCGATTGACGGCATGAACGTTCCGCCGATTACATTTGTAAGCTGTTTCTTTTCACCGGTCTTTAAGTTATATGAGTATAAATTGAAAATTCCGGTTGTATCGGAGCAATAAATTATATTTCCATTTTTGTCAAAAACCGGATTCCTATTATCTGCTTTCGATTTTATAACAAATTGAAAATCCTTTCCATTAGTATCGATCCGGGCAATATCTCTCCCTTCACGATAGGAATAGTCAAAGATTATATAACTGTCATCGTTGGAAAATTGAGGTTCATAAACCTGTTCACCGTTATTAAAAGTTGTAAGTTGTTTATAATTTTTACCATTGATATTAACCATAGCTAAATTTGTAGTTCCATCCTTTTCAAAGAGGAACACAATTTTTTTACCATCATGAGAAATGCATGGTTCATTTGCACGTAAATCCTTAGTAAGCCTAGTCTCTTTATTATTATCTAAATTATAAGTATAAAGATCGTGAACATTATACCAGTTAGGATTATCATCAGATACTTTAGAATAAATTACTTCATTTTTATTAGGCACCCAGCTTACGGTTGATCTAACACCGGAAGCAATTTCTTTTTCTTTTTTAGTCTTAAGATCGTATATGTAAGCATTCGATAAAGCAAAATAATCTTCATTCTTATTGGAGATATATGCAAATTTAGAACCGTTTCTTGAAAACGATGGGAAGAAATTTCCGAAGCCAACTCCTGTTACCGTATCTCCTTCTACAAGATTAGATAAAACCGCTTTGCTTCTTTCTCTATAACTATCCGTAAGAAAGTTTTGCCATTCATTGTATACTTCATTTCCATCCTTACCAAGCACATCCTTAAAAGCTTGATCCATAGTAAATACATCCCACTTGCCGAGATCATGACTAATTTTTTCCAGTTTATCTTCACCATACTTTTGAGAGATATATCTTGTTAAAGCAAAACCGGAATTGTAAACAGATTCATTGCCTAAACTTGTCTTATCAAATTCGCCCATTTGATTCCACGTGAGCATAGTTTTACTTAACGCATAACATCTTAAAACCATATCGCGGTGCGTGTCCCAGTTATCATAATTAAATTCTTTTCTCTGATACTGTGCAGTCCCTTCGGCAAACCAGGAAGGTACATTAACCGTCGCTAACGGATAAGAAACAATAGCATCCGGAAATCCATAAAGGATATCCGGTCTTCGCTCGTTTTCATAATTTAATACTTGAAGAAAGAATGCAGGAATAGTTCTTGACAACTTCATTGCGGATTGTAATTGAACCATGTGGGTTGTTTCATGTGTAATTACATTTCGCAGCCAGTTATGTGTGCCGCGTAAATCAAAATCCAGGGCACTGGTCCAAATTTCAATTTTATTATCGAAGAAATAAGTTGCCCCGTTTGAATAATCATCAATATCTTTAATTACATAATGAATAGTTCCCGGGTCATAATCATAAAGAGAAATTAATGGTTCAATAACTTCGTCCGCAATTTTAGCAACAACACGGGCAGTTCTGCCTGCACCATTGTGAAAGTGCACTTCACAATGTTTACCTTTAATCGTATACCATTTTAACTCAGGATGAAATTCCGTGAATTGAGAAAATGCAGTAGTTTGGAAGATTAATACAATACCTATAAATGCTAATACTTTTACCATAAGTCTATAAAACTACTCCATTCTGATTTGATAGCCGGCATTTTAGATTGGGAAATTATTTGATCTAATCTCCGTTGTTGTAAAAGAAAAATTTGCAAGATATTTTGATATGCAATTTCTTATTTAATGTCTTATTTAATCACTGCTATTTTTATAATATTTGTTTCTGTCTTACCACTTACACCTTGTGCTTGAATTCTGGCGAAATAAACTCCGCTCTGAATATTATTCACATTCCATGGAGTTTCTTTTTCCATACCTCCCTGAGCGTTATCTTTTAATTCTGCCACAAAATCTCCGGCAAGATCAAATATTTTAATATCAATTTTTGAATCTTCCGAAACATAATAATGAATTTTAGTCTCTCCGCTATAAACAGGATTAGGATAATTATAAGCTTTGTTTGCAGGGAAAAATGTGTTAACAACATTTTGAGAAGATGCACTATTAATAAATGAAGTGTTTTGATTATTCCCGTTTTGTTCAGCCCAATAAATTGTACCGGCATTTGCTCCGATATTCCAGGCAGAGAAATTACTATTTTGATCTACAGCAGCATAGGATATTGTCCCGCCATCTTCAAAAAGAGAAGGTGCCGCCGCTAATTTAGTGCCCATTGAAATCGGAAAACCGTCTACTACTTTTCCGGTTCCACCATTGATTGCATAAATTCTTCCGTCTGTAGTGGTGGCGATTATTTCTGATTTTGTATCCCCGGTAAAATCTGCTGTTAATGGAACTCCGGTAAAACCAATATTTAAAGGATCAGAGAATGGGAAATTTTCCGCTTCTGCACCTTGTAAATTTACAGCATCTACTTTATTTCCATTTGAAAAGATGATATAATTATTTCCATCCTGCTTAAGATCGGCTAATGAAAAAGTCTTAATTGAATCTTGCGAATTAATAGTAAATTCTGAAAGGATTTTGCCTTTACTAATCACATCAAATTTATTTCCACTAAGCAATAAGACTTCATATTCATTTCCATCCTTATCAATACTCATTGCAAAATCAAAAACAGTTCCTGTACCGGAGTAACTCCCATATGAGTCAGAAGTCGTAAAACTATTATTACTTAAAGATGAAGCAACATAAGAAATATCATTTTCATCAGTACAAATTTTATCTATTACTAAATTTGAATTGCCGGCATCTATTGTTCCCATCTGAAGCGGTACCATATTAGTTCCAAAACTATATTGTTCAATGATTCCGCTCATTGTTCCAATAGCCATCTCTATTATTGAATTAGATTTAATTTGCATTACAGGTGAGGTCGAAAACAATCTATTAAATTTATAACTGTTTAAAGTACCTGCTGAGCCGCTTTCGGTATATATGTTTATTGTTGAGTCAATATCACCAATAATATATTGAATTCCATTATCATTAATGGAAGCTACTTTGTATTTCGAAAAATTGGGAATTGTATTGATTACTTTTCCGGAATTATCAAGAATAATTAAATTAGAATTAGACAGAATATTAAACCCAAAACTATTTCCATTTTGATTAGCAGTTAGATAATTGCTATTAGTAGAAGTTTGAACTTTAGATGAAAAAATTGGTTTTACAATTGAGTCTCCATAAACAACATTGAAAGACATTCTATTTCCAATATCAGAAAAATTTGAAACAGTTATCAGACTATTTGCACCTGAATTTGCATTGCTATTAGGTCTGCTGGTACCTGAGAATATATCTTTATACAGTTTAGCGTAATTATTTTTATACCAAAAATCCTGGTAAGTTCCTTCGCCAATCACCTGATCACCCAATATGGTCGTAAAAATTTCTCCAATTTCCGGTATACCGCTGGCTTCCATTAAATTAACACCGCGATGAGTTTTGTCCGCATTTATTTGATCTGATGCAATTTTTGCATTTATAACATTATCATCAATATGCCAGATTAATATTCCGCCTTTATAATCAGAAGTATCATCAATTTGACCGGGCAATGCCCAATCAAATTCACTTACATTAGTAATTACACCTTTTAAAGAATCTGTATTATAACTATAAAAACCAGGCTGGTCTTTTGTGAATGTTTCTGTTGCAGAATTTCCGTCAAGCGTGTAGGTTATTATTACTCCATTTCCTAATGCATTTCTTTCTCTATTTTCAAGCAAAAAATATTCTGAGGAATTTATCGGCAGCTTTAAAATGGTTGTGTCGTTAGCAGAAGCAGCCAATTGTGTAACTAAATTTATATTGTAGCTGCCCGGTGATAATGTAACAGGAGAAGCCCAGCCAAGAAATATTTTTTCCCATGCAGATGGCTCAGGCGGTATTACTCCGTTATAAGCAAAAATAGATTGTGGATCCATCAGGCCGAACCGCCCGATTGCACTTAATCCTGTTTTTGTATCATAAAGGTCCGGTAAACCTAAATAACTTCCTATGCTAGCAGCTAATAAACCATTTGTAGTTATCTGGAATAAAACAGTTCCACCAAATGTAGACTGTTCACGATTTTCTGTTTCCGGCATTATTAAACTATTAGTGATATCGAAAGAATTATTTTCAACAGGAAATCCATTAAAATTTGAACCGTAAATATTTTTTAGGGCATTAGTACTTAAAAAGATTGAGGGCAAATCTCTTGAATCTGCAATTGAACCAGGCAATGAAACATCTCTTCCGACTCCGGCATGATAGATAGTAAATAAGTTGTATTTGCTAAAATCAAATCCAGGATTGGCAGAGTCAGCTTTTTGCCAGACCTCTTTTGAAAAATCAGCTAAAGATGTAAAATCATTTGAATTTATTTGCGGTGAATAATTCCGCATCCTTTGAGATACCGTAACCACATTAGGCAGTACATAATAACTTATGATCTGTTTACCATCTGAAACTTGTTGAAAATAATTTTTTGCAAACTCCAAATGTTCTTCAAAGTATGCTCTATCATGAGGCAAAGGGTCTAGTATAGTATTGCCGTAATCCTGGGAATATATGGATCCGAATTTGCCATTCCCGTCAGTTGCTGCGTCTTTATCTTCTTGAAATTCAACCATTACAGCTAAAATTTTAACAGTATCTATTCCAGTTGTTTTAACAATATTTTTAGCTGGATACGGATTGATCCTTCCAATAAATGTTTGGGCAGATAAACTGCCCAAACATATTGAGACAAGAAGAAAAACAAGATTTTTTTTAATCATATTAAATTATATTCCTCGGGGTAATCCGCGAGAATCGCCAGTTATTCCTCCCCAGCCTATTGAAATAGTAAACCTTAAGGTATCATTAAGAGGACTCTGATCGCCGTTAGGGAAAACGGAGGTAGTTAAATAACTAAAATCAAATCCATAAATATCATATCTGATACCGGCACCAAATGTTAAAAATTTTCTATTACCAAATGCAGGGTCTTCATAAAAATAACCGGCTCTTAATGCAAATAAGAAATCTCCCGGTTCACCATACCAGTATTCAAGCCCCATAGAAGTTTGGATACTTCGAAGTTCTTCATTAAAAGGCCGATTGCCCCATGAGGTAAAAATTGCTTGGTAAAATTCCTGAGAAGTCTGTGAGGCAGTATCCTTGTTTATAAGAAGCTTACTGAAGTCAAGAGTATATATTAAAGAATTAAATTTATCTTTGAATACATTATAAGCAAATCCTAATCTGAAATTAGTTGGTATCGGGTCAGCTTGTTGTCTATCGATATAATACATTTTGGGACCCATATTACTCAAGTTAGCACCAACACTAAAATCACCTCCAATATCGGAATTAGTAAATGGTATTATCAGTTTACCCGGCCTCCACATACCTCCCAGATCAAAACTGACCGATGTAGAAATACCGCTGCCGATTTCTTGAGCAGTAGGAGCACTTGAAAGGACACTATGAATTAGTCTGAAATTGAAACCGATTCCCCAATCATCGGAAAGTTTGGTTGCATATCCAACAGTTAATGCTGCATCAAAGGAAGTGAATGTGCCAATGGGAGTTGGTGAGTCAGGCCCGGTTCTTACAAACTCTCCATAATTCATATATGTGATACTCGAGGTAATACTACCGCTAATTTCGGGTATATATTGTCTGTAGGTTAGATAATCATAGAACAAGTCCAATCCAAATTGAGGTAACCAATTACTATGAGTAATACTAACTTCTGAACCCTTTAAGAATGCAATTCCAGCAGGGTTCCAGAATATAGCAGCTGAGTTATCGGCTAATCCTGCGCCTGATTCACCCATAGCGCCTCCTCTGGAGTCGGGTGCTAATTCGAGAAATGGGACAGCAGCTTCTCCTTGTCCAAAGGCAGCCTTCTGAACCATTGTAAACAGAATGATTACCAACACCAGCCTAATTAATACTTTCATTTTCTTCCTCCGATGATAATATTATCATTTTAGTTCTCATAAATAAATTATTTCAATAAAAAATTAAATATAAAAATAATACTCTAAATAATTTGCAATTTTCTCACATTAACTATCTGATTATTGCCATTTTGCCTAATACACTCTGGTTATATTTTCCATCCATAGAATTTACTATTATCTTATATAGATACGTTCCATTAGCTATTATGTCTCCATCCTGATCACGGCCGTCCCAATTTACTTTTACAAATTTCTCTTCTATTCCATTTTCTTCAATCTGTCTTATCAATCTGCCGGCTATCGTGTAAACTTTTATCTTTACATTTATCGGAGCATTTAAATTTTGCTGAAATGTAAATGTTGTATTATAGGCAAACGGATCCGGATAATTATATACATCTTTTATTACCAAGCCATTACTGCTTACTACCGTAAAATTTACTGTTTTGCTTGAAGAATTATTGAATACATCCCAGGCTGTTACTTTCATAGTATAATTACCAGGATCAAGATTATTGAATTTATAATTTATTACTCCCGATTTACCGCCTGCATTCAAATCCCCGGTAAAATAATTTGTAAAATCTATTGGATTGTTTTCTTGCCCATTTAATATTCCTTCCAGTTTATGGCCAATACCTGTGCCGGTAGTATTAAGACCATTTGAGTCAGATAGTTTTACAATTAAATTTGAATTAGGATTAACCAAAGTTGCGCTTGTGGATGTAGTATCATCAAAATAGATTGAAATATCTGGTCCGATTTTATTATTTACGGCGTTGGAATCAGTACCGCCTACTATAATATTTGTTGTATACCCGAGTCCATCAGAATTACTATTATAAAAATAAATTAAAGCTTTTCCATTCTTATCTTCATAGGAGATATCTTTCGGTACAATAAATTGAGTAAAAAATTTACCATTAGTGACCGAGATTCTTCCGTTAAAAATTACTCCGCCTTGCATAGTAATCGCTTCATTACTAAGAGCCGGGACTATTACCTGGCGCTGTGAATCGTACATGGATAAAATGCCGGTTCCATTAAAATCACTCCAAAAAGAGTTATCAGGTTTTCTGATTTCACCATATAATTTTACCGTACTAAGTGCTTTAATTTGTACAGGTGAAGTTGAAGGATTCTGACCATTAATTGAATCAATAACAGCAGAATATCTCGGCATAACTAAACTTAAGGTAGGATCTCCGAGTATTTCATATTTCTTCGAATTCGGATCAAATAAAATTTGTTTTGTTTCCAACGTTGCCTGACCCAAAGTAATCGGAATATCGGCAGAATCTCTGGGTGAGTCTAATAAATCTGTAAATAGCTGATATGCTAGTTGATGATTACTACTTGAATATACTAAACGAGCAGACGTAAATGTTGCGATTGCTCCTGCATTCTGCATTAATAAAAGCTCTTCCGCTGCACTTTGCAAATTTGGAATATCCCAATAGCCGAAATCACAAGTTGCTGCTACAAGGAAGAAATATCGTGAATTATGTAGTTGAGGAATTGTAGTGCTCTGGACGAATACTTGCTCATGTGCCCACAATGCAGGGCTGCCATGACCAATATAATTTAAAATCATAGTCCCGTTATTTATTGCATTTACTATATCCACATTTGCCTGCGGAATTCTTCTACCGTCACTAGTTAAAACTACAGGCAGCATTCCTAAATATATTTTGCTCTGATCAAATGAACTTGGAATTATTGAGTTTGATATATATTCGGAAGCGGGAGTATGTTGATTCCCTTCATTCCCTTGGCTAGTCCATTCATCATCAGCTACAAGAGTAATTAAATTTCTCCAGAGACCTTTATCCTGTGTCGTTTCATATTGGATTACCTTGTCTACAGCTGTATTTGCTTCTGCATCGGTAGTAACAGGTATTCTCCCATATGCAAAATCGATATAAGGAAGTTTTCCGTTCACTCTCATAAAAAAATCATCTGTTGTATATGAATTTATCTGGTCCAAAGATTCCTGTGTCTCGTATGCCGGTACAAAATCCTGATGATATCCTTCAACATCTTTGGCATCATATGTTCCCTTACCAAATAACAAAACATACTCCGGTTTTATCTGCCAGTTATCATAGGCATATTTTAAGAAATCTCTTACTGCTGTCGGATCTGTCATCCCGCACGAAAACTCATTATATATCTGGTCTACATTTACAACTATTGTTGAATACTTCACAGGAGCTTGATTCTCTTTATAGGTTGCCAGCCTATTTGCTGCATCATCAAATACTTTATTTGTGATTATCACATATTGGGCACCTGTTTGTATTCCATGCAAGTTTGAATTCTGTATCGTTACCGGGTTTGAGGGCGTTAAATATTTTCCGCTTCCAACAGCAAAGTATTTTGAGACTTTCCCTGATGTCTCGTTTGCCTGGAATGTACAGTTACTCCCGCTTATTTGTTCATTTGTTATCAGGCTTACATTTGCATAATCTGTTACATTAAATACCTGGATATTGCTTGAGGAGAATCCAGATAAATTATACTGGACTTTAGAGGTGGTATCTTTTGAGAAAAATAATAAGTTATCATTCACCGCCTGAAGTTGGGACTGATATAATATTTCAAAGTAATCCAGATAGCCTAATGAAGCAGATGTGGTTGGAGTAAAATTAAATTTAAGTACACTTCGTTCATCAGGCAATGTTCCATTGTAAGTTGCTGTATAGGAAAATGCATTTCCATTAGAATATTCGTTTCCGCCCCATCCGTACAAATTAGATGTTAATATAGGGGTGGAGTTCTCATCAACTTCAAGGCCAACTGTTCCCTGACTGGCATTAATAAATCTAATGTTAAATTTTACCGGATAATTATCTAACCTGCCGTTTAACTTTGTTAAATATGTCCTCGAAGTTGTTGTGGCTGAAAAGTTGTCACCATAATATTCACGACCACTTTTCCCAATATTTATTTTATCTTCATCCAATTGTGCAAATGCCTTCGTCGAACTCTGATTATAATATGACGCTGAACTTAAACTTGCCTCCTGTCCTATCCTCTTACCTTTACTACTTCCTCCCGATGTTATCCAGTAATAATTTACATTTGAATATGGATGATAATATCTCTTAATGGTTTTGCTTACCGTGTCATAATCCCAGAAATCATTTCCCCTTCCATAAAATAATATATAATCTCCGTCATCAAACTTTCCATCTTCCTCTCCTACTACCATTATTGCATTCTCTTCCAAATCACTTGGCCTAGCTGCATTTACATCCTCCGGCAGTGCCTTCCCTCCGTTATTGTATATCTTTATTGTCCTCGGATCCACTGTACTCGGATCAATTCCATATGACGGCAGCATTGACTTGGTTATCTTGTATATGCCTTCCGTCGGTGTCTCAAATCTTACCCAGGTTCCACTAGATAGTACACTGTTTGTCAATGTCTTTCTTAATCTGCCGGCATTTATTTCCTTTGTCCAATACTTGGCTACCGGATAATTTAGAATTGCTCCCGATAAAAAATTACTCGCCGGTTTTGAGGCTATTGTCTGGTTTGTCGTAAATTTTATTTGAAATATTATCTTCGTGTATAGCTTTATTGTATTCTGAACAGGATTATACTCTACCGGGGATATATTTATTGTTTGTACCGGGATACTACGCAGCATTCCATATTCTCCGAATGATAACAGCTCTGTGTTAGGTTTGTAATTATAATATCCGCTTTTCAGTTTATAAACAAATTCATTTAACTGCTTACCTTTTATCATTTCCGGCTTCGGAGATATGTTGCCGTTTAGTGTTTTATATTCCGATGAAAGTATTTGTATTGTATTGCCCGTCTCAGATGGGACTCCAACACTGATTATTCTTTCCGGGACTTCAGGCATTCCCCAGTCTTCAGGATGTGGAACTATGCCATATCTTAATCCTACTTTTATAAAATTCTGATTAGTTATTTTTATTATTGATGTGTCTGAATAGCCGGGGGTATACTGAATTATTAATTCATTCCGGTTGGACGTTATGACTTGTAGATCATTTTGCCCAAAAAGTGGAAATGAGAATAAAACTATATAGAAAAATAAGAATTTGCTATTCATCCGTTATAACTTAATTATTAAAATCCTGTTACTGGATTATATACAAAAAGTTGAAACATAATCCCCGAGTAACATTTTTATTCATGTAGCAAATTCTCTAATAAAGCTCCTGTTATAAGTATCAAATTTAGTTAAGTAAAAGCTAAATTGTCAAGTCAATTGAAGATTTTTACTTTTGCAAATATAAACAAAAAATAATGTACAAAAAATGTTAAATTCTTAAGTAATAAATATAAATTCACCTTATAACTGCCATTTTGCCTAATACACTCTGGTTATATTTCCCATCCATTGAATTTACTATTATTTTGTACAGATACGTTCCATAATTAAATTGGAAATTCACTTAAGAATTTACGTATTAGATTATGTTCAATTCTCTCAATGAATTTATAATTTTTTCACTTTTGATATAAAGAAAGGAAGGAGTTGATTTCTCATATAATATTTTTTTGTCTTTGCCTACCAAAACCAATTTACGCTTTGTAATACCTAAAAAATTAAGCGCCTCAAACTTTTTAACAATTTCTTTTTTATCATCACTTAATATTTTTATTTCAGAACCGAACGAATTACAGAAAGATATATGTGATTCATAAGATTCCGGGTTAATTCCGATTAATTCAATTCCGTGTTCTTCAAATTTAGTCTTATTCAAATTATAATTTGTTAACTGCCTGGTGCATACTGGAGAATTATCTTTTGGATAAAAGACAAGTAAGATCAATTTATTTAAATTATCATAGAGATTAAAATCATTTCCGTTCTGATCTTTTAAAATAAAATTTTCAACAATTTCGCCAACCATTATAATCCTAATTCAGCTTTATTTGCACGCATTGCATTTATACAAAATTCAATGTGTTCATCTAAGTTTACACCTAATCCTTCTGCACCTTTAGTAATGTCTTCCCTGCTTACACTCCTTGCAAATGCTTTATCTTTCATTTTCTTTTTAACGGACTTGACTTCGACTTCATCCACGGTTTTATTTGGCCTAACATAAGTAACGGCAGTAATAAACCCGGCAAGTTCATCACACGCGAATAATGTTTTTGCCAGTAAAGTTTCCCTTGGAACGCCGGAATATTCAGCATGAGATAAAATTGTATTTCTGAATTGTTCGTCAAATCCTTTTTCTTTTAAAATTTCCGATCCCTTAAACGGATGTTCTTCTGCAGTGGGATACATTTCGTAATCAAAGTCGTGAAGGAGGGCAACATTACCCCAATATAATTCGTCTTCACCAAGTTTTTTGGCATAAGCTTTTACACAGGTTTCTACTGCAAATGCATGTTTCAATAAACTGTCAGATTTAGTGTACTCATTTAATAACGCTAAACAATAATTCCTGTCTCTTGCAATATCTTCCATAATATCTCCAGGATAAATTAAAGGTTAATGAATAATCTTTATAAATTTATTTTAAAAATAATTAATTATTTAGATTCAGGATTAAAACTCGGACACAAATCTCCCAGAATACATTTAAGGCAGTGAGGTTTTCTCGCTATGCAGACCTTTCTTCCGTGGGCTGCTAAATAATGCGAGGAGTTAATCCAATCTTTCTCAGGTAATAATTCTTTTAGTTTCATTTCAATTTTTTCAGGATCATTAGATTTAATAAATCCTAAAATATTTGATAATCTTTTTACATGAGTATCAACTGCTATTGCCGGAATACCGAAGGCATTTCCTGCTACAACCGATGCTGTCTTTCTTCCCACGCCAGGTAATTCAGTTAATGCTTCAAAATCTTCCGGTACCTTTCCATCATACTTTTTTAATTAATACACTCACAGCATTTTTTAATACTCTTAGCTTTTTGATGATAAAAACCTGTAGAAAAGATATCTTTCTCTAATTCCTCATCAGAAACAGTTAAATAATCCTTTGGTGCTTTATATTTTTTGAATAGGGATTTCGAAATTTTGTTCACTCTTTCATCAGTGCATTGCGCCGAAAGAATAGTAGATATTAAAAGCTGAAACGCATTGTTATATTCCAGGGCAGGCTTTACGGCCGGGTATTCTTTCTTTAAAAGCGAAAATATTTTTTTAGCATAATCTTTTTCAGACTTCTGTTTGCTCATCGATTTGTTCGAGATCATCCTTATGAAACCTTTTATCCCGGATAATTAATCTTTCAACCGGTTTGTTATTAATTATATGGCTTTGTATAATTTCCTCAACATCATCCAGTTTAACACCGCCATACCATATCTGCTCTGGATATACAAGTACGGTAATTCCAAACTCACATGCATCTAAACATCCTGAAATATTTGCACGAACTCCAGAATTTAGTCCAAGTTCTTTTAATCTTTTTTTAAATTTGTCTCTAACAGCTTCACTGCCCTTTTCAAAGCAGCATCCGCGGGGATGGCCTTCAGGCCTTTTGTTTTCACAAACAAAAATATGTTTTTCAAATCTTTTCATTTAAACTAAACTTATTATTGAACACAATAATAAAAATAAAATAAGGCTGACTCAAGAATAATTTTCAATTCAGAGTTTATAGGCTAGTAATATAATTAAAAACAATACTAGCTAATTTCTAATAAAATAAATTATTCTTAAGTCAGCCTCATGGAAAGTAGCGCGTACGGGATTCCTCCATAGGAGTCCCTTCGGGAGAACCCGTGATCTCCGCTAATCTCTATATAATTTTTTCCGACTTCAACCAATTATATCCATCAATTGATTTGAAAAATTTCTCCCTGGCAATAGCTTCTTTTCTTGTTTTATATTCTTCATAATAGTGAATCTTATATGGCTTATGTCCTTTTGTATATCTTTCTTTTCCCGAATTATGAATCTTTATTCTATGTCCTAAATTATTAGTCGAACCATAATAATATGTTCCATCTTTTAAACTCTTTAATATATATGTATAAAACATATTATGATAAGGGTAGTACGGGAAAAGTTTGTGTAGCGCGTACGGGATTCGAACCCGTGATCTCCGCCTTGAGAGGGCGGCGTCCTAAGCCACTAGACGAACGCGCCTGTATTTATTTCTTTTTTGAAAACTGTAAATACGTAAAAATCGAATTTCTAAATTTTCAAAAATCGTTTCAAAAATAAATTATTAATTACAGAATTCCAAGCTAAACAGCCTCAGTCTAACAGATCCGGAAATTCCCAAACAGATAATATAGCTGCATAAAACTGCTTAAATTCTTAATCCATATTTATGAAAATTCTACCGATACGAAAAATATTTGTAGTAAAAAAGTAAAAAACGGATTCTTTTAATAAAGAAAAGTTAATTTTTTTTATTGGCATTGTTTGTGATATTTGTCCTTATACTCAAAGTGTAATATAGACAAAACTATGTTGAACACTACAAATTAGCTGAGAATAATCATTCAGTAATTTTTTTACCTTTTTTATCTCAGTTAGTTAAAAAATTACGCGGATTACAAACAATTTTTTAAAATTTAATATAGTAAGGTGGAAGTATGAAAAAATTATTTCTATTAGGATTATTTATAATTGTTCCGAGCTTAACGGTTTTCCCTCAAACCAGTACACCCCAACCATATTGGTCAGGCGGTCTAAATGCCGGTTTTAATAGCGGACTTGGAATAATGGGTAATATAAGACTCTCAAATTTTGCTGAAGATTTTCCTTTTGATATAAAACTCGCTATCGAATATACTAGCGTGGACCCAGGAAATCCTAATGCTGCCAGATCTATTTTTATAAATGATGCAACTAATGGTGTACCTCAAAAAAGCGGATATATCTGGGATTTCAGAATGGACTTTATGCATAGAGTAAATTTCCTTGGCCTTCCCAAAGCATTTCTTTATGTTGGCCCAAGATATTCAATGTTCACTGCAGTTTTTGATTTTATAGATGGAAATGAATTTTTTAATATTAATAGCAACCAGTGGGGTTTAGGCGGAGGTGCTGAAGCAGATTTTCTTTTAACTGGCAGATTCGCACTAGTTTTTAATGCCGGCCTTGATTATTATTTTCTAAGCGAAATTTACGGACACGATACTTCATACGATCCTAATGGCACAATAATAAATGGAAGAAAAAATTATACATATCAAAGTGCCGATAACGCTATAAACCAGCCGAAGCTTGTTCTTAAATTTTTGATGGGATTTAATTATTATTTTTAGGAAGGATTATCTACAACTGTTAATTTAATTAATTACCGTACTCGTTTTAATCATAATCTTGCTCTCGGTTCTTAAAAATAGAGCAAGATTAGTAATTTTCTGCGTAATTTGAATGAATAATTTTTTAGCTGCCCCGTAGGGACTCGAACCCCAACACCAACATCCAGAGTGTCGTGTGCTACCATTACACCACGGGGCAAAATTTACCCGCCTAAAATACAATTTTCCGATTATCTAAACAAACCTTTAATTCACACAAGTTTTTATTTGTCTCTAAAATTAGGATGGAGAATAATTTTACTTTTTAATAATTTTTGTAAAGTATTTTATAGTAAATTAAAAATGTATTTTAACAAATTATTTTAGATTGATGAAGCACTTCAAATTTCTCTTCTTTTTTATAGTTATGAACGGGATTTTGTTTTCACAGACTTTCGTTTATAAATCCTCAATAGGAAAATTCAAAGACGCTACATCATTTGATATAACTTCTTC
This sequence comes from uncultured Bacteroidota bacterium, assembly GCA_963710735.1. Taxonomy (GTDB): domain Bacteria; phylum Bacteroidota; class Ignavibacteria; order Ignavibacteriales; family Ignavibacteriaceae; genus FEN-1297. The sequence goes on along the minus strand of CAVQBN010000023.1, from coordinate 55,808 downwards.
CGGGTTTATTTATGTAACGGACAAAAGTACTGACGAAATCTATAAACTCGATACGCTTGGAAATGTTTTAAAGTATGCCGGCGGTTATGGATGGGACGCGGGTTTGTTTGACGATCCCTCTGATGTTTTTGCTAATCCCTTATCTGTTTACGTCTGTGATAAAAACAATCATAGGATAGAAAGATTTGACAAATATCTAAATTACGTATCGGCGCTTTATACGAGAGATAGTGATACAAGCGGAGAGAGATTTGGGTATCCATTAAGCTGTGCTGTTTCACAGCAAGGGGATCTTTACATACTCGATTCGGAAAATAAAAGGATAGTTAAGTTCGATTTATTTGGAAATTTTGTTCTTAATTTCGGAGGTTACGATGCTGGTAAATATGCTCTCTCCGATCCTCAAAAACTTGCAATTTCACAGAACAATGATATTTATGTAATAGACGATAAACGCATTGTTATTTTTGACCAGTATGGCACTGGATTAGCAATTTTGAATTCAGATGAGAATATGAAAGGAATCAATATCATATTTAATAACCTCACGATTAATACGGATTCTAAAATATTATTTGCAAACCTGACTTCGCCGGAATTAATTTTAAATACACTCTCACTTACCGGAATAGATCTGCCAGGAAACATCATAAGCAGTTTTATCTATAATAACAAGCTGTATGTTTTAACATCAAATGAAATCTTAGTATTCAATCATATCAAATAATACTACGCCTTTGAAATCTTTTAGGATGAGACTGACAAATATTAAGAGACTTTTACGTTTAGGATTATTTTTTCTGCTAATGGTGTGGTGCTTTGGATTTTCATTTGAGTCATTGTTTCCTAATTCAAGTTTGGCATCAGTATCTTATCCTATTTTAAAACATGCCTATGGTGAAGTTTGCCATCAACTTCCGTCGAAAACTTTTTTAATTGGAAGTCAAAAGTTATTGGTTTGTGCCCGCTGTACGGGAATTTATTTAGGTGCTCTACTCATATCCTTTTTTTCTCTCTTCTTTATTAAAAAATTAAATTTTGGAATTAAACTTCTTTACATTTCTCTTGCACCTATGCTGATTGATGTAATCTTCAGTACATTAAATATTTACAAGTATTCAAAATTAATTGCTTTCGGAACAGGAATATTTTTTGGTTCCATTGTATTTGTTTATATTTTGGCTGCAATCGAAAATAATTTTATTGATAAAAAACCAGAGAAAAATGGACAGTAAACATTATCTGCCGCCTTTAGTTTGTGGATTTGGAGCCGCAGTTTTAACTACAATTCCGGGTGTTAAAAGTTTGGGATGCTGCTTAATTGTTCCTTTGGCTGCAATTTTATCTCTATTCCTTGATCATAAAATAAATAAAACAGAACTACCTTTTAGATTTAAAAACGCAATGTTATTAGGTTTGCTAACAGGTATTTTTGCCACATTTTTTTCAACTTTCTTTGATGTGCTGATGACGTATATTCTCCACACAAACGAATTCGTTCAAACCTTGCCGCAAACCGAAGAATTAGTTCGTCAATATAAATTAGGGGTTTTGCTTAACCAAACGATGGGAATGTTGAAACAAATGTCAAAAGATATTCAGCAGAACGGTTTTTCACTCTTTTATATAGCAGGAATATTTTTTAGTAATTTCATTATTAATTCAATCTTTGGAACGCTTGGAGGTTTACTTGGTTTGTCCTTCATTAATAAAAAAGTTAAAAAATAGTGGTTATAAAGCAGCGGTTTTATGGTAAGCGCAATAATTTTTGCAGCCCATCTAATTTTTGCATTAATAATTTTTACAAAAAAGTGGCAGACTGAATCGACTTCTTCCGCTTTTTTAAATTTAGGCCTTATTGCAATTTTATTTTCAGTAGGCTGGTCTATAACAGGAATGTTATCAAATTTGATTATGGGTCCGAAAGGATTCGGAATCTTATTCGATAGGGATGCGTTTTCCTTAACCGTCTTATCTATAGTCGAGTACTTCTTTTATAAAATGTATTACAAAGGTATTCTTACTGAAGTCGATACGGAAAAACAATAACTGCAATTTGAGCAACCTGTTTTTGATTGGCAGACAGTGGTTCAAATCTCCACTGACGTAATGAATTAATTGCCGCAGTTTCTAACCTTGTATCAGCTTTAATAAGAGGGATAATTTGACCAACTGTTCCATCGGGCATAATAGAAAATTTTAATCTTATATCTATTTCTTTGTTAACACCTTCCGGATAAGTAGGCAGAATGTAACTGTATATTTTCCGCTGCCCCTGCCCTCCCCAATCAATATCATAACCAAAACTTCCGGTACCGGTTGCTTTATTACCTTTACCTTCAGAATTAACATCCGAGTTTACAGCTTCATTATTATTTTTTTCAGTGTTCGCTTTTGCCTTTTTAACCTGTGCCGGCTGAATTATGTTATCGGAAGACTCACTTTTGGTTTTAGGTAATTCAACTTTTTTAACTACTTCCTTTTTGGGAGTCGTTTCAGTTTTTTTCTGCTGCTTAGCTACTTGCTGAACATTATTAATTTGATTTCCTAAAGCGCCTGAAGAACCTGGAAGCCCGGTTGTACCGAATGAAAGTTCAACATACTTCTGCGGAGGATAATTTATATTAAAATTAATTATCAAAAAAAGTACGAGTAATAACGCATGGAAAATAAATGAAATTGTATACGACCAATTTTTTATTGAGTTGTTAGTCATTTTTAACTAATTACTTTCTTCGAAAAACAATTTTTCCGTTTATAATTTTTCTCTTTCAGTTTGAATCGTAAATTTATCTATACCGGATGCACGGGCAGCATCTATTACTTTAATAACAAGATCAACCGGAACTCTTTTGTCGGCACGGATTATAAGATTATTCCCAGGTTCATTATTTTTTAATAAACTTAATTTCGCAGGCAACTGATCAATGCTTACCTGTTCCGCACCCGCATAAATTGCCCCGGCAGATGTTAATGTAACAACTAATTTTGTGGGAAGAGTCTGCTCATTTGTTTTGGAACCGGGAAGCTTAACTTTTACGCCGGTTTGTATGACAAACTGAGATGTTAGCAGAAAGAAAATTAATAAAAGCATTACGATATCAGTTAAAGATGAATAACTGAAAATGCTTAGCGGTTCATTTGTTATTTTAAACTTCATTGTTTACCCTAAATATCAATTTCAATTTCTTCTTCAATATCCGAATGTGTGCCGGAACTGTCTTGAATAACATCAACTACATCATTCGCAACGGTTTCCATATCAGATACCAGTTTTTTAATTCTGTTCAAGAAATAATTATAAAAAGCTAATGCCGGAATACCGACCATTAATCCAAAGGCAGTTGTAACTAAAGCTTCCCAAATGCCTCCAGCCAGATCACCTGGGTTTGCCGCGCCTGCTAAATCCTGGATTCTCATGAAAGCTGAAATCATTCCCGTAACTGTTCCCAAAAATCCCAGCAAGGGCGCTATACCTGCAACTGTTGCAAGCACAGATAATCCTTTTTCCAATTTTCCAACTTCTTGTGACCCGGCATTTTCAATAGCTTCCTTCACACGTTCATGTCCGAGTTTATATTTTTTTAAACCCTTTCTTATAATATTAGCGACAGGCGATTTCTCTTCCATACAGTAGCTTATTGCACCGGCAATATCTTTTTTCTTTAACAGCCCTCTTATTCTAACCATAAATGCAGGAATATTGATTTTTGCTTTCCTTAAAACAATGTATCTATCAATTATAACTGCAAGCCCTAATATAGAACATAAAAGAATGGGCCACATTATTACCCCGCCTTTAAGAAACATAGTTAATAAATTCATAATATTCCTTTATAATTTTGATAATGTTATTTATATCTTTCCGTAAATTTTTTGGCGGCACTAAGTGATTTAAAATTTCCTATCCTTACCCTAAACCACTCACCCCGGCCTGGAATCAGTGTCTTCTCTACATAAGGTACAAAACCTTTTTTTTTAAATTTTTCTGCTTGATTAACTGCAATTGATTCGGTCTTCCATGATGAAACTTGCACAATAAAAATATTTCCGTTTTTATAGATATTGTCATAAACTTTAATACCTGAGCCTGATTTTTTAAACACAGATGGTTTATCATTTCCACCAGAATCTTCCATATTATTTTTGTCAGATTCTGTTTTAGAATTATTTACAGAAGTTTGTTTAACCTTGTCTGTTTTATTATTAAATATTAAGCTCGAATCAATGCCTTCAAACGATAAATTTTTAGCCTTATTACTTTTTAAATATGGATATGAAACAGGGATATCAAATTCTCTATTTATTAAAACCGGATTTCGTGCCTGCGATAAATTTTTAGAACTAATATTTTTTGAATCAAAAATGCTTAAACTTGAACTTTTTAAATACAATAACAAGGCAGTTCCAACAACAATAATAGTTAATAAAGCTATAAAGAATATTATTGAAGTACGCCTTCTGCTCATTTTTTTTAGCTGCTGTTCAGAAGAATTATCTCTCGATGATTTGCGATTTAATAAATTAAAGATTTTTGAGCGATCTTTCTTAGACTTTATCCCTTTTTTAATACTTGATTTAGGTGCTGGAAAATCCTCGTCCTTTTTTTTTACTACTTGAATAAAATCCTCTTTTTGAGCTGGCTTAACCTTTTCTTTTTTTCCATCCCCCTTCATTTCATTTTTTAATGATTTTAAGAATTCTTCATCATCAATTTTTTTTTCTTCTTCGTTGAAATTCCATGATAAATCCATTTCGGATTTTGTTAAACTAAGAGGTTCCTTAACTTTTTCGTTTTTATTTTTACTGGTCAGTGCTTCCACTCTCTGAAATTTCTTAATCTCTTCGCTAACTTTTTCTTCAAACTCTCTGGTATTCAGTAAATCTTTTTCTTCTTCACGTTGTTCATTTGATTCATTAGCCGCAGATACAGTATTTTGGTTCTCATTTTCTTTATTAATCTTGTCTCTTGCTTCACCTTCATCTACAACTGGCGGCTCAAAATTCCATTCCAATCCCGTATTCAGTTCTTCTAATTCTCCCTCGGATAAATTAGGTTCTGCTCCAACGTCTAGTATTGATTCTTCCTCAATTTGCCTCGAAAGATTTTCACCAAAATCCCATTCGACATGCTCATACTGAGAATCATTTGCTATTTCTTTGGTGATTTTTAGGTCATCCTTTGACTCTTCACTGTTTATCTTTGAATCTTCCCAATTAAATTCAAACTGACTTGGATCCAATACATTCGCTTTTATTATTAATACTTCATGACCTTTAGCATGCTCAGTAATTATTTCCACATCTTCAAGTATCTTTTCAACTTTAGATTCAAACAACTTTTCAAGCTCATTACCGGTAGGCGGAATAAAATAATCTATTTCATTTTTACCGAGCAAAGGAATGATTGGTTTATTAATACTTATACTAAAATGTGAGTCAATAGAATCATATTCATTTACCGTACTTTCAGGCACGTTAAAAATTAAATTCTCGTTATCATGCTCTATTTCTTTAGTCAGCGGGGAAAAAACTATTAAATCAGTTGTCATTAAATTATTTTGTTCATCCTCCAAAGAGGATAGTTTTTTAATGATGCCCTGTCTCAACTGAAAATATCCGAAGCCTTTAAGCTTAATTGCTTCACCATATTTTAATTTTTCCGATATCCTTGCTAATAGAATTTCGAAAAAAACTTTAGCTTCACTATCCGGAACACCGCTACGCTTTGATATTTTTCTTATAAGTTCGGCTTTAGTCACTTTAATATTTTACCCAAATAGAAGTTAATTTTAAGCTTACAAAGCAAAAAATGAAATTTTAATTCCTTGTTTAGAACAATATAATATTATTATAATTAAGAAAATATAACCATGTTATTAAACAGAGCCAGGCAAATATTTTCTTTTACCACCTGAAATTAATTCCGCCTAATATATTAACCGGCATTTCTTTATATCCATTCCACAGATAATTGCCGTTATTTAATAAATTAGAAATTTTAAGAGTTAAATAAAAGTTAGGATGTACTTCATAACTAAAATTCAAACCTAAATTGATAAAAGGATTAAGCAAATTCTGATTCATTAAGTTAGTATAAATTCCGGAATAATAAGTTACCGTAGCGCCGGCTTCAAGACCAATATCAAAATTATAAGAATAATTTAAGCTCAACTTTACTTTAGGGTAATACGGGATATTATAGTTCTTAGTATCCCTGGTATCATTAAGCTCAGCAGTTCCGTAGAATACTCCGGATGGACCGGGATGGAATAAAACATTAATAAACACAGAAGAACTTTCCCCGCTAATTGTAGTTAGACCAAACATTCCAATGCCTGAAGTATCTATGAAATAAGGCAGATTGTTGGTAGAGTAATATCTAAATCCGCCGTCTATTTCGAAATAAGTGAAATATTCATATTTAACGGATGCATTGAATGAGTTATCTTTTTTCAAAAATAGATTTGAGAATCTTTGCGGCATAAAATACGGATTTTGTCTAAGAAAATATTCGCCCCCTAAAAACTCAGCTCTTGGATTGAACTCTCCGTATAGGGTTACACTATTACTTACTTTAAAAGCCAAGGCTACATAAGGCGAAAAGAAATTCTCGGAACCGGAATGTTCATAATTAAAACCTAAAGAAATATCTGTTAGTTTTGAAAAACTCAGTCCGATTGTTGGTTTTAAAGCAATAAAATTATAAAAGCTGTTATTTACAAAATTATTTTTCAACGTTTGTTTTTTATAGGTTAAATCAGTACCTAAATTAAAATTTGATAAACTTAATTTTGCAAAGCCTGTAAGATCAAACATATTTTCAGAATAACTTTCATTTTGAAGAGAGGTAATATCATCATTTACTTTTGCCGAAAAGATAAAGTACTTACTCATTAAATTATCAAAAAGTATATAAGCATTTCCATTGTTAAAAACCCTTCGATAAGTTGGAATATCAGAACCAAAAAATTTATATGATGAAGTTCCAAAATTTCCGTGGAATTTAATTTGTGTCCCGGGTAAGAAACTTGATTGATCACTCACCGAAAGGAGTAAATTTGCTCCGCCATTAATGTGGTATCTTTCACTGTTTGGAACATAAGCTATGTCATTAATACCGTCGCCGAAAAATTCAAACAGGCCTGAACTAAATGGAGCGGTAAGGTTTAAATTAACGCTTGGCAAGGAATAAATTCCCGCTCCAACACTGAAACTGCCATTCAAATAGTTTAAGGAATCAATTAAAGTCATCGCACCTTTAATTGGTGTTTTTAATTCCTTTACCGGCAAACCTTCATTAGGTAAAATCGGTTTGATGAATTCATCTGAAATTGTTGAAACAAAAGTCGGTGGAATCTTTTGTGCTTTTTTAATTGTTACAATGTCTTTACCTGTAATAACGAAGTCCGGCAACTGAACATCGGAATTTTGTTTTTGTTCTTGTGCAAAGATTGAAAATGACGCAAACAAAAATATGAATATTATTAGATTTTTAATCATCTTAATTTCCTAAGTTTCGTTATTGCTTCTTTGCCATACTCATCGCCTCGATGCTTTGTAAAAACTATTCTATACATTTCTTTAGCTTTAGCATCATCTTTTAATTGGATATAGCAGTCACCTAGTTTTAAATAAGATTTTGTTACCCATTCATCAAAAGCCGGGAAAATAGTTCCGACTCTTACAAAAGCTGTAATTGCATCTGTGTAATCTTTTTGATCAAATAATGAAACCCCATAAAAATATTGAGCTTGGGCTCCTATTTCGTCCGTTCTATTCTGGGCTAGATCCTGGAAATAAGGTTTTGCTACATCGTACTGTTTTGCTGCAATTGAAATTAAGCCAAGCTCCAATTTTGATTTTTCAGCAAAAATGGTCTCGTTATAATTTTGTATTATCTGGTTAAACACGTTTGCCGCTTCATTCTGATCTTTCTTGTTGATGTAGGTCATTCCCTCGTTAAACATAATTTCTGGAAATCTTAATTTATTAGGAAGAGTATTCAATGCATTATTGTAAATATTAATTGCGGCATCATAATTCTTTTTAGAATTATAAATATTTCCCAGCTCAATTACTGCTGCGGGAGCTTCTTCACTTTCAGGATATGATGTAAATACTTTATTAAAATTAGTTATTGCAATATCATCTTGTTTTAGATTTTCTGCGCTCTTACCTACCCAATAATAAGCTTTTGGTACAAGTTTGCTATTCGGATAAGTAGTTATAAATTCTTGGTAGCTGGATTCAGCATCTTTATAATTGCCATTGCTGTAATAAATATCTCCTTTTTTATAAAAAATTTGGTCGGTATAACTTAGAGTTGGATTTTGTTTAATAAACTGACTAATGAATTTAACAGCTCTTTCGGGATGGCCCTGTGCAACATAACAATCCTGAATTCCGTTTACAGCATCAAATATATGGTCAGAGCCCGGATATTTTAACAGTACCTGCTGATAGCTGAATACGGCAGAATCATAATTCGCGAGATTATAATAGCAGTCGCCCATAGAATAATAAATAAGAGAACCAATTGAAGAATTGGGATATACAGATAAAACATTCCTATATTTTGATATAGCAGTATTGTAATTACCTTGTTGGAAATAAATCCATCCAATCACATATAAAGATTTATCTGCATATTCTGACTTTGGAAACTTTGCCTGAAGAATTTTAAATTCATTTATTGCCTGCCTGGTTTCGTTGGCTCTAAAAAGCGCCTGTGCATATTGATAATAATCATACGGATTATTAAGTGCATGTGTATTTGATCGCATAATTTCTTGGTAAATCCTACTTGAGGCTGCGAAATTTTTACTTGCGTAATAACTATCAGCTAATCTGAATTTAGCATCCAATGTCCTATCGTTGTGAGGAAATCTCTTGATGAAATCTTTCAATGCTTTTATTGCACTATCAAATTCGTTTAAATTGAAATAACAATAAGCCTTACCATACAAAGCCATCCCGGCTAATTCATTATCATTCAAATTAACTTTATTATATTTCTGAATTGCATCTCTGTATTTTCCCTGAGAATAATAGCTTTCAGCTAGATAAAAATTAATTTTATCCTTTTCAAAAGTAGGGTCTTTGAAACTTATATCTGAAAGATTTGAAATTGCGTCGGCATAGTCTTTTAGATAATAATAAGTAACGCCTAACCCAAGTAAAGAATGATTAATTAAATCAGCGTTTATATTTGGTACGTTTAAAGCATCCTGGAAATATTCTTTAGCCGTGTTGTAGGCTTTTTTATCTAATTGTATCTCACCCAAAACTTCAAAGGATTTAGCTCTTACTAAGTTGCTGGAATTTTCAATTGAACTTTGCAGATATTTTATGGCTAAATCGTATTGTTTAGAATTGAAGTAAAGGAGCCCCAGCTGATACTGCACCCCTTTCATCAAATTACTGTTTGGATATTTTTTTAAGAACTCCTGATAAATTTTGAATGCTTCGGTCTCTTTGCCTGCATACCTTTTGGATTCTGCCTTCCAGTAAAATGAATTAACTGCGATACTATCATTACCTTCGGATAAATTATTAAAAAATCTATATGCATCCTCATATTGACCAGCTTGAAAGTAGGCCCACGCCAGGCCATATTTAGCATCCCTAACTTCATTTGATGCAGGGTATTTTCTAATTATTTCCAGATAGGCATTTTCAGCTTTAGGATAATTTTTTAATCGATAATAAGAATTTGCCAGCAAATAAATACTTTGGGAATAAACTTCTTCGGGTAATTCTTTTAGGAGAGGATCATTTAATTCAATAATTGATGAATCATATTCTTTTAATTTAAAATAACAAACACCGATTCTTATATGCGCTGCTGTGGCTAAGGGACTGCCGCTATGGTAGGATAACAAATTATCATAGTACTTCACGGCATTTTTATAATCGCCCAGCTTTTCGTAAATGGAAGCTAAAGTAAAAATTGAATAATCTATATATTTATTTTCAGGATGTTTGGCAATTGCATCTTTAAAAAAGATGATAGCATCTTGAAGTCGATTTTCTCTGGAATAAGCTTGACCAATCCAGTACATAGCTGAACCGGCATACATACTTTCAGGGTAGTCTTCAAGCAATTCTTGAAATTTACTCCTGCTTGTTTCATAATTATTTTGTTTAAAATAAATTATTCCAAGATTATATAAAGCATGATCTCTAAACCTAGACCACGGAAAATGATTAACAAAAAATTCAAATCCCGAAGCTGCAGCACTGTTATCACCGAGGTTCATCAGTGCGTCTGATGAATAATATTTAGCTGTAGCATATAAGCCATCTGTAATATTGTAGCCGCTAAAGAATTTTTGGAATAAAGAATTTGCTAATGCATAATTATGGTTTTTATATGCATTCATTGCCGAAGCATATTTTTGCGCAGTAGTTTGTGCATAAATATTAAATGAAAGTATCAGCACAAAAGTCGAAACAAATAAAATTTTATTTTTCATTTAAACCTTAAATAAACCTTTAAGAGGAATAAAAAATATTCCCCCTGCAATACTGGTTATAAAATTTACGAGGTCATTATCAAACCAGATTAACCCTTTGTAATAAATACTTTGTTGATCACAATGATTTTTTCTCTCAATAATCTTTCCACAAACTTTACACTTAAATTGGGCTTGCGCTGAGGCCCCTAAAATACTGTCAATAATACTCCCCAATACTCCTGAAATTGTTACAACAAAAATAAAATCTATAAAATTTTTACTTATCCAACTTAATGATGAAATGGGAATAATAAAAGCGCCTAAAATTGCTCCAAACATTCCGATAATTGATATACCTCCAGATTTTCCTTGATCAACGATTTTTAGATTTAAGATATTAATTGTTGTTGTTTTTCTCAAAGTTCCTATTTCTGTCGCCCATGTATCTGCACAAACTGCAGCAAGAGATGAGATGTAAATAGGATATAAAAGTTCCGAAGGGAAAATTTGATTATTGGTTACCAATACAGCACCAAGCCCCCTGTTTGCTAAGACTTGATAATGATCTCGAACTTCTGATTTTTCAAAATAATCATCAACATTAATTTTGAATTTATTGAGGAATCTATTTTTTCCCTTTTCTAATTTTTTGGAAAAGAAATAATATATTCCGCTTATAAGACCTACTATAACAAACGTGGATTCAATTATCCATTTATAGTCAATGCCAAATAATAATCTAAATATTCCATGTCTGGAATTTATATTTGATATATTATTTCTCAACTTTGTATTTTCCTATTCTTCTCAACTGTTTTTCCAGTATTTTCAAAAAATAAAAGGAATTTTTGATAAGCAATATAAATTTTTAACTTTCTTAATGTCAAGTAAATCAATGAAATATGTCACATTGCTTAAAGAATTTTATTAAATTAGTTAACTTCCTGTCTTTTTTCTTAAATTTGAATGCATTATTTTTTGAACAACTTTATATTGAATAGAAACTATATCCATTTTTTAAATAGGTAAATAAATGAAAAAAAACATTGGTCTAATTTTTCTATTATATTTTTTTCTAATTTTTTCTTTTAATCTTAATGCACAATCTATTAGATTAGGACTGGGAGGAGGCCTTACCTCAATCACATCACCAAGCTATTATACCGACAATATTTCTAACGGTGCATATGGTTTTAAGGGGAACTATCATTTAGGTTTGATTGCAAAACTTAATATACCCTTACTTCCAATAACACCTGCTTTCTTTATAGATTATCACTATTTAAATAGCAGTGGTCAATTTGATACTGTGGAAGTATCTTTCTCACAAAGGATTTTTTCAATAGGTGTTGAAGGTGAATGGGATTTCTTGCCGTTACCTATTGTAAAACCATATTTGTTAATTAATTTAGCGCTGAACAACTTTGGAGAATTGAGAGTAACCACCAGTAATCAAATTTTTGGCCAATCGAGCTTTACTAGATATGGTGCGGGCGTTGGCATAGGTGCAGTATTATCTATCATCCCTTCTATGGATTTGGATTTAAGTGCTAAATATAATTTCATGAATCTGGTGGGTAAAAAAAGTGGAGAAGGAGAAATAAAAGCATTTACTTTTAATTTGCTCATTTTATTCTAAAAATATTTTTATTAATAAGGAGTGATTTTAATAGTGTCATTCCTTATTAATTAAGAATTTTTCCAATACTTTCATTCCGAATTTACTCCTATATTTTCCATCAATCGAGTCCAGTATTTTAATTGCTTCAACTATCTCACCTTGTTTTGCTTTCATCCTATAAGCTCCGTTAATATGAGAATACAATTGATTCTCAAATTTCATTGCTGATAAAACTGAGATAATCATCAATTCCCTTTCTTTCATTCCAAGACCTTTTCTTCCTAAAATTTTTCCGTATCCATCATTAACTAATATTTCAGCCAAATCCGGTGAAAACGACTTTGTGTTCAAAATTAATTTATCATATTTATCACCGTAAATTTTTCTGCAGTTTTTAATTCCTTCTTCTTTTACATTTTTCTCTATAGTGTTATTCAATCTTGTAGAAACAGGAAAAATATCATTTAAAATTTTTAAAGAAATTAAAGCTGAAGGAATACCTGCAAAAAGGTAAGTTTGCAACAAAGCTTCATAAATAAAAGACCTTCCAACATTTTCCTTTTTTGCAAGTTTTAAAAAGTCCCTTAATTTGTTTTTCTTATTTAATACAGCTGCAGCACTAATTAATTCTAAAATATTAATTAAAGATAATTTATTGTCATTAAAAGTTTTAAACATTGATTTTTAGCCCATAATTATTGAATGATTTAAAATAAAAAAACCCCCGCAATGCGAGGGTATTAATGAAGATAATTATGTATTATTTTAATGCCGTGAGTTCATATTCGGCTAATTTTTTATAATTTGGGTCAGTCTTTGCCTGATCAAACATTTCTTTAGCTTTTTCTTTATCACCTTTATTTTTATAAGCAACGCCCATATAATAATATGGCCCGCCTTTACCGATTGAAGATTTATATTTTAATGCATTCTGCGCATTCTCAAGAGACTTATCATATTGTCCCATATCCGAATAGGTTTTAGCTAAGGCTAAATAAGCAGCATCATAATTACTAAATTCAGTTGCCTTTGTAAAATCTTCAACGGCTTTTTTAGTATTGCCATCATTATTAGCTTCATTACCCATTTTAGCATATACTAAAGAAAGATTTTTCTTAATTTTCTCTTTAACATTATCACTTTTTGCAGCAGCTAGCACTTTCTCAAAATTTCCAGCAGCTTCGGAGTATTTCCCCATAGCGAAATACACTCCGCCTAAAGCATTAAATCCTGCTTCAAAATCAGGCTTTAATTTAAGACAATTCTCAAAAGAATTTTTTGAGTCTTCTAATTTTCCGGACATTTTGAGTGCCACCCCGCGTTGATAATAAATGCGAAAGTCTTCCTCGACTTTTAACGCTTGATCATAATTATTTATCGCATTTTCGTAATTACCTTCCTTCAACATCTTATTGCCGTCATTATATAATTTTGCAGCTTCGGGTTTCATTTCCTGACCGAAAGTTGCACTTAACGCAATTAACGTGAAAAATAAGCAATAAGTAAGAGATTTTATTTTTTCCATAAGTTTCGCCCTTTATATTGGTTGGTAAATTAATCCTAGTGCGGAAGACGGGACTTGAACCCGTACGCCAATTAAGGCACTACCCCCTCAAAGTAGCGTGTATACCAATTTCACCACTTCCGCGAAAATTAGACGTAAAAAATAGTTTTGTTATTAAATAAAATCAACCCTTGTCGTACGTTTTTGACAATTTATTTTAAAGTTAAGTGAAAATCAATAAACTTTAAGGTTTCCTTTTCATGCGTTCCCTAAATAACAGGCTTCTAATTTCTTCTCGAAATCTTTTTTCAAAAACCAAGAGTTCTGATATTTGTTTGTAAGATAAGATATCAGGAAGTGAATTTATAAATTTTTGTTTAGCATTTACAATTTGATTTTCTAAATCGAAATATTGACTTATCATGCTTTTAAGATCTGAGTCATTACTTTTTCCACTTTTTACTGCATCTTCCATTTTACCAATTAAATCATTTTCCTGACCAAATAATTTTCTTTGTTCATCTTTAAATTTCGATCTCCTGGCAAAAAATCTTAATGTTGTTTCTTCATTCATTCCCAAAACGTCAATCAATTTTATTTTTTCCAATTCTTCAATCTTTTTCATTGGGCCCATATCCTGGTGTCTCATTGACTGACTATAACCAGCAAGTGGAATAAATAATACAATCAAAAATAGAACTACTAATTTTTTCATAACTTACCTATCAGAAAATCTTTTTATGTAAAAGTTGATTATAAATATCGTTAGCTTCTTTCTGGTCAATTCCTTGCAGCATATTACTTAGTTCCGTATTGTTATCCGCAGAAAGATAATTAATACTTTGAGGTGTTAAACTTAATGCATTTGAAATCATTTTGTTAAAAACAGAATCATATTTGGCTGCTTCCTCATTTGATAAATTACCTAGGTTAATTTGATTTGAACCATTTCTCAGTATTGAACTAAATTCAGTATTACTATTCTGAGCATTCTCTGTATTCATGGAATTAATTTCATTTTTAACACTTTTATTTGTAAAGGTAAAGAAAAATACAATCAATACGGCTGCAATAGTTGTTATTCCAAAAGCTAATTTGGGAATTATCTTTAACTTTTTCCTTTCTTCAATTCTTCCTCTTAGTTTAGGAATCATTTGAGAAAAATAATTCTCCTCGATTAATATATTCTTTGGCTCGGTAATTTCTTTCAAAATATTTTGGTAATCCTCCAATTCTTTTTGTAAGACGATAGAATTTTTAAGTTCACTTTCAAAAATGCGCTTTTCTTCTTCACTCATCTGATCATCCAAATAAAGGATTATTTTATCATTAACTTTCATCGTTTTTCATTAGCTCCATAATTTTTTTAATTGCGTGAAAGTAATTTGCTTTCAGCCCGCCAACACTGCCTCCCGTAATTTCAGATATTTCTTCATAACTAAGTTCATCAAAATTTCGTAAAATAAAAACTTCTCTTTGTTTCAAAGGAATTTTGTTCAAGACCTCGTGTACTCTATCTAATTTTTCTTTAGCCTCTAGATTTTTTACTAAATCTTCTTTGCTTTTTAGCCCTTTTGTTTCACTATCTTCAAATGAAAAATACTGCCTTAAATTTTTCTTTCTCAGATAATTTATACTTCGTGTAGAAGTTATTTTATAAATCCATGTATAAAGTGAAGACTTAAATTGAAAATCTTTTAACTTATTATAAAGAACAATTAAAACTTCCTGAACAACCTCATCAGCGTCAAGATGATTCCCAGTCATTCTTCTGGCATGCCAATAAATTTTTTGCTGATATTTCAGAACAATCTTATTAAATGCGCTCTCACTACCTGCAATAAAACTATTTACGAGTTCAAAATCACTGTTCGAATCGGTCATTACCTTATATTCTTTGTACTATTTGACATTATGTATAGATAGAAGGTTTAATTTTTTTTCTTTAAACCAAAATTACTTTCTTAATGTCAAAATACCAAAATCATTTAATATTAAGGAGATAAAAATGAAAAAGTCAGTAGTATCAATAATTATAGTTTTCAGTATAACAATATTACTTAGTGGATTCAGCTATTCACAACAGATGAATAGACAAAATAATGATCGGCCAATGGGACAAAAGATGGAAATGATGGGCAAATTCAATTTAATGAAAAAACTAAATCTTACTGATCAGCAAAAACAAAAATTTGCTGATATGAGAATAGCATTCGAGAAAAAAATGATAGATCTTAAAGCCAACTTTCAAAAGAATAAATTAGATTTAAAGGCATTAAGAGTAAATGGTAATTTTGATCGTAAGGATGTAATTGCTGCTGTTGAAAAAATGAACAAGAGTAAGAATGATATTTCTTTAGCTGTTGCAAATCATATGCTGGATATGTACGAAGTATTAACACCTGACCAACAAAAAATTTGGAAAGAGAATGCTCCTAAATTTGGGAATATGAGACAGCACAATAGAATGATGAGACGCCCGGATAGAATGGGTCAAAGAGGAATGATGCGATAATATTAAGCCCGGTTCAGCCGGGCTTTTTTATTTTGATTTCATCTGGATTTATTTTTTTTATATACTAACCAATCCATGAATTTTCAATCAGTTTTATGTGAGATAAAAATTTTATAAATGAAATTAGACTTTAGGTTTAACATTGGAAATCTAATATTTTAAAAGTCCCTAATCATATTTCCAACAATTCAACTGTATGTTTTGTGGCACATTAAAGATTGAAGATTCCGAACCAATTTAATCCATGTTAATAAAATAATAATTTTTTGATTGTTCTCATTTACTATAATATTAAGTAAATTTTACTAGTAAATAATTTTTTCAAGTAAATATTACAAAAATTATTTCATTCCACTGAAAAAAGTTTAGACATTTAATCAGAGTTAATTGACACGCGGTTTCAATTATAAAGAGAATAATAATTGAGCCTTACTTTTATGTCCAAATATTCGACTATTTTATTATTATTTAAGATCTTAGTCAATTTAATTTAGTTTGGTACAAATATTGAAAATTAACCTCGAATTATTTATCATAGTCTCTATAATATTAAAGTGCAATCATAAATTTTTATTTCTTTAAATAGAACCAATTAAAGAGGCATAGCTTAATGTTTTCAAGAGGAAACAAAAGAAACGTTCCAGTGAGTAATGTTACACATATTTCCGAACTCATTTCAAAGAATGGGATGGAAGAAGAAGTTGAAAGCTTCGTTAAAAAATCAGTGCATGATATAAAATTTGCTGTAATTATTAAACCAGCAATTATTTCTTTAATTGCATTAATTATATCTTTTTTTATCGACCTATCTTCCGTACCTTTTTTTGGAGACGTTTCAATTAACATAGGGAAATATTTATTCCCAAATTGGAAGCCGACGCCTAGTCCGGTAGTACCATTTACTTTTTGGTGGTTGCCTATTTTGGTATATGCTCTATTTTTATTTTTAGCCTGGCTGGCATATAACAAATTGAAAATAGAAATTGTTCGAACTCCGGCATCTGAAACAATTGACAGAATAATTACCTCTTACACTAGTGTTGTTGATAGTATTTCCACAGCACTGCCTTTGATTGGTGCTGCAATTCTTTTAATTAGTATTCGTCTTGGTGAAGCTATATTTGTCGGATTATCTGTACCGTTTGAAATAAAATCTTTAATTATTCTAGCGTTGGGAAAATTATTTGAGCCAGTACTTGATCAACTTAGTGTAGAATTTCAAAATATTGTTAATCATGTTAAAGATTTTAAGGAACGTTATTATTCTAAACTTCAAATTGACAGTTCAAATAATATTTTAAACAAGCTTACACCCGCTGAATCACATAAAAGTATTGAAATTTCTGAAACATCTATTGAAAATTTAAATCGTTTTAATTCCTTACTTGAACGTACTGCAAAATTAAGTGTCGTCTTAAATTCAAATCTCGGTCTGATTAATCAACTGTATGAGAAGATGAATACTACAACTGATTTAAGTAATGAGAAAATGGAACAGTTGAGATCGTTAGCAAATTCCATTACCCAGGCTACTGATTCATTAAAAGATGAAAAAACTATTATCGGATTAAAACACCTTGAAGCTATCGTTAATAAAAAGTAAAATCTAAAATGGTTAGAAAAAATAGAGATAGTAAATTTATTATTTATGAAGTACTTTACATTTTTGTAATTACAGTGCTGGTTTTAAAAGGTGCCGACCTTGATCTTGACAAAGTTATTTCATCCAATAGAGCTGTTTCCAAAAGTGTTAGAGATTCTCTCGTAACAATGATTGATTCTCTTACTGCTAAGGGATTAAAATTTGAGATTAAACTTAATCCGGATATCCAGAAGCAAAATGTAGAATTGAAAGAAAAGGTGGAATCTCTAAATAAAAAAGTTGCTACTTTAAGTGATAAGATAAAGGAACTGCCTCCGCCGGAATTAGCTGCAAATAAAGAAATCAAACCTAAAGAACAGACAATTATGCAGTCCCCTATATCCATAACACAAACATTCTATCAGTACACCTGGAATATTGCTAGGAACAGCGGAGATGTACCGACCAATATTTATGATCCTAAGAATATGTCTGAACCAATTGTTACAATTCCAGCTGGACAGGAGAAAAAATTTAACCTAATGGGACAGAGTGAGGTAATAGCGAAATATGGTACGCAAGAAGAAAAAATAAATGTGATTCCTTTAAAGCCTCCTCAGATAAAAATAACCAAAGTTACTACTAAAATGGATGGCTCTACTATTTATGCTCAAGACTTGCAGAATATTACAGTGTTTAATGTAACCATAGTTTATTTAAGACCCGAACAATTGAAAATAACACATTCCGGCCCAATTTCGGTATCAGGGCCGTACAAAGATAATAATGGTAACAATGTATATTATGTATCTTTAAAAATCGCACCTAATGAAACAAAGTACGATGAATGGATTAATCGTCCTGGGACATTACAGGAAGCAGATGGTAGATATAAAGCAAATTTCTTCTTCTTTGTAACAGACAAAATTTCAAAAGCACACGCTGAAGCCGGGGATTCATTTTACTTCACAGATTTTTCAAAATAAAACATAAAATAAATTCTATGCGCAAAATCTTATTTCTTCTCTTACTATCTATCTCATTAACTATTCTATTAGTGCCAACAGTTAATGCCCAAACCTCAGAGGAAGAAAAAATAGTTTACTACCAAATGGAACCTCTAGATGACAGTTTGTTTATTAAAATACAATCTGAACTATTTATTGAACCGCCCGATCCAAAGGCTGAAATTATAGTTGATTTACGAGATCCAAATAATCAAACAATTTCTGTAAAAGGTGTTTTATATCCTTTTTTAGCACTAAAGCCTGAGACTAGAGCAAAAGTTATTACTTATCCTTTCAAAGTAAACCTTGAAGAGAATATTAATTATGGAAGTGTATTCACACGCGTTCTAACCAAATTAAATTTAGGGAAATTTGTATCTCCACCTTCCCTTTATCAAATTTCGTCAACCTTAGGTTATATTAATCCTTTCCTGCAATTATTCGGTGGAGAGCCTTTTGGTATTCCAATAAGAAGTGATTTAGGATTATCGTTTGGTATTGGAACACCTTATTCAGGTCCTTTTGAAACAAATTTTGTTCAAGCCGGAGTTCATTTACTAGGTTTTTACGGTGGTGTTTACCAAAATGTTGATGCGCTAACTCAATACAAAAAAGAAAATAATCAAAACAATCTATATGCAACGAGCGGATATCAGTTTGGCTATGTTGTACCTTTTGGTAATTTTTTCGAATTCAGTTACTTGAAATCGACAGAAAGTTTTACTCCAAGTCAATTAAGGATGATTTCTGGTGTTGATACATTGGGAATGGTTCCAAAACTTATTGACGGTTCATACTTTAACTGGGAACTCAGATATCCAATCAGAATTTTAGGTTCAACTCGCGCTAAATTTTATGTGGCAAATTATTTAAATGAAGTGCATGTTGGTTTTACAGGACGTGAACTTTCACTTTCAGGTAATACATTCGATTTTAGTTTTGATGGGATGGTTCATAGCGATGTACGTCAGCCACAATACGTTATAAATGTTTTAGTACAAAGAATTTTTGATGACTGGGCATTTAGTGCCCTGGCAATCGGCCCATCTTTAATATTATCAAAAAGAGATACAGGCAGCTTCGGTGTAGTTTCTTTGTATTTTAATTTAAGAATAAAAGTCGGAACTTCGTTATAAGCACTATTTTGGATTTGTTGGACGTATATCTATTTCGCTGATTAAAGCTCTTGCCGGAAGCTTTAATATTGAGATAACAGTTTCAGCGATATCTTCGGGCTTTAAAATTTTATCCCGATTAGGATTCATTGATGAGCCATTGAAAAATTCGGTATCAACAGAACCTGGACATATTGCCGCCACACGTATATTATATTCACGAACTTCTAACATTAATGATTTTGTAAACCCCAAAGCAGCATGTTTGGATGCTGAATACATAGTACCGCCGACAAATGAATTTTTTCCCGCCAGAGATACAATATTAATTATTGCTCCACTTTTCCTCTCAATCATTTTGGGCAAAACAGCCTTAGAGAAATTGAATATTCCGTAAAGGTTTGCATTAACCTGTTTTTTAAATTCGTCAAGAGATGCATCTACTACTTTTTTAAAAACGCTTGTCCCTGCATTATTAATTAAATTATCAATCTTTCCATACTTTTCAATGATTTTTTTCATGGAATTATTAACAAATACTTCATCAGCAACATCCCCGATATAATATTCACATTTAACACCAATATCTTTTATTTCATTTGAAGTTTTTTTGAGAGACTCTTCATCGCGGCCAAAAACAATAACATCATGATTTTCCTTCGCCAGCCTTAAAGCAATACTTTTCCCAATGCCTCTATTTCCTCCTGTTACTATCGATATTTCATTAACTTTTGTCATTATAAATCTCCAGTTATCGGTCTTATTAATACTTCTTCAGTTACCATATTTCCCTTTTGTAAATAAAGCCAGACTAATAATCTCGCAATGTCTTCGCTGCTCATCATTTTACCGGAGTTTTCTTTTCTTATGTCTGAAGACCACATCGGTGTTTCCGTAGCCCCAGGAATTACATTAATGATTTTTATATTATATTTTCTAACCTCTTCCCTAAGCGAATCAGTAAAGCCCAGCAGGCCATTCTTTGACGCCGCATAAATGCTACTGTTTGTAAAAACCTTTTTTGTAACAACTGATAAGATATTAATTATCGTTCCTCCTCCTTCTTCAATCATATGAGGAAGAACATACTTTATCGCATAAATTGAGCCTAACAAATTGGTGTTAATAATATCATTTATTTCCTGGATTGAATTTGATTCGGCTGTTTTAAATGAAGTTATACCGGCATTATTAATCAAACAATTTAATGGATGCGCCGACGTAATTTTTTTTACAGTTTGGTCAACATTTGCCGAAGACGCAACATTACACGGATATATTTCAACATCTAATTTTTCACTTTTCAACTCGGAATTTAGTCTTTGTAATTGGGTAATTCTTCTTGCAGAGACAAACACATGTGCTCCAACTCTAGCAAATTCTAAAGCAGCTGCCTTTCCTATTCCAGAACTTGCACCTGTTATCCATACACCGGATTTCTGAGTTTTAATCATAAAGTTTTTGTGGAAATTAGATTTAAGAATTCTGTTCTAGTTCTTGCGTCATCCTGAAATATACCATGTACAGCACTGGCTGTTGCCGATGAATTTTGTTTTTCAACGCCGCGCATCATCATACACATATGATAAGCTTCGGAAACTACGGCAACGCCTGCCGGCTGAATATATTTATTTATAGTATCTGCAATCTGCTGTGTCATACGTTCTTGAACTTGAAGCCTTCTTGCGAACACTTCAACTATTCTAGGAATTTTGCTTAACCCGATTATTTTTCCAGAAGGTATATATGCGACATGTACTTTCCCGAAAAACGGAAGCATATGATGTTCACATAAACTATAAAAGTCTATATTTTTAACTAGAACCATTTCATCGTATTTTTCCGTAAAGATTGCATCGTTTAAAACTTCTTCTATTTTCTTATTATATCCGGAGGTCAAAAATTCATAAGCTTTAGCAACTCTTTTTGGCGTATCTTTTAATCCTTCCCTATTCGGATCTTCACCAACCTGCTTCAGAACGTCCGTTACTATTTTTTCCATAATTTTTAGATCCAATGTCACTCTCCTTTATATTCAAAAAAATTATTTTCCGTTTCGTATATTTTTATTGCGTATAATTTGCCGCTTGGGATTTTATTAACTAATTGTTTCCAAATCGATACGGCAATATTTTCAGCTGTTGGAATTACACCCTTCATAAAATCCGTTTCGGTATTAAGATTTTTATGATCTACTTTCTTAATTATATTTTCAATTATTATTTCTTTTAATAATTTCAAATCAATTACGTAACCGGTTTCAGGATCTATTTCACCTGCCACTACTACTTCAAGTGTATAATTATGTCCGTGCCAATTAGGATTACTGCACTTACCAAATATTCTTTCATTTTCCTCATCGGAAAATATTGGATTGAACAGTCTGTGCGCTGCACTAAAAATTTCCCGCCTTGTTACATAAATCATTTTAACCCTTTTAGAATTAACTTATCAGAGCTTCCATTACTTCCTTATTATGATCAGGTACCTTCACTTTTGAAAATATTTTTTTTATTTTACCTTCACCGTCTATAATGTAAGTAGTTCTCACTACACCCATATATTTTTTGCCGTACATACTTTTTTCTTTCCATACTTCGTATTTCTCAAGAACTTCTTTTTTTTCATCACTTAACAATGTAAAAGGCAATTTATATTTATCCGCAAATTTTTTATGAGACTCAACTGAATCCGGGCTAACTCCTAGGATTACTGCATTTAAGTTTCCGAATTTAGGGAGCTCGTCTCTGAAATTACATGCCTCAGTTGTACAGCCTGATGTATTATCTTTTGGATAAAAATAAAGTACAACATTTTTTCCTTTATAATCACTTAAAGATATGACTTTCCCATTTTGATCTTTTAATTTAAAATTAGGTGCTTTTTTCCCTAGTTCTAACATTCTATCTCCAAATTAATTTTTAAATTTATTATTTTAATAAACGGGGATTGAATTATCAATTTCACGAGACCAGGCATCAATTCCCCCTTCTAAATTTATAACTTCCTTAAAACCATTCTCTGATAAATAACTGCATGCATTAAAACTTCGAACACCATGATGGCAATATATAACAATTTTATCTTCAGGATTCAATTGCCTTGAAAAATCAACAAATTCTCCTAATGGCGCCAATTGGGCATTTTCCAGTTTAGCTATTTGATATTCCCAGCTTTCCCTTACATCTATCAATTTAATTTGTGCTTCCGATTCTAAAATATTTTTAACTTGGATCGGAGATAATCTTTTAACCATAATTTCCGTTATTTTAATTCATTTATAAATAATTAAGAAAATAATTGTTCTCAACACTGTAAGTCAATTATTTATAATATTTTATTAAAATTATACAAATAATAAAATACTTTCAAGTTTGGCACTTAAACATATTACGTATAACACACAACAATGAAAAAAAGGAAAGACAATTTTATAAATTATAGAAGGCCTTTTTTCTTCGTCCAATCTTTAAAACCATTTTTTAAATGTTCAAAGGATTCAATTGCAAATAAAGTCGGCTGCAAATGCCAAACATCATATTGCTGCTGAACCATTTTTTCCGGATTAAAATCAACTACTTTAACTTCGTCTGCCAAAGCATGCTGAACTTCTCCGAGTGATGAAATTATTCCCGCGCCATAAATTCTAATCCCATCCGTTTTTTTTATTAAACCGAATTCAACAGTAAACCAGTGAAAGGTTTCCAATTCTTTTCGATCATTACCTTTAGCATGCAAAGCTGCTTCGCCAAATTTTTGATAAAAGGACGCGAAATTAGGATCTGTTAAAAGAGGCATGTGACCAAACATATCGTGAAATAAATCCGGAGCTGGTGTATAATCTAATTCATCCTTCCCTCTTATATAATCTGTTGATGGAAATATTTTTCTTTTAAGCAGAGCGAAGAAATCATCGACATCTATTAGTCCCGGAACACGCGCTATTTTCCATCCAGTTGTATTATAAAAAACATTACTTAAGTCTTTTAAGGAAGGTATTCTGTCGGGTGTAAAATTTAATTTTTTTGTACCTTCAAGATATTCATCACAGGCTCTTCCCGGCAAATATTTCATTTGTCTTTCGAATAAAAATTTCCATATTTCATGATCAGAATCCGGATAATTAGGATAAGATATTTTATCTCCTTCCGGTACCGGTCCGGTCAATTTTTGAGGAATGCATCGGGGATCAATTCCTTCCGCAGCAGCTTTTTCATAGGCAGAAAGAGTTTTAGTTTCATCTTTTGGATTCTTCATTTTAACTCCAATTATTTAGATTGATCCGCTTGTGGCTGGTATATCTAAACTATCTTGTAATTTATTTAAAACTTAGTTATCCGCTAATCTAATTTCAATAGGAACAAATTAATTTGATGAAAGAAACGTTAACTTTTTATTACAGATCACTTTTAATAAATATTGACTTCATATTCTAAATCCACCCTAAATTTTTCTTTTACTGACTTCTTGACTTCCTTAGATAGATTTAATATTTCAATGCCTGTTGCATTTCCAAAATTAATTAAAACTAAGGCCTGCTTTTCGTGAATTCCAGTGTTTCCTATTCTTTTACCTTTCCACCCGCATTTATCTATTAACCAACCTGCAGCCAATTTTACTCCATTACTCATTTCGTATCCGACAATATCGGGGAACTCCTTTTTCATTTCATTAAAAATATTAAAAGAAACTTCAGGATTTTTAAAGAAACTACCGGCATTCCCTAATATTTGTGGATCTGGTAATTTACTTTTTCTAATTGAACATACAACTCTGCTGACATCACTTATTGTAACATCATCCAAATTTAATTTGTCAATTTCATCTCGCAGGTTGCCATAGCTTAAATTGATTTCCGGCTTCTTACTTAGTTTAAATCTAACTGCACTGATTACAAATTTATTTTTTAGCTTTTGTTTGAAGATGCTGTTACGATAGCCAAATTCACATTCTTTGTTTGTAAACGTCCTCTCTTCTCCATCGGCAATAAAAATACCTTTCAAGCTATGCAGTGCATCTTTTATTTCCTGTCCGTAAGCGCCAATATTTTGTATAGGAGCCGCACCAACAGTACCGGGGATTAATGAAAGGTTCTCAATCCCGCCATAATTTTTTGCAACACAATATTCAACTAAATTTTGCCATACGACACCGCTTCCAACTTCGATAATAACTGAAAATTCATCCTCATCAACAACTTCAATACCCGGGATTGAAATCTTTATTGTAAGATCCTCAATGTCTTTTGTAAGCAATATATTGCTGCCGCCACCTAAAATAAATTTGGATTGATTAATAAATTTTCTCGAAGCAAATATGTCTTTTAAATCTTCTTCATCATCAATTTCTAAAAAATTTTTTGCTTTAACATTGATTCCGAATGTATTTAATCTTTTTAGATCGAAGTTTTGCCTTATATTCATTGATTATAGATTTTGATTTTAAAACCAAGATTAAAATTGTATCCTTTTGAACACTCTTAAAATTTTCATGTTAAAGATAAGATAAAAATCCATTAACTATAAAGTGCTGATAGACTTAAACTGAATTTAATATTTAACGGAGTTTAAATTTTATTGATTATTCATTAAGTTATATCAATATTAGATTATGTTTGAATGAAAAATTTAAAACTTAATTAAATTTTCATAAGTTTTGCATTGGCTCATCTATAACATTCTTAACGGTAATTTTTTTAATTATTCAATTAGGAAACTATGAATCGAATTAATAAAACAGCATTGGTAACCGGTGCTTCCACCGGAATAGGTAACGAATTTTCAAGATTGTTAGCACAGGATGGATATAACCTGGTATTAATAGCACGAAACGAAGAAAAACTTAAAAAATTATCAACTGAATTAGAAGAGAAATATAATATTTTTGCAAAAGTAATAGTAAAAGATCTATCTTTCCCCAATTCTCCTCTGGAAATTTTCAAAGAAACAAAGGAGCAAGAGTTAAATATATCTGTTCTTATTAACAATGCCGGATATGGAAGTTTCGGTGAATTTTTTGATTCGAAAATTGAGAACGAAATAAATATGCTTCAGGTAAATGTACTTTCACTAACATATTTAACATATCTCTATGGAAGGGAAATGATAAAATTAGGAGGTGGTAAGATTTTAAATGTTGCATCAACAGCAGCATTTCAGCCCGGTCCTTTAATGGCAGTATATTATGCATCTAAAGCGTATGTTTTACATTTTTCCGAAGCACTATCAAATGAACTTGGAAATAAAGGGATAATTGTAACTACTCTTTGCCCCGGCCCTACAAGAACTAATTTTCAAGAAAGAGCGGATATGGAGGAATCAAAATTAATTAATGGAAGACAAATTATGGATGCTGCTTTTGTGGCTTATGAAGGATATAAAGGGATGAAAGCGGGAAGAACTTTGGTAATACCAGGGATACAAAATAAAGTTATGTCGTTCGGAGTAAAATTTTTGCCGAGGAGAATCGTAACTAAACTTGTAAGAAGCATTCAAGAATCCAGACAATAGTCTTAAAATATTTATTAAAGTTTTTGTTGAAGATATTGAAAAGTATAATTTATTATTTTGTATTTTTGAACCGGTAAAAATCAAAAATATCCTTAAAAGCGATATTAATTTTAAATCAAATGGATGATTATATTTATATAAAAAGACATGAATAGATATAACTTTACGCAAAATAAGTTCGGTAAATATGATAGTATAAAACTATCGGATACGGTTAAAGGAACTTCTCTCGAAATATGCTTACAAGGTGCTACAATATTAAAGTTTTTAATTCCAATAAATGGAAATCATTTCGATATCTTTGATGGTTTTGCCACACCTGAAGAATTTGAACAAACTAAAGGGGCTCGATGTTGGATAATGGCGCCTTTTGCAAACCGGATACCTGACGGCAAATATTTTTTCCAAGATAAATTATATCAAATCGATCCGATTCCGCCAAAAACAGAAGTAATTCACGGGTTTACGTCATTTGAGAAATTTGAAGTAAGTGAAGTTAATGTTACAAATTCATTTGCAGAAGTAATGCTGACTACAAAAAAAATCAGACCCAATGTTTTTAATGGGTTTCCATTTGCTTTAGACATTTCTGTAAAATATAAATTAGAAGATTTAAAGGTTACAGTTCAAGTTATAGCCGATAATGTTGGTATAGATGCTGCCCCGTTTGGTACTGGTTGGCATCCTTACTTAAAAACTTCCGAAAAAGGAATTGAACATTTAATTTTAACAATTGATGCAGAAGAATTAATTCAAATTGATAGTAGTTTGATTCCGTTATCCGGTAAAAAAGCCTATGCAGAAATAGATAAATTCCCTAATCTAGATTTCAGAAGCAGCCTGGCAATAGACAAACGTGCTATAAACAACAGAGTATTAGACAATTGTTTTTCAAAGTTAAAGCCATATACAGAAGGCAATTTCAAATCCTCAATATTTGATCCTGAGAACGGAATGCAAATAACAATGTTTCAAAAAGGCGGCGTTACCTTGGCTTATTCAGGAGATACTTTAATGACGAGGAAAAGAAATTCAATTGCACTTGAGCCAATGCAATTTATTACAAATGCATTTAATAGAGACGAATTAAAGGACAAAATTAAAATTTTACCAGGTGAAAAATCAATATTTGAGTTTGGTGTTGAAGTGTCACAAAAATGAGGACATTATATGGGTGATTTTACAATAAAATTATATCCAATTTTATTGCTTGCACTAATTTTTACTTCATGCTCATTGCAAAATAGAAACAACAAGAATTTACCAGTACTTACAGATACATTAACAACAAAATCAGCAAGGGAAAAGTTCAAATCAAATCTCTACGAAAATACAATTCAAAAAAATCTTTCCAAGCCTCTAAATGATTCAACCGAAAAATATTGGAATGATGCACTTA
The DNA here is from genome assembly GCA_963710735.1 of uncultured Bacteroidota bacterium. Classification (GTDB taxonomy): domain Bacteria; phylum Bacteroidota; class Ignavibacteria; order Ignavibacteriales; family Ignavibacteriaceae; genus FEN-1297. The sequence goes on along the minus strand of CAVQBN010000023.1, from coordinate 28,096 downwards.
ATGCTATGGAATTAGTTGACGATTCAAATCATGCATATATTTCTAAATTTAGATTTGCTTTAATTAATTTTGATCAGAGAAGCCCAGCGTTTCAACGATCATTGCTGGAAGCCGTTTATGTTTTATACCCTCAAGAATTTTTAAAAGAAGTATTAAATATTGTCCATAATACAACGAACCCGAAAATATTTGCAATCGGTATTAATTATTTATTAAACAAAAATGCTAATGATAATGAATATTACCGGGCACTTATGGAAAATAAATTTCCAGATTATAATGATAATCCAATTCTTTTTTCTCTGAGCAATTATTTGGAAAAACCAATGCCAAAATTAGTTGAGGAAAGGCCGCCTCTAGTTGATTTATTATCTGCAGATTTTGGTGAAGGGAACACAGTAATTTTCAGCCTTCAACGGGTCGATAGGGACTTTACCGGCATAGTTTTAGTCAGGAAACCCGATGGTAAATTTGTTAGAAACAACGATGGTACTATTTTTAACGTTCCTCAATTGGCAAGAGCAAGAACTAACTTGCCCGATTATATTACAAACGGTAATACTCCTCAAGGAATTTTTTCCATTCAAGGCGTAGACGTATCTAAAGATGAATCTATCGGAAGGACAACTAACATACAATTAATTATGCCATTTGAGACAACAAAAATTTTATTTAATCATTCTACTAATTCTGCAGATACTTCCTGGAATTTGCAAAGCTATAAAAATCTTTTACCGACTTCCTGGCAAAATTATTTCCCGATATACGGCACTTATTACGCGGGTAAAGCAGGCAGAACTGAAATAATTGCACACGGAACTACAATTGACCCATCTTTTTTTAAAGGAAAAAGCTTCTATCCAATTTCTCCCACACTTGGATGTCTCTGCACTAAAGAAATTTGGTCTGAAGATAACGGTGACAGATTGCTGAGTGACCAGCAAGCTTTAGCGGATGCGTTTAATTCAACGGGAAATTTAAAAGGCTATTTGGTTGTGGTAGATTTAGATAATAAAAAAATGCCTGTCACCGTTAATGAAGTAGTCATGCAAATATTAAAAGCTGAAAAGAGATTCAACAATAATTTAACAAGTAATAAAATTTAGGATTCTTTTTGAAATTAGAATTTAATTTCAACCAATCCGGAGTTATCCCTTATCGCTGGACAAACAGCGAACTTGAAATCCTTCTGATTACCTCCATGAAAAAGAAGAAATGGATTATCCCCAAAGGCTATATTGAATTCAATTTAAGTGCTTTTGAATCCGCAAAGAAAGAGGCATTTGAAGAGGCTGGGATTCTTGGTGCTAACGAAACAATCGAACTTGGTTCCTTCATAAATCAAAAATCAATTGGAGTTTGCCACGTAATAGTATTTGCTATGGAAGTGATTAAAATATTGGATGAATACCCGGAAAGGGATAAAAGAAAGAGGAAATGGTTTAATCTTAAAGATGCCTCTGCAAATATTGGTGTCCCCTCAATTTCTTCAATGATATTATCTCTTGAAACTAAATTAAAGAAAAAAAATTAAATTAACATTGCTCAATAATTGAATCGATCGTTCTTTTAATAATATCATATCCATATCCCTTTGAGAATAAGAAGGAATATAATTTAGTCTGAATTTTATCTTTATCTGTATTTCTATCAACTAGTGACTTATATTTTTTCTTACCAAGTACAATCGCTTTTTCTAATTGATTTCCATCTGAAAAATTTTCACTTATTATCTGACTTATTATTTCTTTATTCACACCTTTTTTAATAAGTTCAGCTTCAATTTTTCGCTGCCCCCACAATTTATTTTTAATATTTTCTTCTGTAAAAGATTTTGCAAAATCATAATCATTTACATAATTTGATTCTAATAATTGATTAACAACACTGCTAATTAAATCGTCTCTGTATCCTTTTTGCCTTAATTTTAATTTTAATTCGAAAGCTGAATGTTGTCTTCTTCCAAGAAGTCTGAATGCTTTTTGTTTTAAGTGGTAAGTTTGATTTTCTTCTATTAAAGATGAAAAACGGCTTTCGGAAATTTCGTCATTTTTCCTTAAGCCGCTTTTAATGAATACCTCGAAAGCTAAAAAGAGTTTTTCGTCATTATCAAGAAATAGAGTAACACTTTTTTCATCTTTTTTTAGAACTCTTTCTATTTTCATAACTTATAAAATGAAAAATTATTTTCCGCTTTTTTTCTCTTTACCGGATGGTTTTTCTTCGGCGGCAGGTTTTTCTTCTTTTATAAAACCTAATTTTTGTTTTACATCCTTTTCTAAACTTTTGTATAACTCCGGTATTTCAATCATTTTTTGTCTGAATTGTTCTCTACCCTGATATCTTTCTTCATTGTAAGTAAACCAAGCACCGCTTTTTTTAATTATGCCGAAATTAACCGCTAAGTCCAATAAATCTCCGGTTTTACTAATTCCTTCATTATAGAGTATATCGAATTCAACTTCTTTGAAAGGCGGCGCAACTTTACTTTTTACTATTTTAACTCTTGTTCTGTTTCCAATAACATCAGTACCATCCTTTATTGCAGCTATTCTTCTAATATCTAAACGAACAGACGCATAAAACTTTAAGGCATTACCGCCGGTTGTAGTTTCGGGATTTCCAAACATTACTCCGATTTTACTCCTCAACTGGTTTATAAAAATCACTGAAGTTTTGGATTTAGAAATTGCTCCGGTTAATTTTCTTAAAGCTTGAGACATTAACCTGGCCTGAACTGCCATAGTTGCATCTCCCATTTCACCCTCTATCTCAGATCTCGGAACAAGTGCCGCAACTGAGTCGATGACAATAATATCTAAAGCATTGCTTCTAACCAGTGTATCGGTAATTTCTAATGCTTGTTCGCCAAAATCTGGCTGAGACAAAAGAAGATTAGCAGTGTCAACACCTAGCCGTTTAGCATAATTCACATCCAACGCATGCTCTGCGTCTATAAAAGCCGCCAAGCCTCCGGTTTTTTGAGCTTCTGCAATTATATGAAGACATAAAGTAGTTTTTCCGCTCGATTCAGGTCCGTAAATTTCTGTCACTCTTCCTCTTGGAACACCGCCAATACCTAGGGCATGGTCCAAAGAAAGAGCTCCTGTTGGAATTGCTTCAACATCGTTTATAACCCCATCTCCCAATTTCATAATGGAGCCTTTACCATAAGTTTTTTCAATGCTGGATATAGCATCTTCAATAATTTTTAGTTTTTGTTCTCTATCGGAACTCATTTTACCTCCAAATCATTTTAAGTTGTAATTTTTTAATTCTTTATACTCTGAACCTGCAGGTAACAATTCGCTTTTTATAAGCGAAACTTCATTAGCAGTAAAATTTATTTCAGGCACATTTACGTTTTCAAAATTGTTGACGAATTCTTTATCTTCATTCCCCTTGAGTCTTTTTATAGTTAAATGAGGTTTAAATCTCTTGTACTCTATGGGTATAGAAAACGATTCTAGTTCCTTATTCAATTTCTCAACTAAATTATAAATCTCAGAATTAATATTTAAACCCAACCACAGAATACTTGGTTTACCATTTCTATAAAAGAAGCCAAACTTGCTTAGTTTGCAGTTAATTTTTTTATATTCTTCAATAAAAAGAATGCGCTTTACTATTGGCTGAATTAATTCATCCTTCACTTCGCCAATAAACTTTAATGTCAGATGAATTTTGTTCTTATCTTCCCATTTATGTTTCTGCGGATTGGGAACTGCATCATTTCTTATTTTTATAATAGTTTCTCTTATATCTTCAGGAATTTTTAACGCTACAAAAAGTCTATTCATCAAATGGAATACCTAATAAATATCTCCTTAACATATCCAAAGCGGCCTGCGCTGTTCTTTGTTTATTAAGACTCCTATCATCACCAAAATTAAATTTTTTAGCAGTACAAACTTTATCATCACACAAACCTATAAAAACCAAACCAACAGGCTTATCTGTACCTGCCCCGGTCGGACCCATAATACCTGTTACTGCTAAACCTAAATCCGTTCCGCTTGTTGATTTTACGCCCTCCGCCATTTGACGTGACACTTCCAGGCTTACAGAACCATATTCAGTAATTGTATCTTCATTAACTCTTAATATTTCTACTTTAGAAGCATTACTGTATGAAATAATGCCACGATCAAAATATTTACTGCTTCCGCTTATATTAGTAAGCAAATTTGAAATATGTCCTCCTGTACACGATTCTGCAATTGCTAATGTTAACCCTCTCTCCCCTAGAAGTCTCGCAACAACTTGTTCTAAAGTTTCATCTTTCTTTGAATAAATATATCTCCCGATTTTATTTCTAATTTTCTGTTCAATCTCAACCAATTTATTATTTGCTAACTCGCTGTTTTCTTCCTTCACTGTGATTCGTATCTTAACCCCAAACTGACTTGGAAGGAATGCTAATCTTGCATCTTTCAATAATTCATTAATATCACCTAATTTTTCGTAAAGCAGCGATTCTGGAATACCGGTAGTTAAAAGAGTTTGTCTCTTTTCCGTAAATTCTAATTTCCCTATTTTTTTGCTCAATTCAGGAATCACATACGACTCCATCATCGTAGACATTTCATACGGCACGCCGGGCATAACTACAAATATTTTAGAATCTTTTTCAATCCACATCCCAGGAGCCGTTCCTAGTTCATTCCTAATAATTTTTGCAATTTTAGGTACGAGAGATTGGTCTTCATTAATTTTTGTTAATTTTATTCCCCGTTTCAATAAAAGGTTTTTTATATCTTCCAGGACTTCTTTATTCTGAATAAGTTCAGTATGAAAAAATTTAACTATACATTTCCTGGTTATATCATCATGTGTCGGTCCTAATCCGCCGGTTACTATAACCAGGTCATTTTCATTCATACATTCTTTAAATTCTTTAAGAACATCTTCTTCCTTATCACCTACCACCGAACTTTTTCTAAGATTAATCTGAATATTTGTAAGATGTTCGCCAATAAATGCGGCATTTGTATTAAGAGTCTGCCCTATTAATATTTCATCACCAATCGTAATAATGTGAGCATTCATTTTTTATAAGTTTTATAATAATTTAAAAGTGAAGAAAATAGTTACAATTAAACGTACAACAATCAATGAATAAATACCGGCAACTATATCATCCGACATAATGCCTAACCCGCCGTTCAAACTTTCCAGCTGTCTTGCGGGATATGGTTTAATAATATCAAAAACACGCCAAATTAAAAAAGCAATTAGTGAAAAAATAATTTTTTTCGGTAGGAATAACAGAGTAATCCACATTCCTACAACTTCATCAATAGTGCACTGAGCGGGATCTTTCCCATATAACTTTTCAAATTTTGATCCCACATATATACCATAAAAAATAAAGATAATTATAGCAGGAATCAAAATAAAAGTTTTTTCAAATCCCGGGATATAATAAATAAACAATGCGGCTAAACTTCCAAATGTTCCCGAAGCAAAAGGTATATAGCCGGTATAAAATCCGGATCCTAAAAGTTTATCAAAAAAATTAATTTTCACTTTTAAAAAGACTATTAATTAGTTTTCGGTTCTTATAAAGATATGTAACTCCAGAATGAAAAGTAATTAAAGTAACAAAAAGCATCGAAAAATAAATGAAATGCTCATTCAAAAGGATACCGAAAATTTTTTCATTCCCGGAATATATTTGAATTGTATTTTCACCCACATAAATAATTAACAAATAATAAAGGAAAGCCATTTGAACAAAAGTTTTCCATTTTGCGTAATAACTGGTGGAAAATGAATAACCTTTATAATCTGAATAAGCACGCAACCCGGTGATGACAACATCTCTTAAAATTATGATACAAACCATCCATAAAGGAATTATTTTAAGAATAACAAAACCAATAAAAGCTGCCGATGTTAAAACTTTATCGGCTAAAGGATCCCAAAATTTTCCCCAGTTTGTTATATAATTAAATTTTCTAGCAAGCCAGCCGTCATACCAATCAGTTAGAGCAGCAATAATGTAAATGCCTAAAGAAATCTGTTTCAACAAGGGATTTGCTGATAAGAACAGCACTAAAAAAAAAGGCGTTAATATTATTCTTAAGACAGTTAATTGATTGGGAAGAACCATAAATTAAATATTTTATTATTAGTTTTTTGCTAGAAATTCCAAATACGAAAATTCATAAATTCCAGTGTTATGGCCATCTCTCCAGGTAATTCCAACTGCATAATTTCCGACAATACTGATATTCTTTATCAATGTTTGATCCGAAGTATAAAAAGGAATATAAGTATCACTTTGGTTTTCTCTATACTCAACACAAGTAGCACAAGGACAAAGACGCCTTAACTTACTTAAATTAATCTTATTTACCGATTGATTGTCCCATTTAATCATTAATTCCGTTTTATTTAAAACCTTAATTTGAATCGGTTTCATCTAAACTAATTTTTCTCCGGTCAACTTAAACAGGACTTCCAAATATTTTTCACTCGTTTTTTGAATTATTTCTTCCGGTAAATGAGGCGGAGGCGGCTGTTTATTAAAATTAATTGATAGCAAGTAATCCCTTACAAATTGTTTATCGTAACTTTGCTGGGATCTTCCCTTTCCGTATTTATCATTTGGCCAAAATCTAGAAGAATCCGGTGTTAATAATTCATCAACTAGAATTACTTTACCATTATAAAAACCGAATTCCATTTTTGTATCAGCAATAATTATCCCTTTACTCAAAGCAAATTCAGAAGCTGATTTATAAATTTCGATTGTGGATTTACTTATTTTACTAACAGTTTCAGCATCAGTTATTTTTTCAGCATCGCTTAAAGAAATATTTTCATCATGTAAACCAATTTCAGCTTTTGTTGAAGGTGTAAATACTGGCTCGGAAAGTTGTTCTGATTCAACTAGTCCTTTTGGTAGATTGATTCCTGAAATTTTCCCGGTTCTTTTATAATCATTCCAACCCGAACCTGAAATGTACCCACGAACTATACATTCTATTGGAATTACTTCAGCTTTTTTTACAAGCATCGACCTTCCTTGAAGATATTCGGTATATTCTGAACACTCGGATGGAAAATCTTTCATGTCTGTGCTGATTAAATGATTGTCTATTATTTTTTTTGAATATTTAAACCAGAATTCAGATATTTTAGTCAGCACCTGACCTTTATAAGGAATTCCTTGCGACATGATTACATCAAAGGCTGAGAGTCTATCAGTTGATACTATTAAATAATGCTCACCTACATCATAAATATCTCTAACTTTACCCCTTTTTATTAATTTGAGATTTGGGAAATCAGTCTGTAAAATAATATTTGTCTTCATAATCCTAAGCTTTTTATTTATTTGAAAAGTATAGTTGTAAATATAAAGATGGATAGCTGATAATTCAAAGAATACGACTAAATAATCACATAAGAATATGTTTTAGATTATAGTTTGATTTCTTATAGGATATCAAAGTGAGTCTGTCAAACAAATTTCAAAATCAGAGCTATAAGGGAAATGAAAAATACACAATTAGAATTTTTAAATATTATTAGGTATTAAAATTAAATATACTTTTGCTATCTCAGAAATGTCATTTCGGCATTGGCCAGGAAACTAAATTTTCGGTTACCCTTATATATAGAGATTAAATCAAGATTGAGTTATGCATTCGAGCTCAGAATAACATAATTGTAGTTTTGATGCAATCTCATAATATGGGATTAAGTGATAAGGCTTATCTATTTATATTACAATAGATTACCAGTTATACTTAATAAATGCTTTATCTATCTTTTTTGAACTGATTAAATTTTGATGTGATAAATTAAGGCGAGGGTTAAATACTAAATAAAACTTTAGATTTAGGAACATCTTCAACAATTTTATTTTGATTAATTGGAGTTACAAATACTTTCTTATAACTATCAATGGCTTCTTGATGAGAATTATAAGTATCAAAAATTCGCAAAGCTTTAACCACATTATTTTCTAAGTTAAAACCGACTTCCGGGAGCACTATTTTTAAATTACCCCCTAAACCAGCCAGTTTCTTTAAAGAAGAAATTAAAACTCCCAAAAATACCGGGTCGATATATATGCATTCAGATAAATCTATTATCAATTTTTTAAACTGTTGTTCACCTTCCCAGTTAAGAACTTCTTTTAGATTTTCAGCTTCAAGGAATGTAGCTCTCTTAAGATTGATTTTAACAGAAAATATATCATCCCAATATTGTTTTTTGAAATCCATATAATCTAGAACTTATAATAAAAATTATTCAAAAGATAATGTGTTTTTAAAAAGCACAATTTTTATACCATTTTAAATGATTATTTTAATATAAAATTGGTTGTTATTTATCTTGGAGCTAATAAAATCAAGTAATTATTACATGATAATACAGTAAGAATTACTTGTTAAGAAGTCCATAAATAGCATAAATTTATATGGTATAGTCAACTATGCCTAATCTAATATTTAGTCTTTAATTAGTTGTAATAATAGTGATTTTATTATAAAAATGAAATTGTAAATTTTATCATACATATTGTTACAATTTTGTCAGAAAATTACTGATTTAAAAAAAGAATAAGTTTAAAATAATTACACTGAATAAATACTAAGATAAAAGTTATAAAATATAAGAAGTATTAGAGTTCTCACATTACCTAATGAATTTAATAACGAATTATTTTAAATAACCCGTTGTTCGAAAATAAAATTAAAACCGTTGAAACGATTACAAAGTGAACTCTTAAACTATTAACACCGGGATTAAGCCCGGTGTTAATAAAAATTACTCTGCATAATTCAACTGTTTTAACGGTTCACTAGTTATGAAATCCATTTCGAACAACTGATTAATTTCTACTTTTTGAACGATAAATAAATTAGATTATTCTCTCAAGGGGTATCTGGAAAAGTCTAATATTATCATCTTCTCTTTGCACTAATTTATTTAACTCTTCAACACCTCGAATAAACTCATTCAGTAAATCTTCTGTTTGGAAGGCAATCATTCTAACAGTATTGTATCCTGGGAAAGTTCTATTTCCTAAATGTGCATCTGAGGAATGGCCCTTTCCTTTTACGTTCTCCCATTCAGTATAATAATCAATTTTAAGTGAATTTAAAAGATTTGTTACCCTATCTTCCAGTATATCATGATAGACAATAAAAACAATTTTCATAAAAACACCGTTTATTTATTTTTTGTACTTGCAGATTTTTGGTAATCTAAATCCGGTATAATATTATTATTTTTTCTATTGGGAAACAATTTTTTAATGTAAGCAAATAATTTCATTGATGATAAATCATCCAAAATTGTGTAAACAACCGGAACAACAAATAGAGTTAAAAATGTGGAGGTTATTAATCCTCCTATTACTGCTTGTCCCATGGGAGCTCTGAACTCTGCTCCTTCACCTAATGCAAATGCAACCGGCATCATACCAAAAATCATTGCAAAAGTAGTCATGAGAATTGGACGAAGCCTGGTAGGTCCCGCCAGCAATAAAGCATCAAATCTAGATAAGCCGCGACCTCTTAGTACATTGGTGTAATCCACCAAAAGGATTCCATTCTTTGTTACAAGTCCCATTAACATAATAATACCGATAAATGAAATTACTGATAGAGAACTTCCGAAAATAAGAAGCATTATTACTGCTCCTATTATTGCCATAGGCAGCGCCAGCATTATAGAAAATGGGTGAACAAAACTATCAAACTGCGCAGCTAATACTATATAAACAAATACAATTGCAAGCATTAACGAAAGAAGAATATTGTTGAAAGATTCTTCTTGCATCTGACCTTCACCAACTACACTTACAGAATATCCCGGCTCAAAATTTATTTTAGCAGTTTCCTTTTGAATTGCTGCTAAAACATTTCCGAGAAGTTCCCCGGAAAGATTTGCGTCAATTCTAATTTCCTTTTGCCTGGCGTATCTGTTAACCTGAGAAGGGCCGACACCTTCTGATATTTTTGCTACATCAATAACCGGAATGATGATTGCGCTTCCATCTGAAGCTTTTTTTGTACTTTTTAACATTAAATCCGAAATATCCGTAATATTTTTACGATTATTTTTGTTTAATCGAACTCGCACATCAAACTGTTCATCACCTTCCTGATATTGTGTAGCAACATAACCATCAACCATTGATCTAACGGAAGAAGCAATTAACAGCGGGTTTACTCCCAGATCAGAAGCTTTTTCTCTGTCTATTAACAATCGAATTTCCGGTTTAGATGTTTCAAGACTATTTTCAATATCAACTGCTCCGGGTGTTGATCTAACTATCGCTTCGACTTTTTCTGCATACTGTTTGACTTTGTCTAAATCATCTCCTCTAACACTTAAAGTAACTGGTTTACCACCACCGCCAGGACCGCCTTGAACTCCAAAACCTAAATTTGCGCCAGGCAGGTATTTCAATTGAGTTCTTAATTCATTCATTATAACTTTATCACTTTTAGAGCGTTCTTTTTTATTAACCAGCTTAACCAAAATATTTGCTTTAGTTACCGGATCATTCCCAGCTCCAATTGTCGTTAGAATCGTAGTTACTTCCGGATAAGTTTTTAATGTTTTTTCGATTTGAGAACATATATTACTAGTTTGTTCTAAAGAACTGCCTGGTGCGGCATTTATTGTTATGTTAAATTCATTTTGATCTGATTCGGGAAAAAATTGATTTCCCAATGCTCCCATCAACATTAAACTAAATATGAATACAACAACGGATCCGAAAATTACAGTTTTCCTATGCTTTAACGACCAGTTTAATGCCGATTTATATTTTGAACTTAATATTTCAAAAAAGTGATTGAAATAGTATAAAATCCTTTGTAGAATATTTCCTTTCTTAGATAATGCTTCGTCTTCTCTTCTTAACCATTTAGATGAAAGCATTGGAGTTAGAGTAAAAGCAACAAATAAAGAAACTAGAACTGCAACCGAAATGGTAATACCAAACTGGTAAAAGAATCTGCCGACAATCCCGGGCATAAATGCGACAGGAACAAATACTGCTACAACCGTAAATGTAGTTGCCATTACCGCTAGTCCTATTTCTTCGGATGCTGATTTTGCAGCTTCAAGCGGAGTTTCTCCTTGATGCATATGCCTATAAATATTTTCTATTACAACTATCGCATCATCAATCAGAAGTCCCACGGCAAGTGATAATGCAAGAAGTGACATCATATTTAAAGTAAAGTTTAAGGCATACATCACTATAAAACTTGCAATTATGGAAGAAGGCAAAGCTAGGGCACTTATTACAGTAGCTCTGAAGTTAGCAAGGAAAAGATAAACTACAATAACGGCAAGCAATCCGCCATATAAAATATCAAATAAAACATCGTTAATTGAATCTTTAATAAAGACACTGTTATCTTTTGCTAAATTTATTTTGATATCCGGCGGAAGTTGACTCTGAAGTTTTGCCAACTGTTTTTGTACTTCCTCGGCAACTTTTACAGTATTGCTTCCGGATTGTTTAATTATATTTAGTCCCACAGCTGAATAACCATTAACACGTGTTAAGCTTGTTTGTTCTTTTACTCCATCGGTGATAGATGCAATCTGATTTAAATGAACAACTTTTCCCTTTGGGTTTGCTACGATAACATTATTAAAATCATCAACATTCTGGTATTTGCCCATAGTTCTTAAAAGAACCTGCCTTCTGCCGTCAATTAAATTTCCACCGGGGATTTCAATATTAGAGGCACCTACATTTTGAATTACATCCTGGATAGATAATTGGTAAGCTTTTAGCTTTGATGCATCAACAGCAATTTCGATTTCTCTTTCCGCTCCTCCTACAAGGTCTACAGAGCCAACTCCGGGAATATTTTCCAATCTCTTTTTAACAACATTTTTAGTGAAGGTTGTAACATCCTTAACGGATCTTTCTCCTGAAACAGAAAGCGACATAATAGGCAAGCTTGCAGGATCATATCGTTGTATAATCGGTTCTTCTATATCCTGAGGTAAATTACTTTTAATTGCGGCAAGTTTTTCGCGTACATCCTGTGCAGCAACTTTTCCGTCAATTTCTAATTTGAATGCAATAACAACTATTGAAACTCCTTCTCGTGAATAGGATTGAATCCAGTCAACTCCTTCAATCGGATTTACTCGCATCTTCTATTTTCTTTGTAACATCAGTCTCAATTTGTTCAGGACCAGCGCCGGGAAGTACTGTTGTTATTATTACATACGGAATATCTACGTTGGGATATAAATCGACATTTAATTTTAGATAGGAAAATAAGCCTAAGACTATAAGCGCTAAAATCATCATAGTCGCAAAAACCGGCCTTCGTATCGAAACATCAGCTAATTTCATATTCTGCCTAAATTATCATTTTTTAAAATTTAATCGGAGATTTTTTTTAAAGGTCATTTGTATTATTCTTTCTAATCTGAAATATGGACTACACTTCCGTCTCTCAAGTTATTCGCTCCGAGAGTTACAACAGTCTCGCCTTCTTTTAATCCATTTAATATTTCAGATACTTTACCGTCACTTACCCCAATTGAAACTTTTCTTATAAATGCTTTACCATCTTTTATAACAAAAACCGTAGTGTTATTTTGATTAGTAACTACTGCTTCAACGGGTACTGTTAATACATTATTTTTGTTTTTTAGTTCTACATTAACTCGGCAAAACATACCGGGCTTGAACCATTTATCGGATGTGTTTTGAAAGGTAGCTCTTAATTCAAAACTTCTTGATTGAATATCGGCTGACTTTGATATCTGAGATACTTTCCCTTTTTGAATTAATTCCGGTTTTAATTCAGAATAAATTTCGGCTCGTTGTCCGATTGCAAAATTAGGAACATCTGCTTCACCAACATTGAATAATACTTTCATCATGTTTATGCTGGCGACGGTCATTAAAACAGCACCTGGATTTGCCAGATCCCCAACATTAGGATTTATTGCGGTTACAATTCCGCTTATCGGCGATGTCAGTTCAACTGAATTTTTTGCTGCTTCAAAATTAGCTTTGGCAATTTCGTATGCCGTATTTGTTCCTTCATACATTTGCTGCGAGATCGCACCAGCATCATAAAGAGCTTTCATCCTTTTCATATCTCTTTCAGCATTTAAGAACCCAGCCTGTGCTTGGTAAAATTGGGAGGATGCACCGGATTTATCCAGCGTAATAAGCAATTGCCCTTCGGAAACTTGATCGCCTATATTAACAGTTATCTTTGTAATTCTTTCCGGAATTTTGGATACAATATTTGCCTGGTTTTCTCCTTCAAGACTGCCGGTATAGGTTTTTACAGATGCAATGTTAGTTAAAAGAGTTTTTGATACTTTAACTGCAACAGTATCTAAGGTTGCCAAATTCATATCTTTTACTTTTTCTCCTCTGTTCTTATTGCAATTAATGCTTAGCAAAGTAAAGAAAAGTATAAAGATGAAGAATATTATTTTTTTATTTATATCTTTTAAAATCATTGCTTTCCCTTTTACCCTTTTAAATAGTTAAAAATCTATTTTTGAATTTTAATTATTATATTTTAAAATACTAAAGGATTCGAATAAGAAAACTCCACAGTATCCTTGTATTATAAACTGACTTCTATTAATAAGAACGTATTAATATTTATTCATACTTATAACATACTGCCATTCGGCTTTTGCTATAAGATAATCATATAATGATTGTGAATAATTTGTCTGTGCAAAAGTCAATGCCGCTTGAGTGTCAATTATTTCAAGCTGGGTCCCTACGCCGCTTTTATAACGCGTTTCTGCAATACTCAGCGCTTTATTCGCCTGCTCAAGGCTCTTGCCCTGCGCCTTTATTCTTTTTGCAGCATCCTCCATTCTTAATTGAGCTTGCAGCACTTGAACTTTTAAACCTTCTTCCAATTTTCTTTTACCAAGGCCGACTTTTTCCATATCGATTTTAGCCTGCTCTACTCTTGCACTCCGACTAAAACCATCAAATAAAGTGTAGGAAAGCTGTAGGCCGACCATAAAACTTTTAGCCCATAAATAATCTTTTATCTTAAAAGTATTGTCCTGTGTTTGAAATTGATATTGGCCAAAAAAAGCTAATGTCGGAAAATAATCTGCTCTTTCAATATCAACATTCTTATCTAAAAGCGACTCCTGAATATTCAATTGTTTTACCAGCGGATTGTTTTGAACCGCATCTCTGCTTTGCTCTTCAATATACTCAGGAGTTAATTCTTCAAATTCAAATTTTCCTTTTACATCTATAGGTTTATTAATATCAATTGCGATCAAATTTTTTAACGAACTTTTAGCTAGCTCAAGGTTATTTTCTGCTTGAATAAACATGGGTTGTATATTTGCCACTTGTACTTCCGATCTTAAGAAATCATATTCCGAAGCAACACCCTGTTTATAGAGTGCGGCAACATTTTCAAAATTTGCTTTGGCTGCTTCATAGTTTTGTTTGCTTACTTTTACAAGCTGTTTTGCTAACAAAATTGTATAAAAAGATTTTTTTATTGATAGGATAATTTGGTTTTGTGCCGCTTTATCTCCTTCGATAGAATATTTAGAATATTCTCCCGCAATTTTAATCGCAGTATTTACTTTTTGGCTATATAATACCTGGCTTAATGTAAAAGTTGCGGATAGACTGTTGCTTGATCCGAGTTCAAATGTTTGCGTCTGGTTGGACGGATTAAAGGCTGTATTAGGAGGGATAAATAAAACGGGTAATTTTATATTTCTGGTATACTGACCAGCAAATTCTAAGCGAGGAAACGCATTAGAATAAGCTTCATCAATTTGCTCTTGTGATTTTTGAATTTCCTTCTGTGCAATTTTTATATCCCAGTTATTTTCCACGGCCTTGGAAATTGCATCTTCAAGACTTAATACAAGAGTATCAGCTGTTTGTTGAGGAAAAACAGATATAGTAAAACAAAAAATAATGAATATAAATATTCGTATCCCTCTTTTTCGATTCTTCATTAATCGACCCCTTTAGCTAACAATTTTTGAAATTATTGAGGGTAAATATAACCATTATTTTATTAATGGTACAAAATATTTTTCCTGACTAAGCCAAAATTAAAAATGAAGATATAACTATTTCGAATTTTTCAAATAGTCATCAATAGCTGCCGCTGCTTTTCTTCCCGCTCCCATTGCCAGTATTACAGTAGCACCGCCGGTAACAATATCGCCACCTGCAAAAACTCCTTTTTTTGAAGTTTCCATCGTTGCTTCATTTACAACTATGTTTCCCCATTTATTGAATTGTAAATCCGGTGTGGTCTTTTGTATCATAGGATTTGAGCCATTTCCAATTGCTATAACCGCCATATCAATATCAATTACATATTCTGAACCTTGAATCGGAACAGGTCTTCTTCTTCCGCTTGCATCCGGTTCACCCAATTCCATTTTCTGTAGTTTTACTCCATTCAGCCAGCCGTCTTTATCACCAATAAATTCTAAAGGATTTGACAAATAAATAAATTCTATCCCCTCTTCCTGTGCATGATGAATTTCTTCCTTTCTTGCCGGCATTTCCACATCAGATCTTCGATAAATAATGTATGCATTTTTTGCCCCAAGCCGCTTAGAAGTACGAACTGCATCCATCGCAGTATTGCCTCCGCCGAATACAGCAATATTTTTATCTTTTACATGAAATACCGGGGTATCATAATCTGGGAACTTATAGGCTTTCATTAAGTTAACGCGTGTAAGAAATTCGTTTGCTGAATATACGCCATTTAAATTTTCACCGGATATTTTTAGAAAATGAGGAAGGCCTGCTCCTACTGCAATAAATACTGCATCATAACCGTTTTCCATTAATTCATCTATAGTATCAGTAAATCCAATTACTGCGTTTGTCTGAAAATCTACACCTAGTTTTTTTAAAGAATCAACTTCGGCTTTTACAATATCTTTTGGCAGTCTGAATTCGGGAATACCATATATCAAAACACCGCCTAAGCTGTGGAGTGCTTCAAAAACTGTAACATCATGCCCCATCTGAATTAGATCACCGGCGCAGCTTAATCCTGCAGGCCCGCTTCCAATAATAGCAATTTTTTTTCCGGTTTTATTTTTTAATTCCGGTGCTCTTATTCCGACATTTTCACGCTCAAAATCTGCTACAAATCTTTCCAGCCTTCCAATCGCAACCGATTCTCCTTTTTTACCAACTACACATTTGGCTTCACATTGCTCTTCCTGCGGACAAACTCTTCCGCATATCGCCGGAAGCATATTATCCTCTTTAACTTTTGCCGAAGCAGCTAAATAATCTCCTTCAGCTACCAATGCTATAAATTCACCTATCTTCACACCAACAGGGCATCCTTCAACACAAGTCGGTTTCGGGCATTGAATGCAGCGTAAGGCTTCCATCTTTGCAAGTTCTTCAGTAAAACCTAAATTCACTTCATTAAAATTTCCGCTTCTTTGTTTACTTTCCTGTTCCGGCATTTTTTGTCGCGGAATTTTCATCTTTTCTTTATTTGAAAGCTTCTGCAATTCAATTACTCCTGGTTATTCTTAAGTAATATTTTTATTTAATAAAAAAATTATTTTATTCATTAGCCGATTTTAATACTGCTTCTTCCGATCGGCAAGTATAATTATTAAGTGCTAATTGTTCATCGCTTCTATATGTTTTATTTCTTCTTTCAAGCGTTTCAAAATCAACTTTATGTGCATCGAATTCAGGGCCATCAACACAGACGAATACTGTTTTATTATCTACAGTAGCCCGGCATCCCCCGCACATACCTGTTCCATCTACCATAATAGGATTAAGACTAACCACGGTTTTGATTTTTAGTTTTCTTGTTACTTCGGCTACAGCTTTCATCATAGGAATCGGGCCGATTGCCAAAACAAAATCTATTTTCCTTTTTGCATCTATTAATTCTTTTAACTTCTGAGTTACAAAACCGTGGTAACCATAACTGCCGTCATCGGTAGTAACAAATACTTCATCACAAACACTTTTCATTTCTTCTTCGAGTATAACGTATTCTTTTGACCTTCCACCTATAATGGAGATTGTATAATTACCTGCTTTCTTTAAAGCAACAGCAGTGGGATAAGCAATTGCTGTCCCGACACCTCCGCCAATACTAACTGCAACTCCGAATTCTTCTATATGTGAAGGTTTACCTAATGGGCCAACTACATCCATTATATAATCGCCTTCCTGCATTTCATTCAACTTACTGGTTGTTTTACCGATTCCCTGCACAATAATGGTGATAGATCCTTCATCAATATTTGAATCTGCGATTGTCAGAGGAATTCTCTCACCGCTATCATCCAATCTAATAATAACAAACTGACCGGCTTTTCTCTTTTTAGCTATTTTCGGAGCCTCAATTTTGAATTTTTTAACATTTGGAGCTATAAATTCAGCAGATAAAATTTTGTACATATTCCTACCGTATTTTATTTTTTCTTAAGATTATTTGCTTCTACTACCGCAATTGCCGTCATATTAGTTATATCATCAACAGTTGCACCTCTCTGTAATACATGGACAGGTTTGCTCATGCCCATTAATATCGGACCGACTACGGTCGCTTCACCAATCCTTGCCATTAACTTATAAGCTATGTTGCCTGAATTAAGATCAGGGAAAATAAGGACATTCGCTTTACCTTTAAATCCAACAAAAGGAAAATCTCTTTCAACAATTTCAGGAACAACTGCAGTATCTGCCTGCATTTCTCCTTCTATAATCAAGTCTGGCCTTAGCTTTTTAACTTTTTGAACAGCGTCTTTTACTTTTACCGACTCAGGATATTTTGCACTGCCAAAATTACTGAACGACAGCATCGCAATTTTAGGTATGATGTCAAATGATTTAACGGTATCTGCAGCTGAGATAGCTATTTCTGCTAACTCATCAGAATTTGGATTAATATTAACAGTGGTATCGGCGAAGAAAAAGACATCTTTTTTGGTAAGTACAATATATAATCCGGAAACTACTTTAAATCCTTCTTTCAATCCCACACATTGTAATGCAGGCTTTATGGTAGTGGGATAGTGTGTAGTTAATCCGCTGATCATTGCATCAGCGTAACCCATTTCCAGAGCCATAGCACCATAATAAACCGGGTTCTTCATCTGTTCTCTGGCTTCTCTTAAAGTCGCACCTTTTCTTTGTCGTTTTTTATAAAATTCCTGAGCATACGTCTCGCCCTTTGGACATGATTCCGGATCGAATAATTCAAATTCCTTTTTATCATATCCCAGGTCATCAATCATTTTTTCAATCTTTTCGGTATTGCCCAGAAGCATGGGCTTTGCAATATTGTCGCTATATGATGAGTGTGCAGCACGTATTATTTTTTCTTCCTCACCTTCAGGATAAATAACCCGTTTAGGACTTTTTTGAGCCTTGTGAATCATGACTCTTATTACTTCTTTTGAAAGCCCTAATCTCTCTTTCAGTTCATCTTCATATACATTCCAATCTTCAATCTTTACTCTTGCGACACCGGTTTCTATGGCTGCTTTTGCAACAGCCGGAGCAACATGCCACAATACTCTTGGATCAAATGGCTTTGGAATAATATAATTTCTTCCGAATTCAAAGTCTTCACCGCCATAGGCACTAATTACCATTTCCGGAACTTTTTTCTTTGCCAATTGGGCGAGTGCCAATGTAGCTGCCATCTTCATTTCTTCATTTATAGTGGTAGCTCTTACATCCAAAGCGCCTCTGAATATGAAGGGAAACCCAAGTACATTATTAACTTGATTAGGGAAATCACTTCTGCCTGTAGCCATAATAAGATCGTCACGAACAGATATTGCCTCATCATACATAATTTCCGGATCGGGATTCGCCATAGCGAATATAATCGGATTTGGTGCCATAACTTTAACCATATCTTTTGTTACAGCTCCGCCGACTGATAGGCCGACAAAAACATCGGCGCCTTTCATACCATCACTAAGAGATCCGCATTCAGTATCAGATGCAAATTCCATTTTATATTTATTAAGATCTCCGCGGCTTTTAGTTAAACAGCCCTTTGAATCGAACATCCTAATGTTTTCTCTTTTTACCCCGGCCCGTATATATAATTTACAGCATGATATTGCCGCTGCTCCTGCTCCGTTCACTACTAGTTTAACCTCGGATAATTTTTTCCCTGCTAATTCCACAGCATTTATTAATGCTGCACAGGAAATTATTGCAGTACCATGCTGGTCATCATGAAAAACCGGGATATTCATTGATGCTTTTAAAGTTTCTTCAATTTCAAAACATTCAGGTGCTTTAATATCTTCAAGATTAATTCCGCCGAATGTAGGTTCTAACATCTGTACGGCTCTAATTATTTCTTTTGGATCCAAGCTTTTCAACTCAATATCAAATACATCGATATCCGCAAATCTTTTGAACAAAACTCCTTTGCCTTCCATTACAGGCTTGCCGGCTGACGGCCCGATATTTCCCAATCCTAAAACTGCGGTTCCGTTAGAAACTACTCCAACTAAATTTCCTTTTGCTGTATAACGATAAACTTCATCTTCATTTTTTGCTATTTCTCGGCATGGCTCAGCAACGCCGGGTGTATAAGCTAAGGAAAGATCTCTTGAAGTTAAACATGGTTTTGTGGCTATAACTTCAATTTTTCCGCGCCTTCCCTGGCTATGATAATCAAGAGCTTCTTCAGTACGAATTTTCATTATGAACTCCTATTAATTTATCCCCGTTTAAATTTGGGTCTGAAATAATTTGTTGTTGTGTAATTGGTTTGGCGGGATTTTCTTTATTTAAAGGTATGAAATAGGTTAAATTATAAAATTTAAATAAATGATTATAGATTATAAATTTAAAATTCTTATAACCCATTTTATTTATAATCCCCCTCATACACAAATACTATAAATTCAATAAAATCACACATATAACTTTAATTATAACCATAAAGCGTGCCATTTTGTATTAAAAAATTCTATTAGCTTTTAGCCTATAGGACAATTAAATACAAATCCTCAATACCTTTATTTTTAATAATTTCCCAAATATGAAAAATTATTTCTAAGGTTTAGAATATTTATAAGATTTTTTAAATTTAATATTAAAATTCTATCTTTGGATTATGTTGTAAATAGCTAAATTTTTACGAAATCTTCAAGAATAAATAATATTATTGGTCATTCATCCCGGTGAACAGTTCCCGGAGAAAAAGCCGGAAGACATATTGCCACATATTCAGCACCGCCATCATTTGGTGAACTGTATTGAACCCATTCCCCTTTTGGTATTAAAACTGCCTGTTTTTCTTTTACATCGATAAAACCGGTTTTGGATGTTACTCTTAATGTTCCTTTTAATACCACAGTATATTCATCAAATTCAGGTGTCTGCCCAGGTTCTACCCATCCGCCCGGGCTTTGCATTTTAGCGATGCTAACATTTTCTGATTTAGAATTGACTCTGCCGAAATATTCTTCGATTATTTTAGGTTTATTCCCTACGGCTTTTACTATTGAAGGTGAACTAATAAATTTGGGCATCTAGGCATTCCTTTATAATTTTAAATAATTTTGGTTGACCTTTTAGTTTATTTTTTAAGAATTAATCGTATAAAATATTTTCCGTACAATAATAAAAATTTTTTATATAAAGTGTACAGTTCTTAAATTGATTTTATAATTCGAAATATATAGTATAAGTTTAGTAAACAATAGATAATACACACAAGTTAAACTACATTTCATCAAATATTATTATTTTTACATTTATATTTTGAATTTCCTGCAGATATTAAAAAGAGATCGCGTATCATCATAAAGAAGAATAAAAGGAATGAAAATGGATTTTTCTGATTTAAAAATACCCGGCTGTAAAAACTTTAGCGGGTATAAGCCTTGTTTTTCCTATAAAAATTGTCTCGAAAACGGCTGTCAGCAGGAAAACGATCAAACAAAAACCGGTATTAAAATTCTGATTGTAGCACTTGATGCTTTGGGAAATGTTCTTGCAAATACTCCTTTGCTCCCGGCTATAAAAAGAAAATTTCCGGTAAGCACCATCTATTGGCTTACAATGCCTAATGCAGAAAAGATTTTATTTAATAATCCCTTTATTGATAAAGTCTATACATGGACGGATGAACATCGCATGATTTTAAGAAACATTGAATTTGATTATTTAATGAATGGAGATAAGTCTGATTATGCATGTGCATTCGCAAATGAAGTAAAAGCAAAGGAAAAATTAGGCTTTTTATTAAATGAAGACGGGAAAATAATTCCGGCAAATAAAGGGGCATTGTACAGCTACATTTTAGGAAATAATGATCAATTAAAATTTAGAGAAAACAAAAGAAGCGGTGTAGATATAATTCATGAAGCATTTGAGCTTGAATATAATAAAGATGAATACGTTTTTAACCTGACTGATGAGGAAAATGAATTTATAAAGATTTACAAAGATGAAATCGATTACAATCCCGATAAAACTTATGTCGGTTTTAACACTGGCTGTTCAAATCTTTTTCCTAATAAAAAAATGACTGTTGAACAGCATGTACAATTAATCTCATCATTAATAAAAGATGAAAATCTTAGAATTGTACTTTTAGGCGGTAAAGAAGATACTGAAAGAAATAATCTTATTTTCCAATCTTTCAACTCAAGTGTTAGGAAAAAAATAATTAATACACCGACTGATCAAGGATTACGTAAAGGTGCTTGTTTTATTGATATTTGCGATATTATAATTACGGGTGATTCGTTCGGAATGCATATGGCAATCGGATTAAAAAAATATGTAATTGCCTGGTTCGGTTTATCTTGTTCAGCAGAAATTGAATTATATGGCCGGGGAGAAAAGTTAGTTCCAAAAGATTTAGAATGTTCACCCTGCTGGAAAAAGGCATGTCCTTATAATTTAGAATGCATTCAAATGATTGACCTTGAAAAGATAGTTACTCTAACTAGGGAGTATGCAAATATAAAAAACATTAAAAAGTAGGAATTTCATTTATGAAATTCTCTCCTTTTATAAAATTCTTTTCAGTTATGAAATTCTCATCTTTTATAAAATTCTTTCGTTTATGTAATTCTCTTCATTTATGATGTTCTTTTTATTTACCAATTATTTTGTAGGAACATCATTTATGATGTTCTCTTGATATAACATTATTTAATCCATCTAGAAATTTTTCACGCAACGTTTGATTTTTTTTAATGAATTTGACAAATCGAAATAAATTTTACGTATCAAAATGAATTGATAAATCGATATGAATTTTACGTATCGAAATGAATTGATAAATCGATATGAATTTTACATATCGAAATGAATTTGATGAATCAAATTCCTACGTAAAATAATTTTTTAATATTTTCGTGCCCCAATTTAAAGGATTGTTTATAATATATTCACTTATAAAATAAAATTCTCTTTCGTCTCTGATAATTCTATCGTAAAATCTGGATTGCCATTTAAAACCCGGGGTTATTTTATCAGTTTCATATTTAACACGACCTTTAAACCATCTGATTATTCTGCCCAACGAAATTAATTTTAATTCCATCGGATTATTTTTGATTCCTGATTTTGTAGGAATTTCATTTATGAAATTCTCTTTATTTTGAATTTGATGAATCAAATTCCCACGGTCATCAGATTTAATTTTTATTATCCCGTGGAAATGATCCGGCATAATTTGATATACATCCAATTTAACATTTTCATATTTAACCGGTATTTCATTCCATATTTGATCAACAATTTTACCTGTATCGGATAAAATCATTTCGCCGTTGTTTATTTTACCGAAATATTCCACACGGTTAAATGTACAGATTGTTACAAAATATTCGCCTTCACCGGAATAATCATAACCCGGAAACCTGTATTGTTTATGTTCTTTGTATTTCATTCTGAATTTTTCTATGTAGGAACATCATTTATGATGTTCCAATATTTATGATGTCCCTTTGTTAACGAAATTTCCCATTTAAAGAATTTGATTAACCTGCCCGTCCTGTTTACCACTGGAAGGCTGGCATGCAGGTTTAATCCATGCATAAAATTTCTAAATATGCTGCAGTAATTCCAAACACACCTTGCTTTTAATAATTAAAAATTAGTTTTTGATGTCTTCATTATTAATTCTTCATTCTTCATTCTTAATTATTAATACCTCTTCGGTATTCGCTGATCAGCAGTTACCCCTTCGCTTAGTTTTTTAAGAATACTATTTGGAATGCTGAACAGATTTATCTTGGTAGTTTTCCTATTTTTAATCTTTTGTTTTATCACTTTGCCCGGACCATTAAATATTTCTTCTATTGTTCCGTCTTCGTTTATTTTAACCCCTAAATAATAATCGGGTACATGATCACATGGAAATGTTAATGAATCTTTCATTGTAGACTTAATCTGTATTTTCCTCATAGTGCCGTCCATGAACATTGCATCGTGATGTTTTGTTAGCCCATTGTTTAATCTAATTTTGTAACTTTCTTCTGCTAAAACTTCACCTAAATCCCCTACCAGCCTTCCGTCAAGAGTAAATCTTTTCTGGGGATATTCCTTTTGCAGCTGCGATACAATTCTTAATAAACTTTTTATATGGGTTTTAATTGATGTTGGCATTATAAAATCCTTCCCTGGAATTTTCCTAAAATAAAGTATAATAAATAACTAAAAGAAAAATTAACTGACTCCGAACTTTAACTGAGTTGCCGCGAGCTTTAGCTCGCGGATGATAATAAAAATATGAATATAGGCTTTAGCCAAATCATTACCCTTATAATCCAGCCTCAATTTATTTTGATAAATACTATTGTAAAACCGTTTCCCCATCTTTCCCCTTATACTTCGCCAGCATTTCCAAAACCGTATCGGTTATATCCTCCGTATCTTTGGACGGTAAAAGATATCCATTCACTATAAAAGAAAAGACCAGATGCTCGCCGCTTCTGGTAGTAACATACCCTGATAAAGCACGAACATTAGCTATCGTCCCGGTTTTTGCGTGAACATTATTTTCGGCAGCCGTCCCTTTCATTCTATTTTTCAAAGTGCCGTCAACACCGGCAACCGGCAATGCATCGTACCAGTCATTCCAGTAAGGACTCTTAGTCATCCCCTCCAAAATCTTAACTTCTTCTTCGGGACTAATATAATCGTACCTCGATAATCCTGAACCATCCATATAAGCATAAGTACCCGGCTCTATACCGAAATTTTTAAGCACCGCTTCCACAACTTTTTTACCTGCTTTAAATGAACCTAAACCAGTTGTGTACCAGCCTAAAATCCTGGGCATTGTTTCAGCATAAAGATTTTGACTTCTCTTAAGCATCTCCTTAATAATATCCTTTAACGGCGGCGAAAGATGTTTATCTATTGCGGTAAAATCCGATGCCTTATGCTGCCAGCCTTTTATATCATCGCAGTCAACAGGTTTGCCGCCCACTTTAATGCCTGCTTCCTCAAGTGTTTCTTTCAGAACAGTAACATAGTATAATGTTGGATTGTCAATAGAAGGCGATCTTTCGAAAGCAGGGCTTCCTGCCCTTACAACGCCGTCAACATGAATATCATTAGTCCCGTAAGGCCTTGATACATTAACCCGCGTCCGGCCGGTATCCGAAACAGTTACATTATTAATTATTGTAAAATATTTGGAAGGAACATTCGGTATAATTTTAACAGCACTGTCAGCCGTTGCGGGCGGTACTATATTAAGGTCTACATAATCTTCATTGAACTGCAGCGCTCCTATCTCAGCCGAATACCAGGAGTCCAATCCATCAAATGACCATCCATATCCAAGGTCCTCATCGTCGAACGCGTTATCGTCGCCAATTACATTTCCGGTTATATTATCGATTCCTTTTTCTTTAAGCATTGACGCCCATGATCTGAATAGATCGCGGGGATCTTTTTGAAAATGGCTGTACAAAGTAGGATCTCCGTTGCCGAAAACAATCAGATCTCCTTTAAGTGTATCTCCGGTTATATCACCGTTATAACATAAATCGGTTTCAAACTTAAAATCCGGCCCCAGCACCGTTAACGCGCTTGCCGCAGTTGGTATCTTCTCATTAGATGCGGGCATAAACATTTTAATTGAATTTCTTTTATACCACACTTTGCCTGTTGAAAGAGATTTAATTAATGCTCCCCAGTGTGCGTGCGCAAAATACTGCTGACTAAAAACCGAATCGATTTTATTCTGAAGAATAGTAAATGAATCAGTCCGCGAAACATTCTCCGTTCCCGCGCAGCCTGCAAAAAATAATGCGATAGCAATTAAAGCCGCGGATGTAAATCTAAATTTCCACATTATCTTCCCTCGGATTATTTTAATTAATAATTAAAAATTAGTTTTAGATGTCTTCATTATTCATTATTCATTATTCATTATTCATTATTAAGAATTAATTTTAGAAGTTTTTAATATCGTTACCAATAATTTTAATAATTCTTCACATTCATTTAAAAGTGATTCCGCTTTTACTTTTTCTAAATAATTACTATCAATTAAAAGTCGAATCCAATAATGAGTTTCTCTGGTTTCCTTTAATGCTATTTGGAGTTTTGCTATAAAATCTTTTTTAGATTGAGCACCGATTGCCTCTTCAACATTTGCTCCAATACTAGTTCCACTTCTTAATACTTGTTTTGATAATACAAACTCCTTCTCTTCTTTAATTATATATTTATAGAGTTTTATAATTCTTAACGCAAAATTATAACTTTTTGTTTGTATAGCATTTTCATCCCTCATTTTAATCCCCGTTTTTAATTATTAATTCTTCATTTATCATTATTAAATATTCATTTTTCATTATTAATTCTTCATTCTTAATTATTCATTATTAATTATTAATTCTTCATAATTAATTCTCCATGCAAACTTATCACTTTTTATTTATCCAACATTCTCCTCCCGCATTTATAATTATTAATTATTCATTCTTCATTATTAATTATTCATTATTAAATAATTTCCTTCCGCTAATACTTCGCCGATGTCCCCAACATGTCTTCCGTCAAGTGTAAACCTTTTTTGCGGGTAAAGTTTTTGCAATTCAGAAACTATATTTAATAAACTTTTTATATGTGTTTTAATTTTTGCGGGCATTAAAAATTACCTCAGCTCCATTTTGGTTTAAAAAAGTACTAACCGGTTATATAATTTAAATATAGATTTCTTGCTCCTTATAAACACAACAATAAATAAAAAAGTAAAGGATTACAGGGATTAAAATAAATGTTAAAATAATATTTATTTAAGCAGCTTCATTTTCATAATTTGTTTTACACCATCACCCGTCATAACATAGAAATAATCACCGCTTGGAATATCCCCTGCATTAAATGTAACTATATAGTTGCCTGCCGAAACTTCTTTATCAATCAGTGTACGGACATTATTCCAATCGTCATTATAAATATCCAATTTGATATGCATTGTTCTTCCGACAGAAAAAGGTATTACAGTAGACGGGTTAAATGGATTAGGATAATTTTGTTTGAGTAAAAAATCAACCTTTGCGCCAGCTGCTAATTCTTCATTACCGGATAATGCAGAAGCAAATTTATTATTATCTGAACATGATAAATTTAAGACTAGTAATATTAACATGAAAAAAGCATATATGGTTTTCATAATTTTAAAACTCCAATGATATAATTGAATCAAAATGCCAGGTAGATTCCAGTGATCTGTCATAACGTGCAATATTTACGGAAATGAATTTTAGACAGATTCCAAAACCATATGTTGGATATGACAACAAATTATCGGAAGTGCCGTAAAAATATCCT
Source organism: uncultured Bacteroidota bacterium (assembly GCA_963710735.1). Classification (GTDB taxonomy): domain Bacteria; phylum Bacteroidota; class Ignavibacteria; order Ignavibacteriales; family Ignavibacteriaceae; genus FEN-1297. The sequence goes on along the minus strand of CAVQBN010000023.1, from coordinate 1,272 downwards.
CCTCTTAAAGCTAATACCTTAAATATTCGTACTTCACCGCCTAAATGTACATAATCGATAAAATTATTATTATTCAACCTTTCCTCAAAATCGGTTCCGACTAAAATGTTGACCGGAGTAGAAGATACGGGAATGTACGACATACCAAGAGTAACTTTTGAAGGAGGGGGATCTTTTTGTTCGGCATCGATAAAATAAATATCCTGACCTATGTTAGATACATCGAGGCCCAAAGATATTCCCCTGCTGTTATTATCTTCACCGATATCCGAAAGCCAGCTAAAGAACGGAGAATAGTCTCTTTGGTCGCTATTTATTATAGCAGTCGATCCGGATAAAATATCTTTAAGTAAAATGCCTGCATCGAAAAGAGCTGTTGTTGAAGTGCCTGCACCTTGTTCAATTGCTGTATTCATGTCTGATAAATTTGTTTGTAAAATTCCAACACTTACACCTGCTGAAAGATTTTTACGCAATAAAATTCCATAAGATATTTTTAATTCCCACGACATTAGATTTCCCAACGTACTTAAATATCCCGGGCCGTTAACGGATGTATGCACCTGTTCACCCAGCCAAAACAAATTGGTTGATAGAGCCAGGGCATTTGAACTGTCGATATTAAAGGAAATACCAATGAATGAGTTGGCAATATTATCGAAGAAGGGATAGGGCTTTACAAATGAGCCTGTAAATGTCATCCTTTTTGAAAATACGAGTGCCGCGGGATTATAATAAGATGAATAAATATCATTTGATACGGATGTGCCTATCCCGCCCATTGAATAATATTTTGCCGAGGGCTGCCAATAAAGAAAGGATGCGGCATTGTTCTGGGAAAATGAATTCGGTGAAAAAAAGAGAAGAACCGATATTATTAAAACCGGACTGTAAAAATAAGACTGGATTTGTTTCGACATATTTGTTGCTCTCCTGTTGTTATGCTGTTAACGAGATTTTATTTCTTTTAATTTATTTTTTTCATATTTGATATATAATTCATTTAATTTCATTTGACCGTCCATTCTCCTTTTGCAGTAAAATTTGGAGATTGTGGATTGCCTGCTGCATCCCATAGTAGAATCAATAACCAATCCAGTAATATCTTCAGCTATTCCATCTTCAGCTTTAATCCCATAAAAGATTACACCGCCATCTGCATTTGCAAATGAAGAGACATCTGCTAAAAATTCTTTTTTGTCTTCATATTTCTCACTAGGTAATGTTAGTTTATACTCAATATGCTTATCTTCAGCCACTTGGTTTACTTTC
>CAVQBN010000022.1:0-154300 GCA_963710735.1 uncultured Bacteroidota bacterium | reverse complement strand
TAAACAATCTAAGCTTTGTAAATCTTATTACTTCTCACACCGTGTTTCTCAAATGCATTTCGTGTATCGACTATTATTTTTGCATGTTTGCTTATTGCTTCATAATCAAACGAAGAATGATCGGTGCTCAAAATAATCAAATCATATTTTGAAATATTTTCTTTGCTTAATTTTACTGATTTCATATCAAACTTGTACTTACGTGCCGGAGGCAGTTTTGGTACATACGGATCACTGTAATCTACCTTTGCTCCTTTTTCTTGTAATATTTCTATCAATTTTAATGATGGTGATTCCCGCATATCGTCTATATCTTTTTTATAGGATGCACCTAGTATTAACACCTTTGACCCGTTTAATGATTTTTTATGCTTATTTAATACATGTCCGGATTTTTCAACTACATAATACGGCATGAAAGTATTTATTTCGCCGGCCAATTCTATAAACTTTGTATTTATATCATACTCACGGGCTTTCCATGTTAAATAAAATGGGTCGATCGGAATGCAGTGTCCGCCTAAGCCAGGTCCCGGGTAAAATGCCTGAAATCCGAATGGTTTTGTTTTCGCTGCTTCAATTACTTCCCATACATCAATATCCATCCTGTCAAAAACCATTTTTAGTTCATTTACCAGCGCTATATTTATTGAGCGGTAAATATTTTCAAGAAGCTTAGTAGCTTCCGCTGCCCTTGGTGAAGATACCATTACTGTCTTTACAATTACATGATCGTAAAGCGCCTTGGTTAATTTTAAACATTTTTGAGTTACACCGCCTATTACTTTAGGGATTGTGGCCGTACTAAAATCCGGGTTATTCGGGTCTTCTCTTTCCGGTGAGAATGCCAGATAGAAATCTTCTCCGACTTTAAATTTTACAGCCTTATGTGCAGAAGATGCTTCTTTAGTTTTTTTTGCTTGAACAGCCGGTGCATTTTCAAACATCGGGAGAAGTATTTCATCCGTGGTGCCGGGGTATGTAGATGATTCGAGAACCACTAACTGTCCCTTGCGTAAATATTTGGCCACTATCTTACCGGAATTTTCTATAAAGGTAAGATCGGGTTCTCTATGTTCATCAAGCGGAGTGGGCACACATATAATAATAGCATCACATTTGGTAAGTCGTGAAAAGTCCGATGTGGCTTCAAACTTCTTTTTATTTACGGCTGCCTTAATACGTTCAGCCTTAATATGTTTAATATAAGTTTTCCCGCTGTTAAGTAAGGGTATTTTCTTTTCATCAATGTCAAAGCCGATTACTCTAATATTTTTATGTGCGAATTCGAGTCCTAAGGGTAAACCAACATACCCCAATCCGATTATACCGACAACTGCTGTTTTATCTTCTATTTTTTGTAGTAAGCTCATAATTTTTCTTAAATTATTTTAAAATGGTTATTTAAATATTTGAATCAATTTTTATATCGTCTTCTGCTATCCAACAAAGAAGATTTCTTTTTAAGTCAAAGTTATATTTATTAATGTCTGTCATATCAAATGATCCCGCCTAAGCGGGAAACTGAAATATCTCCTACTCAAAACAAACTAGTATTAAAAAAAACATTCCGCTAAATTGTTTAAATTTTTAAAAAATACAGATTTAAATCTACATTAATTTTATACAATAAAGTTTTTATAAAACAAAAAATTGCTATTTGTCAATCAAGATAGAAACAATTCTTTCTGCAGCATGTCCGTCCCATAATTCAGGTATAGAGCCATTTTTCGTTTTTCCTTCCAGAACTTCAAGAGCAGCTTTTTTTACTTTTCCAAGATCAGTGCCTATAAGCTGGTTAGTTCCTACTTCAACTGTAATAGGTCGTTCCGTATTATCTCTTACTGTAATACACTGAACTCCCAGATAAGTAGATTCTTCCTGAATTCCGCCGCTGTCAGTAATTATCAGCTCTGCATTTTTAGTAAGATTTAGAAAATCAATATAACCTATCGGCTCGGTTAAATGAACATTTTTAGAAAGACGATCCTCCAGGTTGTACTTTTTCAGATTTTTACTTGTTCGGGGGTGGATCGGGAAAATTACAGGCCGCTTTACTGCTATATCATTTAGAAAGGAGATAAGTTCATTAAGGAATTCCGGTGAGTCGACATTAGCAGGACGATGAAGCGTAACCAGTACAAATTTTTCCGTATCAATTCTTAATTCTGATCTTATGATTGACTTTTCCGATTTAGGAAGATAATACACAAGACTGTCTATCATTACATTCCCGACGAAGAAAATTTTATTTTCGGAAACACCCTCACGTTTAAGGTTTTCAATCCCGCTCTTTTCAGTAACAAAAAGGTAATCAGCAATTTGATCGGTTAACAGCCTGTTAATTTCTTCAGGCATCGTTCGATCGTAGCTCCTAAGGCCTGCCTCCACATGTGCTATTTTAATTCCCATTTTTACAGCAACTATGCTGCATGCCGCTGTAGAGTTTACGTCACCGACTACGATGATTAAATCCGGTTTTTCATCAATCAATACTTTTTCAAATTCAATCATTACTTTAGCTGTCTGTTCTGCATGCGAGCCCGATCCTACGCCAAGGTAAAAGTCAGGTTTTGGAAGTTCAAGCTCATCAAAAAATATTTTAGACATTTTTTCGTCATAATGCTGGCCGGTATGACAAATCAAATGTTCAATTTTTAATTCTTTGTTTTTTTCCTTCAGTTTTTCAAAAGCTTTATGTATGGGTGCAACTTTCATAAAGTTGGGACGCGCACCAACTACAGATATGATTTTCATAAAATAACTTTAAAATTATAGTGGATATGTTTTTTCATATATAAATTTAAAACCTTTTTTGTAACAATAAAAATATTTAAGCATATTTTAGGATATAAATCAGTTCATCTAACACGAATAAAAAAATTTTCCTTTTACAGCGTTCAACGTTTAGTTACGTTTCACAGTTTTGATATTGCTTCGCCCGGTAAGTCACAAAAAAGCGTTTAATCTAATTAATATAGAAGGATTTTGATCGATCTCGAAAAAAAATCGTGATTTTTTTAAATATCAGGCTATTAAAACAAACTGCTTTTAACTCAATTGATAAATTGAGCTTTTATAAGAACCAAGATAATTAGGTTAATTTTAATCACTTTTAGAATATCAAAATTTAATTTCACACGATTATGCCGGGCAATATATATTTGATTTACATCTCAATCCGTTCGGATATTAATTTTATATTACAGTTGGGAAATAATTTCATTGTAATATCATTGGTAAATCGAAAATTATGAATATAGTTATTGATGAAAACATTGCTTATGCACAAGAAGCATTCTCACAGTTCGGCAATGTTAATTTGGTTCACGGCAGAAAAATAAATAATGGTCTGCTTAAAGATGCAGATGCTTTAATAGTACGTTCCATTACAAAAGTTAATAAAGATCTTTTAATTAATACTCCTGTTAAGTTCGTTGGCACGGCAACAATCGGCACGGATCATATTGATCTAAATTACTTAAGATCTAAAAAGATAAATTTTTCAGATGCAAAAGGCTGCAATGCTGATGCTGTTGCCGAGTATATATTTACCTCTATACTTACTCTGGCAAATAATAATGATATCACTATTAAAGGGAAAACTCTCGGTATTGTAGGTGTGGGCAATATAGGAAGCCGTATTGCACGCCTGGCTAAGGCTGTAGGAATGAATGTATTAAAAAATGATCCGCCACTTAAGAGACTGACCGAAAGCGATGAGTTTGTTCCCCTAAATAATATTTATGATGCGGACATTATTACTCTTCACGTTCCTTTGAATATCTCAGGTGCAGATAAGACAGTTCATCTTTTTAATAAAGAAAACTTAAAAAAGATCAATGACAATACAATATTTCTGAATGCTTCCAGAGGACAGGTAGTTGATAATTCCGCCCTAATAGAATTGATCCAAACCAAAAATTTAAAAACAGTACTGGACGTTTGGGAAAATGAGCCTGACATAGATATTAAATTATTAGACTTAGTAAAAATCGGTACTCCGCACATTGCCGGTTATTCTTTTGAAGGAAAATTGAACGGCACCGTAATGATATATAATGCATTCTGCAAAACTTTTAATGAAAAACCCTCATGGAAACCTAAGCTGCCGGAAATAGGAAATACTTCTATTGATGCTGTTATGAAAACTTACAGTGAAGAGTTTTTATTCGATATTTTCACTTCCATTTATAATATCGGCAAAGATGATAAAGAGATGAGATTTATTAAGGATCAGCCCAAAGGACAAAGGCCAAAGTATTTCGATCAACTAAGAAAAAATTATCCCCTTCGACGTGAATTCAGTAATTATCAGATTAGATTGAAAAGTAAAAACAAAGAGCTGGAAAGAATTCTTAAAGCATTCCGTTTTCAATTGATATACAAATGAAAACATTTACTTACTAATCAAATTATTTATTATCTAATTTAAATTCTATTGGAATCACCATCTGAACTTTAACCGGTTTGCCTTTTACTAATCCCGGTTTAAATCTTGCATAAAAGACAGCAGTTCTTGCAGCCTCATCACATCCGTGCCCAATTCCCTTAACTACTTCGGCATTTGTAACGTCTCCGTATTCATCAATAAAAGTTTTTATTTTAACCACACCCTGAATTTTATCCTTCTTTGCCTGGTAAGGATATATTATTTTATCCATAATGGCTTTCATTCCCCCGACCGGTTCCGGCATAACTTCCGCCGTTAAATAATAAGCGGGATCATCGTTCATTTTCTCTTCTTCATTAGATGGAGGTGAGGACATATCTACGGTCTTTTTCTTAAGCTCAGAAATCTTTTTATTTGAAATATCTTTCTTAGTTGTTTTATTATCATTTACAGCAGCTAAGGTTTTTGATCGTGCTTCTTCAATAGGAGATACTTCCGGCACTAATTTTCCGTTTTCAAAATTTATATCTTTAATGTACTGGCCTGTTGAATCAAACAAAGAAGTAGGGCCTTCCCGTCTCCCTTCTTCAACATTAAATGTCTCTTTTAATTTCCCCGTTTCAGAATACAGCTTAACCAGGCCGTTAACCTTTCCGTTTTCATAAGTCAATTCTTCTTTTATTTTACCATTGGGAAAATAAAATTTCGCTTCTCCTTCTCTCACCTTATTTACATAATTAATTCTGGATTTAAGCGTATCGGAAGGATAAAAAGAATTGACCACACCGTCCTGCGGGAAAATTTTTATACATAATAATAAAGATGCTGCAAGTACAAAAGTAAGTCGGTACATAATAATTAGATTTTAGTTTTGGAATTAATGCGAATACCTATAATACATATTAAAAAAAGTTTATCATCAAATTGATAGACATCTTTTAACAAATTTTAGGGCTAAAAATAAGATTTATTCCCGAATAATTATAGGCATTAAAAGCGATGTTATAAAAATAATGACGGCAAGTCCCACAAATAAATAACCGACCTCGGTATCATAATTTAAAATATTCAGCTGGCCGAGCATATAATGCCAATCATGGTATACATTGTGGCCGCCGAGGAGAGGAAGCCTTTGGGCTCTTGCGTCCGCAGCATAAACACTGATATTAATTAAATTTTGGCCGAGCCATAAAAGTGAAAACTGCACACCAGTCCTGTAACGGTTTCTGAAGAAGTACCAGACTATAATAGAAGGAAGGATGATCTGCATTAATGTTCCGCCTGCTGTATAAATAAACCTGCCGAAAAAATAAAAGAATAAATGACCGGCTTCGTGTATAACGAGGTCAGCATTATCAATTAATCCGTATTGTCCCCTGTGAAGCACTAAATAAATACAGACAGGCAGCAAAATAATAGAAACCGCCCAGGCTTTAAGAAATTCTAGAAATTTCATGTGCTTAATATAAAAACAAAATTATTCAGCGCAAGAATTTTGTTAGATGAGATATATAAATTCGTCATAAGCTTTTGTGATTTCAACTAATGCGTTAATACATTGTGCAGAAATAATAATGACGAAACAATCTTAACATACTATTAGTTTCATCCGAAGTATTTACTTCTTTTGTTAGGCGAGTTACGGCATTCATCCGAGCAGCAATATTCATTTTCCACTTTACATTTATGGCAGGTTACAATTATCTTATCACAATCCTGATTATGACAATTGATATAATACGAAGTAGGTTCACCGCAATAATAGCAATTAGAAACATACTTTAGTTCCCGATCCGAATTAGGCTCAACAACTCTTCGTTCGTCAAAGACGAAAACCCCGCCCTGCCAATAAGTATCCGGAAATTTCTTTGCATAAGTAACAATTCCGCCATCGAGCTGATAAACATCTTTGAATCCCTGTTCAACCATGTATGCAGAAGCTTTTTCGCATCTGATTCCGCCGGTGCAATATGTTACTATGGTTTTGTCTTTATATTTTTTTAATTCATCAACCGCCTTAGACCATTCACGAAAGTTTTTCATCGGAGGTGTAATTGCTCCTTTGAACCTGCCTATTTTACTTTCGTACCAGTTCCTCGCATCAATAATTATAAATTCCTTACCGCTCTCATAAAAATCAAGAAGCTGTTCGGGCTTCAGCTTTTTTCCGCCGTGTTCCAATAAAGTCTCTTTTAACGATGAATTGACAATTTCGTTTTTTACGCGAACATGCATTTTAAAAAAGCATGTTCATCAGATTTATCTTCTTTGAAGATTATATCTCTGAACATCGGAAAGCTATTAAGATGAGCTTTATATTTATTGATATTCTGCAGTTTCCCGGAAACAGTACCATTTATACCTTCATGGGCAACAAAGACTCTTCCTTTGATGTCATTATCCATGCACCAGGTTAAATGCTCAGTCATAAATTCTTCAGGATTTTCTACATCAACATACTTGTAGAAAAGCAACACACGATATTCTTCCATCCGCTGAAAGCACCATCGATTTGTGAAACAAATTATTTTATGGGGACAAAAGTACTAAATCAAATTGAATATTAAAAAATATGCACAAACTGCAAAGCCGTAAATTTATTTAAATCAGCAGACTTTTTTAACGGCCTCAATTACTTTTTTATGAACTTCCGGATGAAATGGACTCGGTACAAGTTCATTATCATCTGCCAAAGATGAAATAACCTCGGCAGCAGCTATTTTCATTTCTGCCGTAATTTGATTTGCATTTTTTTCTAATGCAGCTTTAAATAAACCTGGGTATGCTAACGCATTATTAATACTTTTACCGTCCGATGCAAATGCAGCCCCTGCGTTTAATGCCTCTTCAGGAAATATCTCAGGTATCGGATTGGACAAGGCTAAAATTACCTGTCCCTTTTTTACCATTTCCGGCTTTATTAATCCCACTTTGCCAGTCGTTGAAATAACTACATCGGCATGTTTAACCGCATCTTCCAGTGAAGTAGTTTTTCCTCCGTAATTCTCAAGTCTTTTCCTGGATTCTTCACTTAAATCACTTCCTACAACTTCCAAACCATAGTCGACTAACAATTTTGCAATACCGAAACCTGCAGCGCCAAGGCCTATTTGTGCTACAATAATTTTTTTATCTAGCAAATGTCCGGCTTGCTTAAGTGCACTTATTATTGCGGCAAGTACAACTGTAGCTGTTCCATGCTGGTCATCGTGCATGACAGGTTTATTCAGTCTTTTAATTAATTCTTCTTCTATATAAAAACAATCGGGAATGCGGATATCTTCAAGATGAATACCGCCGAACGTTTTAGAAACTTTTTCAACTATATTAACAAATTCTATTGGATCTTTAGTATCTACCAAAATCGGTACGGCACTTATTCCGACAAATTGATCATATATAACTGCCTTGCCTTCCATAACAGGCATTCCGGCTAACGGACCAATATCTCCGAGTCCCAGCACTCTTGTACCGTTTGTAAAAATTCCTACGCTGTTAGAAATGCTTGTATACTCTCTTGCCTTCTCCGGATTGGCAATTATCTCCTGAGAAATTCTTGCAACACCGGGTGTATAAATGTATCGCAGATCCCAGATGGTTTTTACGTCAGTCTTCCGGCCGCAATGTATTTTCCCGCCCTTATGTCTTTCGTAAACCAGGTCTTTATACGATATTATTTGCGCTTCCGTTTTTTCATTTATTGCTTTAACAAGGCTCTTTAAATTTTCTTCATCATAAACCGATACGGTAATTTTTCTTAATGAATGCGTCTTGCCTACAAATTCAGTTTTTATTTCACCTACAATTGCCCCTTCTTCTCCGATTACGGTTAATAGTTTTCCAAGTGCTCCTTGTTTGTGCAAGGATTTAATTTCAAAAAGTATATCCCACTCCGGTAACGTTAATCTATTTTTCATTATTTATAAAAGAATTTATGTGGTGTTTTTTATTTATGACACTAAAACTACAATAATTTTTATAATTTGAATTTTAATTAGGGCACAAAAGTTTAAAGAATAATTTTATTCTTGTTTATGTATAGGTTTATATTGAATTTCCTTTTACAGCCGTTACGGTTCATATATCTAATTTTCCCGAATACTTTTCTTTCAGCCCATGCCCTGTCATGTATTCCTCCGATTGACCAGGCACAGCCAGCATAACCATTTGGATCGCGTCCGTCGAGTTCATATTTGTCATTTAAGTAAATTGCTATTCTTAAAGCTTCTTCGGGGGATTCTGACCATTCAAGAATTTTTTTTGCCCAATACATTCTCATGTAACCACTCATCTTACCGGCATTCAGCAATTCAAACTGAGCAGCATTCCATAAATCTTCATGTGTTACGGCATTCTCGAATTCTTCAAGTGTATAAACAAATTCTCTTTTATCTTTTCGGTGTTCATTTAAAGTTTGCTTTGCCCACGGTTTAAAACCTTCAAAGGAATCATAATTTAAGTTGAAATTACAGAAATTATCCGACAACTCACGCCTGATTATTAACTCTTCCAGGAAAGCTTCTTTCGATTTAATTTCTACTTCCAGTTTTTCTACATTTAAGGCAATTCTTTGAGCTGATATTTGGCCAAAATGCAAATACGGTGAAAGATTAGATTGGCTTTTTAAAGTCGGATCATTTCTTTCGGAATCATATTGATTAATTTGATTAAAGAGAAAATTATTCAGCATTTCTTTTGCGGCAATCTCTCCCGGTTTTATCCATTCAGCTTCTTTAACGGAAAAATCAATTTTCAATTTCTTTTTAACATTTTTCCAATCAACATTTTTATGATTTAAAGAAAAATCCTTCTTCGTTTTTTTAATTGAAGGAAATTCCTCTAAATATTCAGGCAGAAGTCTATGAATTTTGGGACGTATAGTATAAGCAGCAAACTCTTCTTTATCCGATACTTCAAAACACGGAATAATATTATGTGCATCTACTTCATAAAATGGAATATCAATTTTATCAGATACTTTTTTCTTCCATTCTTTTTTAATTTTTAACGGATCAAAATCAGTTACTAATAAACCGGCACCATTTTTTAGGATGAATAAAGGAATTTCTTCTTCAGGCTGTCCTGCAAGCAAATAAAAAGGGATATTGAAGGTTCTTAATTTCCTTTCCAACTCTTGTAATCCTTTTAACATAAATCCATACTGCCTAATTGTAGATCCAAGGAAATTAGGCACGAGGCAAAAAACTACAGCAAGTGATTCACCTTTCTGTTTTGCTTTTTCCTGTGCAAATATTAATGCCCAGTTATCATCAGCCCTTTGGTCGCGGCTCATCCAATAGACTACCGGCCCCTTCTTTTCGTCGACTGATTTAATTATTCTGACTCTTTTTTCATTCATCCGAAAATAAATTTCTCACAACTACATATTAATATTAGGTATGTATAAATCTTTTATTACTTTTACATCGTTACCGGAACAAGTAATAGAGGTATTTTGCTGGATTTTGAAATTTTAGGTGTAATACTTCCCTCCAGCAAAGCTTCGGCGCCTTTGGTACCGTGCGTTGCCAGAATTATTAAATCCGCATTAATATCTTTTGCTGCTTTAATAATGGCATTTGCAGGATTATCTCTTGAAGCTTGTGTTGTTGCCTTAATTCCCTTTTGTTCCAATTCCTTTCTTAATTTTCCAAGATATTCTTCAGCATCAGACACAATCATATCCATCATTTGCGTTGTGGTTCCTGGCAGGAGCCGGTTTGTTTGTGTAAATCCGCCGGACATATTTCCGAAATGAGGAATTGCTACCAATAAATGAATATTGGCCTTGCATATCTTTGCTAATCCGGATGCAAAATCTAGTGCCTGCTCATGATCAGGATTTCCATCCAGCGGAATTAAAAAATTATTAAATCTGCTTACTGATTTTATTTTTTCTTTTGAAGGATTAATTAATAATACCGGAATTTTTCCCAAAGCAATAACTTGCTGCGCTATGGATCCGAACAGCATTCCGTGCAGCCCGCTGCTTCCGTGTGTGCACATTACAACCAAATCCTGGTTGAGCTCTTTAGAATGCTGGGCTATGCTAAGCGGGATATTTTTTTCGCCTTCTTCATGAACATGGGCACTAATTGAAAGTCCCTTAAATATCTCCATATCGGCTATCGATTTTAAGTACTCTGCCGCCTGCTCCGGTGATGTTAAATGACTTTGCCCATGCACCTGCTGGGGTGCATCTTTTTCTATAATGTGAATAAATGTAATCTCTGTATTTATTTTTTTTGCTAGACTTGCTGCTGTTGGCAGAACTGATTCTGCTAATATTGAACCGTCCAGCGGGACTAATAAATGTTTTATCATTAGGTTATCCTACAAACAATACCTGGTAAACTAGATAAAGATTTAATGATATAATTAAAGCCGCAATAACATATACTATAAAGGTAGTAATTTTTTTATTAACAAGAATTCCCATTAGCTCTTTTTTCTTGGTAAAAATTATTAGGGGTATAATAGCAAAAGGTAGGCCGAAACTTAATATCACCTGGCTGATGACTAGTGTCCTTGTAGGATCCAGGCCGATAGATATTACAACAATTGAAGGAATTATAGTAACAAAACGCCGAACCCAAACCGGAATATGTTTATGAAGAAACCCCTGCATCATCACTTGTCCGGCACTTGTACCAACGGTTGATGAAGATAATCCGGAAGCAAGTAGTGAAATTGCGAATATCCAGCTCGCAGCTTTTCCCAATAGAGGCTGTAAAGTTAAATGAGCTTCCTCAATTGTTGCAATATTAGTATATCCGTGCTTATAGAATGTTGCGGCTGCCATAATCAGCATTGCCATGTTTACCAGGCTGGCAATACCCATAGCTATTGTTACGTCAAGAATTTCAAAGTGGAAAAGCTTACGCAGCTTTTTAGGTTCCTTTACGATAATTCTTTGCTGTGTTAAGGCCGAATGTAGAAAGATAGCATGCGGCATTACTGTTGCTCCAAGGATGCCTGTTGCCAGAAGTATGCTTTCAGTTCCTGAAAATTGCGGAACAAATGAATGATACAAAATAGTTTTAAATTCAGGTCTATCGAGTATTGTTTCTAAAAGATAACTAAGCGCTATTACGCTCACCATAACAGTAATTGCAATTTCAAGCGGACGAAAACCGTAGCGTTCAAGGGCAAGTATTAAGAAAGTACAAATTGCAGTTAATACTCCGCCTATTATTAACGGAAAGCCGAACAGAAGTTGAAAACCGATTGCTGCTCCTATAAATTCGGCTAGATCTGTTGCAATAGCTACTAATTCCATCAATACCCACATTACATATACTACGGGCTTGCTAAAATGATTTCGGCAATGTTCTGCTAGATTTTGCCCAGTGGCAATGCCTAGCTTTGCCGATAATGTTTGTATGAGCATAGCCATAACATTACTTACAACTATTACCCACAATAAAGTATATCCAAATGCCGAACCGCCCTGGATATTAGTCGCAAAATTTCCCGGATCAACATAAGCCACACTTGCTATAAAGGCAGGACCAAGGAATGGCGTCAGCCTTTTAATGATACCTTTTTTTGAGTCTCCGGATAAAGCATCTTCGGCTGAACTTCTTGTCTTACCGTCAGTCTGTAATATATTTTTACTTATTACATTCTTCATATTCACATATTCATTTTAACTTTACTTCAACAAAAACGTTTTGAGCAAGTTTATTGCTTATGTTCCAGTGTTTGCCTTTAATTACAATTTCTAATGATTTATCAAAGGGTCTTTTTTCTTTAACAGTAATTTTCACATCGAGCTTAATTCCCAAATCGGATATATAAGCTAAAAACTTTTCATCGTAATCATTTACTCGAATAACAGTTCCCGTCTGTCCTTCTTTCAAATCAGAAAGCGGGATATGATTCTTCAGCTTTGGTACTTTCCCGCCTTTCGATGGAATGGGATCGCCATGCGGATCATATTCTGGAAAGTCAAGCATCTCTTCCAATCTATCTATCAATTCATCCGAAGATGAATGTTCCAGCCTGTTTGCTTCTTCATGAACCTTCCCCCAGGGCATTCCAACAATTTGATTGAGAAATACTTCCCAAATTCTATGTCTCCTTACAATATTTCTTGCGTAATTCTCGCCAGCCTTTGTTAGTTTAATTCCCTTATAACGCTGATATAATATATAACCGTCATTTGACATTTTTTTAAGCATATCAGTTACCGCTGCATTTGATATTGATAACTTCTCCGCAATAATATTAGGCTTTATCTCACCTTGCGGGTCTTGATTCTTATAAATTATACCCAGATAATCTTCTTTTGATATATTTTGCATATTTAAGTGAATTTTTGTTTATAATTTAAGCAAGCTTAAAAATATTATCAAGCTTATTTAATTTTATTTATGGATAGATGTGGCCTCCCTCAAACTTAAAGAATTGCTTAATTACAGTATTATAGGATGCTGTTGCGGTTCTGAGTCTCAGCTAAAAAATGTTATAGAGTATTAAGATTTCAACAAGTATATATTATTTAGTATCCTTAGAAAACATTTCCTTGTTATAATCTTCCGATTTTTTCTTTGCTATGCTTAAAGTTTTCCAGTCAGATTTTTTTATTTGCTTAGCGATTAAAACAATTTGCCCAACATGATAAGCATAATGAGTTGCTTGTCGGTTTAAGGCTTGGATAACTGAGTGCGGCTTATTTCTTATTTTAACTGTTTTAGTTAAATCATTTTCACTAAGCGCGTTAAGTGTATTAAATACAATCTTCCAGCCGTTTTCCCATTTTTCAATAAGTTTTTCTTTTGACAGGTTTTGTTCCTCAAACTCCTGATCTCGTTGCCTTGCTGGTTTTTCTCCATCGGTTGTTAAAAAATCAGTAAAACGTGATGACATGTTGCCGCTTAAATGCTGAATAATAACAGCAATTGAATTTGCTTCTTCATCACTTTTAAAATGGAAGTCTTTATCGTTTATTTGAATAAATGTTTTATCCCCAAGCAGTTTATACTTTTTAAAATCTTCTTTTATAACTTTTAAATATTCATGAGGTAACGATTTTTTTAGGGATTCCATTTTATAACTCCATTTTATTTTTCATAAATTAAACAATAATTAAAAGGGTTTAATAGATTTTAATTTTTACTTCAATTAAAAATATGAAATACAATTAAGAGTATAAGTGATAGGGATAGGAATAATATGGTTTAAAATAAAAAGCCCATTGCAGGCTTCAGACTTCGTTAACTTAATTCAATGCTATTACTAACAAAAAACCGAGTTACCTCCTCTGCACAATTCAGCCTGCAATGGATAAGGAGAAAAAGGACGATAATTATTTATACGAATTCAAAACTTTCATATAATTAGCACGTTCAAATTGAGCGGGATCTTGCACATTCATGTAGCTCATACTGCCTCTCATCTGATCAAGTGATTCATACTCATTAATTTCCATCCAGTAAATCATTTGAGTTATGACATCAGCTATATGTCCGATTCCAAATTTTAATAAACTTGAAAGCATTTGCGTAACTTTTGCTCCAGCCATAATCATCTTAAGAACATCTTTTTCAGTATAAACACCGCTGGTTGCAGCTAAATCAGCATTAATTCGTCCGAAAAGAATTGCAATCCATCTTAGAGGCAGCCTCATATCCATAGGAGTACTTAAAATTACATTTGGAACAACTTCCAATTTTTCCAGATCAATATCGGGTTGATAAAATCTGTTGAATAAAACTAAAGCATTTGCACCTGCTTTATCCAGTTGATTAGCCATCCCTGCTATCGAACTAAAGAACGGTCCTAATTTTACAGCGATCGGAATATTCACTTCGCTTCTTACTGCTTTAACAATATCTATATATGATTGTTCGACATCTTCACCGGATTTTTTTATATCGGTTGCCAGTCTATAAATATTTAATTCGAGAGCATCAGCACCAGCTTGTTCTATTTTTTTAGCGTATTCAATCCATCCTCCGACAGATTTTCCGTTTAAGCTGCCGATTATAGGCATAGAAACAGCTTCTTTAGCTTTTCGAATATGTTCAAGATATTCTTCAGGTCCCATTTTAAAATCAACCGGCTGAGGAAAATATGACAATGCCTCAGCATTACTTTCAGTATGGGCATCCGTGTGATGATAAAACTCCAGCTGTTCATTTTCAATTTGTTCTTCAAATATAGAATAGATTACTGCAGCTCCCGCCCCGGATTCTTCCATAACTTTAATATTATCAATATCCTGAGAAAGCGGGCCGGCTGAAGGTACAATCGGACTTGAGAGTTTTAATCCTAAATATGTGGTTGATATATCCATATTCATCCTATTAGTTTTTGTGGCTCTAATATACTCATGCAGTTTAATCTTCATAAAAGAAAATCTGCAGGAGAATAATTAAAGTTGAAAATATTTATTTTTTATTTTGATCTTCAGTATTAGCTGATGCTAATTGTTCGTATACTTTCCACTTATCAACAACATCCTGTTGAGCAAGTTCCATAAGTTTTGCTGCAGCTTCAGGATGAGATCTTGTAAGCATTTTATAACGGGTTTCCATATATGCATAATCTTTTAACGGAATCTTCATTCCTTTAGATTCTAGCTTGAACGGATTCTTTCCTTCCTTAACAAGTTCAGGATTGTATCGGTACAACTGCCAGTAACCGGAATCTACTGCTGCTTTCTGATTCTGCATTCCGGTTCCCATATCGATTCCGTGAGCAATACAATGGCTGTATGCAATTATTATCGAAGGGCCGTCATATGCTTCAGCTTCAATAAATGCGCGTACAGTTTGAACATCGCTCGAACCCATTGCAACTTTTGCGACATAAACATTACCGTAAGACATTGCCATAAGGCCAAGATCTTTCTTGGCCAAAGGCTTTCCGCCAGCAGCGAATTTCGCAACTGCGCCCCTTGGTGTCGATTTTGACATTTGGCCGCCCGTATTTGAATACACCTCTGTATCAAGAACTAAAATATTTACATTTTTTCCGGAAGCGAAAACATGATCTAATCCGCCGTAACCTATATCATAAGCCCAGCCGTCGCCGCCCATAATCCAGACTGATTTTTTTACCAGATAATCTACAAGACTTAATAAATGTTCAACATCAGCGGCTTTATCTTTTGGAGCGGTTTTTGTTAAATCATTAAGCTTTATTTTTAATGCATCAACTCTTTGTCTCTGCTCATAAATTCCAGCTTCATCTTTTTGATCAGCATTTAATAAATCATTAACTAGTTCATCGCCAATCTCAGAAGATAATTTTTTAATAAGATTTTGTGCTTGCGCAGTATGTTTATCTATTGCTAATCTGAATCCTAAACCAAACTCAGCATTATCTTCAAATAAAGAGTTAGACCAGGCTGGTCCTCTTCCGTCTTTATTAACTGCCCACGGTGTTGTCGGTAAGTTACCGCCATAAATTGATGAACATCCGGTTGCGTTTGCAACAACCGATCTGTCTCCGAATAATTGACTTACCAATTTAACATAAGGAGTTTCGCCGCATCCTGAACAAGCTCCGGAAAATTCAAATAACGGCTGCAAGAATTGTGAGTCCTTAATCGCTGTAGTCTTAATTTTGGTTCTGTCTAATTCAGGCAAAGTAAGGAAGAAATCCCAATTGGCTTTTTCTTGTTCTCTTAGCGGAATTTGCGGAACCATATTTATAGCTTTTAGTTTCGTCTCTTTCTTATTTTTTGCAGGACATATATCAACACATATTCCACAACCCGTACAATCTTCTACGGCAACTTGAATTGTGTATGCTAAATTCTCACCGTATTCCTTTCCTTTGAACTTAGTATGCTTAAATGTTGCCGGTGCATTCTCAAGAAGTTTTTCATCATATACTTTTGCTCTTATAGTAGCATGAGGACAAACAATAACACATTTATTACATTGTATACATACTTCAGGATCAAATACAGGAACTTCCAGACCAATATTTCTTTTTTCCCAAAGCGAAGTTGCTGTCGGGAATGTACCATCAATCGGCATTTTGCTTACCGGTATAAGATCACCATCTCCGGCAATTATTCTAGCTGTAACATCGCGGACAAATTCCGGAGGGTTGCCTTCAACCGCAGGTAATAATTGAATTTTGCTTGTTACTTTATCAGGCACTTCAACTTCAAATAAATTAGCAAGAGTCTGATCGACCGCATTAAAATTCATCTGAACGATCTTATCTCCCTTGGCGCCGTAGGTTTTTTTGATAGTTTTCTTAATCATTTCAATAGATTCTTCACGCGGAAGAATTTTGGATATTGCAAAGAAGCATGTCTGCATTATAGTATTTATTCTCTGCCCCATTCCCGTATCGCCTGCAACTTTATATGCATCGATCACATAAAATTTCATCTTCTTTCCAATAAGATCTTTTTGAATTTTCTCTGGAAGTGAATCCCATACTTGGTCTTTTGGTACAATTGTATTTAATAAAAATGTTGCGCCTTCAATAGCATCTTTTAATATATCCATCTTCTCAAGAAAAACCTGCTGATGGCACGCAATAAAGTTTGCTTTATCTATAAGATATGTTGATTTTAATTCTTTCGGGCCAAATCTTAAGTGTGAAGTTGTTGTGGAACCTGATTTTTTTGAATCGTAAACAAAATATCCCTGTGCATAAAAATCAGTACCTTCACCGATTATTTTAATTGAATTTTTATTCGCTCCAACTGTTCCGTCAGCGCCCAGTCCGTAAAATTTCCCTCTGAATGTTTCATCGGCTTCCACGGAAAACGAAGGATCATAATCAAGACTTGTAAATGTTACATCATCAACAATTCCGATTGTAAAGTGATTTTTAGGTTTATCTTTTTTCATTTCATCGAAAATACCCTTAACCATTGCAGGTGTAAATTCCTTTGAAGATAAACCGTATCTGCCGCCGATAATTTTCGGGATAAGCGAATTTAAGTTCGCCGTTTATATGTTTTTCTGAAATTGCATTTACAACGTCAAGATATAAAGGTTCTCCGGAAGCTCCCGGTTCTTTTGTTCTATCTAAAATTGCAATTGATTTTGTAGTTTTGGGGAGAGCATCCATAAAATGCTCAATCGAGAATGGCCTGTATAATCTTACTTTAACTATGCCGACTTTCTCTTCATGCTCAGCTAAATATTTGGCAGTTTCTTCAGCAGCTTCAGCTCCGGAACCCATAAGAATAATTATTCTTTCTGCATCGGGTGCTCCAATATAGTCGAACAAATGATATTGTCTGCCGACTATCTTAGCAAATTTATCCATCTGTTTCTGAACAATATCAGGGCAATCTATATAAAATTTATTAACGGTTTCTCTTCCCTGGAAGTATACATCGGGATTTTGAGCAGAACCTCTCATTACCGGATGATCAGGACTTAATGCTCTATTGCGATGCGCGATTACCAGTTTATCATCAATCATTGCCCGCATATCTTCAACTGATAATTGTTCGATTTTAACTACTTCATGAGATGTTCTGAATCCATCAAAAAAATGAAGGAAAGGAACTCTTGATTCAAGTGTAGATGCCTGAGCAATTAAAGCAAAGTCCATAACCTCTTGAACTGAATTTGACGCGAGCATTGCGAATCCGGTAGAACGTGTTGCCATTACATCACTATGATCTCCAAAAATTGATAACGCTTGCGCAGCAATTGATCTGGCAGAAACATGAAATACCGTTGAAGTTAATTCCCCGGCTATTTTAAACATGTTTGGTATCATTAAAAGCAAACCTTGAGATGCAGTAAAGGTAGTAGTTAAAGCACCAGTTTGTAATGCGCCATGGACACTTCCCGAAGCACCGCCTTCACTCTGAAGTTCGCTGACCGAAGGAATTTCGCCCCATAAATTTTTCATTCCAACCGCTGACCACGCATCGCACCATTCTCCCATAGGAGATGACGGCGTAATTGGATAAATTGCAATCACTTCATTAGTATTAAAAGCCACATGAGCAGCAGCTTCATTACCATCTATTGTTACTTTTTTCCTCTCCATCTTCTTTCCAATTTTTAAATGAATATGAATCTATATTAAGTGCTTTAATTTTAGCCAAATATTATACCAATAAGATTTTTCTGTAAAGTAGCCTTAAATCGTTTCATTTTTATCAAAAAAGGTAAAAGAAATGTAACAGCATTAGGGTTTTTCTTAATTGTGAGAATACACTAAACATCTATTAATTATTTAATCTGTTCAAAATAGATGGAAGGCGAAAATGAAAAGATAAGACTGGTTAATTAATTCACAAAGAGAGCTAAGAACATAAATTATATGAAACCAAAAATTAATTTTTTCATCATATTCACAATTACAAATAATTTTATGGAAAGACGATGCAAACACAACCAAAAGTTATAATGTTTACAACCCCAACTTGCAGTTTTTGCAACTCAGCAAAAAGATATTTACGAGAAAAAAATATAAGATTTACTGAAGTTGACGTAAGCAGAGATATTTCAGCTGCTCGCGACCTTCAGCGTAGAACCGGCCAAACCGGGGTACCTGTAATTATGATAAACAACCGTCCTATCGTGGGATTCGATAGACCAAAAATTAATCAAATGTTAAATATTAAAGGTTAAAGGAAAAAAAATGAAAATAAAACCAATGGATGACAGACTCGTCTTAGAATTAATTGAAGAAGAACAGAAAACTGCTTCAGGCTTGTATATTCCGGATTCGGCAAAGGAAAAACCAATCATGGGTAAAGTAATTGCAGTTGGAACAGACGAAGATTTAAGAGAAAAAATTAAAGAGGGTGATAAGGTTCTTTTTGCAAAATACGGCGGTGAAGAAATTAACATTGATAAAAAAGATTATAAAATTGTACAACGTTCAGACGTTCTTGCAGTAATTGAAGACTGATTTCTTTTATTGCTTCTAATTATCAAGATTATGCTTCATCCTAAATTAAAAGGATGAAGCTGATTTTATTTCCATCCGAAAATAATCAATTTATTATCTCTTTTCTTATTTTAATTTTATTTTACTTTAATTCTAACATCAACAACAGAGAAGGAATTATCCTGAGCTACAATTAGGGGATTAAAATCAAACTCGATTATATTCGGATTATCCAGCATCATTTGTCCGGCGGACAAAATAATATTTTTCAACTCTGTTATATTTGCCGGCAATTCGCCTCTTACTCCTTTAAAATTTTTCCAATCTTAGTTCTATCAATTATTTCGTCTGTATCAATATCACTTAGATAAGCTGTTTTTATTGAAGTATCATTGAATACTTCCACATACTTACCTCCGCTTCCGAACATAATCATTGGCCCGAAAGTAGGGTCTCTAAAACCTCCCAATAAAAGTTCATGCTTTACTTTTATAAACGGTTGGATTAAATATCCATCACACTTAAAGCTTTGCTTCTCAAAACTTTTTTCAATTGAAACTTTTGCAGAAAGCAGTTCTTCAAAATTTTTAATATCTAACTTAACAGCGTTAAATTCCGATTTATGAACTGCAGATACGGATATTCCTTTTATCACTAAGGGATAATTCAACTTTATCTTATTGCTGTCAAATTCATTCGGCTCAAGAAATTGTGAATTAACTAATGGGAAATTATACTTTACAGAAACCGCTTCAATCATTTTATTTGAAAGAAGTCCCTTTGCTTTATTAAATTTTATTCCTGTGACTTGAAGGACTTAAATAATTTCGATTTACCGATTTTCCTGAGTGAAATAAAATATGTGAAATTACTTTTGCAGGTTCCTCAGGATTTTTGAATAATGGCTTTTTGTATTTTGAATTTAACCTATAGTTTTCCCAGAATTCAGGAAGAGGCATAACTACTTGGAATATCGGCTTTTCGCTTTTAATACTGTTTATATTTTCTATAACATTAAATGAAGGAACCATAACAGGTTCTACAAACACAGAAATTACTGCATCAACATTTTTATCAGCAGCCACAATTTCATTTACCTGTTTAAATTGTTCGGCAGTTCCGCCAGGAAGGAGGTCAACAGGATTTTGAACACTTCCCTCTGGATGAACTATTTCTCTTAATTTATTTTTCGTTTCATCTGTAAGTTCAGCTAAGATTAAATTTTCTTTCCCGATTGAATCAACTGTAAGAATAGCGGGGCCGCCAGCATTTGTAATTACAGCTATCCTGTTACCTTTGGGCAGATTAAAGTTTTCAAATCCTTTTGATGTATTAAAAAGCTCAGTTAAAGTTTCAACTCTAATTATTCCGAATTGATCAAGAACGGAATCAACAACTCTATCACTGCTGCCTATTGCACCGGTATGTGACGAAGCTGCTTTAATTCCTTCCTTTGTGCGCCCGGCTTTTAATATTATTACCGGCTTGTTTATTTTATTATTAATAAATGGTTTAATAAAAAATTCGCCGTCAACAAAGCTTTCCAGATAAAAAGTGATTGTAGAAATATTCTCGTCTTCCTGCCAAAACTGAAGCAGATCATTCTCAGAGATATCCGCTTTATTACCGACACTTATAAAGTGGCCGAATCTTATATCTGTTTCTCTTAAAGAATTTAAAATTGCAGCACCAATTGCACCGCTTTGCGAAAGGAAAGCTGTTCTGCCTATCTGTGGTTCTTCGGCAACGAATGTTGCATTAAGCTTTATATTTTCAAAAGTGGTTATAACACCCATGCAATTTGGACCGACAAGTCTTGCGGAAGCATTTTTCACTTTAGTAATAATCCTTTTTTCAGCATCGGCACCAGCCTGACCGGTTTCTCTGAAGCCTGCAGTAACCAAGATTATAGATTTAACACCTTTCTGTAATAATTGATCAATGGTTTCTTCAGCAAAAGTTTTTGGGACAACTACAATTGCAAGATCAATTTGAGCTGGAATCAAATCAATGCTTTTATAATTTTTAAATCCCAATATTTCATCGGCTTTGGGATTTACCGGATATATTTTTCCTTTATAACCGTATTTTTTAATAGATTTTAAAAGCTCGTAACCTATACTTTTTTCTTTGGTTGATGCGCCCGCAATACAAACAGCAGAAGGATAAAAAAAGTTTTGTAATTTAGAATCCATATGTTTAACACCCTGGATTGAAGATATTTTTAATAGTACTTAAATTATCAAATAATTTTACGCTAAACCAAAAAATTTTTAATCCAATTAACAAACTAAACATTAATTAAATTATTTATTTACTCACACAATATTTGACAAATTTAACATATTTTGAAGTGAAGTTATTTTTAAATAATTTCTTCACTCATTTGAAAAAGATTTGGTAAACTAAACTAATAGAAGAATCAACAATATTACTTAAACAAGAAAAATTTATTCAATAAATAAGCTAAAAAAGTAAATTTATTTCTATGGGATATAAAGATAAAACAAAGGGGGAATTAATTAAGGAAATCAAACTATTGTTAAAAGAAAATAATAGTATTAGAAATTCCATTCAGCCACCCAAAATATCCAAGAAAACCATTATACAAAATTCAGAAAATTTCCTAAACTTATTCAAATCGGCCAGAGAAGCAGTTTTTTTAGTAAATGAAAAAACCGGTAAAATAATCGATGCAAATCCTTCAGCTATAAAATTATATGGTTATTCAAAAAAAGAATTATTAAGAAAATCGTTTAAAGGCATTTCTGTAAAATTAAAAGATAAAAAGCAAAATAAATCCGGGCTGTCGAATTCTAACATATTCCATTTGAAAAAAAACGGTTCTGTATTTCCGGTTGAAATATCCGGGTATTCTACAAAAATAAATAGCACAAATTACCTTATTAAGATTATCAAAAGAATTAATGCAAAACCCGATGATCAAATGAAGGTTATTGACCAGATAAAGTTTTTACAGAATGTTATCAATTCAAGCCCAAATTTTATTTTCGTTAAAGATGATTTAGGCAGATTCGTTCTAACCAATAAAAATTGGACAAGAGATTTAAAATATTCACCGAAAGAAATTATAGGTAAAACTGTATTTGACG
Organism: uncultured Bacteroidota bacterium; assembly: GCA_963710735.1. GTDB lineage: Bacteria > Bacteroidota > Ignavibacteria > Ignavibacteriales > Ignavibacteriaceae > FEN-1297. The sequence goes on along the minus strand of CAVQBN010000022.1, from coordinate 131,959 downwards.
TTTTCCCGGACAGAGAAATAGCAAAAGTCATGTTGAAAGATGATGATGATATTTTGAGAAACAAAAAAAAGAAAATAATCCGGGACGAAAAGTATATAGATAAAAATGATAATATTAGATGGGTGCACACAATAAAAATGCCGATGAAGGACGAAAAGGGAAAAATAAAATTTATTATTGGCATAAGCGTTGATATTACAGATCGAAAAATTGTCGAAGAAAAAATAAAGGAAAGAGAAAAAAATTATCGTTCACTTATTGAAACCTCGTCAGATGCAATTTATGTACTTCAAGGAAATAAAATAGTACTAATAAACAAAGCCTGGGAAAAACTTTTCGGATATACATCCAAAGAAGTTACCGCAAAAAATTTTAATACTATGTCAATTGTGGCTCCTGAAAGCAAATCATTAATTTTAAAAAGATTTAAAGCAAGATCGATCAATAAGCAAATTGAGTCTCGCTACGATATGAAAGGCTTAACAAAGAACGGAAACATAATCGATCTGGAAGTTAATACTACTGAAATAACATGGAATGGCAGGAAATCTATTCAAGGTATTTATAGAGATATAACCGAAAGAAAAAGGATTGAAGAAGCGTTGAGAAGAGAAGCTTTTATCTTTGATAATCTTTATGACGCGGTACTTATTACAGATCAAAGTGGGAACATATTAAATTGGAATGCGTCTGCAACAAAACTTTACGGTTATACAAAAGATGAAGTTTTAAACAAATCTGCCGATATATTAAATAATGATAAATCTCCGTTTATGCTAATAGAAAATATTACCGAGGCGGTTTCAAAAGAAGGCAAATGGACTGGCGAGGTAAATTTTGTTAGGAAAGACGGCACAAGCGGAATATCCGAAACAATAGTGTTTCCGTTTCTTGATTCAAACGGAGAACAAATTGCTTTGGTTGGTGTTAATAGGGACATAACTGAGAGAAAAAGAATAGAAAAAGAATTACGTGAAAGTGAGGATAAATTCAGAAAACTTGCTGAGAAATCAATGATCGGAGTTTATCTGATTCAAGATGATATCTTTAAATATATAAATCCAAGATTTGCGGAAATTTTTGAATATAACATTGATGAAATAATAAACAAAGTCGGTCCCAGGGAATTGTCTACACCGGAATCATTCAAAAAAATAAATGACAATATTATTAAAAGAATTACAGGCCAGGTAGACGCTTTGCATTATGAATTTCAGGGTTTAACAAAATCAAATAAAATAATTGAGGCCGAAGTATTTGGTTCCCGTACTGTTTATTTGGGAAAATCGGCAGTTATCGGAACTCTATTGGATATTACGGAAAGGAAACAATCGGAAAAAGCTCTGCAGGAAAGTATAAAAAGATATCAAGAATTAGCCGATTTACTTCCACAAACTGTATTTGAAGTAGACATAAATGGGAAACTAACTTTTGTAAATCAGGCCAGCTATAAATTGTTCGGATATACACACGAAGATTTTGAAAAAGGTCTTTCCGTCACTCAAATGATTTCTCCGGATGAAAGAGAAATAGCTTTTCAAAATATTCAAAAAATCCTTATGGGCGAAAAAGTTGAACGAAATGAATATTTTGCCTTAAGAAAAAACGGTACTACATTCCCTGTATTAATATTTATAAATCCTATCCGGCATGAAGGTTTGTCTGTTGGTTTTAGGGGAATTCTTCTCGACATTTCGGAAAGAAGACAATCGGAAGAACAACTGAGAAAACTTTCCAGAGCTGTTGAACAAAGTCCTACCTCAATAATTATTACAAATATTAAGGGCGATATTGAATATGTAAATCCGCATTTCAATGAACTTACGGGTTACTCATTTGAAGAAGTTATTGGTAAAAACCCCCGAATTTTAAAGTCCGGCCATACATCATCAGATGAATACAAGGGCTTATGGGAAGCAATAACAGCAGGCAAAAAGTGGCGGGGTGAATTTCATAATAAGAAGAAGAATGGCGAACTTTATTGGGAAGAAGCTTCAATTTCACCTATAGTTGATCAGAGCGGAAAAATTACCCACTTCCTTGCTATAAAAGTTGATATTACCGACAGGAAAAAAATTGAGGAGGAATTAATTAATGCAAAAGAAAAGGCAGAAGAATCAGAACAATTAAAATCAAATTTCCTTGCACAAATGTCTCATGAAATTAGATCGCCTATAAATGTAATACTAAGTTATAATTCATTCTTAAAAGAAGAACTAAAAGGAAAACTAGATACATTTTTGGAATCTTCCTTTTCTTCAATTGATTCAGCAGGGAAAAGACTCCTTCGTACGATTGATTTAATTCTTAATATGGCTGCCTTACAAAGCGGTTACATTGACTTAAAACTTGCTGATATTAATATATCAGATATTTTAAGAAGTCTAATAAGCGAATTTGATGTTTCCGTAAAAAGTAAAAATTTAACTATTAATTTTAATTTGAAAACAGAAAATACAAGCATACTTGCCGATGATTACCTTGTTACGGAAATATTCCAGAACTTAATCGGTAATGCAATTAAATATACCTCCAGAGGCAGTATTGAAATAAAAGTATATGAAAATGATGACAAAAAATTAAGTGTTGACATAATTGATACGGGAATCGGGATTTCAGAAGAATATTTGCCTAAACTATTTAAACCTTTCACGCAGGAAGAGACAGGTTATTCCAGAAGTTATGAAGGTAACGGACTTGGATTAGCTTTGGTAAAAAATTATGTGGACTTAATAGGCGCAGAAATAAATGTACGAAGTGAAAAAGAATCCGGATCTGTTTTCACTGTTATTTTTAATAAATAAAATTACATTTTTTACTTTGTGATTTGAATGTTTTAGTTACTTCATTTACTTTACTCTTAAAAAAACAAAACACTTCTAAAATGAACTCTTATCAAAAATTAAATCAGACTTTGGGCGATATGCCCACAGAGGATTTCCGTAAGTACGGACATCAATTAATTGATTGGATTGCCGATTACTTAAAAAACATAGAATCACTTCCGGTTTTAGCCGAAGTAAAACCAGGTGAAATTAAAAGTAAACTTCCGGTTTCTCCCCCGGAAAAACCAGAACAAATGGAAAAAATATTTGAGGATGTTGAAAACATAATATTACCTGGAATAACTCATTGGAATCATCCGGGATTTATGGGATATTTTAATTCAACCTCCAGCGGCCCCGGAATTTTAGCCGAGCTCCTATCTGCTTCATTTAATGTTAACGGAATGCTTTGGAAAACTTCTCCTGCTTCGACTGAACTTGAACAAGTTACACTTAATTGGTTTAGACAAATGGTCGGTTTAAGTGAAGAGTTTTGGGGAATCATTTATGACACCGCTTCGGTTAGTTCAATGCACGCAATTGCAGCTGCGAGAGAACAATTGATTAATTTAAATTCACGGGTAAAAGGATTAGCAGGCAGAAATGATATTAAGCGTTTAAGACTCTATGCATCAGAGCAGGCACATTCTTCAATTGATAAAGGAGCTTTAACACTTGGAATTGGACTTGAAGGAATAAGAAAAATTCCGGTTGATAATGAATTCAAAATGATTCCTTCGGCGTTGGAAGAAGCAATTATGGTGGATAAAAAAAATGGCTGGCTTCCCTTTTGTGTTGTGGCAACTGTTGGAACAACTTCGACTACAAGTATAGATCCTGTAGATGAGATTGCTGAGATTTGTTTAAAAGAAAATATTTGGCTTCATGTTGATGCTGCACACGGAGGTATTGCTGCTATGGTTCCTGAAATGCGACATATTTTTAATGGAGTTGAAAAAGCCGACTCAATTGTCATCAATCCCCATAAATGGATGTTTACGCCTGTTGATCTTAGTGTCTTTTTCACTAAAAAACCAAAAGTACTTAAGCAGGCCTTTAGTCTTGTTGCCGAATATTTAAAAACTTCTCAAGATAGTGTAGTTGAGAATTATATGGATTATGGAATCCAGCTTGGCAGAAGATTTCGTTCATTAAAATTATGGTTTATAATTCGATACTTTGGAGTTGAAGGAATACAAACTAGAGTAAGAGAACATCTTAGATTAGGGAAACTATTTTCCAGCTGGATTGATACACACCCTTCGTTTGAAAGAATGGCGCCGGTACCTTTCAGCACCACTTGTTTTCGCGCTCATCCTGCTGGAATGAATGATGAAGAAATGCTTAATAATTTGAACGAAAAATTAATGAACAATGTGAATTCAACTGGAAAAGTTTTCTTAACTCACACAAAGTTAAATGGAAAGTTTGTCATTCGTCTTAGTTATTTCCGGATTAAGAACTGAGGAAAAACATGTAATGGCCGCCTGGAACCTTTTAAAAACTGAGTTGACCAAACTCATTTAAGGAATAAATCCTTTTCGAATAAATTTATTAATCATTATAACATGTTAAGGTTTTATGCAAAAGCTTTTTGAATTTGGATTATTAGCATTTACTTCCATTTTCACTATGGTAAATCCTTTGGGAGTAATGCCTATTTATACTTCAATGACATCCGAAATGTCTTCTCAAGAAGCAAAAAAGGTTGCAATAAAAGCTGTAATTACAGCAGCAATAACATTACTTTTGTTTGCTTTTGCAGGCAGATTTATTTTTGAATTCTTCCAAATTTCCGTAAACAGTTTAAAAGTTGTTGGGGGAATCATTTTCTTTATGGCTGGTTTTGATATGCTTCAAGCACGTTTAATTAGGACTAAATCGGATGATGAAACAATAACAGATTTTGCAAACGATATTTCAATTACACCACTTGCTATTCCATTAATTTGCGGTCCTGGTGCAATTACGGCAGCAATTGTAATGATGAATGATGCTCACCTTATTTCGCAAAAGTTAGTTTTATCGGGAGTGATAATATTAGTATTAGCTATAACGTTAACAATTCTTTTAAGTTCAAGAAAAGTAATGCGTTTTCTTGGAGAAAGCGGAAATAAAGTTTTAATGAGAATTATGGGACTTATTGTTATGGTTATTGCAGTTGAATTTTTATTCAGCGGATTAAAGCCGATACTTCGAGATATTTTTGCCGGAATGTAAATTAGATCTACATCAATAATTTCTTAGAGGTTATATAGAATTATTCCTCTATACTAAACTCCCAACCGCAATAAAAATCAGTCACTTTATCCGGTGGACAAGAAATACACTTAGTTTTTATTCTCGAGTCAATAGTTTTAGCAAAATTTGTAAACTCAACTACACCTACTGATTTACAAGGGAAATCAGGAAGGTTTTTTTGCCGTCGGAGTTTTTGAACACGGCATTCATTCATTTTAAATATCATTCTTTTATCATCTATCCACTCAATTGCCTGCTTATTTATAGAGGCATATAATCTGTATTGAAATGCCGTTTCAAGGGCTTTTAATCCGCCATTAGCCGGGATATTAAACTCACCCATGATCCTTTTTGCTTCCGATACTGCAAATCTCTCCCAGGATTTTGTATCCAATTCAATTGCAGTATCCATTCCATATTTTTCTTCAGCAGCTAAAAACCAGCAGCCGTCATGTGCAAGCCAGTTTTTTGCATAAACCTGAATTACTTTCAGCAAATCTTCTTTTGATAAATTTTCAAACTGTTCCATAATTCCAACAAAATTATTTTATAAAATTTATACACTTAATTAAAAAGACAAAACCCCAAATAATTTACCAGCAACAAAATAAACAATAAAAATAATAAAGAACCATCCGAGTATATCCAAAACAAAACCCCCTTTAACCATATCGGTGATTTTAACATAACCTGTTCCATAAACTAAAGCATTAGGCGGAGTAGCAACAGGCAGCATAAATGCCATTGACGCTGCTAAAGTAGCGGCAACGGAAAGTGCAATCGGATCGTCTCCGGTTCCTCTTGCAATTGAAATTATAATTGGAATCATCATTGAAACGACGGCAGTATTTGAAGTAACTTCAGTTAAAAGTTCCATCATTATTATAATAACAAAAACTAAAACTAGTGTCGACGGCGTTCCTAAAAATGCAACAGTTGTTGAAGCAATTAAATTAGCCAATCCTGTTTTAAACATTCCGTCGGATAAAGCGATGCCGCCGCCGAATAAAAGCAATGTACCCCAATCTACAAATTTTGAATCGGACCAATTCAACACAAATTTTTGATTTTTCCAATCAACTGGTAAAAGGAATAATAATAAAGCTCCTAATAATGCAATAATATTTTCATCAAACCAGGAAAGTTTAATGGAAAACGTTTTTGAAAAAATTAAATTCCAGAATGGATTAGTTACCCAAAGTAAAACAACAACAGCAAAAGCAATGACAGTAAGCTTTTCACCCTTTGACCAGGTTCCGAGTGAACTTCTCTGTTTCCTAACCAGTTCTTTTCCTCCTTGAATGCTTTTAATTTCCGGCGGGAAAACTTTTAATAATACAAACCATGCAATTGGAACAAATAAAACTACAAGCGGGACACCTATTTTCATCCACTCAATAAAATTAAATTGTTTTATTCCGGAAGCGCCCAAAATTGATACACAAATACCGTTGGGTGGTGTACCGATGATTGTCCCAATTCCGCCGATTGAAGCTGCCCATGCAATTCCTAACATAATCGTTCGTCCAAAATTAGATTCCCCAATTTTGCTGTCGCTTTGAGTTATGATTCCAATCCCCAAAGGCAAAAGCATTGCGGTTGTTGCGGTATTGGAAATCCACATTGATAGAAATGCTGATATTGACATCATCCCCAGCAAAACAAGTTTTGAACTATTAGCTAAATTTCCACGGGTTAAAATGAAAAGAGTTAATCTTTTATCAAGTTTCCATTTCTGCATTGCGGCTGCAAGTAAAAAGCCGCTCAGAAATAAAAAGATAATTGGGTTGGCATAATTTAAAAGAATATTCTTTGCAGTGAATTGAAATAGTTTTCCCTGGAAAACACCAGTAATATGAAACAAAGGTAGAATAATCCCAGGCAGCAAAGCAGTAACAGGAATTGGAACTGCTTCTGAAACCCACCAGATAATCATTAGGACCAATAAACCGAGAGTGATCTTTGTGCCGTAAGCTATTTCATAAATTTCTTGTGGTGATGATGGCTGCGGAAGCAGGCCTTTTGCATTTTCTACAAACGATGAAGGAATATTCATGAATAGAATTATAAAAAAAAGAATTGGTCCTAGAAAGAAGCCAATCATGTGCCGGTATTTTTCAAATCCTTCTAGGGATGAAGACAAATTATCTTCAAGATTCACAACTTCCCCGCATTTACTTATTTACAAAATAAAATAATAAATAAATTTTCAATTTGAAATATTTTATTTAAAAGATTCTCAGTGATTTTATGAAGGTAAAAAAATAAAAGGCAGGCCGTAGCCTGCCCTTTATGATTTAATTAGTCGATAATTTTTCCATCCCCGTCAATATGTCTGAGGTCATAACCTAATTCTTTTATACTATTCTCAACCTTAGATGCGTCTGAAACTACAATCCAAATTAAATTATCTGGATGAAGCACCTTAGTTGCAGCATTCTGAATATCATTTAGACTTAGGTTTTTAACTTTGCTGGAATATTTTTCAAAATAATCTTGGGGTAAATTAAATTTAACCATTTCAACTAATGAGTTACCGACCGATCTGTTCGTTTCCCAAGAGCCCGCCAAGCTTTGTGTTTGATTCAGTTTTATTTTTGTTAATTCATCTGCCGTAGCAGGCTTATCATTTAAAATACCATTAACTTCATTGTACATTTCCTGCATCGCATCTTTAGTTTTATCCATCTGAACTAAACCATAAAACAAATAAGGTCGCTGCGCAACAGTACCGAGGATAAAACTTCCCGAACCGTATGACCAATGTTTATTTTCCCTTAAGTTCATATTAATTCTTGAAGTAAAGGTACCCCCAAGCATATTATTCATTGATTCAACTGCTATTTCATCTTGTCCCTTTTTCGGTACAACATGCCCGGCAAATATAATTGATTGTTGTGAACCCGGCCGATCTAATAAATATATTATCGGTTTAGTACGATGTTCAACCATACTAATATTCTTTTGGGGAACATCTCCCCTTTTCCAGCTGGCAAATAGTTTTTCCAATTTTGGTTTTAATTCATTCATAGAAATATCACCAACAACTATTAAAGTTGAATTGTTAGGCTTGAACCATGTTTTGTGAAATTTAATCATATCATCATTTGTAAATTTTTCAACAGTTTCTTCATAACCTGATCCGCTGAGCGGGATACCATACGCATGATTTTTCCCATAAAGATGCAACGGGAATACTCTTAATCCCATTTGAATCGGTGATGCTTTTTCTCTTTTTATCTGAGCGATTCTTTCACTCTTTAATCTAGTAAGTTCATTTACTGGAAAAGAAGGATTTAAGATGATATCAGAATAAAGTTCAAGAGATTTATCGAGATTAGATTTTAATGAAGATAAAGAAACATAAAGATGATCAGGATCCGAACCGGTACCCATCTGAGAACCCAACATTTGCAGCTCTTCATTTATTTGAAGAGAATTTTTTGTATTTGTTCCTTCATCAAGCATATCCATTGTCATGCTTGCTGTTCCAGGAGTTGCAAACTGATCTGCAGCATAACCGGCATCAATCATTAAATTAAAATTTATTATAGGAATAGAAGAACGTTTTGCTAAAACTATTTTTAAACCGTTTGATAATTCATCCCTTTGTATGGCTGGGAAATTAGCGTCCGGGGGAGTTTTTGTTTCCGGTAATTTACTTCTATCAACATTTGAAGCCACAGCATTATAATTTGGATACGGATGTATTTCAAGTATATATTCACCGTCGGAAAGCCAATTGATTGCGGCATATTTAAGATCATTAATTTTTGCTTCTCTTATAATTTTTAATTTTGTTTTATAAAAATCAGGACTTCCGCCATAAACTTCACTTTGAGAAAGGATATCCGATTTCCCTCCAAATCCTCCGATACGTTCAATACCTCTTATAAAATTTGAAAAATACTGTGTCTTAATTCTCGTTAATTCTTTTTCGGTCGGACCCTCTCTTAGAAATTTAGACAGTTCTTCATTTATAGCAGCTTCAACTTTTGCTAAATCTTCTCCCGGTTTCGCGGTAGCTCTAATAACAAATTGGCTGCCGATTTCCTTTCCATCATAATAAGCATAAACATCGGTTGCAATTTGATCATCATATACAAGCCTTTTATATAATCTTGAATTTTTGCCTGAAGCTAAAACATCGCTTACAAGATCTAGGTAAACAAGTTCTTTTGCTCCCCATTCAGGAACATTCCAGACTTTATAAATTCTTGCTTGGGGAACTCTATCCTCAGCTTTTTGTATCCGTGTACCCGACATTTTAGCTACCCATGACTGATGTTTCGCAATTGGCGGTCCCGGAGGAATGTCTCCGAAATATTTTTCAACCTTTTGTTTTACCTGATCGGAATTAATATCTCCGGCTATTACTAAGACAGCATTGTTGGGACCATAATAAGTTTTGAACCACTCCTTAACATCATTTAAAGAAGCAGCATTTAAATCTTCCATAGAACCAATAACAGTCCAGGAATACGGATGTTCTTTCGGATAAGTCCCTTTGGTAATAAGTTCATCACTTAAAGAATAAGGTTCATTCTCATAGAGTCTTTTTTCATTTTGGACAACTCCCCTTTGCTCATCTAACTTCCCCTGATCAAGTGCACCTATAAGATGCCCCATTCTATCTGATTCCATCCATAATGCAACATCGAAAGCTGAAGTAGGAACATTCTGAAAATAATTAGTCCGATCATTGTTTGTAGTGCCGTTTAAATCGGTAGCGCCGACTCTTTCCATCGCTTTAAAATAATCATCGTTATAGTTTTCGCTTCCGTTGAACATTAAATGTTCAAATAAATGAGCAAAACCTGTTTTACCAAATTTTTCATTTTTTGAACCAACATGATACCAAACATTAACGGCAACAATTGGAGCCTTGTGGTCTTCATGAATTATTAGGGTTAAACCGTTCTTCAGCACATGTTTCTGATATGGAATATCGATGTTTTCAATGTCCTGAGATAATAAGTTCGTCGAGGTGAGAATGAGGACAATCATAATGAAAATAGCTTTTATTTTCATTTGCATCTCCATTTATTTATAAATAATTAATAAGTTACTGTAGGAAGGTGTTTTAATTTGATTATTATCCGGTGAAATGTCAATAGACTATTCAATAATGGATTGTAAAGTCTTATATTATAATAAAATATATTTTATTCCTTCATTCCAGTTAGCCGTGAATGTGTAATATAAAAAATAATTTATCTTTGTATAAAGAAAGTTAAAAAAGTTATTTCAGCTTTCCGCTTAAAAAATTATATATCGAAGAAAAATCTTTTTCACCGAAACCATATTTAATTGCCAACGAATATAATTCTTTAGCCTGATTTGTCATTGGTAACGCCACATTATTTTCATAACCTGTTAATGAGACTAATTGAAAATCTTTAAACATCCATTGTAACGGAAACTCAGGTTCAAAATTATTGTTCGCAATTTTATCTTTTTTCCCGGTTAAAAAAGGAGCCGCAACTGGGCCGCCTAGTAATATATTATATAACTCTTCTTTTGTGAAACCAAGTGATTCGCCTAAAACCAAACCTTCCGAAAATGCAATCATTGCCTGTCCTAGTATAAGATTAATTACCATTTTCATGGAAGTTCCTTTTCCATTTGCACCTAAATGTAAAATTTTCTTTCCCATTACTTCAAATAAAGGCTTCACTTCTTCAACATCTTTTTTGTCACCCCCAACAAAAAATATAAGTTCACCCTTTTCGGCAGGTATTGTTGTTCCCGCAACCGGCGCATCTATAAAACGAAGATTTAATTTTTTTACTTTAGCGGCAGTCGATTTTGTAAAGGAAGGATTTACTGTGCTGCAATCAATCCAAAGTGAATTTTGTTTAAACTTGTTTAAAAATCCGTTTTCGCCAAAAGCAACTTCTTCTACTGCTGAGGGATCTGATAGCATTGTAAAAATTATGTTTACCTGTTTTCCCACCTCTGAAGGGGATTCTGCAATTACAGCACCTTTTTTGATTAAAGTCTCAGCCTTATCCTTTGTACGATTATAAACTATAAGTTCATTCCCATTATCTAATAAATTATTCGCCATTCTTACACCCATTAATCCAAGTCCGATAAATCCAATTTTCATATTTAAGCTCCTAATTTCCTTTTAATAACATTACTTTATAAAAACTATATTAGCTTTTTAGAATAATATAAGTTTAATCCTTTATAACAAAATTCCATTATATACCTTGTGATTTTTTTCAATTTAATAACTAGTGATTTTAATAAACCCTGGATAAAGGTTTTATTCTAATAAAGCTTTTATTAAGCCTACTTTCTTAGAATGAAACAAGATATATATTATGATTTATTTTGTTACATATTGCAACAAAAAAGTCGCCAAATTGTTTGTTTTTTACTGGCATAATATTTTATATATATAGGGTGAGTGAATAAACACCAGGGGCGGTGAAAATAAAATTGTTATCTACATGTCAGGATGTTATGCTTTTTTATTCCTTAATTAGAATTAAGGATTTAATTTCCAAATAATTGATATGCAGAATTTAGTTAAAATTCTTGGGAGGGAAAAATGGAAGTTTCATCTTCAACATTAGTAATTGCATTTTCTATTATCGTTTTTATTTTGTTTTTATTTGATTTTATCTGGAGCAATAAATGATAATTTTATCATCCACATTAACAATGATTTTTTCATTTGTTATTACATTTGTTTTTCTTGCAGGCGGCTTAATTTTAGCTAAGGAAATAAAATAAACCAAAGTTAGGTAGACTAATCTGCCTCAATAAAATTTGTTGCCTTGAACATACGTTTGTTCCGACTAAATTTTAAGCCTTAACTCTTTTCAATCTTTTCTACTTTTTCCAAACGTCTTTTAAATCTGCCTTCATTAATAAATTTAGCATTTAAAAATGCAGTAACCAGTTCTCTTGCAATTTCATCACCTACAATTCTAGCTCCCAAACATAACACATTCATATTATCATGTTCTACACCTTGATGTGCGGAATATGTATCGTGGCAAACGCTAGCTCTAACTCCCTTTGTTTTATTTGCCGCTACACAAGCACCTACTCCGCTTCCGCATATAACAATGCCTTTTTCAACTTCACCTTTTGCGACAGTTTTTGCCAATTTATCTGCAAAGTCCGGGTAGTCATCTTCTTTATCAAAGACATGATTTCCCATATCTAAAACATCATATTTTTTTTCATTAAGCCATTTTACTAAAAAACTTTTTAATTCAAACCCGCCATGATCTGAAGCAATTGCAATCTTCACTTATGTATCCTTTCTAAAATTATTATCTATTTTTAATTTTATCTTTATATTGATAAATTCTTTTCCAAATTAATAAAATTCATTTGTTCTTTAAATAATATTTAAACAAATATAATTGAAAACTCAAAAATATTTATCATAAAGCAATACTAAAATAGTTATTTTGTTGAGGAATAATATTTATCTCTAAGTGAAAGTTGAAAAAATCTAAATATCAAGATATAGGCAGGCAGATTTAATCTGCACGAACTTAAATCGCTTTTATAAGAATATAAGATGACTTTAAATAAATTGTTATTCATTAAGCAAATAGAAAATATTGCGTGATCTTTTACAGAATAAAAGCAAGGTATGAATATGAAAAAGACGTTACGCCTATTTATTTTAATCATTTTCTTGTTAATAAGTCCATTTATTGCGGCTCAGGTTAAGGTAATAAAAGTATGGTCGGATAATATACCCGGATGCCATTGTTAATAATAACTACAAGGAACATGATCTATCGAATGAAAATGGAATATATCGAATAAGCAAGGTTACAGATCCTACTCTTTCAATATTTCAGCCTTCCGAAGGAAACGGTGCTGCAGTTATTATATGTCCCGGCGGAGGTTATGTGCATCTTGCGTATGCTAAAGAAGGTGTTGATGTTGCAAAGTGGTTCAACAAAATTGGGATTGCCGCTTTTGTTTTAAAATATCGTTTGCCGAGCGATGCTATAATGAAGGACAAAACAATCGGGCCATTGCAAGATGCTCAGGAAGCAATAAGAATAGTGAGACGAAATGCAAAATCATGGAATATTAACCCCGGGAAGATCGGAGTAATCGGTTTTTCTGCGGGAGGAAGTTTGGCTTCTTTACTTTGCACTCATTATAATGATAAAATTTACGACTGCGATTCTACCAGTGCTAAACCGGATTTCTCAATTCTTTTATATCCGGTAATTTCTATGAAAGCAGATATAACTCATATGGGATCGAGGAAAAATCTTTTGGGTGACAATCCTTCCCAAAAGGAAATAAAATATTTTTCCAGCGAACTGAACGTCAGGCCAAGTACTCCGCCTGCATTTCTAGCTCTAGCAGAAAATGACAAAACTGTACCGCCACAAAATAGTATTGATTATTTTCTTGCTTTAAAAAAATACAGCATCCCCGCTGAACTGCATATTTTTCAAACGGGCGGTCATGGCTTTGGACTTGGTAAAAAAGGCGAGACGGAATCTTACTGGCCGATTATTTGTGAAAATTGGCTGAGGGCTATAAAAATTTTAAATTAATATTTACTTGACTTAAAAAAAGTATGGGAACACATTATAAAGGAACAAAAAAAGAAGTCTCTGCTTTAAATACTTTTATAAAATTGATTAGAGCTTCCGATTCAACAATTTCAAGGGTTAATATTACATTATCAAAAAGTAAGCTGACTGAAAGTCAATTAAATATTCTCGACGCTTTATATCATTTAGGCCCAATGTGTCAAAAGGACTTGGGGAGAAAATTATTGAAAAGCGGCGGTAATATAACTATGGTAATAGATAACCTTGAAAAACAAGACCTGGTTAAGCGGGAAAGAGGTAAGGAAGATAGAAGACTTTTTAATATTTATCTTACCGAAAATGGAAGAAGTTTATTTGAAAAAATTTTTCCTGAGTATCTGAACTCAATACTTAGCGCAATAAATATACTTACTGATTCTGAACAAACAGAATTGCAGCGATTATGCAAAAAAATAGGTTCAAAAAAATTAGGAATTAATAACAAATAAGCAGGCCAACCAACTTAATATAAAAAATAGTTAGGCCAATTTGTTTTTTACTTCTTCTAAAATTTTCGGTAAAATATCCCCTGCTCTCCCATATAAAGATTCATTCATAATTCTGGAAGCTTCAGTTGATTCAATATTTATTTCAACAAGATATGCGCCCTTTTCTTTTGCTGCATATATTAATGAAGCCGCAGGAAAAACTACAGCAGAGGTTCCGACTATAAAAAATACATCACAATTTTCTGAAGCATTTTCGGAAGCAATAAATTGATCTTGCGGTAAATATTCACCGAACCAAACAACATCCGGACGAATTAATCCGCCGCATTTACATCTGGGAGCTTTATCTGTTAATTCAATTTCTTCATTATAGTAAGTGTGGCATTTGATGCAGAAATTTCTTTCAATATTTCCATGGAGTTCATAAATATTTTTGTTTCCTGCCCGCTTATGAAGATTATCAATATTCTGAGTTACCACAGTAACCTCGGGTAAAATTTTTTCGAATTCTGCAATTGCAAAATGACCTTTATTAGGAAATGATTCATGAATAATTTGTTTCCGGTGGTTATACCATTCCCACACCAGATCAGGATTTTTTAGAAATGCGTCGAAGTTAGCTAATTCTTCCGGTTTTAATTTATTCCAGATTCCATCTTTCCCGCGAAAAATAGGAATACCACTTTCAGCAGATATGCCGGCTCCGGTAAAGAATACAACAGATTTAGCCGAAATAATTTTCTCAAGCGTATTTTTAGAAATAGTTTCGGCACTCATAATGAATTTTAATTTTCATTCATTTTTAATTTCTTCCAGAAGTTTTTTAGCCTCTGTAAGTAACCCATCATCATTTTCATCTCTTTTAGGGCTTGATATGACTTCATTCAAATTTTCTCTTGCTTTTGCATACTCATCTTGCTTAATGTATGCTTTGGCTAAATCCAGATAAAACATTCTAAAATTGGGATAGAGTTTAATAGCAATATTATATTCATTAATCCCTTTGTCGAGGTCTGCCCAGCCAAGACCAAGTATAGCACGCGCAGGCGCCCATTTCTCACTTACTTTTGCATTAGTTCTTCCCAAAACATAATGAGCTAATGCCTGAACATAGTTTCCTCCGTTTCCCAATCCAATTGCTTTATCGCAATCAGACTTTACAGAATTAACAACACCTGCAACAGAAAAAACTCCTTTAAATAATGCAATTCTTCCGTTTGCTATTGCTCTTCTTACATAAGTAATAGATTTATCGGGTGCAAGTTTAACAGCTTTATCGGCAAAGTCATACGCTTTTTGATAAACTGCAAGTTGTGCATCCTTTTGATCACTGGTATTGTCCGGTAATTTTTCTGCTTCGTAAACATAGACCCGGCTTAACCGCCAATAAACTTCCCAATTATTCGGAGAAAGCTTATCTGCTTGCGAATAAGCATCAAAGGCTTTTTGATTATTGAAATCAACATCAAGATAATCATCACCTTGTTTTAATAGCTCTTGCAGTGTTTGACCAAAGAGTACATTTGATGATAAAATAATTACTGAGAGAATAGCAAAAAGTATTGGCAACTTAACGGAAGTTTTCATTTTAATTTCTCCCTATTTAATTAATCAAAAAGAGTCTTGTTAATTCCATCATTCTCTTCTTGCGGAATGCCGTGGTTATAAAGATCAGTGGAAGCTAAGGAAATGTATTTAGTCCATTTATTTTCAGAATTAGTATTAGATGAGAGTGCATTTTTATAAGCGTTAACCTTTGCGCTTAATTCATCTGCCTGATAGAGTGTAATTGCTTCTAAAGTTTTAGGCACAACCGGCGAGGCATATTCAAGTTTACCCTGATGACTTAAAATTAAATGAAGTAAACAATTTTTAATTTCTTCTGGAAAGTTAGAAATTTTTTCAGTCTCTTCATTAATGAACATTGCAGAAATTACTATGTGTCCTAAAAGTTTCCCTTTATCGGTATAATCAAATGAAGTTTCAAAACTAAGTTCCTCTACCTTGCCCAAATCATGAAGCATTGCCCCGCAAATTAAGATGTCCCTATTAATCTCAGGATGAATATCGCACATTAAATCACAGATTTTAATTATCTCAAGTGTGTGTTCAATAAGTCCGTGAATATAAGAGTGGTGCCATGATTTACCTGCAGGTGCTGTCAAGAATTTATCAAGCTTTTCTCCGATGAAAATCTGTTTCATTAATGTCTGAAGGTAAGAATTTGAAATTTGTTCTATTCTATCAAGGAATTCTTTTTTCATAACTTCCGGATCCCGTTTGGAAAGAGGAAGGAAATCTTGAGGTAAAACATCATCCTTGCTGTTCGATTTGCGGATAGAATTTATCCTTATTTGAGGAGATCCCTGGAAGTCATCCATGCTACCGATTATTTTAACAACATCGCCGGTAATTACCTGCTTATAAATATCTTCAAAGTTATCCCATACATTAGCATTTACCGAGGCAGTTTTATCACCCAGCTCTAAGAAAAGATATTGTTTGTTTGATTTTGTAAGTCTTATTTCACATTTCTTTAAAAGGAGGAAATGGTTAACCGGTCCACCCTTTTCTAATAAAACTAAATCTTTCTGATCAAGCATAACTTCATGAAAAAATAATTTTATAAATTTATTAACAATAATATTAAAAAATTTTAACGCGTAATGCTAATCTTTACTAAAGTTCCGTTCTATATTATTCTTGAATGATTTCAAAAATACTTTCTTTCGGAAGATGAGCTATAACCGTTCTGTTCAATAAATCAATTGAAACTGCAATAGTTTTCCCGTTTTCAGAATCCTGAACTTTCCCGATAACACCTTCAAAAGGCCCATCGGTAATAAGAACCTTAACTCCGGGGATTATGCCTTCTTTAATAAAAAGTTCAGAATCATTATTCAACATGGTTTTTAAATTATCAATTTGCCATTGAGGAATCTTTGCAGGCCTGCCTAAATCGAAGACACATCTAACAATAGATTTTTGTTCTAAAGCTTGAACACGAAGCTTCTCACCAGTATAAATTAAAATGTAACCTCTAAGCAGCGGCTCGGTAATTTTTTTCTTTCTGTCACTCCACTGTTTCAATTTAGTAATTGTAGGAAGAAAATATTCTACTCCAATTGATTCCATTTGTTCCGCAGCTTTAAACTCGTTTCTTGGTTTGGTATAAAGGGCAAACCATGCGTTATCTGTATTAACGGATTTTAATTCATTTGTATCTTGACTCATTAAGTACTTTAATTAAGAATATTATTAAAAAATTTTACTCGCCGACAGGCATTCTGCCAATCGAATAATATTTAAATTGTTTTTCTTTCATTTTTTCCGGATCGTAAAGATTACGACCGTCGAATATTATCGGCTCTTTTAACAAAGATTTAATTTTATTGAAATCAGGAGTTCTAAATTCATTCCACTCGGTTACGATAATTAAAGAATCTGCATTTTCAAGGGCATGATAAGAATGCTTAGCATAAGTTATTTTATCACCCAAAATCTTTTTGCTTGTGTCCATAGCTTCGGGATCATAAGCAGAAACAGTAGCGCCTTTTTCTAAAAGCATTTTAATTAGCGCTAATGATGGAGCTTCCCTAACGTCGTCAGTATTGGGTTTAAATGCTAAACCCCACACTGCAAAATGTTTGCCGGAAATATTGCCGTTATAATGCTTAATTATTTTCTGCAGAAATAACTCAATTTGATTTTTATTAACTGAAATAACCGATTTAAGAATTTTAAATTCATACTTATTTTCATTTGAAGTATTAACCAACGCAATTACATCTTTGGGAAAGCAAGAACCGCCGTATCCGACACCAGGGAATAAAAATCTTTTGCCAATTCTTGAATCCGAACCGACACCGATTCTTACTTTATCAACATCCGCTCCGGTTAGCTCGCAAAGATTTGCAATCTCATTCATGAATGATATTTTGGTAGCTAAAAATGAATTTGCAGCATACTTTGTTATTTCGGCCGAACGCTCATCCATAAAATATATTGGATTCCCTGAGCGAACAAACGGCTCATATAAATGATTTAAAGTTTCTTTGGTCTTATCATTACTTGTTCCGATAATAACTCTTTCAGGTTTCATAAAATCATCTACAGCCATACCTTCTCTTAAAAATTCCGGGTTGGAAGCAACATCAAAATCAAATTTTGGCGCATGTTTCTTAATTGCTGAACGTACTTTATCACTAGTTCCAACCGGAACGGTACTTTTATCAATAAGTATTTTAAAACCTATACTCGGCTCGGCCTTAAATAATTTTCCGATATCATCGGCTACACCCAATATATATTTTAAATCAGCGCTGCCATCTCCATCCTGCGGCGTCGGCAGGCAGAGAAAAACTATTTCCGAATTTCTAACAGCATCATAAAGATCGGTTGTAAATTTTAATCTTCCTTCTTTAATACTTCTTTCAAATAAAGTTTCCAAACCCGGTTCGTAAATGGGTACAATTCCGTTTCTCATTTTTTCTACTTTTTGTGCATCAATATCAACGCATAAAACTTCATTTCCGGTTTCGGCAAAACATGTTCCAGTTACTAACCCTACGTAACCTGTTCCTACCACAGCAATTTTCAAGTCAACCTCCCTAAATTTTTAATATTCTATAGATAATAAAAGATATTAAATTTTAAAGTGTATAAAATAAGCCTTAAAATTTATGAAGAATAATCTAAAACCGTTTGAATTTTTTCATTAAAAATTTCTTCCGCAACCGGTTTTTGTAAGATGGTATTAATACCAAAATTTTGATATGCTAATTTTAATTCATTCGTAACCTCAGGTGCAAGAGCAATAATAGGGATTTTATGTCCCCTGTCTTCTCTTCTGATTGATTCAACAAATTGAATTCCGCTCATAAGAGGCATATCGTTCTCCGTAATAATTAATGAGGGGAAATACCTATATACCAAACCTAATGCTTCGTATCCATTCGGTACACCTAAAACATCGTAATTAGGAAAATTTGTACGAATCATCTTTTCAAATATTTTTCTGTCTTCTTTATTGTTTTCGATAAGAAGAATAGTATTTGGAAAAGAAGGTACGGTAAAATGAAATTCACTTCCTTTACTCTGCTCCGAGTAGAACCAGATTTCACCCCCGTGCTTTTCAATTATTTCTTTAACTAATGAAAGCCCCAAACCCGTTCCGCGTTCTCCTTTGGTTCCTTCAGTGGTATACATTTTTTCAATTTTGAATAGCTTGCTTTTATTAGTTTCCGAAATTCCGATTCCCTCATCCTTAATTACAAACTCAATAAATTTATCATTAAAAGCATCCGCAAAAATTTCGACTGTTTGTCCCTCCCTTGAAAATTTAATCGCATTACTTAAAAGATTTGTAATAACAAGCGTTAAAAGCCTTTCATCAACCCGAATATACAAACTATCTTTTATTAATATTTTTATATCAATATCTTTTCTTACAGCATTTCCTGTAAGCGATGAAATGCAATTAAAAACGAGAGTCTGGGCATGCAGTCTTTCAGGCTCAAGTCTCATTCTTCCGGTTTGAAGCCTGGACCAATCCAGCAAATAATTAATTAATTGTAACTGGTTTTGGGATGAACCGTTTATAAAATTCAAATATTCGGCTTTATCCTTTTCGGATAAATTAGGCTCATTAAGCAAAATTTCTGAAAAACCGAGTATGCTGGTAAACGGTGCACGAAGATCGTGAGACAGCATGGAAATGAATTTATCTTTTGTAGAATTTAATTCCCTGTATCTCTCCAATGAATTTTTAATTGTAATTTCTTCTTCTTTTATTTGAGAGATGTCAGTTACAATGCCGAAAAATTCATATGCCTTGCCTTTTTTATCCCTTTTAACCGATACACTTTCTTTTATCCAGACAATCTTTTTATCTTTTTTAATAATTCTATAAATTAAATTGATGTGCAGTTGTGAATGATCTGCTACAAACTCGGAAAACATTTTTTTTACTTTTTGAAGATCTTCCTCAATAACAATAGCAGTCCCTCTACCGGGAAAGTGCTTTACCTCTTCACCGGTATAGCCTGTTACATTTAAAATATTTTCCGAATAAAATACTTCCTCTTTTTTTCCGTTTTTCTTAATCGACCAAAGGAAGGAATCTTCAATCCCGTAAACGAAATCTTTAACAGCTTCATTGGTTCTATCCTTCATTAACGGCTTGCTGGTTTTTCCTTTTGCGGACCGGGTTTCCTTTGCCTTTTTTGAAGTCTGTGTAACTTCCTTTTTAGGTTTAACTAATTTTTTCTTTTTATTCACTTCTCTTTGGTTCTTTAGCATAAGCCGGTTTGTTGGATAAATTATTAATCCACTCAAATATAAGAAATTAGACAGTTATTTAAAATTAAACCAACTAAAATATATATTACTATTTGATGAATTTTTAAGATAAAGCTTAAATCTTGCTATAATCAATTGTTAATTAACGTAGATGGAAAATACTTTCTTCTTTAATTACTTAAATGATTTCAATCCTTTAATGATCTTAAAATTTATTATGAATGATTTTGAGTTTGCTGAAGTGTTTTGCAGATCACTTTGATGATTTTAAGTCCCAGTGAACGAAACTTATTCTTTAATTTATCATCATACGACCTAAAACCAGCAACCAATATTTAAGAGGAAAATATGATCGTCAAACAAATACGTTCGACAGATGGGACAGGTACACTCTCCTACATGATAATTGATGAGGACAACAAAATAGCGGCAATTATTGATCCTAACATCGAAGATACTAAAGATATTATTCTTATGGCAGGAGAAATGGGTGTACAAGTTTCCCACATCATTGATACTCACACACACGCTGACCACGTAAGCGGTGCTGATGAGTTAAGAAAATTTTTCAATGCTAAAACTTATATGCATGAACGGACCAAATATAAAATGGATTTATTAAAGGATGCTGCAAAGTTCGGTATTGAAGATACGCTGAATGCAAATGCCAAAATTACAATTGATCATTATTTAAATGATAATGACAGCTTTGATATCGGATCACTTAAGTTTAAAGTTATTCACACACCGGGGCACACGGATAACCACATTTCTGTTTTAGTTGATAAAGCTTTGTTCACCGGCGATTTGCTTTTAATCGGCCAGGCAGGCAGAAGTGATCTGCCGGGAGGAAATGCAGAAGATCAATATGAAAGTCTGTATAATAAAGTTTTAGAATTACCTGGTGATACAAAAATTTATCCCGGGCACGATTACGAAGAAAACGAATTCTCTTACCTGAAAGATGAAAGAAAAGATAACCCTTTCCTTCAGCCAAGATCAAAAGAAGAATTCGTTGAATTTGTAGAAGATTTTTTTCCGCCTTTTGCAGAGACTTCATCTGATGGTGGAAAGATGACATTACAATGCGGGGCAAAAAGAATTATCCATGACGAAGCAGAATTTAAATCAATCTCCGCTGCTGATTTATTTGAGATGATTAAAATAAAACAAAACTTATTTCTTCTAGATGTTAGAGAACCTTTTGAATTAATGATGACCGGTGCAGTAAAGGGAGTTAAAAATATCCCGATTGGTGAGTTACCCGGGAGAGTGACTGAACTTCCGGAAGATAAATCCAAAGATATTGTGTGTATTTGTGCAAGCGGTAATCGTTCTTATGAAGCATCTCATTTCTTGGTGAAAAAAGGTTATAAAAAAGTTATGAATCTTGACGGAGGAACATACGGCTGGCTTGATTCGGGATATGCTACAGAAAGATAAAAGTAATGAATGAGTTTATAATTATTTTTTCGATTGGTTTTTTAGTTTCTGTTATATCAGGTATTTTAGGTTTAGGCGGAGCTGTGGTGCTTATTCCCGCCTATCTCTATCTGCCGCAGATGTTCGGACTTCCCCCTTTAGATATTAAAATTATTTCAGGATTAACTAGCGTCCAAGTGTTTGCTTCATCGCTTTTAGGTGCGTTTATTCATAAAAAGAAAGGAAGTGTTGCTCCTTCTTTATTGTACAGCATTGGAATACCTATGGCTGTAACGGCTCTAATCGGGGCAGTGCTTTCTCATTATATCAACGGGCATTTTATAATTCTTATTTTTGCAATTATGGCGGTTATCGGTGCGGCTTTAATGTTTTCGAAAAACAAAAAAGATGAACTTGAAATAAGTTCTGAGCAGATAACATTTAACAAACCTTTGGCATTTGTAATTGCCATTCTTGTAGGAACTTTTGGCGGAATGGTTGGGGCACCGGGCGCATTTTTACTGGCCCCGTTAATGATAGTTGTACTTAAAATACCTACACGGGTAACTATCGGTTCAACTTTAGGAATAATTTTATTCACTTCATTTTCTGCAAGTATAGGGAAAGTAATTGCCGGGCAAGTTGATTTTCTAATCACTCTCTATGCGGTAATAGGTTCGTTATTTGGTGTGGCCATAGGAAGCAATCTTAGCTATAAATTGAAACCCAAAATTCTTCGAACAAGCCTGGCTATCCTTATTATCGGGATAGCCATTCAAATGCTGTATAAATTTTTATTTGACTTGCTGAATTGATTTAGCACTACATCAGAAATTATTTTTTTAGTAGCGCAAAATTACTTCAAAAAGATCATCTTCTTAACTTGTGAAAAGCTGCCTGCTTCAAGTTTGTAAAAATACATACCGCTTGTCAAGTTTGATGCATTGAAGTTTACATTATGTATTCCCGCATTCTCAAACTTATTTATCAATGTACTCAGTTCCTGGCCCAGGGAATTATAAATTACCAGTTTTACGTTTGCACCCTGCGGAAGTGAATAACTGATAATTGTACTTGGATTAAACGGGTTAGGATAGTTTTGATCAAGCGTGTAAGCAGCAGGGAATCCAAAGTTTACTTCTACTACTTTTGAATATTTATAATCTCCGTTATTGTCTATTTGTTTTAAACGATATGAATACTTACCCGTACTTACCGATTTATCTATGAAAGAATACTCATTAGGTGAGTTGCTGTTTCCGCTGCCGTGCACAAATCCTATTTTTGCCCAGGCGGTATTTTCTGTTTTACGTTCAACATTAAATCCGAAATTGTTTAACTCAGTAGCAGTGTTCCATTTTAACTCTACTGTCTTTGCATTTGTTGATGCTGTAAAAGATGTAAGTTCGACGGGAAGCGGAGCAACAGGATCAGAGTGAAATAGACCACCTGAGAGAGTGCTAAAATCCGGATTATAACCCAAACTTCCTCCTGTTATATCACCAGGGACAGTAACATCAGAAAAATAACCATCACTACTGACTACAAATGCAAATGCTTGAATGCTCATAGCTGATGTTGCACCAATTTCTGAAAAAGGAATTGCCATCTCCAGACCTTGATTTGCACCGCCACCATTATTAAATGCAAAAGAAATGCTGTTCTGTGTAAAAATTCCTCCGGCAGCACTACCGTTAGTCGCAGTTGTACCGCTTTGATCGCAGCTACCTTGATACTCAGCAGTATTCCCACCGATTAATTTTGAAGCATCCCAATATACGCTTGAAGAACCGTTTCCAGGATTAAAAGCGAACATATAATCAACTTCAAAATCAGCCTTAAAGTTTTGATTAGTACCGCCACCCGACATATAACTTCCTCCGCCAGAAAAGCCTAAACTAGTCCCAGCTGTTACGCCTGTTGGAGAACCCGTACCGGTAACATTTAGCCAAACTCCTATAGCATTATTATTTGTTACATCCAGTTTTCCGACTACCCCAATGTAAAGCATTGAGTTAGCATCATCAGCATAATAAACAATCTTGCTTACATCTATTGCAGAACCGAAACCATTATTGGAGTTCGCTTTGGTTGCTATAGTTGTATATTGTGCATCTGACAAGTCGCCGTTCACTACGGGCTGTGCTATTAATGCGATAGAAAACAAAAGGATAATAGACAAAGAAGTAAATAATTTTTTCATAACCTTCCCTCTTAATTATTTAAAGTGTTTAATTAATTGAATATGAAAAAAGATAGCAATCAGGATTACAGTATATTTCCCTCAAGAATTTCTTTTAAACTATTTAGAATAATTTTAAAAAAGCACTCTCCAAATAAGTAGTTTTTATAAAGAATCTACAAAATTATAAGAAAAAGCCATCTATTTGGGTAGCATACTATATATTGGTGAGAAGTATAATTAATGAACTGCATTGCCGCAAGCAGCGAAGTATCACAATTGAAAATTATTAATCCTCTGCCGCAAAGTGGCGAAAAATTATACCCGGTTTTTTTAATCTATGTACTATTTAGTATTATTTCAGCAGAATCATTTTCTTGGTACTTATAAAACTCCCAGAGCTTATTCTATAAAAATATATTCCAGATGACAAACCACTGCCGTTAAAATCTGCATAATAATTGCCGGGCTGCTTTTCTTCATTTACGAGTGTTGCAACTTCTTTACCTAAAATGTTATATACTTTTAAAGTTACAAATCCGGCTTTTGCAATTTGATATTTTATAGTTGTAGTAGGATTAAACGGATTCGGATAATTCTGCGATAAGTTAAACGAATATACTACAGCCTTTTCATTTTTCACATCAGTAATAATATTTTGATATGCGGATCTCGCACTGGCAACACTTGTCCTCAAATCATTTATATTATTTCCGGCTGCAATTACAAACGCGACATCAATTGTCTGGCCGGGAGCTATAGTGTATGGGCCTGAAGAAGTAACTTCTGAAATATCACCGGGGCCTGCCTGTGGTTTACCAATACCATTGGATATTGCCTGCCATTTTTCCGCAGGAGTAAAACCATCGTAAATATTTATTCCTCCATCGGAACCGTCATTTAATATTCCGAAATAGCCGTAATTATTTGAAGAAATTAAAGCAGTGCCGACCCATGTATTCGGGTTTCCGCCCACGTGATAAACATAGCCTAAATTTCCTGTTGTATCGTAAGCAGTATAATCACTGTCGCCGGATGCTTCAACCATATCCCAGTCGAAAAATACTCCCGCATAATAATTAGATATTGTTGAGCTGGTACTGTTTGTAAAATCATAACGAAGAATTATGAAATTCTGATTGGGAGAATTTGAATATGTGTACGACTGGAATTTTGTTGTTACACCCATTTTAGTACTGCCTGCATTGTCATCGTTAAACATACCTATTGTTTGCTGTGCAGTGATTGGCCCTGGTACCTTTAATGCAATATGCTGCAAAACATTAAATGACGTATCTTCAAAGTTTTGATCTGAGCCTCGCGCAGCATCGGAAATATTGGTAGGAGAATCGCCGGTTATCAGAGCACCTTCAAATAATAAATTTGGCCCGCCGGAATATTCAAACCCTTGCCCCTGCAGATTAGTCGGATAATCATTGAAACCATAATTGCCTTTGCTATTTATAGTAAGTGTAATATTATTACCCGATTGGGTTACATAAGACGGATTGACCGTAACGCTAATTAATTGAAAATCCGAATAGCTGCCGTCAGAATAATTTAAAATAAAATTTAACTTTGCATCGTAAGGAACCGAATTGGAAATTTTAAAAGTAAATTGTGAAGCTGCGTTGCTGAAAGAATCCAGAGTTGCCACGTTATTAACATTAAAACTTCCGTTTACAACTGTTGAATAAGAATTTAAACTTACCAAAGATACGCTAAGATTATTAACCGGTTTTAAATAATTCATAAATTCAGCTTTAACTGAAATAGTTTCTCCCGGTTCAAAAATATTGTTGCCGTTGCCGCCTGGTGCTGCATCTGAAAAAACAACATTTGTAGCTCTCACTGCTTCTGAATTTGAATCGGCTAATGCTTTGTAAGCATCAATTCTGCCACTGCCTAAAAGATATTGATATTGAGAAGAATTTTTAGAATATATATCATCACTATTAACTCTTATTTGCTGAGCAACCTGTTCGGGTGTATAACTTGGGAAATGCGAAAAGACTAAGCCGGCAAGTCCTGCTGTTAAAGGAGATGAAAATGATGTTCCGTCTAACGTTAGAAAAAGAAAGTGTATCGAATGTGGAATAAATACTAACTCCCGGTGCACAAACGGAAACATTTGCAGCATAATTAGAAAAACTTGCTCTTACATCATTTTGATCTGTTGCTGCAACTGCCAATACTCCTTTGTAAGATGCCGGATAAAAATCTTCATTCGAATTATCATTACCTGCCGCAGCAACAATTAATGTTCCCTTTGAAAGAGCGTAATCAACAACAGACTGCTCATAATTAGAATAACCTCCTCCTCCCCAGCTGCAATTAACTACTTTTGCACCGTGATCAACTGCGTACATTATTCCTTCAAAGCCGTAAACTATATAAGGATTTCCACTGGCATCTGTGATATTACCTTGTGCTGCTTTAACAGGCATAATTTTGCAATTATAACCTATTCCTGCAATTCCGTAATTATTATTGGTTACTGCGGATGCTACACCAGCAACAGCTGTACCGTGGAAGGGCTTATCTTCCATAGGATTATTATCGGGTGTTCCTGTTAATCCGCCGAAATCCCAGCCGATGGAATCGCCAGGTGTGGTTGCTGCGTCGTTCTGCCATGTAGGATTATGCCAGATGTTTGCGTACAAATCAGGATGCTTCCAATCAACTCCGGTATCTACAATTCCGATTACTACAGTCGCATCACCTTTAGAAATATTCCAGGCTTCAGCAGCATTAATTAAGTTAAGGCTGTATTGTGTATTAAAGAAAGGATCGTTTGGTGTAAAAGTTACTCTTCTTACATATTTCGGTTCTGCCCATTCTATATTACTCATTTTTTTTATTTTGCCTGCAACTACTTGCGGGTCAGCATTACTTGAATATTTAACAAACATAATTTTGTTTAATCCAAATGCTGTTGTATTTGATTGATTTCCGAAAACTGAATAAGATGAAGTAAATTTGAATTGTTTAAATTCAGAATTTAATTGAGCAGTTACATTTTGAGTTTTTAATAATCCACCGACCGGCACACTCTTTAGTTTAATAACTACTGTATTTGATAAATAATATAGATACCCTTTATGAATCACACCAGTATTTGAGCCGATACTATTGTTTGACCCAAAGCTTAATGACGAGATCATTAAAAAGACGGGAAGTAATAATTTTATTGTGAAGGAATTTTTCATTTGATTCTCTAAATAGTTAAAATCTAATTATTTAAATATTATTATGGATAATTTTAATTTTATTTAATGGAAATAATTAAAAGAAATATTAGTGATCAGATAAAATAATATTAAATTTAAATATTCGCTTGACAAAACACACAACAGTAGTTATGTTGCACTATATCAATTCTCTTTACAGTACTATTTAAGAATAAATATTATTCATTTTCTCTTTTTGTATTTAAAAGCGGGCTCTTACTAAATAAACCATAAAAAAATGAATTAAAGGGGTAGATTATGAAAAAATCATTTTTTCCTTTATTCGTATTTCTTTTTTTAATTTACGCTTTTTGTATAAATGCTCAGTCTATAAAATTAGGCATCAAAGGGGGAATAAATATTGCGAGTTTATCATTTGATCCTGATATAAGCACAGTATTACCGGGGATGTCAAATTCCAATAGGACAGTATTACTGGTAGGTGGAATTTTTCAATTAGGTTTAGTTGGTCCTGTTTCTTTGCAAGTTGAACCTACATATATCCAAAAGGGTGCTAATATCGAAGGCAATAATATTCCTTTCGATGTAAATGGGCAACAATTTCAATTAGATAATCTGAAAGTTTCCTATAAACTTGAATATTTGGAAGTGCCCGTTCTAATTAGGGTTAATATTCCACTACCGGCGATTAAACCATATGCTGAAGTAGGACCGACAATCGGATTTAACCTTTCATCTTCTTTTACAACGGACATTACTTATTCTGGCCAAAGTATGTCTGAAGATACAGATAATAAAGATAATACTGCATCGACCGAATTTGGCTTAGTATTCGGTGCCGGGGTTGAATATAGTATAATTCCTTTAGTTTCAATTATTTTTGACGGCCGTTATTCACTGGGCCTTACTGATCTTTCAAAGGGTCAAACAAATACCGGTCAACAACAGGAACAAAATACCAAAATTAAGTCTAGTGGAATTCAATTTACTTTGGGAGTATTGTTTGGATTGTAAAATAGTTTTAATTTCTAGAAAATTATAAGTATAGTAATTTAAGTATCGTTATAAAATTTTCACTTCTTCATATATTTAATTAATAGGGGTTCTTAATATTTATATCAAACATTTCTTGGAGGCAAGTTTATGAAAAAGGGTACCATCATTTTCGCACTTCTTATATCTGTTCTTTTCATTTCTTCTTCTACCTATGCACAATTCCGTTTATCGTTATCGCCGGCACTAGGTATGAATTTTAATATGCACACCGGTTCGGATTTACCCGAAAGCGGCACTGGCTTCGGTATGATGATAGGCGGATATGCCGATATGAATTTTACTGAAAATATCGGCTTAATTGCAGGATTAGCATTTTATGATAATCGCAGCGGTTCTTACTCTCAAACAGGCACTGAACAAGGCGTTAGTTATACCGCTGATTACAGCGCCAGTTTAGCATACTTTCAGATAGAATCATTGTTTAAACTCGGTGTAAAGCGTTCCAATTTCTATTTTGTTATGGGGCCTGTTTTAGGATTCAATATTTCCAGCGAAGGTGAAACCACAATTAAAATTACAACCCCCGGGTATACCTTTCAGGATGGAACTACTTCTCAAAAAACAAAAGCCACAATAAAAGATACTCAGGTAAGATTTGAACTTAAAGCAGGGGCCGGTTATGATATACCTGTTGCCGACGGAATTGCTATTGCTCCTCAATTAACATTTGGTTACGGTTTAACCAATGTTATGTCCGATGTTAAATGGTCCATACTAACTATCCAGGCAATGGTTGGTGTTAAACTTAACATGTTGTAAAATAGGAATAGTTTGAAAAGTTTGAAGGTGGCTCAAAAAAATTTGAGTCACCTTTTTATTTAGGATGTAAATTCTAATGCTTGGTATTGAGCTTTAATTGTCTTGTCCAAATCTTCTTTGGAGTGGGCAGTAGAAACAAACGCTGCTTCAAATTGTGCCGGCGCTAAATAAATTCCCCGCTTAAGCATTTCATTGAAATACTTACCGTAAGCGACCGTATTAGACTTAACCGCAGTTTTATAATCTTTTACTTCCTCTTCAACAAAAAACAGAGTCATCATAGAACCGACTCTATTCATTGCATAATTTTTATTCAAAGAACGTAAATTTTCTTTGAAACCATTTTCAAGGTATGCAGACTTTTCTTCCAGTTGGTTATAAACTTCGGGATGAGATTTAATATAATTAAGTGCCGCAAATCCTGCAGCCATTGCCAAAGGATTTCCGCTTAATGTCCCGGCCTGGTAAACAGGACCGCTTGGAGCGATCATTTCCATTATCTCTTTTCTTCCGCCAAATGCCCCCACAGGAAGTCCTCCTCCGATTATCTTGCCGAATGTTGTTAGATCCGGCTTAATATTGTATAATTCCTGTGCGCCGCCTTTTGCAACTCTAAATCCGCTCATAACTTCATCAAAGATTAAAACAATATTCTCCTCACTACAAATATTTCTTAAGTCTTGCAAGAATTTTTTTTCAGCAGGCATAACTCCCATATTACCTGCAATCGGTTCAATAATAATAGCAGCTACTTCATTTTTATTTTTTGTAATTAATTCTTTTACGGATTTTATATCATTGTAATCAGCTAAAAGAGTATCAGCGGCATTACCTTTCGTTACACCTGGACTTGTTGGTATTCCTAATGTTAATGCACCCGAGCCTGCTTTGATTAAAAAATAATCTGCGTGGCCATGATAACATCCTTCAAATTTTATAAACTTTTCTTTCCCTGTAAATCCGCGTGCAGTACGAACAGCACTCATAGTTGCTTCGGTACCGCTGTTTACCATTCTTACCATTTCAATCGATGGTACTAATTCAGTAATTAACTTTGCCATACTTACTTCAAGCTCGGTTGGTGCGCCGAAACTCGTTCCGTTTTCAATTGATTTAAGTAAGGCTTCTTTTATAAAGGGAGGATTATGCCCAAACAAATGAGGTCCCCAGCTGCCGATGTATTCTATAAACTCATTTCCATCCACATCATAAATTTTTGAACCTTCGCCTTTTTTAATAAATAAAGGATTACCGCCTACTGCCTTAAATGCTCTAACAGGAGAATTTACACCACCAGGAATATATTTTTTTGCTTCATTAAATAGTTGATTACTTTTTTCCGTATTCATTTTTCATTCCGATTTATTTATCACATTAATAAAATCTAAAATTTAATTTTGCAAATTTAATAAATTAAAAAACGTTAAATAAGAAATTTCATTATTATTTCATCAGAATCATTTTTTTTGTTTCTGTAAAATTGCCGGCATGCATATTATAAAAATATATCCCGCTTGATAAATTCACTCCATTAAACTTGACATTATATATTCCACGGGCTTTCTCTTCATTAACCAGTGCTGCTACTTCATTTCCTAAAATGTTATAAACTTTTATCGTAACAAAACTTGCTTTAGGAACTTCATATTTAAAAGTAGTTGCAGGATTGAACGGGTTCGGATAATTTTGTCCTAACATGAAACGGGAAGGAATTAAAAATTGATCTTTAATACCTGAAGGATATAATTCAATTTTACCTTTTTCAGAAAGATCTTTTCCAGCTAAACCGGAATATTGAGGAGAGTATCGGTAAATTTTGAAAACCAGATTAAAAGAAGGCGCATCTCCCTGAGTTAGTATTCCGTTGCGTGTTACAGGATTTACATATTCCCATACTATATTTTCTGAATTATCTAATTCAAAAAATCTACCCGCCGTACCGTCGCAAATCAAAGTATTTCCGTTCGGAAGCCTTTCCTCCCCCGAAATATTTCTTGCATAGAATGAAACAGGTGGTGACGCCTCATAACTCCATGTTAAAAAATTAGGTCCGTATTGCCCTGTAGAATCTATATAATAATCACCGTTAGAATTTATAGGCGGGGTAATTTCATCAACAGTTGAATAGGCATTAGGCGGTGCCCCATGATCATTATTAAAAATTAAAAAATCTCCCTGGCCCACCAGCCCGGAATCAATCCATCGGGCATCATGTTGACTAAATAGTTTTTGATCCGCTGCTGTTCCGGCACGATATGCTTGAGGATTGCCCCAACGGTATAATAAGTCTCCGCCTTTTCCTTCTCTACCGCCGGAATGTCCGGCAGCCTCGGCAGTAGTTGTTGAATGATCTATTACCCAAATCTCGCTGAAATTATGAGCACTCAATAGTATTTCATCTCTTTCAGGGTTATAGCGTATCGAATTTATGTGTAGCCAATCTTCTATAGTAGAACCATAATTAATATCTATTAATTCCGGGTGTTTCGATACATCACCGTAATTAGCTTTTGTAGAATCAAAGTCCTGAATTAAATGATCCCATGAATGCCATTGCCATACAATATCCCCGCCTGAACTTCCTATTGGTTTAACTTCAATAATCTCTCCGGGCCAAAGAGCCGTATCTAATCTTGAAGGGTTTCTTCCCGCAGCAATAGCTTCGGCATAACTTTTATTCTCCCAGGCAATCATAAGGACATCTCCGTTTGGAAGATATTCAACATCATGGTGTGTACAATGTTCTGCAGAATAATAATCGAAAGACCAAATAAGGTTTCCGTTCCAGTCATATTTTTCAACCCTGCCTCCGGCACCGCCGGCTAAAAATATATTACCGCTCTGAATTATAGCAGGTCTTAGAAGATTTCCATCAGGTAAAAGCATTACAGACTGTGCCGGCCTGTATTGGCTCGTCCATTCATGAATCAAATATCCTTTGTTATCAATCAAATAAGTATTGGTTGAAGGAATCGGTGAAAAGAGAGTATATCCATTAAATGACTTTGCAGAATCGTTTAAGATAAGTCCTACAGTATTGGTTTGAGCCTTGATTGTTGAGGCCGTAAATAATAATGCGCTGATAAAAATTAATATTTTAAAACTTCGGTTCATATAGCTGCTCTCCATTTTATTGGAGCATAATTTCAATTTCTCTGAATTATAAAATTAATGGAATAAAAGTTTGTAGTCTTTTTCTTTGGCTTTTTTCCACCATTCAGTAGGAATAACTTTCCAATTATTTAAAATTTCCGGAGTAACTGTTTTCTTTTCTTCAATCCATTTCATTAAATAATAACGCAGATCTTTTTGAGTAGAATGAATTACTCTTCCGGCAAGCTGGTCATGCGGAATTTTTGCACCCTCGGTTAAAAGTCCGCCGCCGCCGTTACCGCGATATGAGTTTACAGCAACTGTATATTTTTTATTAAAATCAAAAGGTTTCCCATCAGACATTGAAGTAATTGTGATTCTTTCTCCGGCTGGTTTAGAAACATCTACTGTATAATTGATGCCTGCGGCAGAAGAAAAATTATAATAGCGTCCAGCAAGTTTACCCATGCCGTTAGTTAAAATTACTTTTCCATTTGCGTCAACGGAAAATTTTAGAAGGTTATCATCTTCATTACTCATTTGATTAAACCAATTACCGTAAGAATATTCAAGATAATCTTTAATTTCTTGTCCGGTTAGCTCCATGGTATAAAGCAGATTTTCATATTTGTATAGATTAAACATATCACTTACATATATAGTCCCTTTTTTAATATCAGCATTAAACGAAAGAGGTGCGGCAAAGGAAACATCTGCATGTGTTAATTGAAGCTGTATCCTTTGAATAAGATCTACAAAAGGAGAATCACCGAATAATGATTCACGGGTTGAAATGGTTTTTGTAAATGTTCCTATTGGTTTTGATACATATTCTTTAACTTCCTTTATAGCCGGCGCGAACTTTTTCATATAACCCTGGTCAGGTTCATAATTTTTACTGTCTATTATTTCACCCTTTATATCTTTTGTCCACGAATGTTCGGCTTTATCATACTTCATTGTAATATCCGCAACAGCTGCATGCCTGGCAGCATTAGCGGGATCAACAATTAGAACATTCTTTCCTTCGCTATTTTTCACAAAGAAATTCCACACTTTATGATCATGACCGGCAAATACAACATCGAAACCCGGAACTTTTTCAGCAACAAGTCTTGATGCATTCTCCAAATCATTTTCCCCTTCACCATAAAGTTTATTCTCATCTTCAGGGCCTGAATGAAATAAACCAACTATCAAACCAGGCTTTTCTTTTTCTTTAATTATCTTCATCCATTTTTGTGCAGTCTCCACCATATCTTTAAAAACTATTCCTTTCCAAATATCTTGAGGAAGCCAATTAGGAATAGCCGGAGTAATCATACCAAGTACTGCAATTTTAATTCCGTTTTTGTGGAGGATAGTGTATGGCTTAAAATACGGCTGGTTTGTTTTTGTGTTCACCGCATTAGCAGCGAGCCAGGGAAATTTGAATTCTTTTTTAATTTTATCATAAACAGGATGCCCCGGTTCAATATCATGATTGCCGACAGTACCGACATCATATTTCATGTAATTCATAACCTGTGCACAAATATGAGGAACATTTGTTTTTTCAAAATTATAATAATAAACAACCGGCTGCCCCTGGAGTATATCACCATCATCTAATAATATTACAGCCTGGTCTTTCTTTGCTCGTTCTTCTTTTACATAAGTATAGATTTGTGCTAAAGAAGTATTTATATCTTTATTGTCTTTAAAGTCATAAGGGAAAAGTGAACCATGCACATCGCTCGTTTCTATTAATTTAAATTTTACTGTTTGTGCATAAAGATAATTGATTGACAATATAAGAAGCAGTGATAGAAGGAAAAGCTGATTTAAAAACTTTTTGTCCATATAAAAACTCTATTTTAATTCCCGCTTAATTGATTTTACAGACTCAACCTTAATACAAAGAGATAAAGCCATTAAATTAAAGACATAAAATACATTAATTGAAAGAAAAAAGTTCTCCCTTTTTAAATTCTACAATCAATAAAAAGCACTAAACATTGCTTAAAATTCTCAATTATATCTTAAATGAAATGGGCTTCTGATTCTCATTGAAAACAAAAAGATTTTTTAATACTTTATAATCCTGTTCCCGTGGCACACCGATAAAATAATTAAAAGGAGAGGATAAGATGGTAACATATATGATGTTGATGAAGCTAACCGACCTTGGACTTAAAGAAATAAAAACTTCACCCAAAAGAATTGATGAAGGAATTAAATCCTTTGAAAAAATCGGCGGCAAACTAATCGGATTTTATGCCGCAGCAGGCGAATATGATTATGTATCGCTAGGGGAAGCACCAAATGACGAAGCAGCAATAACCTTTGCACTTGGACTTAGCGCACAGGGATTTGTTAAAACTACATCCGTAAAATTGTTTGGCGTAAATCAGATCAAAGAAATGGTAAAGAAGCTGCCTTAGATATAATACATAATAAACTAAGAGGAAATATTTTAAAACCGGTGTGCCATTAGTATAGAGACATAAAGTTTATAATTATTTATGATCTTTTAAAAAATCAATTCGAGAGGTTTGAATGAATACAGGGGAATTAATGACAGCAGCTGCTCTTAATGCTATGAATAACGTGATGAATTTAATTTCATCTGACTGCATATTAATTTTAACGGATATTCATTGCAAAAATATCGCCAAGGCTTTTAAGCAAGCCGGCTTAAAAAAGGGATGTGAAGTTGAAATTTACCAGCTTAATGAAAACATGCGGCCGATTAAAGAAATTCCTAATGATTTATTGCCGCTCTTATCCAATAAGACAATTGTTTTAAACATTATCAAAGCTTTTGCTGAAGAAATCCAATTTCGTATAAAATGGTTATTTATCGTAGAAGAAAATAAATCAATAAGATGTGCGCATATGCCGGGTATAACTGAGTCGATGATGACGGAAGGGCCGTTCAATGTTGATTATTATGAGATGAAAACAAAAGCAGATTTACTTATTGATCTTTTTAAAAATGCCGAATACATTCATATAACTACCGAAGAAGGTACAAATTTAATGCTCGGAATTAAGGAGCGAAAGTTTACAAACGATGTATTCATTAAATCCGGACAAATGTCTAATCTTCCATGCGGTGAAATTTATTGTGCGCCGGAAGAGACCCGTGCTGATGGAGTTATTTTATTTAATGCGAGCATTGGGGATATCGGATTATTGAAAAACCCTTTGAAAGTAATTTTAGAAAACGGTAAAATCAAAAAATTTGAAAGTACAGATAACGAGTTAGTAAAGAAAATAATTGAATTAACAAACGTTGATGAATATGCAAAAGTGATAGGCGAATTAGGAATTGGAATAAATCCGGGTGCGCGTATTACCGGCAATATGCTTGAAGATGAAAAGGCAATCGGAACAGCTCACATAGCATTCGGCAATAACGAAGATTTTCCCGGCGGCGGAAAGAATATGTCGAAAATACACAGAGATTATCTTTTTTACCGCCCAACTATTGAAGCTATATATAAGAATAAAACCAGTCGTATTGTAATTAATAACGGAGAATTTTTATTAAAAGGTTGAAAGATAATTTTACAAAATGAAGGTCATTAATTATTAGGTAACTATTTGAAAATAATTTGTCTTTAAAAAACAAAAGGCGTCCAAAAGGACGCCGATCAGAAATTGATTTAAGAATAAAATATCTTTTTACATTCGTGGTTTGGCTTCATTAACAACGATATTTCTTCCATTAAATTCCGAATCATTTAATGCATTGATAGCATCTTTTGCTTCAGAAGGGTTCTCCATTTCTACAAAACCGAAACCTCTTGATCTACCGGTTTCACGATCTTTAATAATTTTTGCTGAAATGACTGTTCCGTGTGCTTCAAAAACAGATTGTAACTTGCTGTCGTCAACCGACCATGGGAGAGAACCCACAAATAATTTAGTACTCACTTAAGAACTCCAAAAAATAATAAATAAAAAATCCGGCCTATTACCGGATAAGTAAAATTACATAATTTAGTTTAGATAACCTAATAAAATCTTCTATAACAAGAATTTATGTCACAAAATTTATCATGAATTTTCGTTAAAAAATAAGAGCATTTATTATTTTTATGACAATTTATCAATTATCCCAATGTTTTAACAAGCCACTTATGTACCGGAAGCAAATCCTTAAATGATTGAAAAACATATCCAATTAGATCTTTTTTAGGAAGTTTGCTTATATCATTTCCTTCAGTATACATGTAAAAGCCCTCATGGAGTAAGAAATCCGCATATTTATAATCGGGATCATATCCTTTTGGCACTTTTTTATATTTTTTCCCGCCAAGTAAATAGTCCCCCTTTTTAGTCACCTTTTTAACAGCATCAGAAAGTTCCTTGCCTAAAATATTATCGGAGACAGCATCCCTATAAATTTTAAGCTGTTCTTTCTGAGGCATATAAATTCCGCTGGCAATAAAATAGCCATGAGGGTCAACATGAAAATAAAAACCCGGACTATCCATTTTCTTTTTACCTTCCCAAAAATAAAGACCAAGATTGGTTTTATAGGGCGATTTATCTTTGCTGAATCTTACATCCCGATGAAGCCTGAAGATTGATTTGTCTATTTTGGGAATAGCATTAATGTTGGGTACAATGGCAGAAAGTTTTTCCCCCATTTCAACAACAAACTGAAGAGCCGGTTCTAAAAATTGTGAGTTGTATTCGTCTCTATGAGCTTCAAACCATTCTTTGGAATTATTATTTGAAAGCTTTTTAAGAAAGTCGACTGTCTTCTTTGGAAAATTCTCAAGAGCAGGTAATTCTTTCATATGTCAAACTTAATTAATTATAATACTTTAAGTGTTTAATCCTTAAAAGTAAATTATTTATTTGATAGGTGCTATTTTAAAATTAAGTGTGTGATTTTACTAATTAAACCACACACTTAATTAAAGAAATTATTTTTTTGCATTTTGCATTAATCGAATCATCAGATGCATCTCACTCAAATTGTTTGATAACTCCCACCATCCGTTTTTGAATGCCGCATAATCCGGGCCGCCCATTGCCGAACCATACCGCACAGAGTTTGCATAAAACAACCATTGCTTAATCCATCTTTGCTCAATTGGTTCATCAAAAGGATTTTTATTATCTGCAAGTTTTTCATTCCATGCTTCGCTTAAAAGCTTTGTAGAAGCTTCAACCATTTTATCCGCTTCCATTACCGAGTTATCAAATTTTTCAAAATGCCCTTCAACCCAATCTGTATTATGACATGACAGACAAACTTTTTCCATTTCGGATTTCCTTTTTGCCTGATCATCTTTGGTTAAAAGAAATTCATCAGCTTTTACATTACCGAAAGTTGTGGGTAAAGGTAAACCGTCTTTATTTTTAATTTCATAAGTTTTCCCGGACTTTGGCTGCGGGTGAGAATAAATTAATCCGAATATTCTAACCCAAAGCCTGGCACCAAAGTCATGAGTTCTTTTTACAATAACATCTCCTGAAGCTGAAGTTAAGAGACTATTGTGGCAGGCAGCGCAAGTTGGCGCGTTAAAATTTTTCCCTAAGACCCACGGAACGGCACTCCATTCCCATAAATCTTTTCTTGCATCGAAAATGTTTCCGTGTTTGCTCTCTTTATATACATTGAAAGCAGGAACATCCGGTTCTAAATGGCATTGCCCGCAAGTGTATGGTGTTCTTGCAACCTCAATTGAAAAACTATGACGGGGATGGCAAGCAGTGCATGCACCATAGCTGCCGTCAGGATTTATTCTGCCGACTCCTTGATTAGGCCAATTTGTGAGTTTTGGAACTTCAATGTCATCAGTTTCAGTATGAATAATTTTCTTTCCTTCAACTTTAACTTCGGTACCATGACAAGCATAACAAGTTTCATTCTTTGAAAAATGTGAAGCTGGTAAATTTTTTATGTTTAATTTATCAACTTGCTTTACTCCATCGATGGATTCTACAAGTGCACTATAAACAGGATTCTTCCGGAGATTATCTAAAGCATGTGCTTTTTTTGAGCCTGAGTATTGTTCATACTCTTCTATATGACAAGTGCTGCAATCTTTAGGTGAAACGATAACATTAATACTGTATCCGTAATGTTCAAAATTATCCGCATGATTTTTTGTATTTAATGAATGGCATTCATAACAGCCAACTACAACCGTATTGAGGTTATCAGATACAGATTTGCTTGATACTCTTTTTTCCAGCGGTGTTTTTTTTAACGCTTCTTGAAAAGTAAACTGAGAGTGCCTGCTCAATCTCCAATCAGAAACGATTCCCGGTGTAACTGATTCGTGGCAGTCTATACAAGACTGAGTCTCATCGCTTATTTGATTTGCTTTTTCTTTTGTTTGCGGAATTATACTGCTCAAACCGGCGATGGAAATAAATAAAGTCAAATAAACCAGTTTAATTTTAGATATCATATGTGCCCCGTTTAAATTTTAGGAAAGACGTGTTTTTTAATTCTTAAAAACTAAATTACTATCTAATCTCATTCAGTGCGTAAATA
This sequence comes from uncultured Bacteroidota bacterium, assembly GCA_963710735.1. Classification (GTDB taxonomy): domain Bacteria; phylum Bacteroidota; class Ignavibacteria; order Ignavibacteriales; family Ignavibacteriaceae; genus FEN-1297. Next base: position 93,342 of record CAVQBN010000022.1, on the reverse strand, counting down.
ACTGAATTCTGACTTTTAATTAAATAATGAATTTTATCCATCAAATCAAGAAAATAATTAAAATAGATGTTTTGCTGTTTTCGAAATTATATTGCAAATAAAATAAGAAAGGGGTTCAATAAATTGAACCCCTAATGATCGAAGGTTTCTTTTGGTGGATTAAGCGAAAATTATTTTTTTAATTTTTTAATCTCAATTTTGTCATTCATTGTACTGAGCTTTATTAAATCACCGCCGCCGTTAATTAAATAAGTACCGCTTATATTTCCGCCATGATTTCCTTTTTCATAGGTTTTTGCAGGAAAATCGGATTCGATCATTTTGCCGCTGTCATCTCCTGAATCCCAACCGCCGGTTTTAACATCAGCTTGAACGGTGGCTTTTGCATTAGGATCAATTAATAATTTTATTTTACCGTTTAAAGTAGAAATGCTGCTCTGTCCTTTACCGGATGGTGTTAACTCAGCATAAATATCACCGCTTGCCGTATTAGCATCAATGCTTCCGGTAATATTGTAAAGAGAAATATTTCCGCCTAGAGTTTTAGCTTTAGTGTAACCACTAGCGCCAAGCAGTTTAATATTTCCTCCATTGGTTTGGACATTTGCGTTGCCGGAAATTTTTTTCAAATTGATGCTTCCGCCCATCGTTGATATTTTTGCATTTCCGCCGATATTGCCAATGTTAATATCACCGCCGAAAGTTTTAGCATTTAAGTCTTTGCTTACATTATCCATATTTATTGAACCGCCCATGGTGCGAACCTCGCCTTTACCGCTTACATTTCCAACTTTAATATTGCCGCCGTTAGTTGAAAGATCTAAATCTCCCGTAATATTACCAGCAGTAACATCGCCACCGTTTGTTTTAACATTGGTTTTACCGCTGACATCTTTTAATGAAATATCTCCACCAGCTGTATACGCTTGAAACGATCCTTGTAAATTATTATTTAAATCAATATCACCTTGATTAGTATTAAGATTTAGATTGAATTCAGAGGGAACGCTAATACTTACATCATTACTGCCCCAGCCTCCCGAGCCTTTAAATTCGACGTTTATCGTATTGCCGGATTGAGTAATGTCTAAAAGATTGCGGTCTTCTTCATCCACTCCGTCAACTTTTACAGTTACTTCATCTTTATTCCAAGTTTCGATGCTAATATTTCCCGCTGCAAGAGCTACCTTTAGAGTCCCGCCTTTATTTACTTTAAAAGTTTTTGTGACTTCACTATTACTGTTCGCATATACGTAGAACGATGCAGCTGTGAGAATCAGTAAAACTAAAATTAGTTTGTGTGCTTTCATTGTAATTTATCCTCCTTTAAAAGAGATGCTGCACGAATGCGTACATATTCGTTGTCATCATTTTTAACTTTTTGATTTAGTACTTTTAATGTTTCTTCATTTATAATTTGACCGTTTAATTTAGCCGATGCTAATCCGTTAATAGCCGCAATCCGCAACGCTGAATTTTTATCGCGCTGAAGGACATACAATAAACAATCGTTAATTTCGTTATCGTAAGGAAATTCCAGTAATGCTTTAAGAGCTTCCCTTCGCACTGCGGGATTACCATCGAACTCAAGTGCGGTAATAAGCGCTTGTTTAACTTTCGGACTTGGAGATACATTTGTCTGATTTGCAAGTGCGTTAACAGTTCTTATCCTTGTTCCCGGATTTCTTTCATTAACCAAAGCTTCAGCTAAAATCTTTTGAATTGAAGGATCGTCAATATTTCCCTTCATTTCTACCTGCTTAACAGCATCAAAACTAAATTCAACTTCTCCATTTAAATTGCCGTTATTCAAAAACCGAACGTTTGTAATTGCCATGCCCCTACCGCCTGCTGCTGTATTTTCTCCGAAAAGATTTATATGCGACGAATCCGGTGAAAAGATAACATAACCAAGAAACAGACCGATCGCCAACGAAAAAGCGCCGGCTAAGACAGGCCGTTTATATATCCACAAATATTTTCTAACAGAGTTAAATAATTTTTCTACAATAGACTGTCTCGATAATTCATAGTTCAACTTTTGACGAAATTGTTCTCTTGCATCATGTAAAAAATATTCGTCAACCTTATCTGGTTTACTTTCATTTATTTCCGCATAAAACTTTGTAAGATTTTCATATTCCAACTGGCATTCATTACATTCTATTAAATGCTTATGCAGCTCTTTCATTTCATCATCATTCAGCTCATTTAATAATGCAAGCTGAATCATCTCTTTAAAAATCTGGTGTTCCATTTTAACTCCTAATCCTTATCCCAAAAGCTTTGAAGGTGATCTCGCATTTTCTGTGTAGCGAAGAATAAATAATTTTTAACCGTTCCTTCCGTGCAATTCATTACCGAAGCAATCTCTTTTAATCTTATAACCTTGATAATGTTTCATTGTAAATACCAATCTCTGCTGCGGTGAAAGTTTATCAAGTCCTTTTTCAATTTTAAAAGATATTTCAGAACTTAAAGTTTGAGTGTCTGGTGTTTCGCCGTTTGTAATAGTTTCGGATAACGGTCTTTGTTCGCCATCGACATCATCGGATTCCTCATCCAAAGAAGTGTACGCATATTTCTTTTTCTGGGAACGATAAGTCAGGCAGACATTGGCCGTTATCCTGTAAAGCCATGTAGAAAATTCACTCCGGAATTCGAACTTTTTAATTCCCTTAAAAACACGAAGAAATACTTCCTGGTAAATATCTTTGGCATCTTCATTATTGTTAATGAACGAGTAGCGCAATTCCCAGAACATTTTTATCATACCGATAAATAATCTCCTCGAACGCCGCCGCATCACCTTTTTGTGCGGCAATTATTAAATTATTTTCTTCTATTGTCATTACCTTTCCATCTGGTTAATTAGACTTTAATAACTATAAAAGGTTGGGGAAGAGAAGCAAAATTAATTCTCCCTTGAATATGACATTAATATATTTATTCTTTTAATTATTTCCATATAAATAATTAAAAAGACCAAAGTAATTATTATTATAAACTTTGATAATTTGATTTCATTTGCAAATAAAGTTTAAAATATTATCTTGATTCTATCAAAATTTACAGTTAAATATTTCAACATAAAATTGGAAAGATCGAAATTATGACTCAAAATAACGAAGAAATAACCCTATAAAATTGAAAAACTTTGCAAGATCGAATGAACAAATTTCATTGCTCGGCTTCGGATGCTGGGGAATAGGCAAATCAATGTGGATCGGTGCAGATGATAATGAATCAACAAAAGCATTATTAAAAGCAGTTGATGAAGGAATTAACTTTTTTGATACTGCATTGGTATATGGAAACGGTCACAGTGAAAAACTTGTGGGAGAAGCAGAAAAAAAATGCGGAAAAAAATTATTTATTGCTTCTAAAATCCCTTCTAAAAAAAATGAATGGCCGGCATCAAATTCATCAAAGCTTGAAGATTCTTTTCCTAAAAACCATATAATTAAAAAGACTGAAGAAAGTCTTAGAAATTTAAAAAGAGATTATATTGACTTAATGCAATTTCATGTTTGGAACGATAAATGGGCAAGCAATGATGAATGGAAAGAAGCTGTTGAAAAATTAAAGAAAGACGGCAAAGTAAGATTCTGGGGAATATCTATGAATGACAATCAGCCGCTGAACGGAATTGAGGCAGGGAAAACCGGACTTATTGACTGCTTTCAGGTTATCTTTAATATATTTGAACAAAAACCTGCGGAAAGACTTTTCCCTTTCTGCTTGGAAAATAATATAAGCATTTTAGCCAGGGTTCCTTTTGATGAAGGCGCTTTAACCGGAAATGTTGATCCTTCAACTGAATTCCCTGTTGGTGATTTTAGAAATGATTACTTCCAGGGTAAAAGAAAAGTTGAGGTTAAATTGAGAGTAGATGAAATATGGAAAGATGTAAAGTCTGAAACCGAATCACTCGCAGAAGCGGCGCTAAGATTTATCATCAGCTTTGATGCAGTGACTTCCGTAATTCCGGGAATGAGGAAAGAAAAAAATCTTTTAGCTAATATTGCCAGCGTTAAGAAAGGCAAGCTGTCTCCAAAACTACTTGAAGAGATTAAAGTCCATAAGTGGGACAAGAATTTTTACGAATGATAATCTTAAACAACCTATAAGTGAATAAATTAAGTTTTTATTTGCATATATACTATAATTTAATCGAATAATTCTTTAAACAGTTTCCTCTTATTTAATTTAGACTGCCATTCACAATGACGCTTGACAGAAAAATAAATGTTTGGTTATTACCGATAATAAGTCTTTCCCTTCTCAAGGGAAATATTAGATAGGGTTCAAAGAATTTATCAAAACAAAGAACCCATCCCAACCCTTCCCTTAAAAATGGAAGGGCTTATTGGTAAAATTAACTTTTACATTATCATTCTATTAAATGAAAGATCGTTAGAAAATTTAATCTAATAGAAATATAAAAAATTTTATTTCCAATCTTTTTATTTCGAAAGATTAAAATTTATAACCTAATCTCAATCCTAAATTGAGTTGATTATTACCTGAAATACGTCCGTGATTTTCCCAGGCATCCTGTAATAATAGGTCATAACTTACAACAGGTACCAGAACAATATTATTCTGCAATTCTATATTATAACCGACGGCTGCATTTAATTCGGTTGTGTAGTAGTATTCCGGATAGAGTGGTACTACCGAACTTATGCCAATAATTAAGTTTACAGCCCGATATAATCTTGCAATTCCAAAACCTCCCTGTACAAAAAAGTTCTTTAAGTTTTCAAGCGGATGATATCTTAAAGCCGAGATCAAAGTTATGGTCTCCATTTTCATACTATTAAAATTGAAATCAAGATGATATACATCAACCGGTAACGAATTATATGAAAATAACATTACCAGTGCGGATCTTTTATTTAAATAAAATGCCGATTCAATTGAGTACTCAATATTATTTTTCTGCTTAATATCATAGCCTCGAAAAGAAATTGATTTTGCAGTTCCAACACGAAATAATTGTCCAGCTCCGAAAGTAAGAATAATATTTTTCGGCTTAATAGAATTATCTGATAATTTATCCTGACTTATTTCATTTGAATTACGTGAAACCATATCCGGATTTACACTTAAGCTGAACTGGAATGTTTCATAAGGCAATTGCCATTGAAGATAATTATGAGCTCTCGGATTATGCCACACCCCGGAATAGCCGGCAGTTAATTTTAATTCATTATAAGATAAAGACATTTCAATTCCGTGAGTATAATAATTCACCAGTCCGCTCTTAACTCCATCCGAATAATTACCTACATAAATATTTTGACTGAAATAAAATCCATCACCCAAATTTAAAGTATTCCATTCAAGTGCAAATCCAGGACTTATGGATGCGTCATTCGGAAAATCACCCCAATCACTGAATAAAGTTTTAAATGAAGATTGACCCTCCCCATTGTCATCTCTTTTATCAAATGGTTTAGCTATACTAATCGAGACCGGAAGACTAATATATTTTGTTTCAATCAATTTTGTGCTTAATCCGAGACTTAAAAAAGACGGAGGCGATTCATAAAAAGTTGTTAGATTTGGTACTTTATATTCAACAGCAGGACCTAGATTCATAACTGAAATCCCTGCATGCCAGTTTCTATTTAAAAAATTAAACCTATCAAATGCCCCTATGCTGAATAAAAAAGAATTGTAGTTAATACCGGCTGTAGATGCAAAGCCGTATCTAAAACTTGCACCGATTCCAGCATTTGCATTTATAGATTTTGCATAACCAAATGAGATACTTCTTTCATAAGATTCTTCAATTCTTACAGGAATTGGACTGTCGGGAGTTGTATAACCCATTTTACCTAAATCCCAGTCACTGTAATCAATTCCGAAAGAGCCTATGTCCCCGGCATTATAGTAAACGGAATAATCATTCATTGGAATTCCGCTCAGCACCAATTGATAGCCTTGATGATAAAAAGAAACAGTGGGATTTTTTGTAAAAAGTAAATTTGCCGGATTGTAAGTTAAAGCATCTATACTGCTTGATGAAACAACACCATTCATCCCCAATCCTAAATTCCTGACCGAATGGGGATATTCAAATGAACTGAATGACTGAGAATACCAGGCTTGCGAGAATATTTTATTTGAAAATAATAATATGATAATACTCATTAAGAAAAATTGAGAAAGGCTTTTCATAGAATACCCCTTACATTAATGTTGAAAGTTCCAGTAAAATTAATAAATTTAATTTTGATAAGAAAAATTATTTGTTTTTATTTTTTAGTACCCTGATCTAAAATATTAATCTTTTTTAAATTTATCATCCCGAGCGGAGTCGAGGGATATTTTTATAACGATCATAGTTCGACTGCGCTCACTATGGCAATAAATTAAATTAGAATGCTAATTTTTTTGTTTCAATTAAAATTTAAAGACAAAAGTAATGAAGAAAACAATTACAATTTTCGGAAGCTCTCTGCCTCGGAGCAATGATGAAGAATATGAAACTGCTTATAAACTGGGAAAGCTTCTTGCACAAAAGGGATTTAATGTCTGCACAGGCGGATACCAGGGAATAATGGATGCAGTTTCGAAAGGTTCAACCGAAAACGGCGGGGAAGCTATCGGTGTAACGGTTGATCTTTGGGGTGCGGCTCCAAGCAAATATTTAACTAAAGAAATTAAATGCAAAACTTTGTTTGAACGAATTACTAAGCTGGTTGAGCTAGGCGATGCATATGTAATTCTTCAAGGCGGGACAGGAACTTTGCTTGAACTTTCCGTTGTTTGGGAATTAATGAATAAAAATCTGCTTAAGATAAAACCGGTTGTTTGTCATTCTAAAATGTGGAATGAGATTGTGGGAATTATGGAAAAGCAAATAGAGCATGAAGGCAGAAAGAACGGATTGATTAAATGCGCGGATAGTGTTGAGGAGATTGCGGAGTATATTGAAGCGGAATTAAATAAACGTAGTTAAATAGTAATCCATGCAAAACCTAAGTATATAACCACGACCTTTAGGTCGTGGTAAGTACAAACCCATTAATACCGGCTTTAGCCAAATTTATTTATAATTTGGGCTAAAGCCCCAATTATTCAGTTATCATTATCTCCGGCATAAATGCCGGAGTTATAAAAAGTCATTCTGGCGAGCATGACCACCTCCGGTGGTAGCCAGAATCTCAGAGATTCCGGCTCGTAGGCCGGAATGACAAGAAGAAATTGTAAAAGTTGTAGCCAATTTCAGATTTCATAGATACATCTTTATCGCATCATAAACCATATCTACATTCAATTCTTTAATGCATTTAAACTTAACATCATCTCTAAAGCAGATAAGCGGACGCGGGGAATATATAAAACATGGTGCGCAGTCGAGGTTTAAGGTTACAATTTTATGCTCGGTTTTCCATGGATGGATGTAATTCGGATTTGTCGGGCCAATGATCGCTACAACTTTTTTATTTACCGCTGAGGCAATGTGCATCATGCTGGAATCGTTGGAGACAAATAAATTACATCTTTTAAGTACTGCCACACTTTCAGGCAGATTATTTGTCTTTACAGAAAAAACATCCGGTGAATTTATTCCCGAACGAATTGATTGTTTTAATTCATCTTCTTCGGGTCCGCCGAAAATTAAAAGCTTTGCTTTATTTTGCTGAATTAATCTTTTACCAAGTTCAATAAATTTTTCCGGTTCCCAGCGTCTTTTAATGTGATTTTTCAGTGTAGCGCAGCCGGGATGAAACCCGATTACCAAATCATCTTCTTTAATATTAAGTTCTTTAAGATAACCGTCGGCAAAAGTCAAATCTTCATTTGTTAGCGGGAAATTGAGCGGAGGCTCTTCATCAAATTTTTTGCTGATTAATTTTTCTACCAGCTTAATATTTTCCTGAACATTATGAAGCGAATCATCTTCAGTTATTCTTACATTATTAAGTATTCCCAACTCTGTGCCATTACGACGCAAATATTTTACTCCGGCACGCTTTTTTGCTCCTATAAAATAGTTTATAAGATTATATTCTTTTCTGTTGGAAGGATAAATATTTACGGATGCATCGTATTTCTTCCTAAGCTTAAGCACAAACATTAAAGATTTTACCGCGCTTTGATTGAGGAAATCGGAATAATAAACATTATTGAAATTCGGATTTCTATCGTACATATCCTTAACACCTTTGAACATGACCAGCGCATCTATTTGAGCATCGGGGAGAGATTGGCGCATAAGTTTTAATGCGGGAGTAAACATAAGCGCGTCGCCGATTCCGGAAAGTGCCAGGATTAAAATCTTCATTTAGAATTTTTCTTTATCAATGATATTAATTTCAAATGTTTTTACGAACAATTATAATTATTTCTGCCGATTATTAAAACGCTCATCAATAAAAAAGAAGCAGATACACTGCCGGTAAATTTAGACTACCAGTTTATTGGGTAAGTTCTATCGTTTGTTAAGGGGTTTATCTAAACAAAATATTATAAGCTGAATCCCGATAGTTTATTGCAACTTAATACCACGAAATGATTATAAACTAATCATTGAATGAAGGATGCTTTGAAGAGATGAGATAATACTTACGCCGGAAGAGGACTTATAATAATGCAAACCGGACTGACCGGGGAGAAATATGAAATGACTTTCGTGCGAAGCCGATTTACATTGAAGAGATGCCGGTTTACTAATGCGGGAAAGGGATTTACCACCAAGAAATGCCGTCTTACTATAGTGCGAAGAGGACTTACGAGCGCGCGAAGACAGCTTACTGTGATGCGAAGCATTCTTACGTACGTGCGAAGGCAACTGACTGTGACGCGATATACACGAACTGTGACGCGAAGCAGACTGACGGATGTGCGAAACCGTCTAACGGAGCTGCGAAGCAGACTTACTATAGCCGGAAGGGGGTAAACTAACGAGAAACATTTATATTTTATTAAAAAAGGGCTTTTTGTCGCTAAACAGTTTAAAAAAAGGAAAAGTGAATAGAATGGCTAGTTAAAATATGGGTTACAATTTTAATATAGAAATCCAATTTCCTTGAGAAATTAGGTTTCTTATAAACAGTTAAAATTTATTTGTAATTAACCCACCCCTTGCCCCTCCAAGGAGGGGACTGCGTGCTGAAATTATTTTATTATAAGGAACTTCTTTGTTGAAATATTATTAAAAATTTTATTCTCTCTTTATTACCATAATTATTGCATTTGTGGATGAATAACCTACTATTATTATTAAGTCATTCTTAACAGAAACTGCAAGCCATGTAAAGTCACTGCTGTAATTGTAAGGCATCCCTAATTGCTGCCATCTTGCACCATTAAAATGTCTTATTGTATTACCTTCACCAACCATGAAAATATCATTATCTGCCGTACCCCTTACTTGCGAAATAAATCCAAAATATTCCCCGTTTACATCCCCATTTATATAATTACCTTGAAGTGATTTCATCAATTGATATTGACCGAATTTATATCTGTATAGAAGGTTTCCACCAAAATAGACTGTATTAGTATTACTTACCCAAACTGTCTTGGCAAGACCCGCAAAATATGGATGAAACAATTCATTCGGATTTAAAATCTTTCCTTCATTGACAATTTGCCACCTATTATTTTCGCCCTTTAGAAGAACACCATCGTAAGTATTAAAATTACCACCAGAAGCATATATAGTTTTCCCATCATTAGAATAAATATCAAATAAGTCCTCAGTCGTTCCACTTTCAATTTTTAACCAAGATTGTCCATCATAAAAAGCAATATTTCCATTATTTCCGATTACATATAAGTTACTTGCTGATGTGCCACAAATTCTATTTACTTTTGAAGGAAATTCATTAATATTTGATAAAGACAGATAATTATTTCCATCCCAATGAATCATACTACCTTCACCAAACCAAACATCTGAATCGCTAAATGCATAGACTCCATATATTGACCCAAAAATATTTTGACCATTATAATTGTAAAAAAGTTTTTTATAATTCCATTTTTTACCATCCCAATGGATAGCATTGTAAGTACCCGTTGAATCATTTTCATAAATTTCACCAACTGCCCAAGCATCTGTATCATTTATAATTGCAATATCATATAATTTGCTGCTGTTTCCGGTTAAATAATTTCCTAAAGTATAAAGCTGCCAGGCAAAATTATTACTCGTTGTATCCATTGTTTTAGCTGTTATCATTTCACTTTTTGCTGTCGCTGTTCCGTTCTGCAGTTCAATAACTTGATAGTTGTACGCCTTGTTTGGGCTTAGAGAGTCATCGTAAAGAGTTGTATCATGAGAAGTAACATTAAACGTATTTACTAAACTACTGTTTCTTACAAGCTGTACTTGTGTATTGCTCGTTAAATTATTTACTGTTAGATGGAGCCATGCTTCGGTACAAGATACATCGCTTACAGATAATGCAACATCTGCTGTTGTTGGGCCGTTAGGGCTTTTGCAGCTTTGGATACAGAAAAATAAAATTACAATTAGAAAATAGTGAAATGTTTTTCTTTGATTTGTACTGACAATATGTTTCATACAGTAGCCCCCATATAGGATTTATATATCAAAACAGAATTTTACTTTTTGCTATTGTTATGCTTATGTTATTTAGAACCTAAATATAATTTATTTGTCATACCACTTACCTGATTTCTTTATTAAAGTTTTTGTTTCAGTAATTTTATTACTTAACAGCGGAACAACAACATACATGGAGACTTTCTTATTTCTATATTGTGCAGGAAAAACTTTTAATTTGCTGATATAATTAATTGCGATAGAATCTAACTTGTTATTATTACCTTTTAATATATGAGCACAATGAATATTACCGAGAGTATCAACAAAAACCCTTATATAAATAGAATTATTAAATCCGGTTGTATCAATAATCTTTAGAAAATCATTTTGAACTTCATATAATGGCTTAACTAAAACCGGATATTTATCTATAAATCCCCCATCCCTAATTGACCGTTCGCTATTTAGCAGACTATCACAATTGATGGAATTTTGAGATTGCTCTTTTTGAGGGAAGACATTAATTGATAAAATAGATATTAAGATTAAAAAAATTTTTATGCTCATAATTATTCCGTCTTACCCTAGTTGACCATTTATTTAATAAACTGCCTACCAATTGATAGATAAATTTAAAAAGTTGAATTATATTTATTTGTGCATTATTAAAATGTTATTTTGAATTTACTTCGTTAAAAATTTACGATCTTTTCCTATTTATAATAGTTACAACTTTTTCAATTTCACTTTTTACGTTTGCTAGGTTTCCCACCCTTTGCTTCCCAATTAATTCCCCATCTTGTATATCATACTTGCCCATCATTTCAAAATTAATCCTAGAATCATTTATCAATTTTTTGTATAAATCAGTGTCATGATTATCAGACGCAAAACTAATTAGTTCGCTAGCGCTAAGATAAAGTAAAACATGTTCTCCTAAGTCTAGTGTTTCTTCGCCGATCACTCTTACTTCTTCTCCTTTTCCATTTGGGCCTGATGCAATGAAAATTGGAATTTGCATTATAGGTAGGTTATAGTCATTTCTTAGATATTTTTCTACCTGAACATATGCTACAGTATGGAACCATGAATGTGCTCCTCCAAACGGATACTCAATCTTTGCTATAGTACCGATAATTATACAATCCGAAATCGCCGCCAATATTTTATCATTCCAAGGTAACTTTTGTTTGTTAAGTTCCAGCATATTCACGCCGTCTTTTTTAAGCAATAAAAGGGTGGTATCATTATACCCCATTGATGTAACCATCCCTTTAGCTAGTTGATCAGACGTTAATTTTCCTAAGTTGTTTTCAATAGGTGAAATCCATCCTCTTTGTTTCATTATTTTATAAACAGGATTCATTGGAGTATGTATCACTGTCAAGGATGAATTTTTATACTCAGAATCGTTGTTTACTAAATTGTGCCAGTAGTCTTTCTCAGTTGTATCTTTTTGCTGCGCATTTAGAATTACGGGAAACAGAAAAATTATTCCAAGAAAAATAAATTGCTTCTTTTTCATAATTAACCTTTCATTGTCTCTTACCCATGACTATTATAGCCTGCTCATTATCTAAATAACCAACAGCTATAACCATATTATCTTTAACTGCAAGTGATAACAAAGAACCGTTTATATAAAGATTGTTAAATACTTTCCACCTTTCTCCGTTATAATGAGCAAACAGACCATAATCTCCGCACACATATATATCGTTTAAATTATTACCCCTTACTTTTCTACTGTAGTAACCGGATACTTGTTTTTGTTCTTCCCAGTTATCTCTTTTATTTTCAAACACGCCGTCTCCTGCCGTATATATAGGGAAGCCGGTTTTAGTCCATATTGAGTGAACTTCTCTTCCGGTATTCCATTGTACGGAATCAACTTTGTTATTTCCATTTATAGTTAAAATCTTATGTTCGCTAACTTGAAGAAAATCGGAGACGGCACAATAAACCTTGATATTGCCGTTAACATCAATTCCCCAGATGTCGTTTATATCCGCCGTTGTTCCGCTTGCTATCTTTTGCCAGTTTTGACCGTTATAATAACCTATAGTTCCATTTTTACCTACGGTGTATACCGTATTGTTATTTACTGAATACATTTTTGATATTGAAACAGGTGTACACATTATACTTAACTCTTTATAATTATTACAAATTGCTATTTCAGAATAAGATGATATCCAAATTTCTGTATCGCTTAAGACGGATACTGATTGAACTGGATATGAGCCTGTATTTGACTGATTGCAAAAAGTATAAAATTGTTTTTGTAAAAGTTCCCAATCATGTCCATTCCACTTTACGAGATTATATGCATTAGGATCCGGCTGCCCAGTAGAATCATTTAGATAAATAGAGCCGACAGCATAAGCAAGCGTATCGTTTACTATGGCGACATCATACAAATTGCAGCTTCCTGCATTTCCGCCGAAAGTAAATGTCTGCCATGTAAAGTAATTGCTTGTCGTATCCATCGTGGTAAAGGTTATTTTGTCTGTAGTACTTTGCCGGTTATTTTCAGTGAAGTACCCTTGAAGAGTATAAGATTTATTAGGCAGAAGGGAATCTATGTAAATTAAGGAATCGCTGCTGGTAACGCTTGAGTTGTACAAAACATCATTCCCGCTTTTTATGGTAAGGTTAACCGGTAAGGACACGTTATCTGCCGTAAACTTAATCCAGGCTTCAGTACTCGCCGCTTCGTAAAACGATAAAGAGACGCTTCCGTTATTAATCGGTGGTGAAACCGGGCTGTGACAGCTTTGAATTATAAAAATTAAAATGAATGAAATCAGAATAGTTAAAAGGAGAAATTTAGGAACCCTTAAAAGAATATTATTCATACAATAACCCCCATGCTATTTTGGCTGAGCAAAGTTAAGGTTTTAAGAATTATGTTACAATGATATTTTTAACTATTTGTGTAGAGACACATTGCAATGCTTCTCTACGGTTATAAAAATTATTTTAGCAGAACCATCGTATTTATATAATTGGGTAAAAGTTATTTATTATCGCCCTCCGCCGGTATTTCGGCTGCCGTTACCATTTCTTACCGTATTATCATTTGCATTTCCCGACCTTGATGAAGAATTGTTCCCGGAATTTGCAGATTCAACCCTATTTCCATTTGAATTATTCGAAGAACCGGATGCATTAGTATTTGTTGGTTCTATTCTTGTTCGCGAAGGCGTTGTAAGGCCATTTCTAGGTTCACTTCCACGTCCACCATTATCATTCCTAAGTGTAGTTTCTGATCGTTTGGTATCTCTTTTATTATCTAGATTATTAGGAGGAGCTTGGGGAACAACCCACATTGGAGGAGGAGCAGGACTGGGCGGGATATAAGGAACAACCGGAGCCGGACAATAAATAATTATCGTATTATCCGGATTATCGGATGCTAAAGTTGCATTTGTAGTTAATAACTCAGTGTAACATCCGGTTAACCCAACCGTCATAAGAAGCGGAACTAATATTATAAATAAAAACTTTTTCATTTTAATTCCTCCCACACTTATTACTTATTATCATTACCACAAATATCGAGCCTAATAAAAACCATAAAATTATCTTATAATGAAAAACTGTAATTCAGTTTTTGTCCATTAAATTAAACTCATGTTCACTTTTAACAACAAGTATTATTTGATTTGTTGCAACATAAGGTATACGAATAATTTTTGTTTAACTTTTCTTGCATTTCAAAGAATAATAATTATCTAATAATGGTTTAAGGCAGATTTGAAGATATGTTTGATTAGAGACGCATTGCAATGCGTATCTACCGAAAGATTATTTTAAAATCAGTCCGATCGAATAATATTAATTTCTCTTTGTTATAATAAACTCATCCCTCCAAAGCAGGGTGCAGCATAACTATCATTCCCAATGAGGGGAGAAATCTTTTTCTTATAAAATCGTAAGATTTCTCAGTTGTCCGAAGGACTCCTTTGGAGAAGACCTACCTGCCGGTAGGCAGGCTCCTTCGAAATGGGTGTAATAGTAAAAAGGTGTTGCCGAAATTATTTTTAGCAGGAGTATAAATTAATTCGAACATTTAATTTATGTACATATTTTATAATTGTTTCTTACAATAAAATACTTCATCAACACTTTTGGCAATACCAAACCGGATTGCATCTTCCTTCTCACAAATATCAAAAGGAGCAAATGTATTAACTATAAATCCTGCTTCTCTGAGCCTATCAATAAAATCATTTCCATAAGAACGGACGTGATCTTCCTGGCCGAAAATCTTCAAGCGCTCTTTAGGTGTAGTAATAGAAAAATCTTCAAACGTTGTTTCGGTATTTATCGGCACCATTATTACTGCCCAGCCGCTGGATTTTAAAACCCTTCTCAATTCGCGCATGGCTTTTCTGTCATCAATAATATGCTCAAGTACATGACTGCAATAAATAACATCAAAATATTCATCGGGAAAATGTATATTGGTTATATCCATCTTAACCATAGCTTTTTTGTCATAAAGATCGGCGGAAAGATATCCATTGCCAATGGCCTTTTTCAGCCGTTTTTCGAAAAAAGGTTCCGGAGCAATATGAAGCATATTTATTTTATGACCGTCAAAAAGATTTGTCTTCCTTTTAAAAAATTCCCAAACCAAACGGTGCCTTTCAAAAGTACCGCATTGCATGCATTTTACATCTTCCCTTGGAGGCGATCCTAAGGGCGCAAACTTAACTGAAGATTTTTCACAAACCGGGCAGAAACGGCCTGTACCCCGATATGGTAAACCGAAGATAAAGTATTTTATCCTTTTTATAGGCTTTATAATTGGTTCAGGTAATAGTCCTTTTAAATTCATATTTTTATTAAAACCTTAATCTATCATCATAAAATCGCCATGACAGGAGAAAAATTAAACGGGTTAATACATTGGAATCATGCTGCTAAAATTATAAATAACGCACTTAAAAACAACGCTCTAAAATATGTCTGCATCTGGGATTAATTAATTTTATGGCATTTGACCCAACCCTCGACCCTCCCCAGGTGGGGATTGCGTGCAAAAGGAACGGGATATTTTATTTATTGATGGATTAAAAGTACTTGCAGTGTTATATAAATATGTTATAAAGATAAGCAATTAATAAACATGGATATTTTAGTTTAAAAGAATAGAGTATGTTCCCCTCAATTATTTATCACTACTCTTTCTTTTTGAAGAATGCATCATACTTGCTTGTGTCTACCGGTAAATTGTATTTATCGAACATTTCTTTTAAGCGCCTGAGTGAAACGGTATCGAACTCTTCTTCATCTTTGTTCATTTTAACGAACATTTTGTAATCATCTGCCTCGCGGCGATCAAATTTCTTTTCGTATTTGTGAAGCGCGTCCAAATATTTCTGCTGGTCTCTAAACGACATTTTAAACTCCATTAAATTGTCATTTAATTATTTTTATTTTAACAAAGCACCTTTAATTGATCGGACAATTGCCAGTAAATACTTTGTTAATCTGTGCAAAAATAACCAAAGTTAGCTTAAATTGTAAATCGTATGGTGATATTAACACAAAGATAATAAGACAAAATTGAAATTGAATGAATTTTCTATGATATTTTAATAACTTAATATTTAAAGGAATGAAATCTTTATAATTTTTGTTTTAATATTATTTAGGGTTTAATTTCCAACGGCTTGTCGCGAAAGCGTCATTGCGGCAGGGTAGTCCATTTGCATTAAATTATAAAAGGAAATTTAAATGCATGATAAAATAAAAATACATCCCATTGTATCTGTCGTACTTACAGTTTATAATCGCGCAAATTACCTGCATAGATGTATAAGCTCTCTTTTGAATCAATCATTTAAGGATTGGGAATTAATTATTATTGATGACGGAAGCAGCGATAATTCAATTGATATACTAAAGGAATATGAATTGTCTTATGAAAACATAAAAGTGTTCCAGCAGGAAAACATGAAACTTCCTTTAAGCAGGAATAAAGGAATTGAATTATCAAAAGGAAAATATATTACTTTCCTCGACAGCGATGACGAATATGTAAATGATCATTTATTAAAAAGAGTAGAGTACTTGGAAAGGCATCCCGAAGTTGACTTGATTCATGGAGGAGTACATATAATAGGCGATGAATACGTGCGTGATAAAAATTACCCGCATAAGTTTATTCATCTTTCGGAATGTACAATAGGCGCAACATTCTTCGGTAAGCGAAAAGTTTTTTTAGAACTGAACGGATTTAAAAATCTCAATTACAGCGAAGACTCGGAATTTCTTGAGAGAGCAGAAAAAAGATTTAAAGTTGCTAAAGTGGAATTCAGTACATATAAATATCATCGGGATTCTCCCGACAGCATAACAAACTCTTATGTCCCATAAATCATTTCGATATTTTATAATTAATAAACCTTACGGCGTACTTTCTCAATTTACGGATAAAGATGGAAGAAAGACGTTGGCAAGTCTGTATCAATTTCCCAAAGATGTTTACCCGGTTGGAAGATTGGATTTTGACAGTGAGGGTTTACTGCTGCTTACTAATGATAAAAGTTTGACTGATTATCTTTTAAATCCAGGCAATAAACACGAGCGGGAATATTATGTTCAAGTGGAAGGAATACCGGGAGAAGATGATCTTGACAAACTAAGAGAAGGAGTTATTATTCAAGGGAAGAAAACACTCCCCGCAAAAGTAAAAATAATTACACCTACTTCAATTCCGGCAAGAATTCCTCCTATAAGAGAAAGAAAAAATATCCCTACAACCTGGATTAGTTTAACTTTAGTTGAAGGAAGAAACCGGCAGGTAAGAAAGATGACCGCTCAAAATCGGATTTCCAACATTAAGATTAACTAGAGTCAGGATTAAAAATATTTTGCTGGGTAATCTGAATCCAGGAGAAGTTAGGGAATTGAGATCGGAAGAAATTGTAAAATTAAAACGGTAAGAGGCTGTTTTAAAACCAAGAATTTGTCGTTTTAAACAATGTCATCCCGGACTTGATCCGGGATCTGCATTTAATACAGAATATTTTTTACAAAATAATTATGCTTTTAGATTCCGGGTCTTCCGAAGGAATGCCTACGGCAAAGCCCGGAATGACAATATTGAAACAGCCTCTTACTTATTTATAAGATTATTCCTTTGGATTATGCTTTTGCTACTTCTGATGTGCAGTAAGCGCAGCGGGTAGCGTCCAAAGCGATTTTAGATTTGCAGTAAGGGCAATCTTTCGTTGTTGGTGCCGGAGCTGGGGCTTCATCTTTCTTTTTTAATTTTTGAAAGCTTTTCACCAGCATAAAAACTGAGAAGGCTACAATTATAAAGCTGACAATATTATTTATAAATAAACCGTAATTTAAAGTTACGGCTCCCGCGGCAGCGGCATCTTTTAAAGTAGCATAGGGACCGACAGCTTTTGCACCTTCTTTAAGTACTATAAAAAGCTCTGAAAAATCTACATTCCCGAGCAGTAGCCCTATCGGAGGCATAATTACATCACTAACTAGTGATTTTACTATAGTCCCGAAAGCAGCGCCTATAATTATACCAACAGCCATATCCAGGACGTTTCCCTTTAAAGCAAACTCTTTGAACTCTTTAAGCATATTTTTTCCCTTTCAACTGTTAATTATTTATTGTTTAATTTATCTAGAAGAAAACCCTGTTTATCCCAAAGTCATATTAAAAGATGTTCTATTTCTCGTTTTTTGCCTGAATATATTTATTCAGGCATTTCTATTTACAATCCAGGTGTTTAGAAATGAATGAGGGAATAAAAATCTTCAATAAAAATAAGTACTTAACATGAAATAAGCTATATGGCACGTTTTTTATTATTTAATATCCGGGTCTTTAGTAAGGCAAAGAGTTTTAAATAAAAACAATTAATGAAAATATGAAAGGAGCTCATTTATGATAAAGAAAGCATTGTTAGTAAGGAAATTGCTTTCAATAACAGCATTATCGTTTCTAATATTTGTAGTGGGATGTAATAATGCACCCACTGGTCCCCAAACTGCACAATCAACAACAGACCAGCAGGCAATGTTAAAAGCTGTTGAAGCGGATTCTTCAATTTCTTCATTTGAACCAAATTATAATGAAGATCAGGCAATGACAATATTGGGAAAAACCACAACTACAATCTATCCTTTAAGGGTCGGACAAAAGATGCGTTTGGTATCCCGAAACTTTACTTATACTACAGCCGGTGATACAGCCTATGGCACTTACTCAACCACTTTTGAAGGAGTTTTGTTTATTGCTGCATCATATGATTCCACGAGTCATCAGAAGGATACTTTAATTCAAAAACCGTTTACCACGGTAATTACTCGTAAAATTATTTTTGTTACAACCAGCGATACAGTTCACCCTGCATTGAAATGGAGAATAGCCGCAATATCATTACCCGAAGGCGGTACCTTGAATTCCAATATTTCAATTACAAAAGTTAAAGTATTCTTGCCAGGCGGCGATTCATTAGTTGTAACGGATCCGAACAGTTATTTCTTATCTAGGGGATGGGGCTGGTGGAGACAAATTCCCAGAATTAACCGCAACCATCCTGTAAAAGTACAGGTTGAATTAACCAGTGCTTATGCCGATACTGATTTTGTAACATTAACACACGGTGGTGATTTTCATGGATTACATAGAGAGAAAATGAAATTTTATCTGGTTTCCTCTAAACAAAACGGCACCGGTTATGATAAAGTCTACGAACAGACATTTGTAACTCATCAATGGCCGGGTTATTTTCATGCAGTTATTAATGCATTCCCCAAACAGGTAGTAACTGACGATTCAACACCTGTAGAAAGCAACACATGGGGAATTCCATATATCGTTAAGTGGTAGGTTCTTATAAAATTTAATAGTATTAGTTCAAAGGAAATTCTCTCCGTTAATCTAGTACGGAGAGAATTTAATTATTTGTGACAATATTTTAGGCAATATATTAAAACTAATAATGGGCGATGGGGCTATCACAAGGAATTTAGATTGAAAATAAATGACGGCAATGTTATGTTAAGCAAGATGAAAAATATAATTATATACAATTTCCTAGCTTTATTAATTATAACAGTTACGATGTTAATTGGCTGCGATAGCCCGGCACCCACTGAATTAGTTCAGGATAATAACAGCGCGCAAAATCCAATTCAGGTTCAGGTAATTACCAAAGATACTTCTGACAGCTTCTACAATAACGGATTTGATACTACCGGTGTTTCTGTTTCTGATACGGGTTATTCGAGTGTAATATATGTAAGCGGAACAAAAGTCACTTACCATTCTTTGACGGAAAAAATTTCTTTTGCACAGGCTTTGTTTTTTGACAGGAACAACCCTGTTAGGGGGCAAAACGGTAGGTTAATCGGCTACCACACTTTGTTACCAGGCGAAATTTTATTTGATGATCATCCGGCACGTTTAGCTCCCTATAGAATTGGTTATTATTATATGGGAAATCATATCGATACTCTTTTGGGTAGCCGTTATATATTAAGCAGCCGTATGTTTAGCCCAATGCACCAATTTGACTTCTATTTTAATTCTATTGTTAATTTTCAAATTGTAACAGCATCTGGTAAATCCATATCATTTGATATACCGACGCCGGCAGAAGTTATAGGTAAAGTAAAATTAACGGGTAAGCGGCAGAACAATACTTTAGCCGCCGAACTTGATTGGAATTCAACTTACCAAAAACACATTGAAGTTATTTTGGGCGTTGTTCCTAAGAATCAAAAGAATCCTGTTCCATTATTTAAAATTATGGCAAATGACAGCGGCAAATTGATAATCCCTACTAAGCTGCTTAACTCAATTCCCTCAAATAAGTATGACAAAATTGTTTTCACCTTTGTCAGAATATTAGCAGCAAGTAAATTCATTAATGGGAATAATATATTAGTGTCGTCACAAAGCATTCATAGTATAATACTAGATATTCCTTGAAAAAAATATTTTTTACAACTTATATCATAATACTTAGTATAATGTTTAGTACGGTTAAGATATGGGCTCAAAGTTCATTCGGTCTGACCGGATACTGGTATCCAGGACAAGGGACAAGTTCTTTAATGAATAGCTTTGAAAGTAATCCATCAAATTTTATTTCAATAAAAGATTGGGGATTAACCCTTTCATATGGCGATGAATTTGCAAATTCTTCAACGTCAAACCTGTATTTAATATCATTATCAAAAAAATTAGGAAATCATTTTATAACTGTCAGATATACACCAGGATATCAAAAAGAATTTGTTTTTAATAACGGACAATCAATTATTCTGCAGGATTCATCTACACAATCTCTGGACTCAAAATTTACTTACAAAGAATTATTCGGCTTAGGTTATTCGTACAAATTTTTAGAAAATGTAAGTGCCGGATTCAGCCTACGATATTTTACACAGCAATTTAATCAAGAGTCGGTACTCCCGGTTTTTTCTGATACGGTTTATTTAATTAGAGAAAGTCAAATTGAAAATGCAAACTTCTGGCGGGGCGATTTGGGAATAAATTATTCGCCGTCCGATATATTATCACTTTCTCTATCTTCCATTAACCTCTTGGACTTGAACGAAAACAATGTCGACCCCGGCATTGCACCTTATGAAATAAAAAGGCAAAAGGGCGCATTAATTGGAATTTCATATAAGCCTTTTGAACGCTTTGACTTTAATTTATTATATGAAACCGATAACGCATTCCAGGTCGGTTTAAACGGATTTCTTAATGCTTTTAGCGGTAAAATAGGAATTGGAATAACAGCATTTCATGATCATTACCAGACTCCTTACATGGCAGGAATTGTACCGGCAATTTCTTTTTATTCCAAGTTATTCGGAATTTCTCTTTCGGGCGTAAAGTATTTTTCTAATAGAAATGTGTCGCAGCCATTATCAACTTTTTCGGAAGAAGGTATAAATAACATTTTAAATAACAGATACAGCTATGACAAGGCCGTGTTAACCCTAACTTTTACACTAAATACTATTTCGGAAAAAACAGTTGAGTTTCTTGATGCAAAAATTCTAAATGATATTTATCCCACATTGACAGATAATTACCTAACCCAACCTTTTGCAAAAGGTAAAGTAGTAAACTTAACGGATCATTTTGTAACTATTAAACCATCGAGTAAAATTGAGGGCGTAAACAAAGATAAGATCGAATCGCCTTTGGTGAAGATTCCTCCGAAAGATACCGTAGAAATTCCATTTTATACTATTATCCCGGAATCATACGATAAAATAAAAGCAGGAATTTCTTATGTGGATTTTTATTTAAATACAACTGAGAATAATCCTGATGATCAATTACAAAGGCCCATCCTGGTAAACGGCATTAATGCCTGGGACGGAAAGGTAATTTATTTAAGATACTTTATTAAAAGGGATCTCCAGTATTCAATGGATTATTCGAAAAATATTTTAAGTAATTATAAAAGTGAACTGGATACCCTTTCTTACGCAATATCCATTTTTTATAAGGCAAAGATTCTCTTCAACAATTTTGTTAAAAAATTAGTGTACACAGCTACTCCCAGGGCTGAATCTGATTATGTACAATTTCCTCATGAAACCATGAAACTAAAAGGCGGAAACTGTGATGACCTTAGTGTATGTTATAGTTCCCTGCTTGAAAGTGTTGGAATTCAAACAGCTCTTGTCGATTATAAACCTGAAAACGGAATCGGGCATGTAAATGTTCTGGTTAATACGCAGCTTTCACCCGAGCAGGCAAGATTAATAACCAAAAATGACAGTAAATATTTTATTAGAAAAAATGATAATGGAGTTGATGAAGTTTGGATACCTATAGAAACTACTTCCTTAACAAACTTTGAAACAGCCTGGGGCCTGGGTGCACAAAAATTTGATAACGATGCATTAAACAAATTGGGAATTGCTAAAGGTAATGTCCAGATTGTCGATGTTTATTAACATGAAATTTAATTTTATAAAGGTAAAAAGATGAAAAAAATAATTTTATTATTATTTATTTGTGGCGGATTCTTAGCAGCACAAACTTTCAAGGCTGAAAAAGTTAAAGGCCATGTCACGGCACAAATCGGAACAAACGAAAATTGGATTAACATTGATAATGGGAAACTGCTGCCTGGTGACGCAGTTGTCTCAACCGCTAAGAACTCTTCAGTACAGCTATTTGATAAAAATATTAATTTCAAATTACAAAGTTCTTCGGCCTTGCCTTTATCAAGCATTAAAAAAATGACGGTTAATGATTTAATCCTTGCTCTGGCAATGGAGGATATGTTAAATGCGCCAAAGAAAAAGGAAGAATTAAATTCAAAAAATACAGCTGTTTACGGTGCTGAGATTAACGGCATAAAAGCTCCGATTATAGAGTCAGATAATTTTGGGATTAAAAGATTAAATGGTGCTGTTCAGCTTGCGGAAAGCGGATTTAAGGAATCTGCAGTAGTCGAAGCAAAGGATACTTATAGAAAATATCCCGAGACAAATAAAATTGCTGCTTTCAGAATTTACTTTGCAAACATTTTATTTGATCTAGGTTTAAATGAAGACGCATATGATGATTTTAAATCCATTCAATCTCTTAAAATGGATAAAGAACAGGAAAAGGAAGTTAAAAACAAGATGGAAATATTGACAAATAGGTTGTTAAAGAATTGACACACAATAAAAAACAGCTGATGTAATATTTTATGGTTATTTTTAATTTTAATATTACTAAATCTAAATAATCAGCCGGAGCAACTTTCTTTTTGAAACAGTATTCTCACCTTCTTTATTTTACAATTCTATTTTACTAAATTCTTATAGTACTTTACTTAAAATAAATGTTGAATATTTAAAACAACTACTCGAAAGAATCAAAAATGAAAACTAAAGTTATAATTCTTATGATAATTATAATTCTTTTTACCGTTTTCGTTTCACAGAATACCGACATTGTCCCGATAAATGTTTTACTTTGGAAATTAGAAATGTCAACAATTGTTTTAATTTCAATTACATTTTTAGTAGGGGTAATCATCGGATTTATTTTGGTTAGTATGTTCAGTGTTCCTAAGAAAAAAGAAAAACCGGAAAACTATATTTCCGAAGAGGAGAAATTGGGGAAGAAAAACAATTAGTTGAAAAACTAATATTAAAGTGATCTTAAAATAGTCTCAAGCTGTTCTTCGTTTTCAACCAGAACAGTCCGGGCTTTACTTCCGTCATTTGGACCAACAATACCGGCTTCCTCTAGCTGATCAACAATCCTGGCCGCTCTTGAATAACCGAGCTTCAATCTTCTTTGAAGCAAGGAAACGGAACCTTGCTGATGTCTAACAATTACTTTTGCGGCATCTTCAAACATGGGGTCAAGGTCGGTTAAAAATCCGCTGGAAGAGGCTTTCTTTTTATCATACAATGATGGAAGGAAGAACGGCTTAGAAAATGCAGGCTGTTTTTGAATATAATCTGTCAATCTTTCAACTTCATCCGTAGAAATAAAAGCATTTTGAATACGTATCGGTTTGGGAGAACCCGTGGGAAGAAATAGCATATCGCCTTTACCAAGAAGCTGCTCAGCACCGTTCATATCAAGTATCGTTCTCGAATCAATTTTAGTCGCCACCTGATATGCAATTCTAGCGCTGAAGTTTGCTTTAATAACTCCAGTTATAACATTAACTGACGGCCTTTGTGTTGCTAAAACAAGATGAATACCAACCGCTCTTGCCAATTGAGCTAACCTCGCAATAGGTTCTTCAACTTCTTTACCGGCAGTAATCATCAAATCTGCAAGCTCATCAATTATAACTATTAGGTACGGAATCGGATGATGCTTTATTTCATCTGTATCTTTCGGTCTCCGTTTAGGATCCAAAACTTTTTGATTGTAATCGACAATATTTCTTACTCCCGCTTTTGCAAGTTTATCGTACCGCTTTTCCATTTCAAACTCAACCGACTTTAGAAGCAGAACGGCATTTTGCGGATTTGTTATTATCTCTTCATCAAGATCGGGAGAAACTGCCAGATAATGACGGCGTAATTTGTTGTAAAAAGATAGCTCAATCTTTTTAGGATCAATCATTATCAGCTTTACTTCGGAAGGCATTTTTGTATAAAGCAAACTGGCTATCAGCATATTTATGCCGACACTTTTTCCGGAACCCGTAGAGCCTGCAATTAACAAGTGAGGCATTTTGGATAAGTCGGCAACATAAACATCACCATTAATTGTTTTACCCAATGCAATGGGCAATTCTACTTTTGATTCTGAAATTTTTCCAAGTACAGATCGTGCATTAACTAATGATGCTATAGCGTTTGGTATTTCTACTCCTATTGCACTTTTACCGGGAATTGGTGCAATAATTCTAATTCCTCTGGCTGCTAATGCAAGAGCAATATCATGCTCAAGTCCTACTATCCGGCTTATCTTTACTCCGGGGGCGGGAACAATTTCATAAAGAGTTACAACAGGCCCAGGGGTAACAGTTATATCTTCAATGTCAATATCGAATAATTTTAATTTCTCTTTTAATAATTCGGCATTACGTTTTAACTCTTCTTCAGCAACTTTAAAATCTTCTTCCTGAATAGGTTCAAGAATATCTAATCCAGGTTTTTTATAATTAATTTTTTCTTCCCATTGATTAGGAAGATCAACTTCTTTTTCTTTATCAATATCTTTTACATTAATTTCTCCGGTTTTTTCAAGATCAACTTTTTTATTCTCTTCATTCTGAACTTCATTTACCTCTGGTTTGGTTGGAGCGTCATTCTTCCGAACTATTCTTATCTTAGTTTGCTCTTCGGCTTCTGCTTCCATTAATTCAGCTGCAGAAACATCTTCTTTACTAAGCAGTTTTTTCTTCTTTTTCTTTTCCTTTCCAAGCTCTTTAATTTTTTTGATGTTGGAATTATCCTCTTCACCGGTATCGGTCTTACTATTCTCCAGTTCATTTTTAATTGTATCAACTGATTCGAAGAAGACATTTTTGAAAAACAAAACAATCTTTTCAATTTTAATATCGAAAGCGAAAATCAATAAAATTGTACCGGCAGTAATTAAGAAAATAATACTCCCTACTCCGCCAAGAAGTCGGCTTGATGCTTCACCAAGATAATCCCCAATGGAACCAGACAGCTCATAAACCCCGGTAAGAACTTTATAATGATTTAACAGCACACCGAAAAATGTTGAAAGAATAATCCCGGTGATCAATAAAAAGTTTGTGTAATTGATTAGTCTTCTAAAATTTATTTTATGTATGAATGAAATTCCCCAAAGGAAAAATATTAGCGGAAAAACCGACGAGAATACTCCGAGAGTTGAATTGATGAAGAAATCTGAAATGTAGGCGCCGAAGATTCCAAGCCAGTTATGAGTTGTATCTGCTTTATGTATAAAATCAGAGTTCGATCCGAATACTCTGAACATGTCTGAAAACTTGTAATTAAGATCGGCTTTATCAAACCTGGAATAAGAAATTATACTTAATAAAAGGATCACGGAAAAAAGTATTAAAAGAATACCGATAATCTTTTTCTTCTTTTCGGACGATATTGCAAAGTATTTTTCAACGTTACCGTTCTTATTTGTCTTAGCTTTTTTCTTCGCAGCCATTTTTAATCAGTTTTATTCTCTTGTTCTGAAGAAGAAGTACTTTTATTATCAGAAAGTAATTTAAGAACATTCCCGGTAAAATACGGAATTGAATCAGTACTATTTAATTTACTGCAAAATCTTAAATCTTCCTCAAAACCATTTTCAATAAGAAGCTTACCATGTTCGGTTTCTTTAAGCATATTAAATAAATTTTTTCCGAATGATTTGCTTAAAGATACGCTGGCTCTTGCAGAATCTGTTAAAACAACATCGCTATTAAGTTTCCCTATTTCCGTAATCAATTTCCCTGCACAAACCGAGTCTTCCATAGAAAAATTATTTAACCTGCTGGCACATAAAATTTCAACATCTTTCTTTAGATCAACCAAATGTTTAGCAAGGGCAGAAATATTAGAAAATGCACACATAAAAAGTTCTTCAGAAAATTTAGCTTTTACAATTGCTTTGGTTCCGTTTGTCGTATAGAAAATAATAGTTTTACCGGATATTATATCTTCGGAATATTCTAACGGTGAATTACCGAGAGCAAAACCTTCTATCTTTTTAGTATTTCGTTCACCGCCTAATAGTGTTTGCCCCCCGAACATTCCGCCTGAAACTTTAACCGCAAATTCAACTGTTGCAACCGGAACAATTTCCTTAGCTCCGTTGCGCAATGCGGAAATAATTGTGGTCGTAGCTCTAAGTATGTCTATAACTACAGTGGTTTTACCTGCAAAATAAAGCTCATCAACGCTTATTGAAGACAAGAGAACATTAATTTTCATGAAACTTTTACTTTTTATTTTTTAACAAATGGAAGCTTAACTATTCTTGCCGGTATTTCTTTACCGCGTATTAAAAAATTAATAGTTGTGTCATCATTTGTAAATTTCGAATCAACATAACCAAGTGCAATAGGTTTGTCAAGTATTGGACTCACAGTTCCGCTTGTAATTGTCCCAACTTTTTTATTATTCACAGTTAAATCATATCCATGGCGGGGGAAAGATTTTTCATCAGAAACCAATGCAGTTAATTTTCTTTTTAACCCGCCTTCTTTAATTTTTAATAATGAATCCTTGCTGATAAAATTTTCTTTGCTCAATTTGGTGATCCATCCCAATCCCGCCTCAAGAGGATTTGTCGTTTGGTCGATATCATTTCCATATAAACAAAATCCCATTTCTAATCTTAGTGAATCCCTAGCACCAAGACCTACAGGCTGAATGCCGAAGTCTTTTCCTGCTTCAAATAGTTTATTCCATACATCTTCGGCAACTTTTTCATCACCTTTGAAATAAAGTTCATAACCCAGTTCGCCGGTATAACCGGTTCTGGAAACAATCATTTCGTATCCTGCAATTTTAGCATTAAAAAAATGATAGTACTCTAAATTTAATTCCTTGTTGCATATTTTTTGAACAACTTCTTTGGCATTAGGCCCTTGAATTGCTAAAAGGGAATATTCGTCACTTTGATTATCCAGTTTAACATTAAACTTATTATTCTCGACCATCCAATTAAAATCTTTTTCTGTGTTGGAAGCATTTATAACAAGCATAAACTTATTATCAGACAATCTATAAACTAAAAGATCATCAACTATTCCCCCATCAGGGTAACACATTGCTGAATATTGAACTCTTCCGGATGTAAGCTTGGAAGCGTCATTAATAGTAATATGCTGAACAAAATCCAGCGCTTTATCACCGGTAACAAAGACTTCACCCATATGTGAAACATCGAAAACACCAACAGAATTTCTTACAGCTTTATGTTCTGCAATAATTGATGAATATTGAACCGGCATTAGAAAACCGGCAAATTCGACAATCTTTGCACCAAGCTTTTCGTGTATATTGTAGAATTTAGTTTTCTTCATTTTATTTTTTATAACATTAAGAAATTAGAAAAATATTTGTTGTTTAAAACATAATTTTATTTATTCAGCTTCTTCCAATCGCTTAAAAATTTATCAAGTCCTAAATCCGTTAAAGGATGGTTGAATAATTTTTCAATAACATTAAACGGCATAGTGCAGACGTCCGCACCTATCAATGCCGCATCCACAAGATGCAGCGGATGCCTTATGCTGGCAACTAAGACTTGAGTTTCATAATCATAATTTTTATAAATCTGGACAATTTGGGAAATCAATTCCATTCCGGAATGGCTAATATCATCCAGCCTGCCGACGAAAGGGCTAATGTAAGTAGCGCCTGCTTTGGCTGCCAACAATGCCTGGGATGGTGAGAAGCAAAGGGTAACGTTTGTTTTTATACCTTCATCACTTAATGTTTTTACTGCTTTCAGCCCTTCTTTTATTAAAGGAACTTTAACAACAATATTTTTATGCATCTTGCTGTATTCTTTTGCTTCCTTAATTATTCCGTTGTAATCTGTTGAGATAACTTCAGCACTTACCGGTCCATCTACTATAGCAAGTATTTCCATTAAAAGTTTTTTGAAATCTTTTCCTTCTTTTGAAACCAGTGATGGATTTGTGGTTACGCCATCAAGTATACCGAGTGATGCTGCTTCTTTAATTTCTGCAATGTTAGCTGTATCGATAAAAAACTTCATTCTTTGTCTCTCTATTTTTTAATAATATTTAACTCTTAATATTATATGCGAAAAACTTCAATTAACATCCTCTGTTAATTCCTTCTGAGTTTTCTTTGAGAAAAATTTAATCTGCCCAAGTGGCATGCTTTCATCTTCAACAAGTTTTAATCTTACAAAATATTTAAACTGCAACTTTAAAAATGATTTAAATTTATTCTCTTTTAATTTTGATGCCAACGTAGGATGACATTTAATAAGCAGAGATCGTTCTTTCGAAATTCTCTTAAACTTCTGAAGCCATCCTTCTAAATCATACACAAGATGAGAATGTTTAGTAAGAAGTCCCGTGCCGAGGCAATAAGGACATACTTCTTTCATTGCCTGCATAATATTTTGCCTAATACGCTGCCGAGTAATTTGAACTAATCCGAAATCAGACATCGGCAGAATAGAAACTTTTGCCCGGTCTCTTCTAAATTCTTTTCTCAGTTCATCAAATATTTTTTTTCTGTTTTTTTCATCTTCCAGGTCAATAAAATCGATTACGATTATTCCGCCGATATCTCTAAGCCTTAGCTGTCTTGCAATTTCTCTTGAAGCTTCAAGATCGGTTTTAAGTGAATTAAGCTCTTGTTCTTTACTCTTTGCATACCTGCCGCTGTTTACATCGATTACTACCATCGCTTCGGTGTGCTCTATAATTAAATAACCTCCGCTGGGCAATGAAACCTTTCTGCCCATTAAGGTTTTTACCTGCTCTTCAATCTTAAACGAATCAAAAATTGCATTGTTGGAACGGAATAATTCTATTTTATCTGCAAGCCCCGGCTGAACGACTTCAACATAATTTTTAATCTGCTTATAAAGTTTTTTTGCATCTATAAAAACTTTAGACACATCTGAAGTAAAAAGATCTCTGATAACACTTGAAGTAGTACTAAGGTCCTGATGAATTAAAGCAGGCGGATTTTCAATTTTTATATTTGCCTGTATTTGTTCCCAGGTTTTAAGAAGATTATTCATGTCATCTTTTAAAGCTTCTTCTGACTGATTTCTGGCAACAGTCCTAATAATTAGGCCAAAATGCTCTGGTAAAATACCTCGAGCAATATGCCGTAGTCTTCTTCGTTCCCTATAGTCAGAAATCCTTTTTGAGACGCCGACTTTATAATCAAAAGGTAAAAGGACACAGAATCTTCCAGGCAGTGAAACGGACGAAGTAACCCTGACACCTTTGTTGTTTACAGGCTCTTTTGTAATTTGGATTAAAATATCCTGGCCTTTATGAAGTTTTGGGATAGCTTCTGCATTATCTGAATTTTCTTTTGAATTTCTATAGTGGTTATTATTCCTGTGGCTGGAATCTTCTTCATCTTCTTCATCAACATCAGAATCGTCGCCTAACATTTCCTGAAATTGAGTAGTTCTTACACCAATATCAGAAAAATGAAGGAATGCGTCGTGCTTCATTCCGATATCAATAAATGCAGCTTTAATGCCCGGCAATACCCGAGCAACCTTCCCCAAATATATGTCCCCCACCATTCTACGGTTTTCGGGATAATCAACAAAAAAGTCGGCTAAATTCCCATCTTCCGTAATGGCTACGCGTGTTTGCGTGGTAGAAGAATTGATTATTATTTCTTTTATCATATAAAATAAACTCGTTTGATGAAATATTATATTTCATTATAAAAATTTTTAATACTCTGCCGCTCATACTGTTTATAATATCCGATTGAAACTTTAATTCTTTTGTTTCAATCTTACTCTCTTTATTGACTTCAAGATAAATCATCAACAAAAGAATAGAAAAAATATTAATGTTTATTTTGTTCACAGTTGAGCTTGTCCCTTGCTTAAAATTTGTATCTATTAATTAATACATAAAAATTTAATGTAATCTTTCACGAACATCATGATATGAAACAAGCAAAATGTTATTGTGCATTTTACCTGGTTGCCAAATTCAATTTAAGAACGAATAAAAACCTAAATTTATAACTTTTGTAAAGTCAGTTTATGTGTTTTTTAAAAATATTTTATTCAAAATAATTCTGAAAAAACTGCCAAAATGTAAAATGCCGAACATTAAAATTCGGCATTATCATTTAATTATATTTAAGAGGAAGCATGTTCAGGATTATTTTCTTTGAGTAATTCTTTTCTGCTTAGTGAAAATTTACCATTTTCAATTTTTATTAATTTAACGGTAACTTTATCTCCTTCTTTGAAATAATCAGTTACTTTATTTACTCGCTTATTATCTATTTGTGAAATATGAAGTAAACCTTCTTTTCCGGGAAGTATTTCTACAAATGCGCCAAAATCCATAATCTTAGTAATTACACCGTCATATACTTCGCCGATTTCCGGAGTTGCCGTTAGCTTTTTAATATACTCTTTACATTTAGAAGCATTCTCTTTATTAGGAGAAGCAATGTTTACAGTTCCGTCATCATCAATATTAATATCAACACCAAATAATCTTTGCATACCTTGAATTGTTTTTCCGCCAGGACCAATAATTAAACCAATCTGGTCGGTGTCCACTTTCATCGTTATTAATCGAGGCGCAAAGGATGATAATGATTCCCGTGGTGATTGAATTGACTCACTCATAATTCCCAAAATGTGCATTCTTCCTTCTTTGGCCTGATTTAACGCAATCTCCATTATTTCGAAGGAAATACCCTGGATTTTAATATCCATTTGAAATGCAGTGATTCCGTCAGAAGTTCCGGCAACTTTAAAGTCCATATCTCCGAGATGATCCTCATTGCCCAAAATGTCAGAAAGAATTGCAAACTTATCATCTTCTTTTACCAATCCCATTGCAATTCCTGCACAAGGTTTAAGCAACGGTACACCTGCATCCATTAAACCAAGAGAACCCGCACAAACAGTTGCCATTGAAGATGAACCATTTGATTCAAGTATATCTGAAATAACACGAACTGTATAAGGGAATGTTTCTTCGGGCGGCATTAAAACTTTTAATGCACGTTCGGCTAAATTTCCATGGCCAATTTCTCTTCTTCCGACACCCGACATTCTTCCGACTTCCCCGACACTAAACGGCGGAAAATTATAATGCAGCATGAATTTTTTTGAATATTCGTCAGATAGTCCGTCAATTATTTGCTCGTCGTGCTTTGTACCGAGTGTAACCGTAGTTAAACTTTGTGTCTCGCCTCTAGTAAACAAAGCAGAACCGTGAGTTCTTGGTAATAACCCAAGCCCAATAGATATTGGCCGAATCTGCTTGGTATTTCTTCCGTCCAACCGGACGCCCTCACTAAGAATTCGATTACGCATCAACTCTTTTTCCAAGTCGTGAAGAATCTCACCTATGACTTTTTCCTGCTCAGGATATTTTTCAGAAAGTGATTCTTTTACAAAAGCAGAAAGCTCTTTATTTTTTAAGCTTCTCTCTTCTTTCGCAAGAACCGAATAAACTATCTCTTTAAATTTTTCATAAGCAAGATCGTAAACATCTTTTTTAAGAGCTTCATCAATTTCTACCGGTTTCACCTTCCATTTAGTTTTACCGGCCTCGGCTTTTAGTTCCAGCTGAATCTGTATGAGTTTTTTGATTTCTATTTGTGCAAATTTTAGTGCATCAAGTAGTTCATTTTCACTAACTTCCTTGGATTCTCCTTCGACCATCATAATTGAATCAGCAGTACCGGCTACAACTAATTCAATATCGCTTTCTTTTAGCTGTTGAGTGGTTGGATTAACAAAAAATTCACCATTTATCCTTCCGATTCTAACTTCAGCCATCGGCCCATCAAAAGGGACATCGGAAATTGTTAACGCAGCCGAAGCGCCTACAGCAGCAAGCACATCCGCATCGTTTTCACCGTCGTGTGAAAAAACAAACGCAATAACTTGAGTTTCGTTTTTAAAGCCTTCTGGAAAGAGAGGCCTAATCGGACGATCAATTAGTCGAGAGCTTAATATTTCTTTTTCGCTGGGCCTGCCTTCTCTTTTAATATATCCGCCGGGAAATTTTCCCGCGGCTGAAGTTTTTTCTCTATACTCTACTTGAAGAGGAAAAAAGTCCTGGTCCTCTTTAGCTTCTTCTGTAGCTACGGCTGTAACTAAAACCATAGTGTCCGCATATCTAACCATTACTGCCCCGTTAGCCTGTTTAGCGTACAAACCCGTTTCAATCGAAAAGATTTTACCCCCTATTTCAACTTCTTTTTTTACTATCATTTAATTTCCTTTACTTTCTAATATTTAACTCTTTAATAATTGATCTGTATCTTTCTATATCCTTATCTGCAAGATAGTCTAGAAGTCTTCTTCTTTTCCCTACCATCATTAAAAGGCCTCTTCTGGAATGATGATCTTTTTTGTGAACATTAAAATGTTCAGTCAAATCATTTATCCTTTTTGTTAAGAGAGCAATTTGAACTTCGGATTTACCGGAATCTTTCTCATTCTTTCCGAACTTTTTAACTAACTCAAGTTTTTCTTCTTTGGTCATTTTATATCTATCCTTTTATTATTATTCAATATAACCCCAGAAATTACCGGGATTAATTATTTAATTATCAAACTTAATTTGCAAGCCGGCTCATTATTTCCATTCCGGCTTCTTTATCTTTTTTCATTTGAGCAACAAGTGCTTCAGGAGAAGAATATTTTTCTTCGCCTCTAATTCTTTCAAGAACTTTTACAGTAACTTCTTTATCATATATGTCTTTATCAAAGTCAAATATAAAAATTTCGGTAGTCAGATGACCGTCATTATAAAAAGTAGGCCTTTTGCCGATACTCATTAAACCGAAATGCTTTTCATTTTCCAGAACCAGTTCAACAGCATAAATTCCGATAGCAGGCAACAGCTTATTTTCGTCTTTCAGTTCAATATTTGCAGTGGGAAATCCTAATGATCTTCCTCTTCCATCTCCTTTAACAACATTACCTTGAAATGAGTAATATCTTCCCAGAAATGAATTGGCAAGCTGAATGTTACCCTCGGCTAAAGACTTTCTAATTTTTGTACTGCTGACTGAAGTTCCATTTATATCCACAGCATCAACTTTTGTAACATTAAAATCGTATTCCCTGCCCATTTCTCTTAAAGTATGCTCATCACCGTCTCTGCCTTTGCCAAAATGGTGATCATATCCAATAACTATTTCCTTCAGTCCGATTTTATTAATAATATAATTTTTAAAGAATTCTCCCGAGCTAAGCTGCGAAAATTCTTTGGTAAAATTAATAATTAAAAGATTTTGAACCCCTAAACCTTTAAGAATATCAATTTTTTCCGGAAGCGTATTTAATAATTTTATTGCATGCCCTTTGGAAACCACACTTCTAGGGTGAGGGTCAAATGTTATTAAAAAACTTCTCGCATTTAGGTTTTCAGCTCTTCTTATTACTCCGTCGATTATCTTTCTATGTCCAAGATGAATACCATCAAAAGTACCGAGTGTAATAACTGTATTTTTATCTTTTTTAACTTCGGATAAACTATTAAATACTTCCATAACAATATCTTATCTAAACAAAAGCCCGTTAATATACGTTTTTTTTGAGTTAAAATGAAGTAAATATCTAACCGTCTAATTTCCTTAAACCGGATACGCCAGAGAAATTTCTTTGTAATTTTTCAATTTATTTACAAAATCATCAACATTTACAGCATCTTCAACAGAATATTCTCCAATATTTATTCTTCTTAGAGAACTCAATAAACCTCCACAGCCCAGCTTTTCTCCAAAATCGTTGGCAATAACTCTAATATAGGTACCTTTACTGCATGATATTTCAAAATCAACATACGGTAAAGAAATACTTTTAATTTCGAACCTTGAGATGTTTATTTCCTTTGGTTCCCGTTTTATCGATTTACCTTTTCTTGCCAGTTTGTAAAGGGACTTGCCTTTATATTTAACTGCCGAATACATAGGTGGAATTTGAAGAATTTTACCTAAGAATGTATCCCGGACTGCTAAAATTTTAGATTCAGTTATACCTTCCAGAGAATTTTCTCTAATAATTTCTGTTTCTAAATCCATTGAGGGAGAAGATTTCCCGAGCAAAATCGTCCCGGTATAAATTTTTTCAATAGATTGATATTTATCAATTTCTTTTGTTTTCTTTCCGGTGCAGAGAATAAGCAAGCCCGAGGCAAGCGGATCTAAAGTTCCGGCATGACCAACTTTTTTAACTTCTATAGCTTTTCTTATTTTGTAAACAACTTTAAAAGATGACCATCCAACAGGTTTATCGGCAAGAATAACTTCTCCGGATTGAAAATCTAAATTAGAAAAATCAGTCGTTTCCCTTGTTATCATTTTCGTGTATTTGTTTAATTAAGCCTTCTATTTTCTCAACATAATCAATAGTATCGTCAATAAAGAATTTCAATTCAGGAACAAATTTAATTCTAATTCTGGAAGCTAGTTCGGTTCGTATGTAGCCGGAAACAGATTTAATTTTATTTAAAACATAATCCCGTTTATCTTTTTCAAATACTGAAATATAAATTTTGGCAATTTTAAGATCCGGGCTTACTTTAACGGAAGTAACTGTAATAAAGCCGAAAGAAGAATCCAGCAATTTATTCGGCAGCTTATATAAAAATATTAAACTGATCTCTTCCTTAATCAGATGTTCAACTCTATCAATTCTGCGTGTCAATTTCTCAACTCCTCTCGAACCGGCATCTAATTTTTACAAAAACTCAAAGAAAATTTATTCCAAAAAGAATAACTAATAAACATGAATTACAATTCGCAAAATTTGAAGATATTTAAGCCAGTTTCTTTTTAGTTTCAACTATCTTGAATGCTTCAATTGTATCACCGACTTTTAAATCGTTAAAGTTGGCAATGTTTAATCCGCATTCGTATCCAGAATCTACTTCTCTTACATCGTCTTTAAAACGTTTAAGAGATGCTATTTCTCCTTCATGAATTACAATTCCATCCCGGATAAGTCTAACTTTACTATTCCGTGCAATCTTTCCGTCCTGAACATAGCATCCGGCAACAGTACCGGATTTCGGAACTTTAAATGTCTCTCTAATTTCAAGTGTAGCGGTAACCTCTTCAGAAAGTACAGGAGAAAGAAGACCTTCCAAAGCAGATTTTACTTCATTTATAGCATCGTAAATAACACTGTACAATCGAATATCTACATTTTGGGTTTCGGCTAGTTTTCTTGCATTCAAATTAGGTCTTACATGGAAGCCTAAAATAATTGCATCGGATGCAGAAGCCAGCAATACATCACTCTCAGAAATTCCGCCGACACCTTTATGAATTACACGAACAATAACTTCTTCGTTTGATAATTTCATCAGCGAATCAGACAATGCTTCAACTGAGCCGTCAACATCACCTTTAACAATTAATGGAAGTTCCTTTACACCGCCTATACTAATTTGTTTTGCAATCTCGTCTAGGGTAATATGATGTACTTGTTTTTGGTCCTGTTCACGTTTCAATTGCTGCCTCTTAAGACCGATTTCCCTGGCCATCCTGTCAGAATCTACAACGACAAAAGAATCACCGGCCTGCGGGGCTCCTTCAAAACCTAATACCTGCACCGGTGTAGAGGGGGGTGCTTCCAATACTTTATTCCCGCGCTCATCAAACATTGCCCTTACTTTGCCCTGATAAATTCCGGCAATAAAAGGATCACCAATCCGTAACGTCCCTTTTTGAACTAGAATGGTTCCTGTAATTCCTCGGCCCTTATCGAGTTCAGATTCAACAACCACACCACGTACATGACGATCTGGGTTAGCTTTTAAATCAAGAATTTCTGCTTCAAGCAAAATCTTTTCCAAAAGTGCGTCAACATTTAATCCGGATTTAGCAGAAAGTTCCACACATTGATATTTACCGCCCCAGTCTTCAACTAAAATATTCCGATCGGCTAGTTGCTGTTTTATCCTTTCAGTGTTTGCACCGGGTTTATCTATTTTATTTATTGCTATCACAATCGGTACATTGGCAGCCTGAGAATGATTTATTGCTTCAATTGTCTGAGGCATAACCGCATCATCTGCAGCAACAACAAGAACTACAATATCTGTTAATTGAGCGCCGCGAGCCCTCATTGCTGTAAATGCTTCGTGACCGGGTGTATCAAGAAATGCGATAAATTTACCATTACCAACATCTACTTTGTAAGCACCAATATGCTGTGTAATTCCTCCGGATTCACCGGCAACAACATTAGTTCTTCTGATATAATCCAATAAAGATGTTTTACCATGATCTACGTGACCCATTATTGTAACAACAGGAGATCTGAATTGAAGGGTTTCCGGTTCATCAATTTTATCTTCCAAAGCTTCGGAAGTGTATTCTTTTTGAAATTCGACTTCAAACCCAAATTCATCTGCAACTAAAGTAATTGTTTCAACATCAAGCCTCTGATTGATAGAGACCATTAAACCAAGCTCTATACACTTGGTAATAACATCGCTGACAGGAACGTTCATTAAATTTGCCAGTTCGTTTACAGCAATAAATTCTGTTACGGCAATTTTGTTTTTTTCGAGATCCTTAAGTTCTTGCTTTCTCTCTTCTTCAGCTTCTCTTTCTTTCCTTTTCTTTTTTCTTTGGCTTGCTCTTCCGGATAACACAGAATCATCCATACTGAGAAGAGTTTTTCTAATAGCTTCTTTTACTTCTTTCTGATCGATTTCAAATTTCTTAACCCGTTTCTTCTTTTTAGAAATTATGGGTTCCTCCGAAGCAGCTTCACCGGTTTTTTTCTTTGCTTTTGGTTTTTTCCTTTTCTTTGGAGCTCCCTGCTGCGTGGATGATTTTTCTTCTTTTCCCGTCGGGACTTGTTTTTTCTCAGATTTATTTTCTAAACCAAGGTCAATCTTGCCGACTACTTTAAGTCCTTTTTTACGAGCTGCTTCCTGCTGCTTTGGTGAAATAAACGGCTTAACTTCTGCTTCGGCTGTTGCATCTTTTTCTTCAACTTTAATATCTTCAGCATCTTCCTCTACCTTCACAACTTCCGGATGTTCTTCCACCTGAGCTTCTTTAGAAATTTCTTCTTCGGTCTGGACTTGCTCATTAGCAGTTTCAGTTTTTTGTTCTTCCTCTACTTTTGATTCAGCTTCAGCAACCTCTTCAGCAGCTTTTTCACCAACTTTAACTTCCTCATCGGATTTTTCACTTCTTTTCTTGTTAAATTCAGCTACTTTTTTGTAATGCTTTTCAGCTTTCTCTATATCTTTCTTATAATGATCATTTATTTCATTGATCATTTCTTCACTAAGAATAGACATATGAGATTTTACATCATGGCCTTTTTTAACTAAAAATTCCACAAGGTTTTCAGCCGATAAATTGTATTCGGATGCTAATTTATATACTCGAATTTTTTTAGTTTTAGTCTCGGACATATTTGACTTACCTATTGTTTAGCTAATCTTCTTCTTCTTCAAATTGAGATTTAATAATTTCTATTATTTCGGCTATTTTTTCTTCTCCCAGGCCTTCAATTTCTTTCAACTTTTCAGGGCCTGCCGTTAAAACTTCAATAGCGGTATCGTAACGGTTATTGATAAGTAATTCGTAAATATCGCTTCCAAGTTCTTCTTTCAAATCAATAAGCTCAATATCTTCTTCATATTCTTCAAAAGGTTTTTCTTCTCTTAATATTTCAATATCGTAACCTGTTAATTTCATTGCAAGTCGAATGTTAACCCCATTCCTTCCAACTATTAACGAAACCTGGTCGCTATCTGCAGTAACCACTGCTTTTTTCATAACCGGATCAACTTCTATTCTTTTCAGTTTTGCCGGTGCAAGTGATTTTTGTATAAATGTAACCGGATCTTCCGAATAACTTATAACATCAATGTTTTCATTGTTTAATTCTCTAACTATAGCATGAATACGAACGCCTTTCATTCCTACGCAAGCACCTACAGCATCAATTCTATTGTCTTGAGATTCCACTGCTACTTTGGCGCGTTCGCCGGGTTCGCGGGCAATTGATTTAATTTCAATTATTCCATCGTATATTTCTGGAATTTCAATTTCAAAAAGCCTTCTTAAAAAAGTATTATCGGATCTGGAAATTAAAATTAACGGTCCGCTGTTGTTCTTTTTAACTTCCTTTACTATTGCACGAATTGTTTCTCCCTTCTTATATCTTTCGTAAGGAATTTGTTCGTGCCTTGGCAAAAGCAATTCATTTTTATTATGGTTTACAAGAATATCATTTTTTCTTATCTGGTAAATATCGCCTACAACAATTTCGCCCAGCAGCTCATTATACTCATTATAAATAATATCTTTTTCAATTTCACGTATTTTTTGATTAAGACCTTGTTTTGCTAAAGTTATTAATCTTCTGCCGAAAGAAGCGAGCTGAAGCTTTTCCACAAAATCATCGCCGACTTCCAGTTCATCATCATTGCCGCGTTTGTTAACTTCTTCAATACTTATTTGAAGATTAGGATCTTCCACCACATCAACTATTTCTCTTTCCAAAAATATTTCGATGTCTCCCTTATCCATATTTACAACTACATCATATTTAGATTCTTCACCATATTTTTTTCTTACCAGCATACCGAATATTTCTTCAATTATGGCAGCCAATACATCTTTATCTACGCCTTTTTCCCTCACCATTTGCGCAAAGGATTCAACGATATCTACGTTCATTTCTAAATTCCTCCCTTAGGAAAAACTGACTAATACTTTAGCTTTTTTTAGGTTATTAAAATTAATTATTACTTCATCTTTATTAAATAAAAATATCAAATCATCACCTTCAATCCTTACCAATTTAGCCGTCATTTTTTTTTCTTCATCGCCGGTTTTATAGGCAACTTCAAAATATCTGTTGATATGCTTGGGAAACTGCTTTAAGAATTTTAGCGGCCTATCAACACCAGGAGAAGAAACATCCAATCTGTAAGAAGAACCGATATCATGGATATTTTCCAGCTGTAAGTTTATATCATTACTAAGCTTTGCACAATCATCCGCGGAAACATTTTTTTCGCCGTCAACGTAAATTTCGATTATTCTATTTGCGTTATTGCCCCGGATTATACAATCTATTAAGAAGAAACCTTTTTCTTCTGCCTTTTCTGAAGCAAGCTGTTTAATATTTTCGATTAATAAATTCATACAAATAAAAATCGCCCTTAAAAGGGCGAAAAAGTTAGACAAAATTAGTATTATTTTGTTCAATATGCAAGGAATAATATTATTACCACAATTTTAATCCAATAGATAATATGTAATATAAATTAGGTTTTTTGCAAAATAAATTAATTACTTTTTAAGTGCTAAATTATTAATACATAAAATTGTCTAATGACGAAATCGATCTTAATTAGAATCTATAACCCAAGCCCAGACCTGCCCACGGAGCCACAGAACTTAATGAAACGGAAAACATGTCGAATGCCGCGCTAAAGAAAAAGCCTCCGTTTTTAGGACTGTAGCGGTAACCAAGTGCAAATGTTGGTACGACTGCAACTGTAGATTCAAAGCCAGGGGATGATGAAAGATCTGATGCTGATATTAAAGCACCTGCGCCAATTTCTAAATAATTATTATCATGTATTTGGAATAAATAATTTAACATAGCCACAGGAAGAAAAGCAAAATCATGATGTGCACCTGAATTAGATTCCGAATTGCTGAATGCATATCCCAAACCGATTCTTGCGCTAAAATTATTAGAGATTGCATATTCATAATTAAGTGAAGAAAACAGCCCGTTACCTAAAAGTTCAATATAAATTATATTGTTGCTTTTTTGTTCTTGCTGAGAAAATGCTACTGAAGAAGCGACTAAGACTATTATTAACGCTTTCATAATACCCCCATAAAAATTTTACTGATTAAATTGATAAATAATTGTTCTGTCAAATAGACTGCCTATTCCGAATCCAACTAAACCACCCAAAGCACCATAAATAAGACTACCAGGGAAAGGTGAAACAATAGAACCAGTATCATGTGAATTATTAGCACTGCTGTTGGCTTCAAGAATTGCGAAACTTAACAGAAAACTGAATGTCGCACCAATTAATGTTCCAGCCAGTTTTGGATTTACTTCATTATAGGTTCTAATTTCTTTTATTCTTTTCATAGTAATTTTATTAACGGCACTTTTATCCGGTGCGGCCATGATAAGATTATCATTAACTATTTTAACACTTTCAGTTGTAAATGAGCTATCGTTATTTAAGGTAACTTTAACCGGGGTTTTATACATCGACTCATTAAAGTCTTCGTAAAAATTTTGTTTGGAGGAAAAATTGCTTAGGTTATACGTTGTTGAGCAGCCGATTAAGAAAAAGAAAAGCAACAAATAAGATGAATGTATTAAATATTTCATTTTATCTCCCCGCGAAAACCATTAAAAGAAAACCGTATAATTATAACCGATTAATCAGCTGGGATTAATGCCAGACCCCCAATCAATGGTTAAAATCCGCTTATGTTAGTGAAATGTATTTAAAATTCTTTCTATACATGTATTTAATTATAATACCTCTGACAGTCAATTAATAAATTGTAAAAAATTGTAACGATTTGTAATTACTATTTTTTAAATAAAGAAACATTTTATAAATGGGTAATTAATAATTTTCAGGCTTTCCTAACTTATAAATTTTCCAAATAAAAAAAACAAGAAATATGCTAAAACGGCATTTCTTGTTGTTTGGGAGTATAATAACATTTTATTTTTGCATGTTATTTTATTCTACAAATTTCATAAATTGCAGACTAATAATAACTTGATTATTCAATATGAAAAAAATTTTAATTCCAGCTTTAATAATTTTATTTGCCTCGACAACATGTTTAGCGCAAAATGAAGGTGAACAGCTTCTTAAATCACTGCAAAAAAAGTTTAATTCAACCTCCGATTTAAGCGCCGATTTTGTGCAGACGACAAACGGCAAAGTTAATCTATCCGGTAAATTTTATTATAAGAAAAAAAACAATCTTAGGTTGGAATTAAAAAATATAACCATAATTTCCAACGGGAAGACAAACTGGAATTACAATAAAAACGAAAACAAAGTAATTATCAGCGATTACGATGAACATGACCCGTCTGTTTTATCACTAAATAATTTTATCAATGTTTATCCTTCCGAGTGTAATGTAGAATTACAGGACAATAATGGGCAAAAAGTTTTAATGCTTACACCTCAAAAGGCTGGTTTAAATTTTAAGAATGTTAAGATATGGCTGGACAAGGATCATTTAATCAGCAAAATGATTATTAATGGCTCTAATGATGTTTTAATACAAATTGAATTTTCCGATTACAAGCTGGATACAAAATTGGCCGATTCATTATTCACCTTTACACCGCCGAAGGGAAGCAAAGTTATTGACCTCAGATAAAACTAACAAAAAACATTGGCTTGGTAATGCAATAAAATTCACACTTCCACTAGTGCTGAGTTTTATTTTCCTTTACATTGCCTTTTATGATGAGAACATAAGTAAAATTTTAGTTATACTTTCCAACGCTTCAATATTCTGGATAGTTATATTAATAGTGGTAATGCTTTTCTCTCACTACCTGCGCGCTTTAAGATGGAAAGTGATTCTACATTCAGTTAAGCCTGATGCTTCCATAATAAATATTTTTGGTGCGGTAATGGTCGGTTACGGTGTTAGCTGTGTAGTGCCTAGATTAGGTGAGGTATCAAGAGCAGTAGTGCTCGGCAAATGGGAAAAACTATCAAGATCATCAATGTTCGGGACGGTAATTTTAGAAAGGATTATTGACATTATTTTTCTCGGTTTAACTGTAATTGTTTCGGTTATCATCTGGAGCGAAGACCTTTATATCAAATTTCCATGGCTTAAATCCACACTTTATCTTAGTATTATTCTGATGGCGGGTATTATTCTATTCATGTACTTTTTAGTAAGATATAGAGAAAAATTTTACGGACTAATAATAAAAATCATCGGCAAATTTTCTGAAAAGATTGCAAATAAAGCCGCATATATTTTTGATATGGTAACAAAGGGATTTGCAAGCCTAAAAGGGACTAAAAATTATATTTATACATTTATTCTAAGCGCACTGATAATGATTATTTATGCTTTAAGTGCTTACATCGGATTTTATACTTTAGGAATGGAAAATGTAAAACCGGTTACTTACGGTATGGCATGGGTGCTTATGAGTATAAGTGCATTTGGTGTGGTTATTCCCACTCCTGGTGGAATCGGTTCATACGAAGCTATTTCAAAAGCAGCATTGGTCCTTTTATTCGGATTTGGAGAATCCATTAGTTTGGCTTACGCTATTTTAA
Source organism: uncultured Bacteroidota bacterium (assembly GCA_963710735.1). GTDB lineage: Bacteria > Bacteroidota > Ignavibacteria > Ignavibacteriales > Ignavibacteriaceae > FEN-1297. The sequence continues at coordinate 50,304 of CAVQBN010000022.1, read as the reverse complement.
CACATGTAATTTCATATTTTTTGTTTATCTTCACTTCACTTTTGTTTTTCTTTGCTCTTAACAAACATCATGATAACCTAATTAAAGTTGTAGAAACCAAGCTGGAAGAATTATGAAATTTCTTTATGTACTTATAATTTGTTTAACAATTTCCAGTACATCTTTTTCGCAATATTATGTAAGAGCAGGAATGGGGATAACATTTGTAAATATGCCTTCCTTAATCGATTATTTAAATCAAAATTTTGCTCCACCCGAATCAACAGCTTGGTACATTTAATAGTGCAATCGTTTTTTCAGGTGAAGGGGGTTATCTATTAAATAATCATTACGAAGTCGGGCTTGAAGTTGCCTATCTTATTAACTCACATAATTATTCTAATAATTATGGTGGAATTTACAAATTGAATTATTCTATTATTATGCCTACAGTGGTTAATTACTATGTGCTCAGAGGAAATGGTTATGATTTTAAATTCGGCGGAGGTGTGGGAATTCGTTTTGTTAATGCAGATCAGCAGCTGCCTGGAACTCCTTCGGCCGTCAGTTACAAATCAACCGGATTTGGCTTTCTGCTTAAAGCTGACGGCAATACCTTGTTAAGCGGAAATTTATATGCAAATATCGGGGTGGATGTTAGATACGATTTTAACGGTAAACCTAAAAGCGGAAATGGTTACTTTGTAAATAATGTTGATAACACTAATGTAAATTTTAACGCATTATCGGCGGGTATAAGACTCGGAGTTTCTTATATTTTTTAGGAGGATTATTTGAATATTTTTGAAGCTATTCTGCTCGGGATAATCCAGGGGCTTACAGAATTTTTACCCATCAGCAGCACCGGCCATTTAACTTTAGCTGGTAAATTTATGCACCTCATTTCCAACCAGCACCCGGAACAATGGACTGCATTTATAGCAGTCATTCAGCTTGGGACGGTAATTGCGGTAATTATCTATTTCTGGAAAGATATATGGGAAATTATTATTGATTTCTTAAATGAAAATGTTAAACAGAGAGTGAAATTCTCGGAACAAAAGCTGAACTCAAAATTAGGCTGGTTAATAATAATCGGATCTATTCCTGTTGGTGTAATCGGCTTGTCTCTAAAAAAAATAATAGAAGGCACATTAACAAAAAATTTATATGTAATTGCATTTAGTCTTATAGGCTTAGCAATAATTTTAGCGATTGCAGAAAAAGCAGCCAGCTTAAAAAAAGATATGACTAAGATAACAAGATGGGATTCCTTCTGGGTTGGAGTCGGTCAATGTTTTGCACTTATTCCGGGTTCAAGCCGCTCCGGCACTACAATTACCGCAGGCTTATTCCTTGGAATGAACAGAGAAACTGCAGCAAGATTTTCATTTTTATTAAGCATTCCTGCTGTGCTTGCAAGCGGTTTACTGGAACTTTTTGAAGCTAGAAAATTTCTCGATCCTTCTATGGCAGTTCATATTATAATTGCTACAATTTTTGCTTTTATATTCGGCTATATCTCAATTGATCTTCTGTTAAAGTACTTAAGAAAGAATACCACTTTTGTATTTGTTTATTACAGAATTGCTTTGGGAATTATAATTTTAATTTTACTTACATCTCATGTTATACTTCCTTAGGAGGAATTATGAAATATTTAATTTTAATCTTTATCCTGGCAGCAATGGCGTTAGGATGCAGTCAATCAAAAACAGGCGGACAAAAATCTATGAATGATACAACTTATATTGCAGTAATAAAAACTAATATGGGAACGATAAAATGCGAGCTTCTTCCGGAAGTTGCGCCAAAAGCAGTCGAAAACTTTGTCGGATTATCTGATAAGGGATATTATAACAAATTAATTTTTCACAGGGTAATTGATAAGTTTATGATTCAAGGCGGCGACCCGAATGGAAACGGAACGGGCGGACAAAGCTTATGGGGCGGCACTTTTGATGATGAGTTTAATGAGCATTATAAATTTGATTCTGCAGGAGTAATGGCAATGGCCAACAGAGGCCCAAATACAAACGGCAGCCAATTTTTTATTACTCTGGAACCAACGCCATGGCTTGATTTCCATTTTACAATTTTCGGAAAAGTAATTGACGGAATGGATGTTGTAAAAGCAATCGGTAAAGTACCAACAACAAAACCATACGACAAACCGGTTACCCCGGTTGTTATGGATTCTGTTTATATTGAAAGAGAAGCAAAACAGCCGTAAAGCTATATTGTTAAGAGTAACGAAAAATTTATTTTATTTTGATCCATAAATTATTTTTGAAAGATAATCCGGCATACTTTTAATAATAAATTGATTAGAGCATAATGAAACAGGAAGAGTTTTTTTCTTCTCGCTGGTCATTAATTATTGCAACAATTGGTATCGCAGTAGGAACCGGAAACATCTGGCGCTTTTCAAGAATTGTTGCACAAAACGGCGGTGGTTCATTTCTAATTCCCTGGGTAATTTTTCTTCTTGTCTGGTCGGTCCCTTTAATTATTGCTGAATTTGCAATTGGTAAGTCTACGCGATTTGGCCCTGTCGGCGCAATTGCAAAAACAGCAGGTAAACAATTCGGGTGGATGGGCGCATTTATTGTTTTCGTATCAACCGCAATAATGTTTTATTATTCCGTTGTAACGGGATGGTGTTTAAGATACTTTATTTCCGCTATCACCGGCGATCTATTTTCCACTACAAACCACTTAGCATATTGGACAAAGTTTTCATCAAGTTATCAGCCTCTTGCTTATCATTTTATTTCAATGGTTTTTGTTGCAATAATTATTTATAGAGGTGTCAGCAAAGGAATTGAAAAAGTAACCAAATTTATGGTGCCTTCACTTCTAATAATTCTTATTATTTTATTTATTAGAGCTGTTACTCTTCCTAATGCTATTGAAGGTATAAAATATTTTTTCACTCCTCGCCTGGATGTCATTTTAAATTATAAAGTCTGGCTTAATGCGTTAACACAAAATGCCTGGGATACCGGAGCAGGCTGGGGACTTATTTTAACTTATGCAATTTACATGAAAAAGAAAGAGGACATTTCTTTAAATGCTGCTCTAATTGGTTTCGGTAATAATTCTGTTTCACTGCTGGCAGGCATTACAATCTTTTCAACTGTTTTTGCATTAAGTACTTCAGATGCAATGCAGCAAATTTCTCAAGCTGGCCCTGCAAATACCGGATTGACATTTATTTATCTGCCGTTATTGTTTTCAAAAATTTCATCACATTACATTGTTAATGTAATCTTTGCATCAATGTTTTTTATTGCTCTGTTTTTTGCGGCCACTACTTCATTAATGTCTATGGTGGAACTTACTACAAGAACTTTAATCGATTTCGGATTTAAAAGAGGCAAAGCAATTATTATGGTTGCCTCATTAGGATTTTTGTTAGGAATACCTTCAGCAATTGATTTAAATTTCTTAACAAACCAGGATTGGGTTTGGGGAGTCGGACTGATAATCAGCGGCGCATTTATTTCATTTTCAATTATACGTTACGGAGTTGACAAATTCAGAACGGAAATTATAAATGGCTACGGAAGTGATGTAAAGATTGGTAAATGGTACAATTTTGTAATAGGGATTTTAATTCCAATCCAAGTAGTTGTACTTGTTTCATGGTGGTTAATATCATCTGTTTCATGGGACCCGGAATGGTGGAATCCTTTCCATTCGGCAAATGCAGGAACGTGCATTTTTCAATGGTCTGTAGTTCTGATTACATTTATTCTTTTAAATAAAGTTATGGTAAAACAAACTTTAAAAGAAAATAATTAGTGAAAAAGATTATTAAATTGTTAGTGACTAAAAAGATTTTTATTTTTTTATTAATATAATTACAATGAATTTTATAACAATAATTACAATGCTGATTGTTCTGGTTACGATATGGGGAGGAATGATATTCTTTCTTACACGAGCCATTAAGTATGAAAAGATAAAAGAGGAAAATGGCGAAGCCTAAAATTAAAGTCACTTCAATAAATCAGATAACAAGCGATTTAAATAACGGCAAAATACTCCCCGTTTATTACCTTTTTGGTGAAGATACATTTAGTATTGAGGCATGTTTAACTCTTGTAAATAAATCAATTCAGCCTTTTATAAAATCAGAATTTGATAAAGAAGTATTTTACGGCGAAGATAAAACTTTAGTTGAAATATTAGATTATGCGGCCGCCTTTCCATTTGGTTCTGAAAAAAAATTAATTATTGTAAAAGAATTCGAAAAGATTCGTGATAAAAAAGGTTTAGTTTCTTATGCTGAATCTCCACCTGACTTCACCGTCATAGTATTTATCCACAACGGTAAAATTTCAAATCTTGATTCGGAACCATTTAAAACTTTGGCAGAAAAAAATTACTTATTTGAAGCCAAAGAATTAAAAGGTGAAAACTTAATCGATTGGGTTGTAAACTACGTTCAAAGAAGCGGGAAGATTATTGCCAGAGAAAATGCCCAACTCCTTGTTGATATATCCGGAGAAAACCGGGAGACGCTTGAATCACAGCTTGAAAAAATTTCTGTTTTCCTGGCTGATAAGAAAGAAATATCTATCGAATCTATAAAAGCACTTTCAACTTCACTTAAAGAATACAATATTTTCGATCTTCAAAATGCTATTTCGAAAAAAGATAAAACTGAAACATTTAAGATCGCTTATAAGATGCTTGAGAAAGGTGACGAACCGACTTTTATAATTTACATGCTTACCCGCTACTTTACAGGGTTATCAAAAATTAACGAGTTGAAAGAAAAGAAAATACCGGAACAGGCTGCGGCAAGAATTGTCGGGACACATCCTTATTATTACAAAGATTATCTTAAAGCCAGGATGATTTATTCCGATAAAGATCTTTATAGAATAGTTCAATCATTGTTAAAGGCGGATATTTCTGTAAAAACCACATCGGCAGATAACAAATCGATCATTTCAATTCTATTAGCAGAGATACTTGCAGTAATTGAAAAAACTGCTTAAACAGAATTTAATTATTCCCTCAATCTATTTTATTTGTTATTAATCTTTACGAATTTTTAATTAATTTTTCGTATAATTCCGGAAACATTTCAAACCAACTGAAGTATAAATCAATTGACAGAAAAAAACCTAAATGATTTAACTGATGAAGAACTGATACTCGAATTTCAGCAGAATGACACAGAGCAAGCATTTGAAATTTTGGTACAAAGATATAAAAATCCATTAGTTAATTTCGTTTATAGATTTTTAGGCGATTATGAAACATGTTTGGATGTAGTACAGGAAACTTTTATAAAGGTTTTCAGATACAAAAATTCATATTCAACAATTGCCAAATTCTCAACTTGGATTTATACAATTGCAGGAAACTTAGCCAGGACCGAGTATCAGAGGCGCAAAAGAAGAAAATTCTTTTCAATTAATTCTTACGGCGAAAATAAAGAAACTTTTGAAATCCCTGATGAAAGATACAGGCCGGATATTGCCACCGACAGCGGGATAAAAGATAAAATAATTCAAAAAGCTCTTTTAAAAGTTTCACAAGCTTATAGAGAAGTCGTAATACTACGAGATATTCAAGGCTTATCTTATGAAGAAATTTCGGAAATAATGGGAATAACAGTAGGAACTGTAAAATCACGAATAAACAGAGGCAGGGTGCAATTGCAAAAGTTGTTAAAGGACATTTATAATGAATAATAAACAAATGATGCAGCCTAATGAAGAGGAAAACGTTTATGGAGACGTAATCGGAAAATTAAAACAGCTTAATAATATTAATGCACCAAATAATTTTGAAGAAGATTTATTCAGAAAAATAAATTCTGAAAATTATGTTTTTCAAAAAGATAGGCCTAGTAACTTTTTTTTGCGAAAAAGACTTATACCTTCTTTAGCTGTTGTTGCAGTTGCAATTATTTTAGTAATTATGATTAAAACACAGCCCACACGGCCCGAAGATCCGCTTTCAATAAACCCGCGGATTAGAGAAGATGTAATTGCCAGTAGAGAAAACTCAAATACCTCTGTTGAAGATTTAGCAAAAAGAGGATTTAAAGAAAATTCCACTGACCAAAAACCTGCTGAGAAATTAAAAGCTCAATCAAATTCTGAAAACAATCTTATCGGAAGAAATGAAATATCTTCAGATAAAAATAATGATACTCAATTAAGTAATCCGCTTACAGATGATGCAAACCTTCAAGGATATCCCAAATTATCAAAATCTGCTATAAAAAACGGCCTTAATTTTAAACAGGTATACCTGGATAAAACTCAAAGGAAAGAAGTAGCTGTGCTGAAAGAAAAAATGGAAAAATTGTATTATGAAAGTAAAAATTGAGAAAACGAGCTGTTTTTAGATAATTAATATTTTGAAATTATCACTATACTTTTCTATATTTGAGGTCTATTTTTTGAAAAGAAATAAAATTATTAGGTTAGTTATATGAAAAAAGGCATTCATCCGAATTATAGACCTGTTGTTTTTCAAGATGCATCTTGTGATTTTGCAGTATTAACCAGATCAACGATAAACACAAGCGACACGATTGTATGGGAAGACGGCAATACTTATCCTTTAGTAAAACTTGAAATTTCAAGCGGCTCACATCCGTTTTTTACCGGGAAACAAAAACTGCTTGATACCGCCGGAAGAGTTGAGAAATTTAAACGTAAATACGCTAAAAAATAAACTCTTTTTTAATTAGATTAATAACATCTTAAAAGTTTATATATTCTGAAATTTAAAGCCAGTCTAAAAACTGGCTTTTTTCGTTTAAAGAAAACCACAATAAAATAATTTCCTTTTGAAATATTAATCATTCAGATTTTAATTTTAGTTACGGATTTTAAATTTATTCAACAGAATGATAACTTGTTGGTCAAGATTCTTACCATAAAAAATATTAAATTATTTAACAAATTTTTCACTATAAAGAATCCCTATGCAAATCTGTATTTTTGAAGGCATCAATTATGAAAAGTTAGAACCATTAATCTTTTCAAGGCCTGCTTATGACCTTGTTTGCGGAATCAATACATTAAGAGAAAAAATTTTAAGAGCTTACCCCGAAGTAAAGTATTCGCTTCATTGCCGTTCATATTTAACTTCACTTTTAAGGCTTCAAAACCCCGGGATAGAAATAAATAGTATTGAAGATGATGAGTGTTTATTTATCAATGGAAATATTTTAGCTTCGCCTGATCTTTCTGAAATTATTCCCTTCAAAGACAAGGGAGACAAATTATTTTTTAGCGGTGACTCTTTTGTTGCAGCACGTGTTTCAGGTGAAAATTTAAGAGAATGTTAAAAACCATTTGCATGAGCTTTTAAGTGAAGGAAATTTTAACGGGCTTCCGATTGAAAAAGTTAAAATAAAGACGATAGAATATATTTGGGATCTCATCAATAATAACGGCAGCGAACTGATTAATGATTTCAATTATTTAAATTCAAATAAAAAAGATAAAATCTGCGGTAAAATATTTGAAGGTGCACATCTAATTGAAATAGAAAATATTGTTATTGAAGAAGGGGCTGAAATAAAATCCGGAGCTATTCTTGATGCTTCCGCAGGGCCTATTTTTATTGATAAAGATGCAACCGTCTTCCCCAATGCAGTTGTTGAAGGCCCTGTCTTTCTAGGAGAAAAAGCACAGATAAAAAGCTGCGCTAGAATTTATGAAAATGTAAGCATTGGCAAAGTATCAAAAGTCGGCGGAGAAGTTGAAGATTCAATCATTCTCCCCTATTCAAATAAGCAGCATTCGGGATTTATAGGTCATGCATACCTGGGCAGCTGGGTTAATCTTGGTGCCGATACTAATTGCAGTGACTTAAAGAATAATTACGGTACGGTAAAAGCTTACGTTAACGGCGAAGTTGTAAACAGCGGTTCACAATTTCTTGGTGTTATAATGGGCGATCACTCTAAGACAGCAATTAACACTATGTTTAATACCGGAACGACAGTAGGTTTTTCATGCAATATATTCGGTGCGGGATTCCCTGACAAATATATTCCTTCTTTTTCCTGGGGCGGAAGTGATGCTGTTACTACATATGATATTGAGAGAAGTATTGAAACTGCAAAAAGAGTAATGCAGAGGCGAAGCAAAGATATGCACGAATCGGAAGAAAAATTATTCAGAAAAATTTTTGATTTAACGAAGAAAGAAAGGAGAAAACGGGGCTACCCTTATTGATATTATGACACAATTAGAAGAACATACAATTCAAAATTTATATGAAGGCGTTAGAGGCCTGGCGGTAAAAATTCTTAATAGAGTAGAGAGAACCGATGCTTATCTCGAAAAACTGCTCGATAATGAAATGCGAAATACTGAACTAAATGGCCCGGATAAAGCGCTTTTATATGAAATTGTACATGGCGTAATTAGGTGGATGGGAAGATTGGACTGGATTCTAAACGGATTTTATAAAGGACAATTTTCCAAAGCAATTCCGAATTTAAAAAACGGATTAAGAGTAGCGCTGTATCAAATATTATTTCTCGATAGAGTTCCCGATCATGCAGTTGTAAACGAAGCAGTAGAGTTTGTAAAAAAATTACAAGGCCAAAAACCTGCCGATTTGACAAATGCTATTTTAAGAAACATCATTAGAAATAAAGCTGGAATAAGATACCCTGATCCCGAAGAAGATTTGCCGGGCTATCTGACTGCTTATTACTCTCACCCTTCATGGATGGTAAAAAGATATTTGGGTAGATTCGGCCGTAAAGGTACCGAAGATTTGTTGGCGGCCAATAATGAAAAACCATATTTAACATTAAAGATCAATGCACTCAAAACCAATCCGCAGGAATTTAAGGAACTTTTAAATTCTGTTAATCTCAAATTTAATCCAGGTAAATATTTACCGGAATTCTTCCAACTTCAAAATCTTACAAACATAACCGGCTGGGAATATTTTGCACTGGGTTACTTTAACATTCAAGATGAAAGCGCCGGTCTTGCATGCCATTTGTTGGAAGCAAAACCGGATATGAAAGTACTTGATTTATGCGCAGCGCCTGGAGGTAAAACCGCTTACATTGCCGGATTAATTCAGGACAAAGGCGAAATAGTTGCCCTTGATAGATACGATAGCAGACTTAATATTATGCGTAAAAATATGGAGAGACTGTCAATTCATTGTGTAAGGACTGAAGAGGTAAACGCTCTTGAATATGAAGGTGACAAATTCGACAGAATTATTGCAGACGTTCCTTGCCTGGGCTCCGGTACCCTTTCTAAAAAACCGGATATTAAATGGAAGAAAGATTTACTTGATCTAAAACGAATTAATGAACTTCAGTATAATTTGTTAGAAAAAGCATCCACGCTTATTAAAACCGGGGGGATCGTTGTTTACAGTACTTGTTCAATTGAACCTGAGGAAAACGGTGAAATCGTGAAAAAGTTTTTAGGCAATCATCCGGATTTTAAACTTCAAAATGCTGGTGAAATTTTTCCCAAAGAATTGATTGATGAAAACGGATGCGTTCAGACTTTGCCGCATGTTCATCATATGGACGGGGCATTTGCTGCGAAGCTCATTAAGGTTCAATGATTAAAAAGCTAGTCATTTATTCTGTTAAATAAGAAATAAATTAATTTTATAAAATAAATTAAACAGAATGTCATTATGTTAAATAAATTTGCAGAAGAATTAAAAGAAGCTCGAACAAAAAGTCAATTAACGCTGCAGCAAATTGCAGCTAAAACAAGAATTGACTTAAAATTTCTCGAAAATATGGAAAATGGTAATTTTAATTTTTTACCGGATTTGTACATAAAAGCTTTTATTAAAGAATATGCAAAACTTGTTGGGCTGGATGTCGATATTACCTTTAAAAAGTATGATGCTGCAAGGAAAAATAAAGCGTATGATGAAAATGGAAATATTGAAGAAGAAGTAAAAAAGCCTAAACCCGAAAAAGAAGAAGTTAAGCCAATAAAAGAAGAAGTGACTAAACCGATATCGTTCGATTATACCGACTCTCCAGAAAGTAAAAAAAGTCCTACACCAATAAATGCAAGCACACAAAAAATACGGCTTGCTGTTTTAATCGGCGGTGCTTTGGCAATAATTCTGATAATTTATTTTGCTTTTTTTAGGGGCGGCTCAGAAATTATCGTAACTGAAAAACCTTACAATGAAGTTAGGAAAGAAAATAAACAGCGTTATGTAGAAGAGACACAGAAACCCCAAACTGCCACTGCAGCTCCTGTCATCTCTTCCGATAGTCTTATGCTGAAAATTGAGACTTCAGATACATCGTGGGTTAAAATTTTATTGGACGGAACGAGTGTTGACGAGTATACTTTTTTCCCGAATTCCGAAAAAGTTCTTAAGGCAAAAAACAATTTCAATTTAATAGTTGGAAATGCCGGAGTAATGCGCTTCTTTTTAAATAATAAACCTTTAAATTTTACTGGTAAAAAATACCAGGTAAAATATATTTTAATAGACAGCACCGGCTTAAAATATTTGGAAAACCCACCATCCCCTTTACAAAAGTAAATGGCAAATAAGTTAGAAAAACAGATTGAACAATTAAGAGATTCCATACGGGAACATGATTATAAATATTATGTTCTTGCAGAACCTTCAATAAGCGATAAAGAATACGATGACTTAATTAAAAAACTTGAGCAGCTTGAAGAAGAAAATCCGCATTTAATAACACAGGATTCTCCTACTCAACGGGTTGGAAAAGATTTAACAAAAGATTTTAAGACAGTCACTCATAAAGTTCCAATGTTAAGCCTTGCAAATACTTATAATGAAGAAGAGCTTTTCGAATTCGATAAAAGAGTCAGAAACCTTCTGCCTGAAAATGAAATGGTTGAATATGTAGTAGAACCTAAAATTGACGGAGCATCGGTAAGTTTGAATTATGTTGACGGCTATCTTAAAACTGCTGCTACAAGAGGCGACGGAACAACCGGCGAAGAAATAACAATTAATGTTAAGACTATAAAATCAGTCCCTTTAAAGCTGATAAAACCCAATGCAATAAAATATAAGCTAAAAGATTTTGAAGCCCGCGGTGAAATCTTTATGAAGGTTAAAGACTTTATAAAGTTAAATAAAGAAAGAGAGGAACAGGGAGACAAGTTATTTGCAAATCCTAGGAATTCTGCTGCTGGCACTTTAAAAATGCAGGATCCAAAAATTGTTGCAAAGCGCCCTTTGAATATTTTTCTTTATATGCTTGTAAGTAACGAAGAAGAATTTGAAACTCAATTTGGAAATCTTCACATGCTTAAATTATTGGGATTTAATGTAAACCCTGAATATAAGTTGTGTAAAAATATTAACGAAGTTCTTAATGCATGCCGTAAACTTGAAGAGAAAAGAGATTCACTTGAGTATGAAATAGACGGTGCGGTAATTAAGGTTAATTCCATTAGCCAGCAAAAAATTTTAGGCAATATAGCAAAGTCACCTCGATGGGCTGTTGCATTTAAATTTAAAGCAAAGCAGGCTTTTACAATAATAAAAAAAATAACCTGGCAGGTAGGCCGTACAGGGGCAATTACGCCTGTAGCAGAACTTGACCCGGTTTTTCTTTCCGGTTCAACAATAAGCAGAGCAACATTACACAATATTGATGAGATAAGAAGGAAAGACATTCGTGAGGGTGATAAAGTTGTAATAGAAAAAGGCGGCGATGTAATTCCTAAAGTCGTAGCAGTCGTTTTAAGTGAAAGGAAGAAAAATAATAAAATTACTACACCGCCGGATAAATGCCCTGTTTGCGGAACGCCTATATTTAAACCTGAAAATGAAGTTGCGTACTATTGTGAAAACACTGAATGTCCGGCGCAAATTAAAGGAAGGTTGGAACATTTTGCGGCACGTGGCGCAATGGACATTGAAGGATTGGGTGAATCACTTATAGATCTTTTTGTTGATAAAGGATTTTTGCATACTTATGCCGATATTTACGATCTCAAACAAAAAAGAGATGAATTAATTTCAATAGAAAGACTGGGAGAAAAAAGTGTTGACAATCTTCTTATCGCGATTGATGAAAGTAAAAAACAGCCCTTCTCAAAAGTATTATTTGCATTGGGAATACGTTATGTCGGTGCAGGCGCAGCAAGAAAGTTAACAGATTATTTTAATTCTATCGACAGTTTGATAAAAGCATCTGAAAAAGAAATATCTGAAGTGCATGAAATCGGACCGAGCATAAGCAGCAGTATTAAAAAGTTTTTCTCGAACAAGGAGAATGTAAATATAATTTCGAGATTGAAGGAACACGGACTTAATTTCAAATCCGGAAAGAAGACGGAACTCGTTTCATTTTTTACTGATAAAACTTTTGTATTAACAGGTACACTTTTAAAATTCTCGAGAGAAGAAGCTAGCGAAAGAATTATTACTCTTGGCGGGAAAGTAACTTCCAGTGTGAGTAAAAAAACCGATTTCGTTTTAACAGGAGAAAATGCAGGATCAAAACTGGATAAAGCAAAATCACTCGGAATTAAAATATTAACCGAAGAAGAATTTCTTGAATATTTGAAATAGCAGATTTTTTATGTTCGATTTAATTAAAAACAAAATAGTAAATATTATAGTTAATAATAAGCTTAAACATCTTCGTATGGACAAACAATCGTTTAAAAATTTGTATAAGAATACAGCCCAATTTTTAGTCTTAATGCCCGAGAACGAAAGTCACTTTCACTTTGCATTAAATATAATTAAAACTCTAACTGATGATGGGAAAACGGTTACTCTAATAACACATGATTATAGGGTTAATACTTTACCTCAGAAATTTCGTCATGGAATCATTGATTACGGAATTGATGATTTGTCCAGATTGAATTTACCAAATAAGAAATTTGAACAAAGATTAAAGGAGAGCCGGTATACTGCTGTGCTGGATTTAAGCAAAGAGGAGAACCTGTTTAATAGTTTAATTGCAAATCTTGTACAATCTCAGGTAAGAATTGGATTCAGGAAAAAGAACTCGGACAAATATTATAATCTTCAGGTAGCAAATTCCGAGGATAACCCTGAAATCTTTTATAAAAATTTCTTAAATTGTTTACAAATGTTTTAAAGGACTTTTATGAACTTTGAGACCAAAAGAGTCGGGGATATAACTGTATTTAAACTAAATGAGAAAAGACTGGATACCAACATTTCAGGCCTTGTAAAAGGGGAATTTACAATACTATTAAAAGTGGAAGGCATAAATAAGTTTATTGTCGATTTAAGTGAAGTTGAAACATGCGACAGTTCCGGCTTAAGTGCACTGCTTGTTGCTAATAGAATTCTTCAATCATCGGAAGGCAGCATGAGGTTAGCTGCTCCTTCCCCAAAAGTACATTCACTAATAAAAATTACTCAACTCGACCGTGTGTTGCCTGTATGCGATACGGTAGATCAAGCTTTTGAAGAGTTGAAAAAATGATAGGCAGAATTTTTTGAAAGGTAATATTTTAGATTATATTATAATAGTTGCTTACCTCGTAGGCATTGCTGTATTCGGTATGATTTCCGGGGGAAAGCAAAAATCAGTAAAAGATTATTTTCTTGGCTCTAAAGTCGTTCCATGGTGGGCTGTCTGCTTTTCAATCGTTGCTGCCGAAACAAGCACTTTAACTTTCATCTCCATTCCAGGACTCGCTTATCTAACCAATTTAAATTTTCTACAAGTAACCTTTGGTTATTTAATCGGAAGAATTATTGTAGCATCTTTATTCTTACCTGCGTACAGTAAGGGAAATCTTAAAACGGCTTACACTTTCTTAGAAAATAGATTTGGAGGAAAAACAAGGTCATTTGCATCAATAGTGTTTTTGTTTACGCGTGTCGCTGCTGATGGAGTAAGATTATTTGCAACAGCTATTCCGCTAAAATTAATGCTTAACATTTCTTATCCGGAAGCAATTCTTATAATGGCTTTTGTTGCATTAGCATATACATACACAGGCGGAGTTAAGGGCGTTATTTGGGTTGACGTAATCCAGATGTTTACGTATTTAGGCGGAGCAATATTAGCTGGAATATTTTTGATACATCTTTTACCCGACGGATGGCATTCGGTTACAGCAGCGGCCGCTTCATCAAATAAATTTGAGATTTTTAATTTAGGGTTTAATAAAGGATTTGCAGGCTTCTTTAGTCAGCCTTATACATTAATTGGGGGACTTTTAGGAGGTGCATTCCTATCGATGGCTTCTCACGGTACTGATCAGTTGATTGTTCAAAGGCTTCTTACCACAAAAACTTTAAAGGACAGTCAGAAAGCTATTATTGGAAGCGGAATTATTGTAATAATTCAATTTGCAATATTTTTGGTCGTCGGCGTAATGCTTTATGCATATTACGGAGTAATGAATGTAAGATCGGATACAGTGTTTCCGCGTTTCATTATTGATGTTCTTCCTCCCGGAGTAACCGGAATTATAATTGCCGGCTTATTTGCCGCTGCCCTTTCTACGCTAGCAGGATCAATGAGTTCGCTTGCATCTTCGACTATGATGGATCTCTACATCCCTTTTTTCGGTAAAGTTGATGATGACAAAAAACAATTAATGATTTCCCGTTTGTTTACTATAATGTGGGCAATACTTCTTGTGGGAGCTGCAATATTTTTTATGAATACTTCACAAGCCGTAGTCGAACTTGCTTTAAGTATCGCATCATTTACATACGGCGGATTACTCGGTACTTTCCTGCTCGGTATATTAGTAAAGAAAGCCAGACAAGAAGATGCACTCGCTGGATTTGTTGCCGGTATTTTTATAATGATAACTGTTATCTCCCTTAAGCTTGTTGCCTGGACGTGGTTCACACTCATTGGTGTGCTCGCTACGCTTCTTGTGGGCGGACTATTAAATGCACTCTCCGATAGAGAACCGCTGAAAGAATAAATCAGTTTATAACTTTACTAAAGGAAAAACAATGTTTTGCCCCATTTGTAAAGCAGAATATAGAGAAGGATTTACAATGTGTGCGGACTGTAATGTAAAACTTGTTCCTTCTTTAGATGAAAAAGTAGAAAAAACTGAATCAATAAAAGAAACTCATAACGATGATATTACTTTTGTACCCGTCCTTTCAACATATAATTTAGGTGATATAGCTTTAATAAGGAGTATTCTTGATAATGAAGAAATCGAATATTTTCTCCAGGGTGAAAACACTGCATATATTAGAGGTTACATGGATACCACAATACTAATGGTTCGCGAGGATCAAGTACCAGTCGTAAAGGAATTATTAAAAGATTTCAAAATTAATTTTACAATGTTCAGAGCAGGTTAACTGTATTCTCTTCATTCTAATTTTATAACTTAAAATAGATTAATGAAAACTGAGGAAGAGTTTGAATTAAATAATTCGCAAAAAAAGATTTTGCTTTCTTTAGCACGAAATAGCATTACACAATACTTAAATTCTAAAACCGTTTCGCCAGACCAGGATTTTGATCCTGTGCTTCGGAAAAATTTAGGCGCATTTATAACCTTAAGAAAACACGGCGAACTGCGCGGATGCATAGGATATATGCGAGAAGATATTCCGTTATATAAAGTTGTCAGTTCTATGGCTTTAGAGTCTGCGTTTAGCGACCGGCGATTTATGCCTGTTACAATTGAAGAACTTTCCAATATTGAAATTGAAATATCTGTCCTTACTCCTTCCAAACCAATAAAAAGTATTGATGAGATAGTTCTTGGAAGAGATGGAGTTGTGCTGTCGAAAAACGCAAGGAGAGCTGTATTTCTTCCCCAAGTTGCAACAGAAATGAGATGGAATAAAACTGAGTTCCTTGATAACCTCTGCAGGAAAGCCGGGCTTCCGCCGGGAAGCTGGCAGGATGCTGAGTTACATATATTCCAAGCAAAAATATTTCAAGAGTCTGATTTTAAATAAATTAATTTTGAGTTGTTCTCTAGAGTTCTAGTTTTTCTGAGTCTTTTAATTTGCAATTGCCAGAACTTGCTCATCCATTCTAACAAAAACACAATGTTGATTTATTTACTAGCTTTTGAGAATTTTCTAAAGATAAATTTTATTCCATATGTGATATTTGCGTATGCTTATTGTATGAATTATTATTAATATTAAAGAAATTCTTCAAAAGTGTACGCATATTTAAATATAAAATATTACTAATTTTCAATTAACTTTTATTATTATTACAAAGGCACATCAATGTCGGAAAAATTCTTAGCCACTATCTTAGTTTCCATGCTGCTCGTTTCAATTACATTTAGCAGCAACAAAAATCACTTTCAAATAAAATTAAAAAAAGGATGGTCTATTCAATCTTCAGAAAAAGTTAAAGCGGATGGCAAAGAACTTTCAACTGTTGGATTTACTACAAACGGCTGGTATCCGGCTGAAGTTCCGGCAACAGTATTGGCAACTCTTGTCAGAGATTCCGTTTATAAAAATATATTCTTTGCAAAAAACCTGGATAAAATTCCAACTGATCAATTTAAAAAGCCCTGGTGGTATAGGACTGAGTTTACTATTCCTAAAGATAAAGATATAACAACAGCAAAGTTGGAATTCGGTGGTATTAATTATTATGCAAACATTTGGGTTAACGGAAAGCAGGTAGCAAAGTCAGATACTACAAAAGGCTCATTTCGCAGGTTTGTAATAAATATCAGCGATATTGCTAAATTCGGAGGAAAAAATGCTCTTGCCGTAGAAATAGTTCCCCCTGTAAAAGGCGATCCGACAATAGGATTTGTTGATTGGAATCCCGAACCGCCTGACACCAACATGGGTTTGTGGAGAGATGTTAATTTAAAATTAAGCGGGAATGTTTCGATTAATAATCCTTTTATTCAAACTAAAGTTGATACTGTAACACTAAAAAAAGCCTGGCTAACAATTTCTTCTGAAGTTCAAAATAACTCAAATAAAAAATTAGATGGGATACTTACCGGTAAAATCGGTTCGATTGAGTTTCATAAATATGTTTCCTTATCTCCAAATGAAACGAAATTAATTACTCTTAAACCGGATGAATACTCTCAATTAATAATTGAAAATCCGAGACTATGGTGGACACATGATTTCGGCAAGCCTGAACTTTATGATTTGAAGTTAACATTCAAAACCAATAATCAAATTTCAGATGAAAAGAATATTAAATTCGGTATACGTGAAGTAACCGACTATTTTACAAATCAAGGTTTTCGCGGCTATAAATTAAATGGTAAGAAAATTTTGATCCGCGGCGGCGGCTGGGCAGATAATATGCTGCTGAATAATACTCATTCCAATCTTGTAGCCCAAATAGATTATGCAAAACAGATGAATTTAAATACAATCAGGATGGAAGGCTTTTGGGGTGAAAATCAGGATATCTATAACTTATGCGATGAAAAAGGTATTTTGATAATGGTCGGCTGGAGCTGCCAATGGGAATGGGAAGGATTACTCGGTAGGCCGGCTGATGAATACGGCGGTTTAAAAACTCCTGAAGATTTGAAAATCGCATCCGAATCCTGGAAAGATCAAATTCTGTGGCTGCGAAATCATCCTAGCATCTTTTTATGGTTATATGGAAGTGATAAATTCCCAAGACCTGAATTTGAGAAAAAATATTTAGCAATATTATCAAAAGACGATCCAACAAGACCATATTTAGCTTCAGCTGCCGAACACACAAGCACAATTACAGGGAAATCTGCTGTTAAAATGAGAGGCCCTTACGATTATGTTCCTCCGGATTATTGGTATGTTGATAAAACTCTTGGCGGTGCATTTGGTTTTAACACTGAAACAGGGCCAGGTCCGCAAGTACCTCCGATTGAAAGTTTAAGAAAAATGATTCCCGAAGATTCGCTTTGGCCTATTAACAGCGAATGGTATTTTCACTGCAGCAGAATTCATTTCAAAAATCTTGCAAGATATAATGAAGCTATTGATAAACGATTAGGCGCCCCATCAAGCCTGTTAGATTATGAACGTAAAGCACAATTTACAAATTATGATGCAATGCGGGCGATGTTTGAAGCGTTCGATGCGAATAAATACGAAGCAACCGGAGTTATTCAATGGATGTACAATTCTGCATGGCCGAAACTTTGGTGGCAGTTGTATGATTATTATTTAATGCCGAACGGTGCTTTTTACGGAGCCAGAAAAGCAGGCGAACCGATTCATATTCAATATAATTATGGAAATAATTCAATCGATCTTGTTAATAACACACTTAATTCGTATGAAAATTTAAAAGCTAAAGTAACTGTGCTAAATTTTAATATGACAAAAAAATTCGAGAAAGAATTACAATGTAATTTAAACTCAAATGAATCAAAGCAATTACTAGCGCTCCCGGATATAGACGGACTGAGTAAGACTTATTTTGTCGACCTGAAACTATTTAAAGGTAAAGATGAGGTTAGTTCTAATTTTTATTGTTTATCCACTACACCTGATTTATTGGACACAGCAAAATCTAATTGGTTTGTAACACCGGAAAAACAATTTGCAAATCTTACTGAGTTGAATAATCTGCCGGAAGTAAATTTGAATGTTAAGCATAAGTTTAAAAAAGCTGGTTTAAAAGAATATGTAGAAATTGAGATAAAAAATCCAACCGACAAATTAGCATTCTCGGTTGAAGTAAATATAACCGCAGGCAATAAGGATAACCCTGTTCTGCCGATATTCCTCAGTGATAATTATTTTTCATTATTACCGGGTGAAACTAAAATTATAAAAGGACACTTTGATATAAAAGATCTTCAAAATAAAAAACCAGGAATCAAAATTTCCGGCTGGAATGTGAAAAGTATTTCAAATTAATTGGGGTATAATTTATTTTTATTGCGAAAAGGCAAAGATAACTTCATAACCTTTTCGCAAAACCCTTCAAAAAGTTTTAACGAAAAATATTAATCTTTTCTCCAATCATGAGATGGAAAAGGAAACTGAAAATCAATAAAAAAAATTTAAAATTATTTTTCTGTTTATTTTAATATACAAATCATAAATTGCGGCTTTAGAAAGAAGTTATTATTAAATCACTAACCAAGAGAGGTCGCCTTGCAACTCATCGATTATCTAATAATACTCCTTTACTTTGTATTCTCAATCGGTATTGCGCTTTATTATTCCAAGCGTGCAGGAAAAAATACCGATGAGTTTTTTTTATCGGGAAGAAATTTACCCTGGTACCTGGCAGGTTTATCAATGGTTGCAACCACTTTTGCAGCAGATACACCTTTGGCTGTTACAGAATTAGTTACGAAAAATGGAATCGCGGGTAATTGGATTTGGTGGAACTTTGCTTTTGGCGGCCTATTAACCGTTTTCTTTTTCGCTAAGCTTTGGAGGCGGGCAGGGATAATGACGGAAGTTGAATTTGCTGAAATTAGATATTCAGGAAAATCTGCAAGATTCCTTCGCGGATTTCGGGCATTATATCTCGGCTTATTTATGAATATTATTATTATGGGCTGGGTAAACAAGGCTATGGAATCCATTCTTATCGGAATGTTTGGAATTCCGGCTTCGCAGGTTATGATATACGTTTTCGGCTGTATGATTTTAGTTGCATTCTATTCTGCATTATCCGGATTATGGGGTGTAGTGGTTACTGATGCTTTTCAATTTTTTCTGGCTATGGGCGGAACAATTATACTTGCAATAATCGTGGTTAACTCTCCGCAGGTTGGTGGAATAGCAGGACTTCAACATAAACTGCCCCCATTTGTATTTGACTTTTTCCCAACAATTTCCAGCGCCACTTCCATGGGAGGTGCCTTTGCTTTAACAATAACAGCATTCCTTGCATATATTGGCTTACAATGGTGGGCATCCTGGTATCCCGGAGCCGAACCTGGAGGAGGCGGTTATATTGCTCAGAGAATGATGTCAGCTAAGGATGAAAAACATTCATTGTTTGCCACTCTCTTTTTCCAGATTGCTCAATATGGTATTAGGCCATGGCCATGGATTCTCGTTGGACTAGCTACACTTGTACTTTATCCCCACCTTGGTGTTGATGCAAAGAGAATGGGATATATTTATGCAATGAGAGACTTCCTTCCAGTCGGACTAAAAGGCTTGTTAGTTGCCGCATTTTTTGCCGCATATATGAGTACAATTGCGACCCAGTTAAATTGGGGAAGTTCATATATACTAAACGACTTTTACCGCCGCTTTATTAAGAAAGATAAAGACGAAAAACATTATGTAAAAGCTTCCCGGGTTGTTACTATCCTGTTAATGATAGTTTCTATCTTCGTTACTTTATTCATAAATAGAATTTCCGGTGCCTGGGAATTTATTCTAGAATGCGGGGCCGGTGTCGGCTCGGTTTTAATTTTAAGATGGTTTTGGTGGCGAATAAATGCATGGTCGGAAATTTCTGCAATGATAACGCCTTTCGTTGTTTTCCCTATCATTTCTAAAATGGGAATTGTATTTCCCTACACTCTTTATTATCTCGTGGTTGCCACAACAGTTGTTTGGGTTACCGTTACCTTACTAACTAAACCTACAGATGAAGAAGTCTTATTTTCCTTCTACAGAAAAATTCATCCCGGCGGAATCTTTTGGAAAAAAATATCGGATAAATTGCCTGATGTTAAAAGCGATTCCGGTTTCTTTAGAATGTTTGTCAATTGGTTCTTCGGTGTGGTTTTAGTTTATTCTTTCCTATTCGGAACCGGCAAACTGATATTTGGCGATTATTTTTCTTTTTCAATGTATTTAATTGCTGCAATAATATCATCCATAATTATTTATAAAAATCTTGCTGCAGTCGGCTGGGAAGAAGTAATCAAATAAACTAATCATAAAAAATAGTAATTATTTTAAGGATTGTTTATCTTAGCATTAATTAATGCTTAAAATGTAATTTTAAATGGGTTTTTAAATACTTTCTTCATATTTGATTTGTTTTGCTCATTATTACAAATTTCTTAAACATTCTTTTATAGATTATATTTAGAAAAAGATTTTGAACAAATATTAAATTTACTGAATTCATTTTCTGTATTAACATTTAATGTTATAAACAACCAAACCATAACTGATGGCTGAAAAAAAACAATCGAGATTCAGAAATAGTCTTAGAGTAAAATTATTAATCGGGCTTGCAGCTGTTATTCTTATAGCAATGATGTTCCCCAAGGGTGAATCGATAGAGTCTGATGTTTCAGTCGGCTCAATTTGGATTCACGATGATTTGATTGCACCGTTTAGTTTCCCAATTCTAAAGGATCCGGCAACTTATAAAGCAGAATTAAAATCTGCTGCACAAAGCGTTTATCCCGTTTTTATGAAGCGTACCGATGAGGTTGATAAATCTATTGATTCGTTGAATTCCTACAATACTTATCTCTTGAAAATAATAGATAGTTCCCTAACAAATGAAAATATAAAAGATTTTAATCCCACTTTTTTAAGCGCCTCTTCTTTTAATAGTTTTAAAAAGCTGAGGAGAGAAGAACGGAACATGCTTTCCAACCGCTCCCTCAATTTCAAACGTTTATTTCTATACGTTAGAAATGTTCTCACCGGTGTTTACCGGAATGGAATTGTTAATGAAGATTCAACTCAGCTTAGAAGAGACAGCATTGCAATTAGAACCGGAAATATTGATAAAATTGCCAGGCTTAATACACTCTTAAGTGTTAGTGAAGCTAAAGTATTGATTAAAGATGAAATTAATCAAACGGGTTATACTAATGATATTAAAAAATCTATAATTGAGTATGCTTCTCACTTTATCTTTCCGAATATTATTTATAGCAGCAAATTAACAAACGAAGAGATTAATCAAGCAAGAAGCAATGTTTCCCGTTACAGCGGAATTGTAAACGAGAATGAAAGGATAATAGGTAAACACGATAGGATAACAAAGGAAGATAAATTAAAAATTGATTCGTTTAAACAAGCAAAGGGAGACGAGGTCGGCGGAGAAGGTAATCTTCTACAGTTTTTAGGCAAAATTTTACATATAGGATTTTTACTTACTTTATTAACAATTTATCTCTTTTTATTCCGCAAAAAAATATTTTATGATAATCAGAAAATACTTCTTCTGGCAATGATTATTGTTTTTATTTCTTTTATAACTTTTTTGATAAATCAAATCACGGTTAATGCTCCGCTTCAATTTATGATTTTTATTCCTGTCTTATCAATGCTAATCACAATAATATTTGATTCGCGGGTAGGTTTTTATTGCACAGTAATTATAGTTTTAATAGCCGGCGCATTAAGAGGCAACGATTATACATTTGCTGCTATGAATTTATTTGCCGGGGCTCTTTCCGTTTATACTGTTAGAGATATTAAAAATCGTTCGCAAATTTTTAGGTCCTTTCTATTTATTTTAATTGGTTATCTTGTTGCAATACTTGCTTTTGGATTTGAAAGATTCGCATCTATAGAAAATATACTTATTGAGTCGGCATTTGCCGGATCGAATGCTTTGATAAGCCCTGTGCTTACTTACGGCTTGCTCATATTCTTCGAAAGATTCTTCAAGATCACTACAGACCTTACTTTATTGGAGCTTTCAAATTTTGATAGGCCATTATTAAAAGAACTTGCCAGAAGAGCCCCGGGAACTTTTAATCATTCTATGACGATGGGAACATTGGCAGAAACTGGCGCAGAAAACATAAATGCAAATCCTCTATTAGCTAGAGTCGGTGCCTATTATCATGATATCGGCAAAACAATTACTCCTCAAAACTTTGTGGAAAATCAGCTTAATAATCAAAATGTGCATGAAAACCTAACTCCCGAAGAGAGTGTCAGTTTGATTGTTAAACACGTAAAAGAAGGTGTGGCATTGGCTGAAGAGAATAATCTTCCTCAGGAAATTGTTGATTTTATTCCAATGCATCATGGTACAACCACGATATCTTATTTTTATGATAAAGCAAAAAAACTTTATGGTGAAGAAAAAGTTGATAAAAAAGATTATCAATACCCGGGCCCAAAACCTAATTCAAAAGAAACAACAATTGTCATGCTTGCTGACGGCTGCGAATCTGCCGTAAGATCTATTGAAGATCCTGACCCGGTAAAAGTTGAGAACTTAATTGATAACATAATAAAATCAAGAGTTGAAGACGGACAACTGGATAATTCACCAATAACTTTTAATGATCTCAATAAAATCAAGGAAGCATTCATAAGTATTTTAATAGGACAGCATCATAAACGTATAAGATACCCAAAGCAGGATGAAATAGAAAAAGGAACCGACGAAAAACAAGATAATCAATGAATGACTTCCTAAAAGAATACTTAACCGTATTAAAACTTGAGAAAAATCTTTCTGATAATACCGTAGAGTCTTATAAAAATGATATTTCCGCTCTTTTCCGCTTTTTAGAGGATTATAAAATTGAAGACCCGTCGGATATTAGTTCTAATCACCTGATTTCATTCTTCAAAGAATTATTTAATATAGGATTAAACAGCAGCTCTGCGGCGCGTTACTATTCATCAATAAAAGGATTTTTTAATTATCTGCTTGGCTGCAAATACATAAAAGAAAATCCAATTGAGAAAGTACCGACTCCAAAACTTGCAAAACACCTCCCCCTGTTTTATCAGTTAATGAAATTGATACGATTTTATCTAAGCCGGACATTAAGGATAAATTGGGTTTACGTGATAAAGCAATTCTCGAAACGTTTTATGCTTGCGGACTTAGAGTATCCGAATTAATAAATTTAAAATTATCTGATTTATTCTTTGAAGAGGAAATCATCCGGGCATTTGGTAAAGGCTCTAAAGAAAGACTTATTCCAATTGGAAGCAGCGCAAGAGAATGGATTACTAATTACCTTAAACAAAGCAGGCCGCTTCTTCAAAAAAAAATGAAGAGTGAAAATTATCTTTTCTTAAACAGCAGGGGCAGCAAGTTTTCAAGAATGGGTATCTGGAAAATTGTAGAGCGTTACGTAAAAGAAGCCGGAATCGAAAAGGAAGTTCATCCACATACTTTCAGGCATTCTTTTGCCACTCATTTACTTGAAGGCGGTGCTGATTTGCGCGCTGTTCAGGAAATGCTGGGCCATGCTGACATTTCAACAACCCAAATCTATACTCACATAGATAGAGAATATATTAAACAAGTTCATAAAGATTTTCACCCAAGAGGATAACACAGTGTCAGGCATACATGTAAGCGAAAAACTGATTTCATTTTTAACTTTTTTACCTATTTTTTTTATTTCAATTGGTGTTCATGAATTTTCTCATGCCCTTTCTGCTTTTAGACTGGGAGATAATACGGCTAAGGACCAAGGAAGGCTAACACTTAATCCTTTTAAACATGCAGATTTAATTGGAACCTACATTATGCCTATTGCATCTTTTGCTTCCGGTTTTGCTTTAATAGGCTGGGCAAAACCGGTGCCGGTTAATAGAGCAAATTTCAAAAACA
The DNA here is from genome assembly GCA_963710735.1 of uncultured Bacteroidota bacterium. Taxonomy (GTDB): domain Bacteria; phylum Bacteroidota; class Ignavibacteria; order Ignavibacteriales; family Ignavibacteriaceae; genus FEN-1297. Next base: position 25,889 of record CAVQBN010000022.1, on the reverse strand, counting down.
ATCTTAGAGATGATGCAATAGTTTCTTTTGCAGGACCATTCTCTAATTTTATTTTAGCAGTGCTGTTTTTTATTTGCTTTTTAATTACAGCCAACCTTGGAATTCATTATCGCCAATATATTTTGAACATTTTTTGGTACGGCGTCTTTTTCAATATCTTTTTATTTGCATTCAATCTTCTGCCAATTCCTCCGCTTGACGGTTCTCATATTCTATTTGATATTTTTCCGAATAAATTTACAGCTCGAATTTTAAGTCTGGGCTTTTACGGATCAATCATTCTATTATTTTTTATTTATAGTCCCCTATGGTCATATTTTATGAATTTCATTAACTTAATATTAAGTTTGTTTGTAAAAGCAGCGGAAATTATTTAATGATAAATATTAAAATCGGTACTCTTTTTCTGGCACTTTTATTTTTTTCTGGTTGTGCAAATCAAAACGATAATAATACAAAAGAATTAAATACTTCGGAGAATTCTGCATATAAAAATCAACAAACTAAAACTGGAAATTTTTATTTTGTTGGGTATATTAATGAAAGACCCGGGATTTATAAATATGATATTAACCGAAACACCTATTCGGGATTCTGGTCTAATGAAAATGAAAGCATAGTTGAACTATCTCATTCACCAAAAGGAAACAGAATATTTTTTTTAACAGCAAAGGATTTTGGCAAAGCAGGTGTTTTCCCTTTTATTCATAATGTAAAATTATATTTGTTAGATCAGGATTCATCTAAAGTAAACTTTGTTAAATCTATTGGAAGTGGATTACAGGTTTTTACTGCATGGGAAACAGATAACACTTTTAGAGTTATAATTAATTCATTTGATAAAACCGTTGCAAATTATGTAAATCAACACACTTTGATATACAGTGAATTCGGCAGAAAGCTGGTTGATGAAACAAAGACATTCGATATAACAAAAGAAGGTTATCCGCAGCCGCCTGTAGTTAAAAGAAAGACTAAATCGCCATACGGTGAGTATCTAGTCGCTGCCAACGATTCTCAACTGACTTCAATTTATTTGAAAAATATTTCTAATAATAAATTTTATTTTATCGCAAAAGGAGATCAAAAATTAAATCAAATTAATTGGATGCCGGATAATAAATACGTAATTATTTCTACTCTTAATATTTCACCCAGAAATAACACCCTTTATAATAAACAGCCGGAAACTTCGAGAATATTTCTATATTCAATTTCTGATAAGAAGATAATTAAAGAGTGGGATGGTGGAGGTGTAAAAAATTTTATTCTTTTAAATGGCATGCTGATATTTGATGACGGGTTCAGTAATAAATCATCAATTAATATATTTAATTTAAATACCTTACAAATGATCAAAAGCATCCACGTTCTTGGAGGATGCGGAATTAGAAACATACCAACAATTCCGGATTACAGCGCATAGTGAAAACTTATTTAAGAATATTAAAATATGTAACTCCTTATTGGAAACATCTGACAATCTCTATTGTTTGCACAATTTTATATGCTGTCTTAAATGGTATGTCGGTATATCTTACTATACCATTATTAGACACATTGTTCCAGGAAAGTACACAAGTACAGACTAAGGTTCAACCCTCAACTGTTGAAAAGGCTTCCAGTCTCTTGCCTAACTGGATAATTAAAATTCAACATGATGTGAGTAGCGCTTTTGATAATTTTGTTTTCAGCGGCGATAAGCTTAATGCATTATTTAAAATCTGTCTTTTAGTTGTATTCTCTTTTGTACTTAAGAATATTTTCGGTTACCTTCAGGCATATTACCTTTCGTATGTTGAGCAGGGTTCTATGAAAGATTTACGCGACAGTGCTTATAAACATCTCCATGAACTTCCTATGAGTTATTTTAAGCAAGAACGTGTTGGAAATTTAATTTCCAGGTTAACTAACGATGTTAACGTTGTTCAGAACAGCATATCCGCAGCTTTTCTAAATTTAATAAGAGAACCATTAACTATTATTGTATTTGTCGGAATTGCTTTGAGTATTAGCTGGCAGCTGACTTTGTTAGCATTTATAATTCTTCCCTTTTCAATGCTCATCATTGCCTGGATAGGAATAAAATTAAGAAAACACAGCATGAGAATTCAGGCTAAAATGGCGGATATAACTAGCATTCTTCAAGAAACAATTTCAGGGGTAAAAATTGTTAAAGCTTTTGGAATGGAGAATTATGAAAATAAAAAATTCGTCAACGAAACAAATACTTTCTTTAAAATGATGCTTCGTATTGTTAGGATTAGAAATGCATCTTCCCCAATTACAGAAACTCTTAGCGTGCTTGTCGGTGCCGTTATCATTTATTACGGCGGAGTGCTGGTGCTTCAAAATAATGCATTAAAAGCAAGTGAGTTTTTAGGATTCTTGTTTGCAATTTTCCAATTAATGCCACCAATTAAAGAATTGAGTACAGTTAATAATCGTATTCAGGAATCCAGCGCAGCCGGGGATAGAATTTTTGAAATACTCGATACCCATCCTAATATAAAGGACTCGCAAAATGCAATTCAAGTGAACAAATTTAATAATCGCATTGAATTCAATCATATTAATTTTTACTATGAAGATTCAGAAGATTTAGTGCTTAACGATATTAATTTTAACGTTAACAAAGGAGAAATTATAGCTCTTGTCGGGCCCAGCGGCGGAGGTAAATCAACTCTTGTTGATTTAATTCCAAGGTTTTATGATCCAACCGGCGGAAAAATTTTAATTGACGGAATAGACATTAAGGATTTTAAAATTCAGAATCTTCGATCATTGATGGGAATTGTAACCCAAGAAACGTTTTTATTCAATGAATCAATTAAGAGCAATATAGCATACGGTTTAGGCGATTATCCAATAGAAAAAATAATTGAAGCCGCAAAAACAGCAAATGCTCATAGTTTTATAATTGAGTTGCCCGACGGATATGACACAATTATCGGGGAGCGAGGATTAAAAATTTCCGGTGGTCAAAGACAAAGAATTTCTATTGCACGGGCAATTGTTAAAAATCCTGAAATAATGATTTTTGACGAAGCAACTTCTGCATTGGATAATGAATCGGAATTACTCGTGCAGGAAGCAATCGAGAGGATGATGAAAAATCGTACTACATTCGTAATTGCTCATCGCTTAAGTACAATTAGGAATGCGACACGAATACTTGTTATAGATAGGGGAAAAATCATTCAGATGGGAACTCATGATGAATTGATACAGGATCTGAATGGATTGTATCGTAAATTTTATGAAATGCAATTCAGAGATTAAATCCAGTAATGAAAAAATCCAGAAAAATTTTACCATTGATTCAGCAAAAAGATTAAAGACTCTTTTAAATGATATCTACAAGATTTAATTATAAAATTCCACTCTATTTATTGATTGCGTCCGTTTGCAGTTTAATGCTTTCGCTGTTCCTGCTTCAACTTTTTGTTGGACTACTTTCTATCATCTGGCTGATTGAAAGTTTTGAAAATAAAAGAAAAGCTATTGATATATTCTTTACTTTGATTTTGATATTTGGCGTAATCAGAATTCTGTCCATTATATTTTCACAGTATCCTGCTGAAAGTGTTAAGTCTTTTTATAAGGACGCTTTATTCTACCTAAGCTTTTTTTCATTCAGTTATTATTTAAAATCTTTGGGAAAAGAAAAGATTAAGTCCATATCTTATGTTTTTATCATTTCCGCAGCGATTATTTCTTTAATTGGCTTAATATTATTTAATTTAAAATTAGTTGAACGTGCACAATCATTTTCATCAGGTTATGCTACATTTTCTTCATATTTACTAGCTGCACTAGGGGTTTATATTGCCTTACCCTTTGACAATAAAAATAAATACAATTGGTTGTTGTGGCCTTTAGGCCTTTCGCTGATTTTGTCTGGCATTATAACTTCAATGGGAAGAACTAATATTGCAATTGCAATTTTAATATTTATAATCGGAATGTCTTTTAAGAAAATAAAACTAAAAGCAGCTGTTTTAATCCTAATATTTACTGTGGTTTTATCTTTCATATCTTTCCAGAATAATAAATTAGAAGTTACACAGCGCGTAGAACATCCTACCGTTTTATCTGACCGCAATATTTTAATTAAAGGAGCTTTAGATCTAGCTTTGGATCATCCTATTTTAGGATTTGGCCCGCGAACTTTTCATAATATTTTCCCATACGTTAATGAACTCTCCGACAAAGGAATTGGAAGCTGGCACAATGATTTTATCCAGGTATATTTTGAGAGCGGGATTCTCGGGTTAATTTCCTTTCTCTCAATTATCTTAACATTTATTTTTTATAGCATAAAATATTTAAGAAATCATAAAACGGATAGTGAATTTAATAAAATTGTGTTTGGATTATTGCTGGGATTTATCGGACTTGTTCTTTCTGCACTAACCGCTGGTTTTATAGATTCACCTGTTTTATCAATAGTATTTGCGTTTTTAATTTCTCTTTTTTCTGCAATATTATTTCATTCGGAATATTCTTTTAATTAGTTATTTAAAAGTTTCTTTAACCGAATATTAAAAGTTAAATTCATTATTTTGTATATTTTGTGTGTTTAAGTAATTCAACACTGTTACTTATTTTATTGTTCATTTATATCTTCTAACCGGAGTATTGATAATGGAAATACAAGAACAAAAAGAAGTTTTTAATATTTTAGAATCAGTTACCTCACCTTTGGATTACAACAAAAGTGAAGTAGCTATTATCCTTGCAGCCGGACACGGCAAAAGAATCAAATCACAAAAATCTAAAATGCTTCATAAAATCTGGGGAGTCTCCACTGTAGAACGAGTTTATAATGCATGCAGAAATGGGATTAATGATATAAATATAATTCTGGTTGTTGGTATTAAAGCCAAAGATGTTATTGATGTGGTTAGAAAAAGAAAATCTACTTCATATGCATACCAGGTAAATCAAAACGGAACCGGGCATGCTGTTCAGGTAGCCTTAGAAAAGATTGACGATAAACTTTTTGATGGAATTGTGTACGTTCTTCCGGGTGATATGGGCTTAATAGATTCTGATACGATGACAAGATTTCGAGAAGAATTTATTAAAACCAGCAGTGATATGATGGTCCTAACCGGCATTTTTGAAGGGAAGCCGGAAGATAATTCTTACGGAAGAATTATAAGGGTAAAAGCAGTTGATGAAAATGGCAAATCTTCAGGGCAAGATATTGGAAAAGTAATTGAAATTATGGAATATAAGGATATACTTTCTCTTTTTGATGATAAACCTTACAAAGTTATATACAACAATAGAACTTACGTTTATACAAAAAAGGAATTAATCGAAAACACAGAATTTAATTCAGGTGTTTATGCATTTAAGTATAAAAAACTTATCGAGTTGATTAACTCAATTTCTTCGGATAATGTACAAAATGAAATTTATATTACTGATTTGATTGCATTGTTTAACAAGAAAGGTTATTCAGTTACTGCCATCAGCCCGCTTGAACAATATGTTGTTATGGGTTTCAACAATAAATCCGTATTAAAAGAAATGGAAGCTGTTGCCAGAAAAAAAGTCTATGAAAAATTAAAAGATTTAATTGCAATCGATGATCCGGATGATTTCTTTATTGAAGAAGGTGTGGTTGAAGATATTATAGAGATGGACAAAAAAAATATCCCTCTGGATATAAGAATCGGAAGAGGCGTACATATCGGGAAAGGGGTTAAGTTAAATTATAATCTGGAACTCGAGAAAAACGTTTATGTAAAAGGAAATGTACAATTCGGGAAAAATGTTTTCGTTCGTCAGAATGTACATTTATCTTGTTTTGCAGAACAGACATTTAAAATTGGAAATTTTGTTGAATTCCTTTCGGGAGACATTATAAAAGGCAATATTGCTATTGGTGATTATTCGAGAATTGAATCCAGTGTTAATATGACCGGAAGTGATGAGTATCCATTAAGGATTGGTAAAAATGTATTGGTAAAAGGCACAAGTTACATCTTCGGATCTATAATTGAGGATGATGTCCATATTGAACACAGTGTTATCATCAAAAAAAGAGTAGATAAATTAATTAAAAGAGACGGATCAGTTCAACCCATTAGATTTTATCTGCCCATGCCAGAAGGAATTGATGCTGTTGAGGATTTATAATTATTTAAAACTAAAAAAGGCTCTTTAAATGGTAAAGAGCCTTATTTGACACAAGGGTAAGTTAGCGTATTAAATTATTTATTTGATTGTAAACTATTTAAATGTTTTGTTAGTGAAGCTTTTTTTCTCGAAGCAGTATTCAAATGAATTTTACCTTTTGTAGCGCTTCTATCCAATAATGCAACCGCTTCTTTGTATAATTTTTCGGCTTGTTCTTTTTCATCCGCTGCAAGAGCTTTTTTTACCGTAGTCTTAATTTTTGATTCAACAATTTTATTAATTTCACGTTTGCGAGCGTTGGTTCTAATTCTTTTCTTAGCCGATTTGTGACTTGCCATATTCCGAAAACCTTTAAATAGATATTAAAAAATTGACACTAAATATAGACATTCATCGGTTTGATGTCAAATCTAAGTTTAGTAATTTTGCTCTCTATTTTTAAGTTGAAATTGCTTATTTTTTATTGAAATTATGATAAAAGTCAACGAAATATATTTTTCTATTCAGGGTGAAAGCTCTAAAGCCGGTTTACCTTGTGTTTTTGTTAGACTTACTTACTGTAATTTGCGCTGCACTTATTGCGATACCGAGTATGCATTTTATGAAGGAAAAGATCTGAGTATTAATGAAATTCTTCATGATATTAAAAAATTTGGCTGTAAACTAGTCGAAATTACAGGTGGTGAACCATTAGTTCAAAAAGAAAGTCTTGAATTAATGAAAATTCTTTGTGATGAAGGATTTTCTGTTATGTTAGAAACGGGTGGGAGTCTTTCAATTAAGGAAATTGACCCGCGGGTCAAAATAATTATGGATCTTAAGTGCCCCTCCAGCGGAATGGTAAAAAAGAATTTTTACGATAATATAAATTTCCTAAAACCAGAGGATGAAGTTAAGTTCGTTATGGGAAGCTGGGAAGATTATATTTGGACAAAAGAAGTGTTGAAAAAATATAACATTATTTCAAAATGTGAAGTTCTGGTATCTGTTGTTTTCGGAAAACTTGATCCTGTAAAATTGGTAGAGTGGATTTTAGAAGATAAATTAAATGTCAGATTCCAATTACAGATGCACAAGTTTATTTGGGAACCAAGTACGAAGGGAGTATAATGAAAATAGCTAAAGAATTCAATTGGGAAATGGGCCACAGATTACCCGAACATTTCGGCAAATGCAAAAACATCCACGGCCATTCATACAAAATGCTCGTAGAAATTGACGGAGATGTAATGGATAACGGGATGGTAATGGATTACTATCATCTAAGAGATGCTATTGAGCCATTAGTTGAAAAAATGGATCATGCATTTTTAGTTTACGAGAAGGACAAAGATGTAATTAAATTTCTTGAAGATATGAATTCGAAACGTGTAGTAGTTGACTTCCAATCTACCGTGGAAAATATTACAAAATATTTCTTGAAGTGAAATAAAGAAGACTAAGTTTCCTGCAAATATTCATAAAGTAAAAATACGCGTATGCGAAACACCCGATGATTATGCCGAGGAAGAAATTTCATTATCTTAGATTTAATCCATAAAAGATCAAAAATTATTTCTATCTAACATAAATATTTTTAGAACCTAAACGTCCTCCTTTGGACGATTTAAGGGATATTTAATGTCTCGATTTAAATTTTTTATCGAATATGACGGCACCCGTTACAGCGGCTGGCAAAAGCAGCAAAATGCTAAAACAATTCAGGGAACATTACTAAGAACTGCCGGTGAAATCTTCAAGGATTCAAAGTGCGATATCCAGGGTTCAGGCAGAACCGATAGCGGAGTACACGCATTATGTCAGGTAGCTCATCTGGATACAAAGACAATGCTTGCACCTGAAATAATCAAATTAAAATTTAATGATAATCTTCCATACGATATAAATATTTTGGAAGTTCAAAAAACTCACCCAAAATTTCATGCCCGTCATGATGCAATTTCAAGAAGCTATATTTATCAAATATCTAGGCGAAGAACGGCTTTCGGTAAAAATTATGTCTGGTGGATAAAGGACAATCTGAATTTCGATAAAATGAAATCCGTCTCTCAACTTTTTATTGGAATGCATGATTTCTCTTCTTTTGCTGATGAAGACAAGGAGGAAAAATCAACAAAAGTTTTAATAGACAATTTCCAATTAGTTGAAGACGGAGACCTGATTTTAATCAGGATATCAGGCTCTCATTTTCTTTGGAAGATGGTTAGAAGAATAGTCGGTATTCTGGTCGAAGTTGGAAGGGGGAGAAAAAACCTGTCAGATATTGATTTCTACTTAAATAATAAATCAAACGAGCCGGCAAAATATACTACACCTCCTTCAGGCTTATTCTTAGAACAAGTTATTTACCAAGGCGATAAATTTAATCAAGAACTAAGGCCGGTATTCCCTATATCTCAAAGAAAGTTTACAAAACGTTGAGTCGTTAAAGGGAGCTTAAGTTATTAGTTTACAATATCTTTTCATTCATTACTCCAAGTGACAGCCAACAACTCTTTAAAATCCCTTATCGCTTAAGTTTATTAAAGAATGATTGAAACATCACTTATATAATAATAAAAATTTAAATAATATTATGGAGTATAAAAATGCTTAGAAATATTGGAATGCTTATTTCTGCTTTTTTATTTTTTGTTGTAACAGTTAATTGCCAGCCGAAGACAAATCAACCGCTCCCTCCCCTACGGCACGCGCCTAATAGGGAATTTCACATGGTTAACCTCGCATTAAATTTACATTTCAACATCAAGAAAAAAGAAGTAATTGGAGAAGCAACTGAAAAAATTGTTCCTTTAAGAGTTAAGTATAACACCGTGAATTTAAATGCTGTCGATATGAAAATTGAAAAAGTAACTTTAGGTAATAAGACTCTCAAATTCGATTATGATGGGAAAATTCTTTCGATAAAATTAGATAAAGATTACGGATTGGACGATACATTAACCTATTCAATAAATTATACAACTGTTCCAATTAAGGGAATATTTTTTATTTTGCCCGACAAAGGTTATCCTAAACGAATCCCGGAAATATGGAGTCAAAGCGAATCAGAAGATGCGCGTTATTGGTACCCATGCCATGATTACCCGGATGATTTTTCTACGAGTTCATTAACCGCAACTGTACCTGCAGATTGGGTAGTTGTATCAAACGGATTACTCAAAAAAGTGGATACAAATAAGCCCGATCATACTAAAACATTTTATTGGGTAGAAAGCAAACCTCATGTTGTATATTTAAATTCAATAGTTGCCGGAAAATATAAAATTCTAAAAGCAAAATGGGATGATGTTCCGATTTATTATTACGTTGAGCCTGAATATGTTAAAGATGCAGAGTCAAATTTTTCTCATACTCCAGACATTCTCAAATATTTTTCAGATGTAACGGGATATCATTATGCATGGCAAAAGCTTTCACTTTCTTCCGTAACAGATTTTACCGCAGGCGGTATGGAGAATGTTTCCGCTATAACATTAACTGATAATACCTTTCATGACAAAAATGCGGATCCGGAAGTTTCCACAACAGATCTTGTATCTCACGAAACAGCACATCAATGGTTTGGAGATCTGCTAACTTGCAGATCATGGTCTCAAGCCTGGTTGAATGAGGGATTTGCTACTTATTTTGAAGCTTTATACGGAAGACATGCTTTTGGTAATGATCATTTTATTTATGAAATGACTAAAGATCAAAAACAGGTAATTGCTGCCGATAACCGGGATCGTCAATCAACTATTTACAGAAGATACAATTCTCCCGAAGATGTGTTCAGTGCTTACATTTATCCGCGCGGCGCAGACATTTTAAATATGCTTAGAGGAATTCTTGGAGACCAGCTTTTCTTTAAAACAATTAAACATTATGTACATGAATTTCAATTTCAAAACGTAACTACACACGATTTAGCCGATGCCGTAAGACAGGCGACAGGAGAAAATTTAGGTTGGTTTTTTAAAGAATGGCTGCATAAAGCAGGTCATCCTAAATTTGATGTAAAATATTCTTATGATAATACCAATCATAAATTAATGCTGACTGTTAATCAGACTCAAAAAGTTGACAGCTTAACTCCGGTATACAAAATGCCCGTCGATATTTATATTGTTACTCCATCTGAAAAATTAACAAAAACAATTTGGGTTGACTCGCTTCAAAATTCATTTTCATTTAATGTTTCGGAAAAACCTTTAATGGTTAATTTTGATGAAAATGATTTTCTATTAAAAGAAATAAACTTTGAAAAATCAGCGAATGATTTAGTTTATCAGCTTCAGAATGATCCTAACCTAGCCGGGCGAATTTGGGCGGCAGATCAATTAGAAAAAGATAAAGGGAATGAAGTTGTTAATGCAATTACTAAAGCCTTGAAGGATGATCCTTTCTGGGGAGTGAGGGCAGAATGTGCAACTGTACTTTCAAAATTTAAAAATGATACTTCGGAATCTGCTTTAATTGATGCCTTGAACGATAAAGATCCAAGAGTTCAAGTAAATGCAATTACTTCCCTAACAAAATTTAAGAACGATAAAGTTGCTAAGCTTATTAAAGAAAAATTTGAGAATGCGAAAAACTATTTCGTAAGGGCTGCCGCAATAACAACTTATACCGCTGTAGATTCGGCACATGCTTTACCATTAGTTGAAAAAGCTTTTAAGCTTAATTCATATCGTCAGGTTATTAGGAATGCAGCATTAAATGCTTTAGCTAACCTTGACTCCGTTAAAGCATATAACGACGCAGTCAAATATTCGGCATATGGCCAGCCTCAATCACTTAGGATAAATTCAATCGTTTTTTTAATAAGACACAATATTGATAAAAATAAAACCATTAAGCTATTAAGTGAATACACTAAAGATCCTTATTGGATTGCCAAAGTTATTGCAGTTGACGGACTTGGTAGAGTCGGCGATAAAAGTGTTATTCCGTTACTTAAACAAGTTGAAAAAGAAAATACAAACTTTAGAATTGTAGAAGGTGCTCAAAGATCTATTAAAATGATTGAAAAACGGGAATCAAAAGAAAATAAGACATAACTAATATTTTCTAGGAGACGGCATCTTTTATAGATGTTGTCTCCTAATAAAAAAAACTATTTAACCATTTTTTTTAATCTATTTATTTCATCCCTTAAAGAAGCGGCTTTTTCAAATTCCAGGTCCTTGGCTGCTTCATGCATTTGTTGTGTTAACTGTTCAATCAAATCCCTTTTCTGATCTGTGTTCATATATTTAAGAACAGGTTCGGCAACTTTAGAAAATGAAAAATCTTGTTTGTCTTCTTTTTTTCTGACATCTGCAATTGAAGTAGACGAAAGGATTTCCTCCATACTTTTATATATAGTTTTGGGTTCGATATTATGTTCTTTATTATACTCCAATTGTAAAACTCTTCTTCTGTTGGTTTCGTTTATAGTTTTGCTCATAGAGTTAGTCATTTTATCAGCATACATTATTACTTTTCCATTTACATTTCTAGCCGTTCTTCCGGCAGTTTGCATTAAGGATCTCTCACTTCTTAAAAATCCTTCTTTATCAGCATCAATTATGGCGACAAGAGAAACCTCAGGTAAATCTAATCCTTCTCTTAAAAGATTAACTCCAACCAAAACATCAAAATCACCGATTCGAAGGTCGCGAAGTATTTCTACTCTTTCAAGAGTATCGATGTCACTATGGATGTAACGTACTTTAATTCCGATTTTATCAAGGTAATCTGATAAATCTTCTGCCATTTTTTTTGTTAGGGTAGTTACAAGGACCCGTTCATCCTTAGCTGCCCTTATTCTAATTTCACCTATTAAATCATCAATTTGACCTTTGATAGGCCTTACTTCAATTTCAGGATCTAGTAAACCTGTTGGGCGGATAATTTGTTCTACAACTACGCCTCCGCTTTTTTCAAACTCATAATCCGAAGGCGTGGCGCTGACAAAAATAACTTGATTCAATAAACCTTCAAATTCCTGGAACTTCATAGGGCGATTATCTAAGGCAGAAGGTAACCGGAATCCATGCTCAACAAGTGTTTCTTTTCTGGCTCTGTCTCCGTTATACATTGCTCTAAGCTGCGGCATGGTTACGTGTGACTCATCAATTATGAGTAAAAAATCTTTTGGGAAATAATCGAATAAATTATAAGGCCGCGATCCAGGTTTTCTGCCGTCCATGTGCCGGGAATAATTTTCAATGCCCGCGCAATAACCTATTTCTTTCATCATTTCGATATCAAATCTCGCACGCTGCTCGAGCCTTTGTGCTTCCAAATATTTTTCTTCTGATCTAAAATATTTTAATCTTTCCTCAAGTTCCTGCTCTATTCCGTAAATTGCTTTTTGAATTTGTTCACGGTTGGAGACAAAATATTTTGCAGGATAAATTGCTGCAGATTCAACTTCTTTTAGAAATTCACCGGTTACTGAATCAATAATAGAAATTTTTTCAATATCGTCATCCCAAAATTCAACTCTAATTGCTTCCTCATATTGATAGGCCGGGATTATTTCCACAACATCACCTCGGGCTCTGAACACTCCTCGTGTAAATTCTATATCGTTTCTTATGTAATGAATATCTATCAACTGCCGAAGAAGTTTCTTTCTTGGAATCTTTTCTCCCTTTTTTAAAATTATAATTTGATTTGCATATTCCTGAGGTGCACCAATTCCATAAATGCAGCTGACACTTGCAACAACTATTACATCTTTTCTTCCTTCGATAAGTGCCGTGGTTGTTTTTAAACGAAGACGATCAATTTCTTCATTTACCGAAAAATCTTTTTCGATATAAAGATCACTTGAAACGACATAAGCTTCCGGCTGATAATAATCATAATAACTAATAAAGAATTCAACGGCATTGTCCGGGAAAAATCCTTTAAATTCCGAAAACAACTGAGCTGCCAAAGTTTTATTATGGGAAATAATTAATGTCGGTTTATTAACTTGTTGAATAACGTTTGAAATAGTAAACGTTTTTCCGCTTCCGGTTACACCAAGTAGTGTTTGAAACTCATCGCCTCTTTTCAATCCTTCAACAAGCTGTGCAATAGCCTGGGGCTGATCTCCGGAAGGCTCATAATTTGAATGTAACTCGAACTTATTCATATAAAAATTTCTTTAATATTTTCAGATTAAATTTACTAATTTCAAAATATCAATTTTATAAATTACTTGATTGAATATTTTTTAAGGCGAAAAAATGAAAGATACAAAACTTTGGATTATTATTGCAGGTATTTCAGGTTTCACTGCCGTTGCATTAGGAGCTTTTGGTGCTCATGGACTAAAAGATATTTTATCTCCTAATATGTTGGAAATTTACAAAACAGGTATATTATATCAATTAATACATTCTGTCGTTCTTTTGGCACTTGCTTTATCAGGGAACAAGAAGTTTTTTACCAGCCAGATGTTCTTTCTATCCGGCATAATTCTTTTTTCATTCTCACTATATCTTTATGCGATAACAGGTTCAATTGCTTTTGCTTATATAACGCCATTTGGAGGATTAAGTTTTCTAATTGGCTGGCTGTTATTAATTATAATCGGTATACGTTTGGACAAAAACAAAGTTAAAGATTGAATACTTAAACACAGAATTTATCTGTCAAATTTGATGGTTTAATTTATTGGCATTTTCTTATTGCAAGGCTGAAATATTTATTCTTATAAACAAGCTTACAAAATTATATCAACTTCAAAAACTCTTATTTAACAGCACGCAATTTAAAAAACACCTCCTCAGGTGAAAATATTCCGGCAAAGAATCTTTCATAAATTACAGGCTCAATGTTAAGTATCAAATCCATCCATTTTAAGGGAATAAAGTGAGAAGTTATAAATTTCTTCTGTAAAACTTCAAATTGTGCCTTCCCTTCGTAGTTTGTCCTATGATTCAGCTTCCATTTTTCGTAGAATTTTAATTTTCTATTCCCGATGAATTCATAATTATCAAAAGATCTGATTGAGAAAGGTATTTTGTGATCTGGCTCACCAAAATATTTTGTATTCAGAAAAAATGGGACATAAACTATCAAATGACCATCTGGTTTAAGTATCCGGTATAATTCCGTTATTGTATTATGAAAACTATCAAGATGTTCCAATACATGTGATGCGAAAATTTCATCGAAAGTATTATCGTCAAAGGGATAAGGAAATTTATTAATATCGTGAATCCTATTGCCGCCGTAATCGACAATATCCAGATTTATATAACCATCTTTAAGATCTTTACCGCAACCAAGGTTTAGCTTCATCATTTATTAAATTTTAATTCCTAAATTAAAGATTCAAACTAAGGCATTCAAATTTAATCATTTAAATGGAAATATTTGTGAATAATGCCCAAAAATTAAAAAAGCCTGGCAAATTGCCAGGCTCATTTGTGATTTAAGTACTTAATATATTTTCTAATTAAGAGTAACTACCGGGAAGTTTACACCTTTCAAGCTAAGCTGTTCAACCTGAACCTTTATTACTCCTCTTTTCATCATTCCAAGTGCGAGAGCCGCGGCTTTTGATAAATCTAATTGTCTTCCACTGATATAGGGGCCTCTATCGTTGATTCTAACAACAACAGATTTGTCGTTTCTTGGGTTTATAACTTTTAAAAGAGTTCCAAACCGAAGGCTTTTACTAGCAGCTGTGAAGGCATATTGATTGTAAATTTCACCATTTGCCGTAATTTTGCCATGGAAACGAGGTCCATACCATGAAGCAACCATATTTCCTTTATCTATATAATTTACTATAGATTTACTCGCAACAGTTTCGTCATTATTAACAGAAGTAATCTCTGCATTATTCACTGGTTCAATGTTGTTATTTGCTTCACTCGTAACCAAAGTAAACCCAACCAGTAAAATCATGACCAAAATTATTAAGACTTTTGTTAATGACTTCAATTAAACCTCATCTTTGTTTATAAATTTATTTTCAATTTAAAGTTAGGCTGTAGTCCAAGGAATTTCAACTAAGGAATGAGACGAGGTGGGCTAGATTAAATGTTTACAATTATTCGACCATTATGGTCTTTTGGTCGAATTTCACTTTGCTTGTACCATACTAATGTTCATTTGATTTTGCTAGGTCAATTTGAGTACTAATTTTGGCGCTTGCAATAAGCATTGAAAAAAATGTTAGTTTTGTTTACACATTTTAAAATAATATTGAAATACAATCAGCATTTAATTCGTTGCTAAAGAGATTAATTAAAATTTAATCAGGCAATTCAAGAGCAGCAGCAAGATTAATGCAAAGCATTGTACATCTTTAAGTAATTTGCGACAAATATGACAAGTCTACTTTTTAATTTGAATTTTATCCAGATGAACTAGGAAATACTAAGTAAGGTTACCATCCATTATTGAATGATTAATCGTTAAGATTACCCAAACCCATAATAAGATGCCTTAAAAATTATTAAGCTTAAATTACAATTCAACAAAAAAATTTTTGAAATTGAATTGATAATAGTAAAGGGTGCTTATGGGCCGCCAATATCTTAATTACTGAAGTTACGCAATTCTCATATTTAACTCCTTCAAAGTATTATTGGAGCTTTCTTCATCAATAAGCCGGGATTGTGTCCCGGCTTTGAATATGTGACACTTTTGGCATAGCTATTCCTTCGAAACAGCGTCATTTTGAAGATTAATGTCCCTGAAAGGGACAAATAATTAAGCCGAGGGCAAAGCCCTCGGTAACAAATCCAGCAGTATTTAAGAACCCTGAAAGGGTTCAATAAGGTATGTTGCGTAACTTCAGTTAATTAGATTGGGTACCAAATTCTATTTATTCCACCCTTAAGTTGTTCTGTAAGAAAGGTGATTTTAAAAGAACATTCGATACAATAGGGCGGTAAGAAAAATTCATCCGTTAATTTTCATTTAATAAGCTGCTTAATAATTTGCTGCCTAAATTCTTAAAACTTATATCGTTATTATCTGGTAATTGTTGAATTTATAAACAAATAAGACTTCTTATAAACCTAAGCCATGATTTTTATGCTTCTCGGAAATAAGAAGAAAAACTTCAAGCCTCTTCTTAATTATGATAAGTATATTCATCTATTTTCAGATAAAGCCGTTTTTTAGCTATTGGCATATATCTTGCCCTTCTATAATCAAATGTATAAATAAATTAATAATCAGAATAAAATTATGATTAAAGGAACAGTGATTATCGAGCAAAACATATGCAAAGGCTGTGAACTTTGTATAGTGGCATGCCCGCAGGAAAGTCTCGGTTTATCAAGCAAAATTAACATAAACGGTTATCGATACGTTGAATTAGTTAAGGATAACTGCACAGGCTGTGTTAATTGTGCGCTTGTTTGCCCCGATGTTGCTATTACTGTGTACCGGCAGCCAAAATCCTCATTGAAGAAAGCAGTATAATTAACATTTTCCTTTAAATATGATCTTCTAGATTATATTAAACAAATGGGTTTTTAGTATGGAACAAAAAAACAATGGTAAGACAGAAGCCCGCCTAATGAAGGGCAACGAAGCCTTGGCCGAAGCAGCAATTAGAGCAGACATTGATGCTTACTTCGGTTATCCTATTACACCCCAGTCAGAAGTATTAGAATATTTCACAAGGGAGATGCCAAACCGCCATGGTGTTTTTTTACAAGCGGAGAGTGAGTTAGCAGCTATTAATATGATCTACGGTGCTGCCGGTGCCGGAGGAAGAGTAATGACTTCTTCTTCAAGCCCTGGTATCAGCTTAATGCAAGAAGGAATTTCTTATATAGCATCTGCTCAGTTGCCATGCTTAGTGGTTAATGTAAATAGAGGCGGCCCGGGCCTTGGCACCATTCAGCCTTCACAAGGAGATTATTTTCAAGCAACAAAAGGTGGAGGACACGGAGATTATCATCTAATCGTCTTAGCTCCGGCTTCAGTTCAAGAGATGGCCGATTTTGTTTTTGACGCTTTCCGTTTAGCGGAAAAATATAGAAATCCCGCTATGATCCTTGCAGACGGTGCATTGGGCCAAATGATGGAAAAAGTAGTTCTGCCTGAGGAAGGTAGCCTTCCTAAATCAGAAAAAACATGGGCGACCGTAGGTAAACCAGATTCAAGGGAGAGAAATTTTATTACTTCCCTTTTTATACAGCCTGAAAAAATGGAAGGAATAAATTTAGAGCTTCAGGAAAAATACAGACAAATTCAAGACGAAGTTAGATATGAAGAGATTTCCATGGAAGACGCTGAAATAGCTTTAGTCGCTTTTGGACTGTCTGCGAGAGTCTGCCAGAAGGCTGTTGACCTGGCTCGAGAAAAAGGTATTCATGTCGGCCTAATAAGGCCAATCACTCTCTATCCATTTCCTAAGAAAGCAATTTCTGCTTTAGCGGAAAAAGTAAATTTCTTCCTTGTTGTGGAAATGAATGCCGGGCAGATGGTTGAAGACGTTGCATTAGCCGTTAACGGAAAACGCCCCGTGCATTTTAAAGGAAGAATGGGAGGAATGATTCCTTCTCCTGAAGATGTAGTTGAAGAACTCGAAGCAATAATTGAAAAACTAAGTATCAGCCAAGATTAAGAGGTTTTAAATGGAAAATGAAATAGCTACAAATGGTTTTGAAATTGTCTATCAAAAACCGGCAACTCTGACTGATACACCTTTTCATTATTGTCCTGGGTGCGGCCACAGTGTTGTGCATCGCGTACTAATGGAAGTAGTTGAAGAACTTGGTATCCAGGAACAAACAATAGGTGTTGCCCCGGTGGGATGTTCGGTATTTGCTTATCATTATATGAATGTAGACATGCAGGAAGCTGCTCACGGCAGAGCAAGTGCGGTCGCTACTGGAATTAAACGCATTTTACCTGAAAAATATGTTTTCTCTTATCAGGGTGATGGTGATTTAGCCGCAATTGGAACTGCTGAAACTATTCATACTGTGAATAGAGGCGAGAATATTTTAATGATTTTTATAAACAATGCTATTTATGGAATGACCGGCGGGCAAATGGCACCGACAACTTTATTAAAACAAGTTACTTCTACATCTCCTTACGGTAGACAGCATGAAGCAATGGGATATCCCTTAAAAATAACAGATCTGCTGGCTCAACTTCCGGGTGCTTACTATGTTACCAGGCAGTCGGTTCACTCTGCAATAGCTGTTAGAAAATTAAAAAAAGCACTTATTAAATCTTTTGAATATCAGAAATTAAATCGTGGTACTTCATTTATAGAAGTTGTTTCCAATTGTCCTTCCGGATGGAAAATGACGCCGGTGGAAAGTAATGTATGGCTGGAGGAGAATATGTTTCCTCTTTATCCGCTTGGTGATTTGAAAGTACCTAAAGACAACTAAACGTTATCAGGTATATTATTTAAAATTGAATCCTTATAACTTTTGAAATCTTAATAGTAAATTTTTAGAGGAATTAAAAATGCAAAAAGAACATGAAATAATTTTTGCAGGTTTTGGCGGGCAGGGTATTTTATCTATGGGACAGATAATTGCTTATGCTGCGATGATAGAAAATAAAGAAATAAGCTGGATGCCTTCTTACGGGCCTGAAATGAGAGGCGGTACGGCAAATTGTATTGTAATTGTTTCTCCGGCTAGAATTAGTTCTCCGATAATATCAAGGTTTGATTCAGCTATAGTATTAAATCAACCGTCTCTTGATAAATTTGAAGAAAGTGTTAAGCCTGGCGGATTGCTCATCTATGAACAATCTTCAATTATAAATCCGCCGACAAGGACTGATATCGAAATTATATGTATTGCTGCTAATGAAGAGGCTCAAAAACTAAATAAAAAACAAGTAGCCAATATGATTCTGGTCGGAGCATTTTTAGAAAAAAGGCCCATAGTAAAAATTGAAAATATAATTAAAGCTTTAAAAAAAGTATTGCCTGAACGTCATCATCATTTGATTCCTGTAAACGAGCAAGCACTTGAAATTGGAAGCCGTATAGCAAAAGAAATCGAACAAACAATTATTCAACAATAACATCACTCATTAAGAAGTGAGGTGAAAAATGAAGGAAAATGAAGTAAAGTGTATGCACGCATGTAAAAACACCTGTTCTATGTTGAACGAGGCGTTACGCAAAGAGGCTGCTATTGTCAGATTTTATGAGGGTATGCAGGATGAATGTAATTTACCCGAAGTAAGCAGCTTTATTGCAGATACTATTGAAGAAAAAAGGAAGGGGATCCTTCGTATAATTCAGAAGCTGAATGAAATTCACGCTCGATCTCAAGTTATTGATGGTGTTATTTCCAGTTTTAATAACATTGACGGTTAAAGCAAACTAATTTTAGTACTGCAAGTTTTTTCATTGGAATAAATAAAAGTCGATATATTTGACACAGCAATGTCGATTAACTATATTTGTAGTCCAAATTTTAAATACGAATTTGAATTAAGTTCTTTAAAAATTTTATATCGCGGGGTGGAGCAATTGGTAGCTCGTCGGGCTCATAACCCGAAGGTTGTAGGTTCAAGTCCTGCCCCCGCTACTAAAAAATAAAAATCCGGCTGTTGCCGGATTTTTTTTGCACTCAGTGATTTTAACTTTGGGGATTTTTTGAATTTCTTGACTTTAACTTCTAACAAAAGGCAACGAGAAATATTAAATATTCTCCCCTGCCGAATTCAGATGAAAAATATTTATTTCCCTGCCCTTTAAATATTATCTGTGAATTATGGTCTCGTGAAAATTAAAACTTTCAACTGCTTCTTCAAGCGTTTCATAAGTATTAAAAATAGTCAATGTACCAACCTTTTCCATTAACGTTTGTACAACTGATGTAGGTTTGACAAGTCGAATCTCGCCGCCTATCTTGGCTATGTTTTTCAAAGCCACAACCAGAACACCCAAAAAGGTTGAATCAATAAATTCACACTGTCTAATGTCGACGATTAATTTTTTGAAGCGCATTTCGTAGTCATCGTTCAAAATTCTTTTGAACTCTGCCGCTTCTTTGTAAGTAGCTCGACTTAGGTTTACAATTTCAACCACTATATCTTTTATTACTATTTTTCCAAAATCTTCCAATTTGAACCTCAAAAATATTTTCACATAATTTTTAATCGTCTATTAGAGCTTAAAACAATTATCATACCATCTGAATCAATTATAATTTAGATTAGTTTTTGAGCTATAAATTCAAAGTATTGTCTCAAAATGATGAGGCTTTTCTTTACAATACAAATTAATACAAACAATTATTAAAGGAAGCAATGTTTTTTAAGATGCTTCTTTCAACCAAAATATATTTAGTTAGATTAATTACTTTATGACGAATATTTATTTAATTGAAAAAAGAATAAGTAAAAGAGCTAAATAAGGAAGATTTATTTTTGAGTGTGTACAATTTATACTCTTAATTAATAATCAGCATAATTCCATAAACAGCAACGACTTATCTTATTCTCTTATATAACATATAATTCAGAGATTATGATAATGTTTTACTGTACAAGGATACTATATTTGCTTTTAATATAGAGAATAATTATTTTCGCTCCCGACATTCTTACTCACCAAAAAATTATGGCATTTATATTGACGATAGCAGTGCGATCACAACTATTGTATTCTACATATTTGAATGAAATAGAATCAAATGAAATTATTAAAAGGTGTAACTACAAAAATGAAAAAGCTACTTTTCTATCGTTTTTTTTGCTTACGGAGTCTTAACAGTAAAAGACCCGGTTTTAAAACAATCAGGATTCTCTTAATAATACTATTATTAAGTTTTACAGAAATCTATTCTCAAACAACCGTCTTCTCAGATAATTTTGAGAGCGGAACAACTAACTGGACTCTGCAAGGGACGTGGGGATTAGTCACCAGTAAGTCACATTCATCCAGTCATTCACTATCCACTTCTACTTCGGGTAATTATTTAGCTAATCAAAATATATCAGCAGCCTTGAAAAATGGAGTTAATTTGTCATCTTATAAGGGAGCTGAAATTGAGTTCTGGGGTCAATATAATTTAGAACAAAGTTTTGATTATGCATACCTGGAGGTCTCAATAGATGGTGGGAATAATTGGTATCAAATAGACTCTTTTAACGGAACATTAAATAAATGGACTCTATTCAAATATAATATCGGTAGTTTTACAGGAAATCCGAATGTGCTCGTCAGATTTCGTTTAAAAAGCGATCAATACGTTCAGTATACCGGAATGTATATTGATGATTTTCAAATTGTTGGATCAGACACAGATGATTCAGCACCTTTTATTTCTGAGCAAAATATTCAATTTTATAAAGGCACACCTGGTAATGATACTGTTAATGCTCAAATTTTCGATGCTTCCGGGGTTCAATCTGCAACTCTTTACTATACAATTAATAGTGTAGATAAATTCAGTGTTAGCCCTACATCTATTAACGGGAATATCTATACTTTTGTTATTCCTCAACAAACACCTGGTTCGGCGGTATCCTATAAAATAGGTGCTGTTGATAGCTCTCCTCTTAATAATAAAACTGATACTTCTAAAGTTGTTGCCAATAATTATATTTCAGGGACATATTTAAGTTACGATAATGGAACTGTCGATGCAGTTGCTTCATTCACCTCCAGTAAGGGAGCGGCAGTAATGATGACTGTTCCCTTTAGTAAAGGAATTTTGTTGAAAGCTTTAATAAGAAATTATGCGGACCCGAATACTTCAAATAACCAGATGCTTTTTCACGTTTGGAGTGATAACAGCGGCAAGCCCGGCTCAGATTTAATTACACCCTTTCTAGTTACTCCTGCAGCCACCGCAACAAATCCCTACCCAATGACGGTAATTGATCTTTCATCATATTCTACTGAATTAAGCAGCCTAACTGGAAATTTCTATATTGGATTTACAGTTCCATCAGGAACTGTTAACATAGTTAATTCAAATACGGTCGTTGGCGCTAGATCATTTAGTTTTAATGGCAGTACCTGGAGCTCTGTAAATAATATAGATTATGAATTCAGGGCTATTGTAGAAGACGGGAGCAATTTACCCGTTGAGTTAACTACTTTTACAGCTTTATCTGTAAATTCAGGAGTCGAGTTAAAATGGGCGACAGCTACCGAAGTTAACAATTATGGTTTTGAAGTTGAAAGAAAATCAAATAATACATGGGACAATATTGCTTTTGTTCCCGGACATGGAAACAGCAATTCACCAAAACAATACTCATACACTGACAAAAACTTAACAAACGGAAACACATTTCAATACAGATTGAAACAAATTGATAACGAAGGCACCTTTGAATATTCGAATACTATAGAAGTAAATGCAGTACCCTCTCGTTTTGAATTATCACAAAATTTCCCTAATCCATTTAATCCTTCAACAACTATTAAATATTATACCCCTAAAAACTCTTTTGTTACATTGAAGGTTTATGATATGCTGGGTAGAGAAATTACTACATTAGTAAATGAACAAATAGCACCCGGTTATCATGAAGTAAATTGGAATGGATTGGATAGTAAAGGAGAATCGGTATCAAGCGGTGTTTATATATATAGATTAACTGCTGGTAATTTTACTCAGACAAAAAAGATGAATTTACTTAAATAAGGGCAATCTCCCGGTTAGTTTATTTAGATGAGGCTGCTTTTTGTTAAAATGAAAACATGAAGCAACTTTAAATTTAAATGCTAAGTTTTAGATATCAGTCAATTATTAGATATTGAATCAATTTTCAAAAAATTCAGTACCCGATCTATCTAAATAACCCCATTGTTTTTTTGTCCTCACCATAACCAAAGGCCCGCCGTTATCAATAATTTCATCATATTTGTTTGGAGTAATACCTTTTCCTACATTATCAATTAATCCCCACCATCCGTTTAATTCAACTTTTACAATGCCGTTGTGGAACTCTCCTACTGCCGAATAATTATTTTGGATAACCTGCTTACCTTGATTATTAATGAATCCCCAAAAACCACCTTGTTTTACAGCCGCCAGACCTTCGCTAAAATTTCCTATACTTTCAAATTTAACTGCAGTTACCTGCTGACCGGCTGTATTAACAAAACCCCATTTACTATTAAGTTTAACAGGGAACATGCCCTCAAAATAATCCCCTATACCGTGGTACTGCGGTGGAATTACTTCTTTACCCTTCAAATTTATTACTCCCCATTTTCCGCCAAAGACTTCTTCTTTATCATTCTTCTTTATTCCAAAATTAATTTTGGCAAAACCGTTATCGAAATCTTCAACAAAATCGTAAATCAAATCGGTAATCTCTTTTCCATCTTCACTAATAAAGCCCCATTTATTGTTTAATTTTACTTTAACCATTCCTTCTTTAAAATCACCCACATGCTCGTATTTAATTTGAATTACAATTTTCTTATTCTTATCGCAGAAACCCCATTTATCTTTTTTTCTATATCTTATTAATTTGGGTAACTGCTCAGCCATTTTTTTCTTCTCCATTTAAGATTTTTTATATTGAATTACTTTATGATTAATTAAAATTCCTTAATTCTCTATCATATTATTTGATAACGCAGAAGGGAGAGAATTTGAATTGAAGATACAAATTTTCAAAATAGTTTAAAGGACAAAAATAAGAGACACTACATCTAACTTTTAATGAAAAAAAGAATCCGGTTATGCCCGGATTTTAGTATATAAAACTTTCTATCACTGTCTCTATCTTCTACCTTTTTGCTGGTAGCGCGGCATAGCTTTTTCTTCGGATGCTCTTAAAGCCTTAAATTGTTCAGGTGTCATTGTGGTCATCTTTTTTACAAATGCAACAATGGACCAAATCTGCTTGTCTGATTTTGCAGACGCAAACTCCGGCATTCCGGTCATCTTAATACCGTTTTTAGTAATCCAGAATAATTCGGAAGGCTTCCATTCCACAGCAGCGTGCACAAGAGCAGGAGGATGCGGATACATAGTAGGTGCGTTTTCAGGTCTGCTAATTCCAGGAGCACCATGACATCCCATACACGAATGAGTATACTCCTTAAATCCCAAATTAATTAGTGAAGTATCATTAATATCAGGAGCTTCGATTAGTTCTGCATGATATCTTACCGAATTATCCATTGTCTTACTTATTACCCAGCGAGTAATTGAATTATGAGGAACTGTTGCGCTGATGTTATATAATCCCGAATATATAAAAATAAGAAAAGCGACAATTAGTGCAATCAACGTACCCACAAATGTGAGGAAGGTCTTCATGATTTCTCCTTGTTGTTTTTTCTTAATTCGGCATTTATATAAACAATTGCATAACCGTGTATGCCCTAAAGAATATATTTACTTATTTATATTCGCCGGTTGATTGATTAAAGAAATTAACTTAATGCTTAACAAAATATATAAAAAAAATAACTATATATTCATTATAAAAAACACACAGAAAATTTAATTGCTTTAAAATAAGGATGTACTGATAAATTGCAGGGAATAAAAAAAGCCGGGCAATTCCGGCTCTTTAAGTTAAATAATTAAAGTGTTTCAAATTCAAAATGATTCTTTTTGTTCATTTTCCGCATATGCAAAACTATTATAAAATTTTTCGCATAAATTTCTAACTCTTTCACTTCTATCCAGATTAGCAGCTTGTTTAACTGCATATACTGCTTTGCCGGTTCCTATTTTTATTAATGATAATGCTGCAATAATCCTGCCTTCTTCTGATTTTTCACTATTCAACATTTTCATTAAAGGAATGATTGCTTCCGATACCTTATATTCTCCTAAAAAATACGCACAACTTACTCGAAGACCTAAGTTATTAGAATGAATTCCGGTTACATAATTGTCTATTTCTTCTTCTGTTAAATATGAAACCCCGTTTGATTTTTCTTCTTCTGCAAATGTTGAAACTGCACCTAACAACAATAGGGAAATGGCTAAAATTACTATTTGCTTTTTCATCTTAGTACCCTTTTGTTTATTTATAAGTTAATTATAATTTCACCTGCTAATCTAAACTATATGAATTATAAAGAAAGTAATTATGGATGGATGGCTTTTCGAAGTGATTAAACCTAAAAGTATTTAGATAGTAGGGATTGATAGAGTAACAAATTGATACCAACAGCTGTATTTTAGCCGGTCATTTAACCGGCTAAATATCTTTATATGAGCGATAAAATGATTATAGAATTGTTATAAACCCTGGTAAAGACCTATGACATTCCCATCAAGATCTTTAATAAGCGCATATGCGCCCATTGCCGGGATAATGGTTTTGTCGCGTAATATTTTTCCGCCTAATTCTTTTGCCTTTTTTAGGTGGTCTTCAATCGTATTTACCCTTACATGAAAAATTGTTGTTTCACCTTGTGAAACTTTATCAACTTTCCTTAATCCAAGAGTAAAGCCTTTATGGGTATTAAATAAAAAATAACCGTTTCCGAATGGTTTAAATTCCCACCCAAACATTTTAGCAAAAAAGTCTTTGCTTTTATCTAAATCGGTTGTTGGAATTTCTGCGTGTGCTAATAAATCTGATGCCATTTTAAAATCCCTGAATATTAAGAATCAAATAATTATTATCTAATAAAATTTCTTGTTTCTAAAATAAATATAACTTCACTAATATAAAACTTAATTTTATTTTCTAAATTGGAAAATGATAAATTATGCGAAAATGAATTATACGCCCTTTGTATCTCCTTTAACCATTTGCCAAACGGTTGTTAAAATTATTTGAATATCCAGCCAGATTGACCAGTTTTCAATATACCATAAATCATA
>CAVQBN010000021.1:0-154090 GCA_963710735.1 uncultured Bacteroidota bacterium | reverse complement strand
AGGATTTTCGGTTAAGCTAAGTTCACTCCAATTTATAGAGCCGTTTATTCCGAATATATTTATTTTGCCGTTCCGGCAAACTCCTCTTACTTTTATGATTTCCATTAACAGCCTTAAATATTTAGTAATTGTTATTATAGTATCCGGATGATAAAGTAGAAGAAATGAGCGAAGATTTCTTACACTATCGGCGCAGAGATTGGTACTTTTGGCGCACGTGATAATTTTAACGGATATATTAGAATTTTAGATGGCTGTAAAATAGCTAAAGCCGGCTGCAACGGATATTGTGATAATTTTGAATTGCAAATTGGATTTCACTTTAGTGAATTGATAAAGAGAATTGAAGAATTAATTAGAGCTTTAGCCTCATCAACTCTCTATATCCTTTTTATACTCACTCGGGGAAACCCCAAATTGCTTTTTAAATGTTCTTGTAAAATAACCATGATTATTAAATCCCACCTTATAACAAATCTCGGCAACACTCCCTGTATTCTGCTTTAACAGATCGGCTGCACGTTGAAGACGAAGTGAACGCATTAATTGTCCCGCCGGTTGTGCGACTAATGCATTAAGTTTTCTGTTCAACTGGGAAATACTCATATTAACTTCTTCTGCCAGCTTTTCAATGCTGAATTTCTCATCTTCAAAATGATTTTCGATAGTTTTTATAGTTTTTTCTAAAAACTGCCGGTCGGCTGAAACTGCAGAAACTTCGGAAGGTTTTATAAATGTGGATTTGGCGAAACGTTTTCTTAACTGTTCTCTTTGATAGATTAAATTTTTTACTCTTACTTTTAATTCCTTTGCGCTGAAAGGTTTGGTAATGTATGCGTCAACACCGGTTTTCAGTCCGGCTATTTTGTCATCAAGAGCGGCCTTTGCGGTTAACATTATAATCGGAATGTGGCTTGTCTTTTCATCCGCTCTTATTTTATTACTGAATTCATAACCATCCATTTGGGGCATCATAACATCCGTAATAATAATATCGGGAATATCATCTCTTGCCTTTAATAATCCCTCTTCACCGTCCGAAGCTTCAATAACTTTATATTCTGTTTTCAGCAGCTCACTTATGTAGCTCCGTACGTCGAGATTATCTTCAAGTATTAAAACTATTTCATGGTTTCCGGATAAGTGAGAATCCGGCACCGGAATTTTTTCTTCTTTATCCGGAGCATTAAAATTATTCACTTTTAAAGATTCTGCCGGCTTCAAATTGACGAGTTCTTCCTTTTCAATTTTAAAATCACCTAACGGAAGCCGGATGATAAACTCGCTGCCTTCACCTACTTTACTATTTACCGAAATGTTTCCCTTATGAAGTTCAATCAATTCTTTTGTTAACGCCAGCCCGATTCCTGTGCCTTCATGTTTTCTTGTTGCTGAACTATCCACCTGATAAAAACGGTCAAAAATATGAGGCAGACGGTCGGAAGGGATCCCGATTCCAGTATCTTTAATTCTTATTTCAACATCGGATTTAATGACGTTCAAGCTAACTTTTATTTCACAATCCGAAGAAACAAACTTGAATGCATTCGAAATAAGATTATAAAAAATCTTTTCCATTTTATCAGGATCAAAGGCTACAGGAATGTTTTCATATTCCGATGAAAATTTCATTGAAATTTTTTGTGATTCCGCCAGCGATTCAAAAGAATAAAACAAACTTTTAAAAAATGATACTATATTATGCTGTTCCGCTTTTAATTCCATACTGCCGGCCTCAAGCTTTGAGAGATCAAGCAGTTGGTTAATCAGGCCAAGAAGCCTCCTGGCATTCCTGTTTGCTACCTGCAGTTTTCCTTTCTCTTTAACATCAATATTTTCAGACATCACACTTTCTATCTGACCGAGTATAAGCGTCAGCGGGGTCCTGAATTCGTGAGAGATATTCGCGAAAAACCTTGATTTCAACTGGTCAAGCTCCTGAAGTTTTGCCTGAGCTATTTTTAACTCTTTTAAAGTCTTTTCAGCCCTGCTTTTAGCTTCTTCAATATTATTAAAATCCTCGTACCGTGCATAAGCTATAGATAATGCTTCAGCCAATGTCTTAACAAGTTCAAGTTTTTCATCGGAAAGGGGAGAATCATTTCCGACATAAAGCATACCCTGGGCAAAAGGAATAAAGTGCAGATTAAGAGAATCCGGCGGCGTAGACGATCCCTGGTAGGTTTCTTCATTTTGAACCTGTCCGATTTTAATCATGGATTTTGTCCAGTTGATGAAATCTTTTTTGTTCCAGTGCTCTTTATATACTTGTTTTCCCTGCCAGTGATAAGCTATATTTTTTGTAAGCCCGTTTGCATCGAAAGCTAAATTTAAAACACCCAGCGCTTTACCGTCAGGTGTAGTTAAATAAGCATGAACTTCTTCTTTATCTTCATCAACTATGAAAACGCCGCAGCGAGTAAAAGGGACTTCCAATGTTTCAAGTTCCCGCCAGATAATCGGAGTTATGCGGTTAAGATCTTCGGAAGTTCGCATACTTGCAATTTCACCGCGGACTCTATCCATAGATGCTTGTTTTATTGCTTCAAACGCGCGTGCTTCTGCGTTTTGCAGATCGAGAAATCGTGTGTAGCTTTGTTCAAAAACTTTTCCGAAGCGTTTTAGAATTTCATTATCTTCATCGGATAATTTTCTGCCAAAATGGTTAACTACGAATATGGAAGTGTAATGAGAAACGGAAACTGACCTGGTATATCCGCCTTCACGCGACAAAACCTTTTCCTTCCATTCGGGAGTTGATGAATTATACGGCGGAAACTTAAATAAATGTTTGAAGAATATAATTTTTTCTTCCTCTGGTATATTCCTCCGTAAAAAATCTTTCCCCCTTTGTAGTACCCTCTGCCAATACCCTGTAAATGGGATGATCGAGAAAAGGAATAGCGGCTTTTTTCATATAAGTTTCTGCTACACCTGTCGACCCCCAAAATGTGAACTGCTTGTCAATTTCGTTATTATTAATAACCATGAATACACCGGTTATATCCAGTTTCATATTATTCAATTCCTGAGCAACCAAATTAACAACCTTCTGCAGGTCAGATGAATGGCGCATTGTCATGGCAAATTCTCTAACTTTCTCGAAGGCTTTCTCAATTTCAAGTTCACGGTTTTTATGTTCCAGTTCAATGGTTCTTCTTTTTATCGCTTCCTTCAAACGAAGATTTTCTTCTTTTATTTTATCAGTATTAACTTGTTCCCCACCTGCCTGTTCTATAATCAGTCAGGGAACCATGCTGCTGAATGATGAGCCATTTTTTTTCTGTCTTACCAAACAGAGTTGAAAAACGACCTTGTCCATAGTAGGTCCAACTCCCCTCCATTAAAACATAGAAATCAGATTCTTCTGTAACAAGAATATTATTACCGGCAGGCGACACACTAATATTCCTGTTTCTCATTTCACTTATGCCTGCCACTTGATCAGCAGTAGTTGAATAATACCTGACTGCTTCTTTTTTATTTTTGAATACCTCACCCATTCCGGAACCAATAACGTGGCAGTTTTTATCCATTATTGAAGACATAGTCCTCATTTTGCCGCTTAGATATGCATCCCAGTATTTGTTGTATAATTTTAAAATTTCTGCTTCGAGTTTTTTAGTCAGTTTCATTTTTTATTAGCTACCTTTTTCTAAATGCAGTAATAGTCTACATCAAGTTTAAATATTTTGTTAACGAAGATTAATACCTGACCGCGCGCAGGCAAGTTTTCTAAATTTTTATCCACCTAAGAATTATCCGCACACGGCGGATAATGAAGAACCATTTCACAAATCATTTTTTAACCTGATTAAGTTTTCAAATTCTTTTTATGTTCTTCATACTCTTAATCTTACTCATACTCTTAATCTTAATCTCATTTCAAATATCCCATCCATACATCTGACTCTTTTTCTTCTTTAACGTAATAAATGGATTTGTTATCGGGTGACAAAGCAATGCAATTGAATGTCGGAAAGACTACCTTCGGGTCATAAACAAAATGTCTGACTCCTGTTTCCGAATTCATTATGTATAACTTATTATTGTCTATGTAAAAAATATTTTTACTGTCTTTGAGCCATATAGGACTAACTCCTGAATCAGAAATCTTCTTATAGTTTTTTTGAATCATTGAATAGACCAACAAACCTTCATTATTTCCATTGTTATCGTCTTCCCTGTTACCTACGATATAATTCCCGTCTGGTGAAACAGAATTGGCATAAAATGAAAATCCTTTTTCATTCATATCGGTTAAGTTCGTGAATTTATTAACCGGAGTTGAACCTGGGTGGAATATTACTTCCCGGTCATTGATCCAGGTTACTATAGATTTACCGTCAGGGAACCAAATCGGATTGGATACCTGGCCTACGGAATTCGTTAACTGTCTAAGATTACTGCCGTCAATATCTATTTCCCATGACTCATATTTGCCGGACCTGTCTGAATAAAATATAAGACTTCTTCCGTCAAGGGACCACTGCGGGCCTCGGTCTTTAAATAAATCGTTTGTTAATTTAGTTATATCCGAGCCGTCTGATCGCATAATATAAATGCCTTCCTGTTGTCTTAAGCTTGAAACAGAAATCCATTTATTATCAGGTGAAACGGATGGATAACCGAATTGCTTTGATCCTTTTGTTACCGCAATTGGTTCTCCGGTAACCTTTTCTTCAACCGGATTAAAATTTAATTTATATATATTATCTCTGATATCAGATGAAACAAAAATCATTTTTGTGCCGTCGTGTGACATCTTTGCCATAGCACAATAAGCTGAAGGTGTTGTAACCGGTTCCAAAGGAGATATAGTTTTTCCGCTTCCTTCATCTATCCTTACTCTCCATAAATTCATACTGCCGCCGCGGCTGCTCGAGAAATAGAGATATTTCCCGTCTGCAGACCATGCGGGGCTCCAGTTAATATAATTATCTTTTGTAATTTCAATCGGATCACCACCAAATGCTGGAATTATTTGAATGACCCTTCTTCCTGATCCTTTCGGTAATCCCCAATACGCAATTAATTTTCCATTAGGTGACCAGCTAGGCTGCACTGCGTCACCGTTAAATAACTTTTTGGTTTTACCGGTTTTTATTTCTGTTGTCCAAAGTTGACTGATAATTCCTCTTGTGTATGGGTGTTCTATAGATTCGGTTGCAAAAATAATTTTTTTGCCGTCCGGTGACCAAGACGGATTAAAACCGAAATTAGTCAGTCTTCGGACGGATTCTCCCGTTGAACCCATTAAGAAAATTCCGCCATTGTCCCGTTCCGAGCGGAATACAATATCTTCTCCGTTAGGTGAGAATGAAGATTGGTAGTTATTAAATTTTGAATCTTTAGTTAAATCAATTGCATTGCCGCCGCCAATCCGCTGCAGAAAGATATGCTGAAAACCTTCGACTGATTTTGTGTAAGTTATGTAATTACCGTCCGGAGAAATATCAGGATATAATTCTTCACCTGATTGCTCTGTGAGCTGTTGGAACTTCACAAATTCATTATTTGATACAGTCGTTTTATTAACCAGTAAAAAAATGATAACGCCAAAAAATATTACCGTAATAATCCAGGGGATATATTTCAGTTTAAATAATTTTGTCAAATCGAATTTATGATTTAATACCTCAACTGAAAAAGCACCGGAAGATTTGGAAACCTGAGAATGAACGTTTCCTGCCTTCATCTCAGAAGTGTCAACATTATAAACTCTGCTTTTTCTTGTACTCGAGGATTTTTTAACCTTCTTTAAATCTTTTGCAAGTTCTTTTGCTGACTGACATCTGTCTTCTTTATCTTTCTCCAAACATTCCAAAATTATCCTATCCAACTCAGGATCAATTCCTTCTTTTATTGTTGAGATTGGTGTGGGATCAACGTTTACTATTTCGTACATTATGGCTGTTTCATGTACTCCCTTAAACGGAGGTTCTCCAGTAAGCAATTCATAAAGCACAACACCGAGTGAAAATATATCCGACCGGTGATCAACATCTAATCCTTGAACTTGTTCAGGAGACATATAACCCATCGTTCCCATTGTTGTGCCGGCTTTGGTTAATCTTGATACTCCCGAAGTTTCTCTCAGCTTAGCTAAACCGAAATCCATTATCTGAACGATTCCGTCTTTGCGGATCATAATGTTTTCCGGCTTTATGTCGCGATGAACTATTCCCTTTTCATGTGCTGCTGCCAATCCTTCCGCTACCTGAATTCCTATTTCCAGTATTTGTTTTTCGGAAATAGAATCTTTTTTATCTTTTAAAGTTTTACCATCAACATATTCCATTACAATAAACAATTGTCCGTTATTATCCTGGATATCATAAATAGTACAGACATTCGGATGATTCATTGCAGATGCTGCCTTAGCCTCTTGAATGAATCTTGCTTTATCTTCTTCAGATGCTGTCATTTGAGAAGGAAGAAATTTAAGTGCAACAAAGCGGTCGAGTTTGGTATCTTGGGCTTTATAGACTTCGCCCATTCCGCCTTCACCTAGTTTTTCAATTATTTTATAATGAAGGATTGTCTCGTTAATCATATTATACCATCCAATTTATTTATTCGGGTACTGAGGACATGTTCGCTCCGCTCCAATTCTTCAAGTATGCGGTAGTGCAATATTATTTGCACTTCTAAAAAGCTCATATTTAGATCTCTTTCTTATTGGTCAAGGCTTGCCTCGGCTAGGCCGAGCTATGATCTAAGTGGTTCGCCTTATAATTTTATGTCTTTCTAATGAACTATAGTTATGCGAATTATAACTTGTTACAAATTTATTTGAGAAAAAATTGTTTCTTGAAACTTTCATGTCGTATTCTAGCCATTTCTAAAACGCGTTGAAATTGACTTGAACTTCTTACCAAATCAAAGAAAGAATTTGAAGCAATGATCGGATAATTAAAATATCCGCGACTCAGTCCTTCCTCCAGTGCTCTTGCCGTACTATCTGCATCGCCAAGTAATCCGTATGTTACCGCAATATAATACCATAGCTCACCGTCAGAGGGTTTTGTTTCCTCAAATTCGGCGATTGTAGTTTTTGCATCATTTTTCTTACCTTCAGCAAGAGCTTTCATAGATTTGCCGTAATATGAATAAAATCCGGGTTTTGATTCTTGTGCGATCAGTTTTTCCCAGGTTGTTATTGCACTTTCTTCCTGGTTTTGATGATGTTGAATTATTCCTATTTCAATAAGAGAATATGAGCTTCCTTTGTCTAAATTAACAGCCTCTATAGCTTTTTGATATTTACCAAGGTGATGATAAGTTACACCAGCAGAGCGAAATCTTGGGTTTCCCGGGTCAAGCGATAGAGCCTGATCGTACTCCTTTTCAGACTCTTCAAGCATTCCTCCATATCGAAAAAGATAACCCAAAGAAAGATGAGCCGATGCATTATTTGGATTTATAGCTAACATTTTCCTTACCAGTTCAACCGCCTTCTCGATTCTTGCTGTTTCAACATAAAGAGTAGATAATTGAAATAAGGCTCCTAGAAGTTCATCATTTAACGATAATGCGTGTTCGAAAGCCTGCTCCGCCTTGCTCAGTATAGACGGGCCGCCTAATCCATAACTTCCAATCCTATGTAAACGAAAACCAAGTTCAGAAAATGCCGGAGCATAATTTGGTTCCACCTGAATAGATCTATTCAGCATTTCATTTGCAAGTACATCACCCTCATTCGTTGAGGGGTATGAAAGACTGCGAAGATAGTATTCATACGCTAAAGGATTATCAGGTATATCCTTTCTAATTCTGTTTATTTCTTTTTGGGAAAATTGAACATTTAGTCCATGAACCACCCTTTGTGCTACAATATCCTGAAGCTCAAAAGCGTTATGGAAATCAACTTCTATTGGAGTACGCCAAACCATATTTTCTGTTTTAACTTCTACAAGTTCAATATTAAGTCTTATTTTTTCATCAACTTTAAGGAAGTTCCCTGTAAGCAGATAGTCCACATTTAATTCCGAGCCAGCATCTTTCGGATTTACAAACGTGTTCATATATTTACGAATTGATGCAGACGGACGAACCAAAATATTTTTTAAGTACGTTATCGCACCGATTACCTGATCAGCTAAAGCAAATCCAAGATAGTCATTTTGTTGACTTCCGCTGACGTTTACAAACGGTAATATTGCAATTCTTCTTAGCTGCGTTTTTTCTTCGGTTTTTATTTTATCATCATTTATTTTTCTCAGGTCGATTATTAGTTCATCAAGATTCTGAAATCTGAGCTTTGGATTTTTCATCAAGCATTTTGTAATAATTTTGTCCAGCAGCTCGGGTACTTCAGGATTTAATTTAGATGCAGGTTTAGGATCTTCATTCAGAATTGAATACATAATTGCCTGTTCATATTCCCCTTTGAATGGAAGTACATTCGTCGTCATTTCATAAAGTACCACACCGAAGGACCAAATATCAGTAGAATAATCTGTTCCTGTTCCTTTTGCTTGTTCGGGAGACATATAGGCAACGGTTCCAATTGTAGTTCCAATTTTCGTTAACTGTGAACCTCCTTTAATTTTTGCAAGGCCGAAGTCCATTATTTTAACTTTACCATCTACCGTAAACATTATGTTTTGAGATTTTATATCTCTGTGTACGATTCCTTTTTTGTGGGCAGCTTCTAATCCTTCCGCTATTTGAATTGCTATATTAACTGTTTCGTTAGTAGGAATTGAACCTGATTTTATTTTGTCTTTTATCTCAACCCCATCTATAATTTCCATTACTATAAATGTATCATCACCGGATTCTTCAATAGCATGAATTGTAGCAATGTTTGGATGATTTAATGAGGCTGCAGCTTTTGCTTCTATCTTAAATCTTTCTTTTTCTTCTGAGTTTGAGGCAATATGACGTGGTAAAAATTTTAAGGCAACTTTTCTTTCAAGTTTTGTATCCTCAGCAAGATACACAACACCCATTCCGCCTTCACCTAGTTTCTCTAAAATTTTATAGTGTAATATAGTTGAGCCAATCATTTCACATTTCTGTTATATGAGTTTAATATTAAAAATATATTTTTATTATTCTTTGTCGATCTTATTCAAAAAATTTCTTATTACTTCATTATTCACAGCGGGATTATCCTGCATTGATAAATGCCCTGCATCGGGTATTATTGCTACTTGAGCATTAGGGATCAAACTAGCATAATACCTTACCGATTCCGGCCTTGCTTCATCATACTGGCCGCCCATGAACAAAGTCGGGACTTTTATTTTATTTAGTTTTCCAGTAGCATCATAATCTTTCAAATTTCCTGTAAGTGTAAATTCACTTGGCCCGTCCATATGCATATATACATTTTCGCCGGTTTGAGAGAATGCACTGTCAATATCCGCAGACCATGGCTGTTTTCTTGCAAGGTAAAGACTATAATAATAGTCCATAGCTGCTTTATATGCCGGTGCATCATAAGTCCCTTTCTTTTCATTCTCGTGTATTGCCTGCTGAATTGAATCCGGTAATGTTGCAATTAATGTATCAGCGTCTTTCGCCCATCTTTTTGCATCAAGTGCTGGACCGCTTAGAATTAAAGCATTTATACCCTCAGGGTGAGCAAAATAATATTCAACCGCATACATAGTTCCCCATGAATGACCGAATAGATAAAAGTCCTTTAATCCTAACGCGTCATGAATTTCTTTTAATTCCTTAACATAACTTCCTATGGTCATTAACGATGTATCTTGTATTCTATCTGACCGGCCGCATCCAAGTTGATCAATAAAAATTACAGGTCTTTCATCAGATAAAGCAGCCATCGGTTTTAAATAATAGCTGGGTACTCCCGGCCCTCCATGCAGCAGCACAAGAGGAGTTTTATTTCCGCTTGCCAACAATCTTATACCAGACTTTTCCGCCTGTTACATTAATATATCCTTCTCGAGGCGACAGCCCCCTTGAACCGCAGCCAGTTATCAGCATGATTAAAAGTATCGGAATTATAAACGCGGTATTTTTAATTAACTTCATAAAGTTACTCTCCTTTTTATAATTCTATAAAAACTATTAATTTTTCAATCGGATATTTGCATTGGACATAATTGTTAATTTTTCATCGATGCCAGAATATCCTGCTGCTCCTTTACTTTTTCTTTTATGATTTGGATTATAACTTCAAACTGTTTTTCATTTCGAATATTCGAAGTGAGAGGAATGTTAAGAAGCATTTTGTAATCTCTAAAGCCAACATCAACGGCTTTATTAAGCCATTTATAACTTTCCGTTTTATTTCCTTTGACTAGTTCTATATAGAACATATTTATAATGTCAGGATTAAATTCATCACCATTTGAAATGTATTTTCTTAACTTTTGCTCTGCAGGTTCAATTATACTATTAATATTTTTCCCCGGATATTTCTTTTTACTTATGTATGCAGAAAAAATATCAGATTCAATTTTGAATACGCTGCCGGCAGGTATTTGTTTAAGGAATTCTTCAGCCTTATCATAATTTCCTAAGTTAATATATGCCGCGGCTATAGCAAGATTTGCAGGAGGATCATCTTGAGTAATTGCAAAAACCTTTTCGCAATCTTTTATGGTTTGGTGATAATTTCCCTGGTTAAAATGTAATTGGCTGTATGTTTCATAAGCCGGGACTAAATCAGGTTGAAGGTTTAATGCTATATTTAAATTCTTTTCAGCATTTTTATAATCGTTTAAAAGCCTATAAACTTCCGCAAGCAGCGAATATCCGAATGCACCAGTGGGATTTAATTTATCTGACTTCATGTCCCATTTTACTGCATTAGCCAATTCACCTAAATATAAATAGCATGCACCAACATTGCCCACTGCAGGCCAATAGTTAGGATTTGCTTTAATTGCCTCCATGTTCGTTTCTACAGATTTTTTCATCCATCCTTTATTAAATTGGGCAAGTGCCAGCGCCTTGTATCCTTCGGCAATTCCCGGATCGATTGAAATTGCTTTTTTGCTGACAGCTATCGCCGAGTCGTTCCAAACATCAGGGAAACCGAATTTTTGCACGCGCTGCCCATAGCAATCGCCTAAACCGGCATATGCTAAAGCATAGTTAGGATCAAGTTCCAGGGCTTGTTTAAATAACGATATTGCGTTTTCATTAGCATCTTTTTTGTATCTGTAATAATATTCCCTCCCTTTAAGATAATACTGGTAGGCGGTTATATTATCCGTAGGTTTTTGATTAATCCTCGATTCTTCTTCGGGAGTAAGTTTTGCTTTTAGTGCATTCGCAATTTGCTTAGACACGTCGCTTTGAATAGCAAATATTTGAGTTAATTCTTTGTCGTAAGTGCCCGCCCAAAGATATTCTCCTGTATTTACATCAACCAGCTGTGCAACAATTCTTACTTCATTTCCTTCTTTCTGAATACTTCCTTCAAGCAACGAAGAAACTCCCAAATCGCTGCCAATTTCCTTAATGCTTGCATCGCTGTTTTTGTATTTCATCACTGCGTTTCTTGCTATTACTTTCAAATCACCAATTTGTGAAAGTTCTACTGTAATATCCTCAGTTATTCCGTCGCTGAAGTACTCATCGCTCTTGTCGGGACTCATATTTTTAAACGGAAGGACGGCAATCGATTTTCCTACAGCCGGTGCAGAACTTTTATTAAACATCAGCAAGTATCCAATAATCAAAATAATAATTACTCCTGCAGCTGAAGAAATAAATATTAGTTTATTCTTACTTTTAGGTGAAGATTTAATCTTACCATATTTTTTCTCTTCCTTTTGTAATGCAGCAGGTTCAGTTTGAACTTCTTCACTAGTTATTGAAGAGGTTTGAATTTCCTTTAACATTTTTCTCGAAACATCGCCGGTATGCCTTTGTAATCTTCTTAACTCAATAACAATATCTTTCATTGACTGATATCTGTCTTCAGGGTCTTTCTCTAATGCTCTGTTTATTATGTGCATAAGATCAGAGCTCACATCAGGTAAATATTTTTGAAGTGAATCAGGTTCTTCATTTATTATTGAATACATTATTGAAGCATCGTGTTCGCCTTTAAACGGAAGAATGCCGGTAAGCATTTCAAATAAGACAACTCCGAATGAAAATATATCGGAACGTGCATCCACTTCCCCGCCCTGTATTTGTTCTGGAGCCATATAAGCAAGCGTACCGACAGTACTTGAACCTTTGGTTATCTTTATTGATCCTTTCAGCTTAGCCAAACCAAAGTCCATAACTTTAATTTGATTCTTTGAATTGACCATTATGTTTTCGGTTTTTATATCACGGTGAACAATACCATTGCTGTGAGCCTCTTGAAGAGCTTCACCGATTTGAATTGCATATGATACTGCTTCATTTACTTTTAAGGGTGAATCAGAGATTTTTTTACTTAATGTAGTGCCGTCTATATACTCCATTGAAATAAACTGCTGATTATCAGATTCTTCAATCGCATATACAGTACAAATATTCGGATGATTAAGAATTGCTGCTGCCTGTGCTTCCTGGTTAAATCTTGCTAGATCTTCTTTGGAAGAAGTAATATGTGAAGGCAAAAATTTTAAAGCAACTATTCTTTTAAGTTTGATGTCTTCGGCTTTATAAACTACTCCCATTCCGCCTTCGCCGAGTTTTTCTAATATTTTGTAATGTAGTATGGTTTCACCAATCATAATTTTTCATTCGAATTTTATTTTTAATTTTGTTATTTCGAATCCCCACGAAAGTGAGGTGAGAAATCTTTTTCTCTCTAATTGTAAAAGATATCTCCTCATCCGGGAGTTGCCGGACTCGTCGATATGATAGCCATATTCTATTTTAATTTTGCCAATCTTACTTTTGCATCTTTTATTTCAGGAGAATTAAAATCTGCATCTTTCCAGATGTCTAAAAACTTTTTGTACTCACTAATTGCTTTTTCTTTTTTACCCTGCTGTTCGTAGGCAACACCCAGCCAGTAATGGGCTTTAACCGACTGAATGGGCCAGTATGTCACTTCTCCCGGTAATGAACCAATAATGTATAAATCATTTGTACTCGACCATTGTGAAAGACGTTGTAATTCATTAATTGCATCTACAGTTTGATCAGTCTGTAGCAGACAAATTGCATAAAATATATTTGGTTCGTGATTCGGCGGCAGTACCTGTATCGCTTTTTTAAATTTTTGAAGTGCATCTTCATATTTACCTTCTTCAAAAGTTATGAGCGCATAAATATAATCAGCAGTCAACTGAAGTGAAGGATATGTTCCCGCGACCTCTTCCTCTATTTTATTAACAAGTTTTTCCGCATCAGATGTTCTTCCGTTTTTAACTAACGCCCAGGCAACATAGTCCCGTCCATATATTTTGTCACTGGGATTTTTATGGAGCTCGGACGAAACTTCTTTGGCATATTTCAACATTTGAGAAAATTGCGATGATTCATAACATAAATGAATCAATTGGTACAATACAAATTCTTTTTCACCTGGTAAAAGCTTGGATTTTAGGATTTCAATTAATTTGTTTTCAGCATTTTTAATTTGTCCTTTTTCAATTTCAACAAGCGGTAATGAAATTCTGGTAGTAATGCCGCCTGCCAATGAAAGGCCAATTGAATACCCGGACATTTGGAAATTCCTTTCAGCATCATTGTAACTTTGGTTAAGCAAATCATAAGACCCGATTTTATAAGCATCAAAATCATTCTTAAGTGAGGTTGAATACTCATATGCGACCCGGCTTGAATCATAATCCATAAACCAGGCATATATATCACCTTTTGTATCGTAAGGGTTAGGTTCGGCCGGGGCTAGGCTAATGTACTTGTTTACAGCATCAAGCGCATCCTGTTTATTTCCAAGATACGCATAAGAGTATGCTAATAAATTCCAGATATTTTTTGCATTTGGATTTACTTTCACACCTTCACGAAGTATTGCGTTTCCTTTTTGAGCGTCAAAAAGTTCACGTGAATATATGTTAAAAATGGAAATATAGGCACTAATTGAGTGGGGGTATGGTTGAATTAGCTGGCTATATGCTTCAATTGCTTTTCTTGGATTATTCTGAACGTCGTAATTTGTGGCAAGAATTAGGAGCCGTTCCCTTTTAGTAGCATTACCGGCAAGATCAACTGCTTTTTGAAAAGATTTTAGTCCAGCTTCCTTTTCGCCAAGTGTATACTGGGTACCTGCCAATTGATAATATGCCATTGCAAAATTCGGGTCGAGATTAACTGCCCTTTCATATGCAGAGTTTGCCTCTTTCCAGAAAAGCTTTTCATTAAGATTAAGCCCTTCTACATAAGCTCGATAAGCTTCTGGAGATTTTGTTGTCACATCAGCTACTGACTTTACATTTTCTGTAGAAGATGAAGAAACCTGTAAAGCATTCTGAATTAAAAAGGAAAGGCTGTCTACAAGATTAAATATCTGGCTTTGGCTAAAATTTGTTAACTGCTGAGAGCCTATTACT
The DNA here is from genome assembly GCA_963710735.1 of uncultured Bacteroidota bacterium. GTDB lineage: Bacteria > Bacteroidota > Ignavibacteria > Ignavibacteriales > Ignavibacteriaceae > FEN-1297. The sequence goes on along the minus strand of CAVQBN010000021.1, from coordinate 139,640 downwards.
TTCCCGGTTTGAACATTAACAAGGTTTGTTGTAACCGCAAGCTTGGGAGACATTTGCAAAATACTTCCGGTTAGCATTGTTGTTACACCTGCCTGTTTTGCAATTTTTATTGAAAGAGAAGGAGAAAGTTCCTTTGTATTGGTTTGACCCAGATCCTTTTCAATTTCCAGAAGCCTGTCCCTGCTAATTACATCAAGTCCTTTAACCTGTGAAAGAGAAGTAATTAATAAGTTGGTCAGCATATCGCCGGTGTGATTTTTATCCGCGGGATCGGGAATATTTTGAAAGTACATAACTGCTAAAGAATTGTTCTCTTTCGCTACCGCAGAATTCTGCGTCACCTGGACTTTAAATGGATTAAAAATTAAAAATGCAATTACTAGTATAATTACAAATGATAAGGCAATAACTGTTTTTATAGGAAATGTTTTTCCGGCAGTTTTAATTGGCTGAGATTGATCCGGTCTTTTTGTTTCTGTAATAACAGGCTGAGCAATTGTAGAAGATTTAGCATAACCGGCTCTTGCATATTCAAGATTTTTTCTCTCGCGTCTAAGATCAGCCATCATATCATCAACATGCTGATAACGTTCGTCTTTATCCTTTGCCATTGCTTTAAAAACGATACGCTCTAAATCTTGAGTTACTTTATCATTGAATCTTGCCAGCGGTGGAGGATCTTCGTTTATTAAAGAATAAAGAAGTGCTGCCTGATGTTCGCCGCGAAAAGGCAGATGTGCAGTCAGCAATTCATAAAGCACAATACCGAATGAGAAAATATCCGAACGAGCGTCAACTTCTTCTCCCTGCGCCTGTTCGGGAGACATGTATGCGGCAGTACCGACAGTAGAACCTGCCTGTGTAAGTTTTGATGCACCTTTTATTTTTGCTAATCCGAAGTCCATTATTTTTACCTGGCCTTTAGGCGTAAGCATAATGTTATCGGATTTTATATCACGGTGGACAATTCCCTTTTCATGTGCAGCTGCCAATCCTTCGCATGCTTGAATAGCTATTTCAAGCACCTTCTTAATTGTGAGTGATTCGCTTTCCTGCTCAACAAGCTTTTTTAAGGTTTTTCCTTCAACATATTCCATGGCAAGGAATATCTTATCATCATGTTCATTTATTTCATATATTACTGCAATATTCTGGTGAGTTAATGAAGCTGCGGCACGGGCCTCATGGTAAAAGCGTTCTTTTTCATTTGCATCACTTGCCAGATAATTTGGAAGAAACTTCAGTGCGACAGTTCTATCTAGTTTTGTATCATGGGCTTTGTAAACTATACCCATTCCGCCTTCGCCTAATTTCTCTATTATTTTGTAGTGAAGTATCGTTTCACCTATCATATTCTTTGCCTATTAAATTATTTTATCTTCATTAATTCAATAAATTCAGGTTCATTATGAAGTCCTTCTAGATCCGGATCTCTTTTTGTCCATTCAATATCTTCAAGTCCGGCATTCATAGATTTTCTTAAAGCATCTATGGCTAGCTTATTCTCATTCATTCTTGCATAACAGCAAGCCGCGTTGTAAAACATTAATGAGTCACCTGGACTAAGCTCAAGTGCTTTTGCAGCTTGTACTTTTGCTTCTTCGTTCCTGCCAACCATAGCAAGATCAATAGCAAAATAAATATGTGAGCGGGCATCATCAGGATTTTTTGACAAATACTTCGGATAAACTTCAAGAAGTTTCTGAACAGTTTTATTGCGATTTTCTTCATCACCCATTGAATCATACACCATTCTTAATCCTCCGTATGCAGTATGAAAATCGGGATTAAGTTCAACAGCTTTTTTATACATTTCAAGTGCTTCATTGTCTCTGTCATTAGCATGGTATATGCATCCAAGAATCCAATAGGCTACAAAATTTGAGGGATCAAGTTCTATAGCTTTATTGGTGGAAGTTATTGCTTCATCAATAGACTTCTTACTGAAGTATGCCAATCCAAGTGCAGCATAAGCTTCAGATAAGGTAGGATCGTACATTAAAGCTTTAAAGGCAGATTCAATGGCCTTATCAAGCCAGATTTCCTTATTATCATAATCATGATAAAGAGTTGCATAAGCTTCACCAAGCCCTGCATAAGCAGAAGCATATCTTGGATCAAGCTCAATTGCCTTCTGGAAAAGCTGAATTGCAAATTCAATATTTGTTTTAGTTCTCCTGTAAAGATAATTTCTTGCTTTCAAATGGCAGTCAAATGCGTCTGCATTCATAGTTGCGCGTTTTGTAAGTACAACTTTTTCCTTCGGGGAGAGTTTTAACATAAGTGCTTCAACTATTTGCTTGGAGACCTGTTCCTGTATATCAAATACATCTTCAAGCTTTCCTTTGTAAGCTTCAGCCCAAAGCTGCCTGTCGCTTTCAACATCTATCAGCTGAACAGTTATTCTGATGTTATCGTGAAATTTTCTGACACTTCCTTCAAGTATGTAGCGAACATTCAATTCTCTGCCGACTGTCTTTGTATCTTTCTTTGCATCTTTATAAGCCATTGAAGTAGTCCTTGAAACTACTTCGATCTCATTCAATTTTGAAAGGTTTACAATTAATTCTTCGGTAAGTCCGTCACCAAAATATTCATTTTCTTTTTCGGAGCCTATATTATCAAAGGGAAGAACCGCTATAGATTTTTTTAATTTTTGAGCGGCATTAATAACTGCACCTGTTCTTATAGCCTTTAGTTCATTTAAACATTCATCAATATTATTAAATCTTTTTTCCCTGTCTTTCTGCATCATCTTTTGGACAAAATCATCAATTTGCTTAGGTATCTTTCTATTCAATGCACTTGGAGCAGGTGGTTCTTCGTTTAGAATTAAATAAATCAGGCCGGCTTCATGCTCTGCTTGAAAAGGCAGGTCGCCTGTTAAAAGCTCGTAAATAACTACACCAAAAGACCAGATGTCGCACCTTTGATCTGTAGGAATCGCATGCGCCTGTTCGGGGGACATATATGCGGTTGTTCCAAGTGTGGTTCCCATCTTTGTTATGTGAGATACTCCTTTTACTTTTGCCAATCCAAAGTCCATTATTTTTATTTGACCGGATTGTGTTATCATTATATTGCTGCTTTTTATATCTCTGTGGATTATTCCTTTCCTGTGTGCTGCCTTTAGCCCCTCTCCTATCTGTTCAATTATATTTAACGATTCTTCTATCGGGAGTATTCCTTTGCTGATTTTCTGTTTTAATTCAATACCGTCTATATATTCCATTACAATAAAAATATTATCTTTTGATTCTTCAATTGAATAAATAGTCGAAATATTAGGGTGATTTAGAGCGGCAGCGGCTTGAGCTTCTATTTCAAATCGCTGCTTTTCTTCCGCATTTGTTAAAACATGATGCGGTAAAAATTTTATTGCTACTTCCCTTTTTAATTTTGTGTCCTCCGCTTTATAAACTACGCCCATCCCACCTTCACCAAGTTTTTCCAGTATTTTATAATGGAGTATTGTTTGTCCTATCATTTTCATTCCTTTAATAAATTCTGTTATGATTTAGAAAATATTTATTATTTATCTTTCATTAATTCAATATATTCTGGTTCACTTCTTATATTATTAAGATCCGGATCCCTTTTTATCCAATCGAAGTCTTTCTGTCCGGCAGCTACAGCATCTTTTAAAGTATCGAGAGCAAGTTTTTTATCTCCCAATCTCGAGTATAAACACGCTGCATTGTACATCATAAGAGAATCTCCTGGATTTAATTCCAAAGCCTTTTTCCCAGCTGCTTTTGCTTCTTCATTTCGATTAACTTGAGCAAGGTGAATAGCGTGATACATATGTGCCCTCGCATCATCAGGATATTTAGCAAGATAGTCATCTATTATTTGGAGTGCCTCATCTAAAGTTTTTTGTAAATTTTCTTTATCATTATTTCTTTCATAAACCATTATAAGATCGTTATAAGCATTATAGAAATTCTGATTCAGTGAAATTGTCTTTCTAAATTGATGAATCGCCTCTTGCTCACGGTCTGTTGAGTAATAAATCCTTCCGAGAATCCAATAAGCGATATAATTTTCTGTGTCAAGTTCTATAGCTTTTAGTGATGATGTTACAGCGTCGTCTAATTGTTTTTTATCAAAATAAGCTAGGCCTAACGCTGTATAAGCCTCACTCAATGTTGGGTCGTACATTAATGCTTTAAGACTGGATTCTATTGCTTTATCAAGCCATTGATCATTAGCTTCAAAATATTGATATAGAGTTGCATATGCTTCTCCTAAACCGGCATGTGCTGCTGCGTATCTTGTGTCTAAGTCAATAGCTTTGTTGAATAGTTGAATCGCAAGGTAAACATTGTTTTTTGTCAATCTGTAAAGAAAGTCTCTTGCTCTAAGATAATTATCAAAAGCTTCTGCGTTTATTGTTGAGCGTTTTGTCAAACCTACCTTTTCGGACAAAGATAAATTTACTCTTAATGCTGCAGTAACTTCCTTTGAAACTTTTTCCTGAATGTCGAATACATCTTCAAGTTTACCCTTAAATGTTTCTCCCCAAAGCTGGCTCTCTTGAGATACGTCCATCAGCTGAACAGAAATTCTCAAGTCTTCTCTAAATTTCCGGACACTGCCCTGCATTATATAACGTGCACCTAACTCTCTTCCCAAAGTTTTAATATCTTTATCTGTTCCTTTATATCTCATTGTATTGGTTCTTGCGATCAGCTTGATTTCTTTTATCTTTGATAAATTAGTGATAAGCTCTTCTGCAAGTCCATCGGCAAAATAATCTGCCTCTTTATCCGGACTGATATTTTCAAAAGGCAAAACTGCTATTGTCTTTTTGTCTTCATTTTTATTCGAGTTCTTACCATTAAACTTTAATTCATTTAAGTCGCTTAATAACTCAGAGATATCCTGGTACCTGGATTCTTTGTTTCTTGCTTAAGCATTTTCATAGTAATTTGTTCGAGCTTTAGCGGCACATCTTTTCTTATTGACGCCGGCGATTTCGGCTCTTCATTTAATATTGAGTAAATAATTGCCTGCTCGAATTCACCCGCATGAGGCAATTTACCAGTTAATAATTCAAATGCGATTACACCCAATGACCAAATATCAGTTCTCTTATCAACATGTTCACCCCTTGCTTGCTCAGGCGACATATAAGCAGTTGTTCCTAATGTGGTTCCCATTTTTGTTATATGTGATACTCCTTTTACCTTGGCAAGTCCGAAGTCCATTATTTTAATCTGTCCGGATTGGGTTATCATAACATTACTGCTTTTAATATCTCTATGTGTTATTCCTTTTTGATGTGCTGCTTTTAATCCTTCACCTATCTGTTCAATGATTTTTATTGATTCATCAATCGGTAAAATCGCTTTGTTTATTTTCTCCTTTAATTCAACACCGTCTATATATTCCATAACTATGAAGATATCGTTATTTGATTCTTCGATTGAGTATATAGTTGTTATATTTGGGTGATTAAGCGCAGCAGCTGCCTGTGCTTCTATTTGAAAGCGCTGTTTTTCTTCGGCATTAGTTAAAACATGATGCGGTAAAAACTTTATTGCAACCTCACGTTTTAGTTTTGCGTCTTCAGCTTTATAAACTACACCCATTCCACCTTCACCCAGTTTTTCGATAATTTTATAATGAAGAATATTTTCACCGGTCATAATTCCACCTCAATTAAATGTCAGGGTATTTAGGTAATATAAATAAAAAAGGAATCAGCAATGATTTCCTTTCTAAATTCAAAATGATTTATTATTAAATGAAATTTGTTTAATTAGTTTGGTCCGGATCCGCCGGACCATCAGTTTTTTATACTTCTCGGGAAGTATATAATTTCTTGTATTGTACTCGTCAACAGACGATTACCAAATTCTAAAAATAATCCGCATGCAGCAACTATATCTGTCTTAATTACGCTTCCGCCCCAGGTACATCCTGTTATTGTTGTTTTAACCGGAGATATCGCCATCTTATCAAACCATCCCCCCGAAACTATATAGCTTCCATCTTCATCCACTCTAATTGAGTATATAGAATTTCTCGTTCTCAATTTAACTTCATCGCCGGGCTGCAAATCTTTTTTCCTAACCTGGTGCAGCTTATCCGCCTGTTCCACCATATTTTTTAATTCATAATTCATATTCCTATTTATCTTTCATTAGCTCTAAGTATTCCGGTTCGGTCCTTAAATTGTCAAGATCTGGGTCTCTTTTGATCCAATCGTAATGTTCAAAACCGGATGCGATAATAGTTCGCAGAGTTTCAATTGCCCGTTTCTTGTCGTCTATCCTTGAGTACAGACAAACCGCATTATACAGCATTACGTTGTCATTAGGACTTAATTCCAAAGCCATGGCAGTTTCTTTTTTTGCATCTTCAATCTTTTCAACAAATAAAAGCGCACTGGCATATAATATTCTCGCTCTTCCATCATCAGGGTTTTGTTCTAAATATTGTTGGAAGAAATCAAGAGTGGTTTTGATGATTTCATTTAGATTATCTTTATCTCCCAATTTTTCATAAACCATTCTCAAGTCGATATAAGCTGAATAAAACTCAGGATTAAGTTCAATTACTTTTTTAAGAGGTTCAATTGCCTCTTTGTCCTTGTCTGTTGTGAAATAAATTCTTCCCAGAATCCAATACCCGAAAAAGTTATTCGGATCAAGTGAAAGAGCTTTTTGAACTGCAACTAATGCTTCATCAAATGTACCTTTATAGAAATAGGAAAGGCCCAACGCTGCATAAGCTTCGGAAAGAGTTGAATCGTACATTATGGCTTTTAAACTTAACTCTAAGGCTTTATCCAGCCATGTATCTTTTCGTTCAAAGTAGGCGTATCGTATGGCATATGCCTCAGCCATACCAGCATATGCTTCGGCGTAGCGCGAGTCAAGGGTTATAGCTTTTTCAAAAAATTGAATTGCGAATTGTATATTGTTCTTTGATTGCCTGTATAGATAATTCCTTGCGCGTAAATTATAATCGTAAGCTTCAGCGTTTAATGTCGGTCGTTTTGTTAATTCCACTTTTTCCGTAGGAGTCAATTTCACCATTAAAGCATCTACGATCTGCTTTGCTACTTTTTCCTGGATATCAAAAATATCGGCAAGCTTTCCTTTATATGTTTCTGCCCATAGTTGTTCGTCGCTTTCAACATCGATTAACTGTGCTGTTATCCTTAAATCATCATGGAATTTTCTAACACTACCTTCCATTATATATCTTGCACCTAATTCTTTTCCAATAGTTTTAATATCCTTCTTAGTATCTTTATACTGCATCGTGGTTGTTCTGGAAATAACTCGCATCTCTTTAAGTCTCGACAAATTAGCAATCAGTTCTTCAGTTAATCCATCTCCGAAATATTCATTCTCTTTGTCTGAGCTTATGTTATCGAAAGGTAAAACTGCTATTGCTTTCTTCTTTATTTCTTTAGAAGATTTTTCAATTTCTGTTTTAGTGTCTTCAAGAGCTTGAATAACTTCTGCTGCATTTTGATATCTTTTTGCAGGATCTTTTATCAGCATTTTTTGAACGACCATATCTAATTGATGTGGAATTTTTCGGTCAAGTAAACTCGGGGCAGGTGGATCCTCATTTACTATAAGATATAATAAAGCTGCTTCATGTTCGGCTTTAAATAAAGTCTCACCGGTGAGCATTTCATAGAAGACAACTCCAAGCGACCAAATATCAGAACGATTATCCGCAGCCAAACCTTGTGCCTGTTCAGGCGACATATAGGAAAGAGTTCCAAGCGAAGTACCGGTTTTTGTTAAACCGGAACTTCCCTGCAGTTTTGCTAATCCGAAATCCATTATTTTTAGTTGACCGTCTTTTGTCATCATGATATTTTCACTTTTAATATCGCGGTGAATTATATTCTTATCATGAGCAGCTTTTAATCCAAGGCTTATCTGAACCAGCCATTCTGTTGCTTTATTGAATGGTATACCGGAACCTGATTTAATATTAGCAATGTAAGATTTTAACGTTTCCCCTTCAATATATTCCATCACAATAAATAATGATCCGTCCTGTTCATCTATTTCATAAATACTTAAAATATTCGGATGATTTAATGCGGCTGCGGCTTTTGCTTCTTGAAGAAACCTTGATTTGTTTTCTGCTGCAGAAGCAAGATGCGGTGGTAAGAACTTTATTGCAACGGTTCTGCCTAACTTCATGTCTTCTGCCTTATAAACTACACCCATACCCCCTTCACCTATTTTACTTTGTATTTTGTAATGAGAAATTGTTTTCCCAGCCATATCAGCCATTGTATTGCCTTTCCATATTTTTCATTGAATATTTTTTACAAAGGATTTATATACTTTTCTATTTACCTTCTACCAATTTCAAATATTCGGGTTCATTTCTTATTGAATCCAAATCTGTGTCTCGTTTCATCCATTCAAAATTTTCCCAGCCGGTTGTTATAGCTTTACGTAAATAATCAATTGCTTGTTTGCTTTCTCCCATACGCGCATAAAAGCAGGCGCCATTGTATTGCATCAGTGCGTCATCCGGGCTTAATTCTAATGCCTTTGCGCCTTCAATTTTTGCCTCCTCTATTTTACCGACCTGGGCTAAATCTGTCGCGTAAAGGATATGAGCACGTGCGTCATCTGGATGCTGGGATAAATATCTTGGATATAATTCTAAAGCTCCATGAAGAGTCTTTTCATATTCTTCTTTCATTCCCAATCTTTCATAGCTGGAACGCAAGTCAAGGTAAGCAGAATAAAAATCGGGATTCAGACTTATTACTTTCTTATATAATTCGATTGCTTCTTTATCTCTGTCGGTGCTATGATAAATTCTTCCAAGTGTCCAAATTCCTGTAAAATTATTTGGATCGAGTTCAACTGCTTTTTCACCCGCTGTAGTTGCCTCTCCAAAGTTATTTCCGTTATAATGAGCAAGAGCAAGCGCCGCATACGCTTCAGAAAGCGTGGCGTCGTACATCATAGCTTTTAAACTTGCTTCTATAGCTTTATCCAGTAATATTTTATTCCTTTCGAAATACAGAAATAAATAAGCATAAGATTCACTTAAGCCCGCATAGGCTGATGCATATCGTGGATCAACTTCAATAGCTTTTTGGAAAAGCTGAATAGCAAAGTGAATATTTGTTTTCGTCATTCTATATAGAAAATCTCTTGCTCGTAAATACAAATCAAAAGCCTCGGCATTTAAAGTAGAACGTTTTTCAAGAACAACTTTTTCCGTAGGCGATAATTTTAGTCGAAGCGCATCAACAATTTCTTTAGATACTCTTTCCTGAATATCAAACACGTCGGCTAACTTTCCTTTAAATGTTTCTGCCCAAAGCTGCGAATCCTTATCTACATCAATCAGTTCAACAGTTATCCGGAGATTATCCTGAAATTTCCTCACGCTGCCGGCAAGTATATATCTTGTTCCTAATTCTCTGCCGATTGTTTTAATATCTTTATTCGTTCCCTTATATCTCATTGATGTAGTTCTTGGTACTAATCTGATATTTTTTAACCGTGAAAGATTTGCAATAAGTTCCTCGGTTAATCCATCCGTAAAATAATCGCTGTCGGTATCCGGACTAATATTATCAAAGGGCAAAACTACAATTGCTTTTTCTTTCTCACTGCTTACAGCACTCTGGATGTCGTTCTTAATGTCATTTAATGTTTTAATTAATTCATCAACAGTTTGAAATCTTTTTTCCGGTTCTTTCTCAAGCATTTTCATTACAACTGCATCTATCTGGTGTGGAACTTTTTTATTAAGCATATTTGGAGCAGCCGGAGCTTCATTTGCTATTATATAAAATAATCCTGCTTCATGTTCTGACTTGAAAGGAAGTTCTCCGGTTAATATTTCGTAGGAAACTACTCCCAATGACCAAATATCTGATCTGTTATCTGCAGGCATTCCATGGGCCTGTTCGGGCGCCATATAAGATAATGTTCCAAGAGATGTTCCTGCTTTCGTTATACCGGTATGATCCTTTAGTTTGGCAAGACCAAAATCCATTATTTTCAATCTGCCGTCTTTAGTAATCATTATATTTTCAGTCTTTATATCTCGATGAATAATATTCATATCATGTGCGGTTTTTAGTCCGATTGCAATTTGCTCAATCCATTCAATTGCTTGAGCAACTGGTAAGCCCGTCCCTTTGGTTACCTTTGGTATGTAGGTTTTTAATGTCTCTCCATCGACAAATTCCATAACTAAAAAAAGAGACGAATCTTCTTCGTCTATTTCGTAAATGCTAAGAATATTCGGATGATTAAGAACCGCAGCAGATTTTGCTTCTCTCATAAACCTGGCTTTGTTGTCTTCAGAAGAAGCAAGATGCGATGGTAAAAATTTTATTGCAACCATTCTGCCAAGCTTTAAATCTTCCGCTTTGTATACAACTCCCATCCCGCCTTCACCTAATTTTTCAGTTATCTTGTAATGTGTAATTGTTTTGCCGATTGCATTATCCATTTATTTTGCCTATTTAATTATCAATTGTTCTAATTATTTAATTTATATTAATAATATGTTTTACTTAAGATTATTTCCCTTCCATAAGTTTTATAAACTCAGGTTCATTCTGAATATTTTCAAGGTCGGGATCCCTCTTTAACCATTCATAGTTTGTGTAGCCTTGTTTTATTGCTTTCTCCAAATATTCTATCCCTGTTTGTTTTTCACCTAACCTGGAATATAAACAAGCAACATTGTAAGACATTAATGAATCATCCGGACTTAGTTGAATTGCTTTTTTACCCTCTGCCTTGGCTTCCTCAATTTTCCCGGATAAAGTTAAGTCTATTGCATAAAATATATGAGCACGGGCATCATCAGGATGCTGCGATAGGTATCGCGGATAAACATCCATTAATTTTTCGAGAGTTAATTTCTGTTCCGCAAAATTTTCTAATCTTTCATAACTGACACAAAGATCTGAGTAAGCAACATAATAATCCGGATTCAAAGAGATTACCTTTTTATAAAGTTCAATAGCCTCTTTATCACGGTCGGTTGCATGATAAATTCTTCCTAACAGCCAATAAGCTGAATAATTATTGCTGTCAAGTTCTATTGCTTTCTGTCCTGCAGTAAAAGCCTCATTATTTAATTTTTTATTATAATAAGCCAATGCGAGCGCGGCGTATGCTTCCGACAAAGAAGGGTCATACATCAAAGCTCTTAAGCCGGAATCAATTGACTTATCCAATAATTCCTCGTTTTTTTCAAAATAGAAATATTGAACTGCATATGCTTCACTTAGCCCGGCATAACCGGAAGCATAACGTCCGTCTATCTCGATTGATTTCTTGAATAACTGAATTGCAAATTGGATGTTATGACTGGAAAGTTTATACAAAAAGTTTCTTGCTCTTAAATATACATCAAATGCTTCGGCGTTTAATGTAGATCTCTTTTCCAACACAATTTTTTCGGTAGGTGTAAGTTTAAGTCTAAGAGCTTCAACAATTTCCTTTGCTACTTTTTCCTGAATATCAAAAACATCTGCTAATTTGCCTTTATAGGTTTCTCCCCAGAGTTGAAGTCCAACTGAAACATCAATTAGCTGTATAGAAATTCTTAAATCCTCTCTGAATTTTCTAACACTTCCTTCCATTATATATCGTGCACCGAGTTCCCTGCCTATAGTACTAATATCTTTTTCTGATCCTTTATACCGCATAGAGTTTGTTCGTGAAACTACTTTTACTTCTTTTAATTTTGAAAGATTAATAATTAGCTCCTCGGCTAATCCTTCAGCAAAATAGTCTGTTTCTTGATCAGAACCGATATTATCAAATGGTAAAACTGCAATCGTTTTGTTATCATCGTTGGCTTGTGCTTTTTTAGCATTGATATCTTTTAAAGCTTTTAAAAAATCATCCATATTTTGATATCGGCTATTTGGATCTTTGGTCAGCATTTTCCCGATTATCTGATCTAAGTTAACCGGGATTTCTTTGTTGACTGATAATACCCGTTCAGGTTCTTCATTAAGTATTGAGTATATTACTGCCTGATCAAAATCTCCCTTGAAAGGCATTTTCCCCGTCAGCATTTCATATAATATTACACCCAAAGACCATATATCTGTTCTGTGATCTACATGCTCTCCTCTGGTTTGTTCGGGCGACATGTAAGCGGTCGTTCCAAGTGTTGTACCAAACTTTGTAATCTGACTTGTTCCTCTTACTTTTGCCAATCCAAAATCCATTACCTTTACAATCCCAGACTCCGTTATCATTATGTTGCTGCTTTTGATATCCCGGTGTGTTATACCTTTTTTATGAGCCGCTTGTAAACCTTCAGCTATTTGGGTTACATAATTAATTACCTCTTCTAATGGTAGAGACGCATTGCTATGCTTCTCTATAATATTCTTTAACTCCTTTCCCTCTATATATTCCATAACTATAAAAGATTCCTTGCCCCCTTGGGGGTTGTCCGATTCCTCTATTGCATAAATAGTTGCAATGTTAGGATGATTAAGAGCTGCCGCGGCCTGGGCTTCAATTTCAAATCTCTGGCGCTCTTCTTTGTTCGCTGAAATGTGGTGTGGCAGAAATTTTATAGCCACTTCACGTTTAAGCTTTGTGTCCTCGGCCTTATATACCACACCCATACCGCCTTCGCCGAGTTTCTCTATTATTTTATAATGAAGAATTTTTTTACCAATCATTTGTTTATCCTTACTATAAAATTCAATTTATTTACCTTTCATTAATTCAATGTAGCCTTGTTCATTACGAATATTATCAAAGTCAGAATCCCGTTTTATCCATTCATAATTTGAATAGCCGGCAGAAAGAGCATTTTTAAGATACTCGATAGCCGAAACTTTGTCATCCAAACGCGAGTATAAACATGCAACATTATATAACATAACCGAATCATTTGGACTCAATTCAAATGCTTTTTTCCCTTCTTCTTTTGCTTCTTCAATTTTACCTACTTGAGCTAAATCAGTTGCATAAAGAATATGAGCTCGGGCATCATCAGGATGCTGGGATAAAAATCTTGGATAAAACTCTATTGTTGTTTGAAGTAATTTATCATATTCTTCTTTTTTCCCCAATCTGTCATAGCAAAGTCGTAAGTCCATATATGCTGAATAAAATTCCGGATTCAATGAAATAACTTTTTTAAGTAGTTGGATTGCTTCTTCATCACGATCAGTGCTTTGATAAATTCTTCCCAATACCCAAAGTCCTATGTAATTGTTCGGGTCAAGTTCAACCGCTTTTTGCCCCGATATCAAAGCTTCATCAATAAGATTTTTATTGTAATGTGCTAGAGCAAGAGTGGCATACGCTTCTGAGAGAGAGGAGTCATATGTTAGGGCTTTCAAACCGGATTCAATTGCCTTCTCTAATATATCTGCTTTCCTTTCAAAGTATATATATAAATACGTGTAAGCCTCACCAAGTCCGGCATATGCTTTTGCATAACGCACATCATTTTCAATTGCCTTCTTAAATAATTGAATAGCAAATTGTATATTATTTTTACTTAGTCTATACATGAAATCCCGGGCTCGTAAATAGAGGTCAAACGCTTCAGCATTTACAGTTGCACGCTTCTCAAGTACAACTTTTTCAGTGAGCGATAGATTAACTCTTAGTGCATCAATTATTTCTTTTGAAACTTTTTCCTGTATATCAAAGATATCCGCGATTTTGCCTTTATAAGTTTCTCCCCATAATTGAATTTCTCTGGAAACATCGGTCAATTGGACAGATATTCGTAAATCATCCTTAAACTTCCTAACTGTTCCTTGCATAATATAGCGTGCGCTTAACTCTCTGCCTATTGTTCTTACGTCTTTTTCAGTATTTTTATATCGCATTGAATTGGTTCTCGCTACCAGATCTATCTCTTTAATCTTAGCTAAACTTGTTATGAGTTCTTCAGAAAGCCCTTCTGCAAAATAATCAGCTTCCTTGTCAGGACTAATATTTTCGAAAGGCAGAACGGCAATTGTCTTTTTCTCTAAACTAATTTCGCTCTTTTTAGCTTTTATATCCGCCAGGTCTTTTAATACCTCTGAAGCGCTTTGATATCGATGTTCTATATTTTTTGCCAGCATTTTCATAGTTATCTGTTCAATCTTTAATGGCACATCCGGTTTTTTCAATAAAATTGATTCCGGTTCTTCATTAAGGATTGAATATATTACTGCCTGCTCAAAATCTCCTTTAAATGGAAATTTCCCCATGAGTAATTCATATATAATTACTCCCAATGACCATATATCAGTGCGCGTATCAACGTGCTCTCCTCTCGCTTGCTCAGGTGACATATAAGCGGTTGTTCCGAGTGTTGTACCAAACTTTGTTATCTGGCTTGTCCCTCTTACCTTTGCCAATCCGAAATCCATTATTTTAATTGTACCGGTTTTCGTTAGCATTATATTACTGCTTTTTATATCCCGGTGTATTATTCCTTTTTGATGTGCTGCCTGTAATCCCTTTGCGATCTGTTCCGCATAATCGATTACTTCATCCGAAGTCAGATGCTCATTGCCATGCGTCTCTATAATATCTTTTAATTCTTGCCCTTCTATATATTCCATTACTATAAAAACTTCTTCGCCCCCTTGGGGATTCTCTGATTCTTCTATAGCATGAATAGTGGCAATGTTAGGATGATTTAATGCAGCCGCTGCTTGTGCTTCAATTTCAAATCTTTGTTTTTCTTCTTTGTTTGCAGAAATGTTATGAGGCAGAAATTTAATGGCAACCTCACGCTTTAGTTTAGTGTCCTCTGCTTTATAGACGACACCCATTCCACCCTCACCGAGCTTTTCCAAAATTTTATAATGAAGTACTGTTTTACCTATCATTTGATTATCCTTAATCCTTATAATAACTTTATATTTTTACTTACCCTTCATTAATTCTATATATTCCGGCTCATTCCTTATAGTGTCTAAATCGCTATCGCGCTTTGTCCACTCATAATCCTGATAACCCGCAGAAAAGGCGCTTTTTAAAGTCTGGATTGATGTTTTCTTTTCTCCAATTACTCCATAAAAACATGCGACATTATATTGCATAAGGGGATCAGTAGGATTCAACTCTACAGCTTTTGCTGCTTCAGATTTAGCTTCTTCTATTCTATCTGCTTCAGCTAACGTTGTGGCGTAATATAAATGCGCTCTCCCGTCATCCGGATGTTGTCTGAAATATTTAGGATAAACGTTTAATGATTCGGAACGGATTTCATCTCTTTTTTCTTTTTCTCCTACGCGGTCATATGCAATTTGAAGATCTTTATATGCTGAAAAGAATTCGGGATTTAGTTCGATTACTTTTTTAAAAAGATCTATCGCTTCTTTATCTCTATCCGTACTATGATATATTCTTCCTAAAATCCAGTAACCATTAAAGTTATAAGGATCAAGCTCAATTGCTCTTTTGCCCGCCTCAAAAGCTTCATCATTGGATTTTTTATAAAAATATGCAAGAGCTAAAGACGAATAAGCATCCGAAAGATTATAATCATAAGTAATTGCTTTTAGACTCAATTCAATTGCTTTGTCAAGCCACTGAACTCTACTTTCAAAGTATTGATATAACGTGGCGTATGCCTCTCCCAATCCTGCATAAGCGCCCGCGTAACGCGGATCGACTTCAATAGCTCTTTGAAACTGCTGGATAGCAAAATTTATAGAATTTTTTGTCCTCTTGTTTAAGAAATCTCTGGCTCTTAAATAACAATCGAATGCTTCCGAATTTAAAGTAGATCTTTTTTCAAGAACCACTTTTTCCATCGGTGTTAATTTTAATGTTAAAGCATCAACTATTTGTTTGGAAACTTTTTCCTGAATATCGAACACGTCAGCTAAATTTCCTTTATACGTTTCCGCCCAAAGCTGGGCGTCTTTTTCAACATCAATCAATTGTGCCGTAATACGAAGATTATCCTGAAATTTTCTTACGCTTCCTTCAATTATATACCTTACACCTAGGTCCCTTCCGATATCTTTAATCCCTTTATTTGTTCCTTTATATTGCATCGAAGTAGTTCTGGAAACTACTCTCATATCTTTAAGCCTTGAAAGATTAATTATAAGTTCTTCGGTTAAGCCGTCACTGAAGTAATCGCTTTCTTTTTCTGCGCTGATGTTGTTGAAAGGAAGGACGGCGATTGCTTTTACTTTGTTTTCTTGTTCATTTCCTTCCAGACCACCTCTAATTTTATCCAGATCCTTCATAATTTCTTCGGCACTTGAATATCTTTTTTCACGATCTTTTTCCAGCATCTTTAATAATAAGGAATCAACATTAGCAGGAATTTTACGATCTAATTCACTTGGTTTGAGAGGATCTTTATTCAACACAACATATGTCCAGGCTGCTTCATAGTCCGCTTTGAAAGGAAGTTCACCTGTCAGTAGTTCATATAGAATTATACCGAGTGACCATATATCTGTTCTATGATCTACTTTTTCACCACTTGCCTGTTCTGGAGACATATAAGCGGCTGTACCCATAGTTGTCCCGACTCTAGTTGTTAGCCCGCTATCTTTTACTTTTGCGAGCCCAAAATCCATAATTTTTATTTTCCCCTCGGGGGTAATCATTATATTACTACTTTTAATGTCACGATGCACAATCCCTTTTGAATGCGCAGCACTAAGTCCGTCAGCTATATGACTGGCGATATCAAGTGCTTCTTTTAATTTAATAGGTCCGGAAGCCATCTTATCTTTAAGCTCCATACCATCAATATATTCCATTACAATAAAGGCTTCATTATCCACCTCTTCAATGGCGTATATAGTAGCGATGTTGGAATGGTTTAATGCCGCAGCAGCACGAGCCTCAACTTTAAATCGCTCCTTTTCTTCCACTTGTAAAGCAGTTTGGCGGGGAAGAAATTTTATTGCAACGTTCCTATTAAGATTTGTGTCCTCGGCTTTGTAGACAATGCCCATTCCACCTTCGCCAAGTTTTTCTAATATCTTATAATGTGATATTGTTTTACCAATCATTTTTATTTTCCTTATAGAATAAATTTAATTCTACTTACCTTTCATTAATTCAATATATCCGGTTTCATTACGGATATTTTCAAAGTCTGGGTCTCGCCTTATCCATTCAAAATTTACATAACCGTGGTTAACAGCATCCGTAAGAAGTTCAACTGCTCGGTCCTTTTCATTTAATCGGGAATAAAGGCATGCGCCGTAATACATCATTATTGGATCGTTTGGACTTAGTTCTATAGCTTTTTCTCCCTCTACTTTTGCTTTCTCTGAATCTCCCAATATTGCTAAAGTTACAGCATACGACATTCTTCTGTAAGTATCCTCCGGATGTTTTATAATGATATCCCGGTGAAACTCTAACTATAGCTTCCAGAACACTCTGATATTTCTCTTTTTCACCCAATCTTTCATAATACATTTGAAGGTCGGGGTAAGCAACAAGAAATTCAGGATTTATTGATATTAATTTCTCTAAAGCTTCCACCGCAGCTTTATCGTGATCCGTGGTATGATAAATCCTTGAAAGGATCCAATATGCATTATCATTGTTTCGGATCCAGTTCAATTGCTTTCTTTGTTGCCGATAATGCTTCATCCAATTCATTTTTTCCGAAAGTATGCTAACCCTAGCGATGCATAAGCTTCGGATAAACTGGAATCATACATTAAAGCTTTAAGACTTACGTCCAAAGCTTTATCAAGCCATGATTCAATCCTGTCGAAATCTCGATACATTGTGCCGTAAGCTTCTCCCAATGCGGCATAAGCAGATGCAAATCGAGGATCTAGCTCAACTGCTTTTTCGAATAACAGAATTGCAAAATCAAGATTATTTTTTGTTCTGCTGGACAATAAGTTTCGTCCTTTCAAATAACAATCAAAAGCTTCAGCATTTAACGTAGGCCTTTTGGTAAGATTGACTTTTTCTGCCGGCGATAATTTTACCATAAGCGCTTCAACAATTTCTTTCGATACTTTCTCTTGTATATCGAATATATCGGCTAATTTTCCTTTATAAGTCTCACCCCATATCTGGGTGCTTTTAACCGCTTCAATTAATTGTACTGATATTCTGAGATCATCTTTAAATTTTCTGACACTTCCTACCATTAAATATTGCACGCCGAGTTCTCTTCCAATTGTCTTCAAATCTTTCTTTGTTTCTTTATACTGGAAAGTGTTTGCTCGTGCAATAACTTTTACTTCTTTTATCTTTGATAGATTTATTATCAATTCTTCGGCTAGTCCGTCCGCAAAGTAATCTGTTTCTTTATCCGGACTAATATTTTCGAACGGCAGCACTGCAATTGCTTTCTCTGATTCAGCCGCAATTTCTTTTTTATTCTTAATTTCTTTTAAGTCTTTAATTATTTCATCCATACTTTGGTATCTGTTATCCGGATCTTTAATCAAAGACTTTCTGACTATTTGTTCCAGCTTTATTGGGATTCCATCTTTAATCGAAACTATTGATTCCGGATCTTCATTAAGAATTGAATATATTACTGCTTGTTCAAAATCTCCCTTAAAAGGCATTCGTCCGGCAAGCATTTCATACATAATTACTCCCAAAGACCAGATGTCAGTCCTATGATCTACATGTTCACCTCTAGATTGTTCAGGAGACATGTAAGCAGTTGTTCCAAGTGTTGTCCCAAATTTTGTTATCTGACTGGTGCCTCTCACTTTGGCTAAACCAAAATCCATTACTTTTACAGTTCCGGTTTGGGTTATCATTATATTACTGCTTTTAATATCACGGTGGATTATTCCTTTCTGATGTGCGGCTTGCAATCCCTTAGCTATCTGCTCAATTATATCCAACGATTCATCAAGACTAAGCTTACCTTTACTTATTTTTTCTTTTAATTCACTGCCTTCTAAATATTCCATCACTATGAAAAATTGGTTATCATACTCTTCGATGGCGTGTATTGTAGCTATATTAGGATGATTGAGTGCAGCGGCGGCCTGCGCTTCTATTTCAAATCTCTGACGTTCTTCCTTGTTTGCAGAAATATGATGCGGCAGGAATTTAATTGCAACTTCACGTTTCAGTTTGCTATCCTCTGCTTTATAGACGACACCCATACCGCCCTCGCCTAATTTTTCAAGGATTTTATAATGGAGTATTGTTTTACCGATCATTGTCTCTCTCTGTTAATTTACTAAAGTTTTGCTGGTAAGTTCTAAGCTTAATTATTTTTCTAAGAATACGGTACAAATAATATTTTAATCTTCCTTTTTTACCTTAATAAAATTTTATCCTGAATTAATAAAATTGAATGACTGACTCCGTTGTCGTCATTCAAACGCTTTAATGAAGGGATAAAAATTTTATAGAAAGCTTTTCCCGGTAACTATATTATAACGTTCAACTTTAAAATCTTCGGAAGTTGTAATTTTCCCACCATAATCTTTTTCAAGAGACATTTTCCACAAGTATAATTGAGAAAATGTATGTTTAACCTTATCCGTTAAACTTTGAAATTTCCCGCTTGATTCATATTCATCTGCGTCTTCTTTACTGTCCCAAATGGTTACCGAGATAAATTCATTTTTCTCGCTTACACTCTCAGTCAAGTAGATATACCTGCATCCTTTTATAGATTTTAATGTAGGAATTATAATTTCTGAATATAGTTTCTTGAACTCTTCCAGTTTGTCATCCTGTATTATTAATGAAAGGATACGTACAAACATATTTGAAGAGTGGCTTAAGAAATCTTCACTTGCATCATTTTTAACTGCAACAGAGTACTTTTTAATAACTGGTTCTTCTTGAACAGGTCCGTATTGCAGTTCCATATTTTCAGAAAGCTGAACTTTCCATTCGGCTGTTTCTGATAAATGCGGTTTAGCCTTTTCAAAAAGTTTTTTAAATGCTCCGCCTGATTCGTATTGTTCCGCCTGTTCCTGGGTTTGCCAAAAAGTTAATGAAATAAATTCATTCTCTTCCGGTTTTGATTTTATTAATCCGGCAAACAAACAACCCTGTGTTTTGTGAAGTTCATCTAAGACATCCTTTTCATAGAACTCTTTAAAATCAATTATATGATCCGGTTTTAGTTTTAGTTGAAGGAAACGCATGAACATTTTATTTCCCTCCTTTCCAGGAGTTATTAATTTAAAAATGTTATTGCTGTAATTTATCCGCTAAAATTTTGAAGGATACAAAAAATACAAGAAAATTTATAATAAGGAATTAAGACCTAATTTCTTTTAATCACAACTATAGTCATATCGTCCATCTGTTCAGCATTCCCGGCGTGATCATTCACGGTTTTGATTAATAAATTGATTAAATCAGCAGCCGATAATTTCCTATTTTCTTTTATCAAGTTAATAAGTCTTTCTTCACCGAATTCTTCCTCATTACTATCCATAGCTTCGGTAATACCGTCTGAATAAACAACCAGAACAGTTCCCGAAGGAAAGTCAATTGTCTTTTCGTCGTATGTAATTTCCGGTAATATACCCACGACAATTCCGCCTTCTTTTAATCTTTTTACTTCGCCCCCCTGCTCAACCAAAATCGGTTCATTGTGCCCGGCATTGCAAAAAGTAATTTTATTTTCTGTTGGATAAAGAACACCGTAGAACAATGTAGCGTACTTATTGCTGTCGGTACTTCCGTAAAGAATCTTATTAGTAAAAGCTACACAATCTTTGCAAGGAATATCCATTAAGGTTTGTCCTCTTAAAGAAGCTTGTAGATTGGCCATCAGAAGTGCCGCAGGTATTCCTTTTCCTGAAATATCCCCTAAGCAGAAAGCTACAAGATTTTCTTTTAAAGGGATGAAATCGAAATAATCTCCTCCGACATCCTTCGCGGGTATACTTTTACCCGCAATTTGATAACCGGGGATCTCTGGTGGTGATTTAGGCAAAAGATTTACTTGTATATCATTTGCAAGCCTCATTTCACCTTGAAGCCTGATTAATGCTTGTTCCTTTTCATAAAGTCTTGCATTCTCAATAATGTGTGAAGATTGTGCTGCGAGTATCGATAACAATCTTTGATCTTCAATCGTAAAACCGGTGTCCGAATGCTTATTAAAAACAGTTAAAAGTCCAACCATTTTCCCCTTCAAAAGCATCGGGACGCTGAGTAGTGAGTTTATAGGAAAATCTTTTTTAATAACAAATTTAAATCTCTCATCTTTTTGAAAGTCATTGATCATAAGCGGACTTCTGTTTTTAAGCATCCATCCGGTTAGCTGTGTATCAAGCCTGTAAGGTAATAGATCTGAAATTGATTCCTGCTTTCTAATCATTGTGTGAAAAGGATTAACAAGATCTTTTTCGTCTAACAGCATCACAACTGTCTGCTGTGCTTTTAAATGTTTTATGCACTTCCTTACAATTAAATCAATTACATCTTCTACAGATTGGTTAGAAGTTATCGCGGTGGCTACATCGTTTAAAGCCGATAATTCTTCAATAGCTATTTTTAGTCTGTGATTTTCTTCTTCAAGAGCTTTTACTTTTGATGTGTCTGTAATTTCCATTAAAATGTCTCTCACCTTGTATTATTATAAATTACTAATCTGCGAGATCCGAAACCATAATCACTAAGTATACAATTTCACATAGTCTAAATTTGAAAGGGATAATTTTTGGCTGAGAATAAATATATATCAATATTTGTAAAAATATTACAAAATAATAAATATAAATGCCACTCTTTTCTAATATAATAATTATTATTGTAAAATCCGGCACATAAATGTTTAATACAGGCAAGTAATTTTGAGGTTTTAATCAACTAAAAAATTTGTTTAATAAAGTAAGATTAATTAAATAAATGTTTAATAATATATTTCAAAAACAGTTCTTAACTGAATAGCCATAATAAATCTGCATAACCTTCTTTCGCCATTTTATTTTTAGGGATGAACTTTAATGCAGCAGAGTTTAAGCAGTATCTCAAGTGTGTTGGAGCTGGACCATCGTTAAACAAATGTCCCAAATGTGATCCGCCAAACCTGCTTTTCACTTCTATGCGAAGCATACCTGATGAATTATCTATTTTTTTAACCAGGTATCTTGGATCTATCGGTTTTGTAAAGCTCGGCCAGCCGGTGCCGGATTTAAATTTGTCGGTTGAAGAAAAAAGCGGTTCTCCTGAAACTACATCAACATAAATTCCCTCTTTATGATTATTCCAATATTTATTTTGAAACGGAGTTTCAGTTGCAGCATCTTGTGTTACATCATATTGAAGAGATGTAAGTTTCTCTTTAATTACTTTATCAGATGGCTTTTTATATTTATCAATATTCTCGTCGCCCCAAACTGCCATTATAAAGTTATCTCTTCCGGATGCCTTCCTATATGCTTCATATCTTATTGGATTCTTTTTATAATAATCCTGATGATATTTTTCTGCAGGATAGAATGTTGTGAACTTACGAATTTCAGTAGCGATCGGTTTTTTAAATATTCCGGACTTATTAAGAAGCTGCTTAGATTTTTCCGCAACTACTTTTTGAGTTTCATCATTATAAAAGATCACAGTTTTATACTGAGAACCTCTATCGTAAAATTGTCCGCCAGGATCTGTAGGATCAAATTGTTTCCAGTATACATCAAGAATTTCGGAATAACTGATCACTGCAGGATTAAATACTACTTGTACAGACTCAACATATCCAGTGTTCCCGGTAGAAACTTCTTCATAAGTAGGATCTTTTTTTGTACCGCCGGAATAACCGGCAATTACTTTTTGAACTCCCTGCAGGCTTTCAAACGGTGCCTGCATGCACCAGAAACATCCGCCGGCAAAAGTTGCTAGTTTCCATTCCTTCTTCTTCTTGAGGCAGTTTACCCTTCATGTCAATCTTCGAATTAGTCTCTGAACAGCCTATTATTAGTAATGGACAAAGCAATATTATTAACATATTCATTTTCATATTCTCACCTTATCATTTCCTAATAAACAATTTTTTATAAACTATGGCTCAAATCTAATCACTAAAAATCACGAATATATCACGGAATCGTTAAAAGAATCAATCATTTAAAGCAATATACTATTATAATGATGGATTCGTGGAGTAATGAGAAGCCAGTTTCATTATTATCAGATACAAATCATTCAGCTATTAACTTAGAATTGACTCCTAATTAAATTTATAGATTCCGACTTAACCTGTTATTCTGTCTTAATTGGCACCGTCAATTTGAATGAAGTTCCTTTATTAATTTCACTTTTAACTTCAATGTTTATTAAGTGCAGGTCGAGTATCTTTTTCACTATTGCTAATCCCAATCCGGTGCCTTCTGCTTTCCCATCGGACACACGTTTTATTTGATAATACCTATCAAATATATGCGGTATATCCTCCTTAGGAATGCCCGCGCCACTATCAGAAATAACTACCGTTATTTGATTTGCATTCTTCTTTTTTAAGATGATATTTATTTCACCTCCCGAAGGAGTAAATTTTAAAGCATTATCCAGTAAGTTTTGAAAAACCTTTTCCATCATTCCTATATCAGCAGTTATAAAAGGAATATTATTTTCAAAGTTCAAATTGAATTTTATTTTTTTTGTTTCAGCAATTATCAAATTTTTTTGATGAATATCCTGTAAAAGTTCAGCCAGCGAAAACGATTCTTTGTCCGGAAGATTTTCTTTCGCTTCAAGTTTTGAAAGCTCAAACAATTCTTCCACAAGATTGAGAAGCCTGTCAGTTCCGCTGAGTATTGTCTCAAGATATTGTTTTCTTTCTGCTGGCGAAAGCCGGTCTTCTTTTATCAGAACCGTTTCTACATACCCGCGAATAATTGAAATGGGAGTTCTAAGGTCGTGCGAAACATTTGCAACAAGGTCCCTTCTCTGCTTATCCATTCTTTTTATTTCATCTATATTTTCGACAATTGTATCAGCCATCTCGTTGAACGACGATGCGAATTCCTTAAGTTCACCGCCGCCGCTTAAGCTAATCCTCGCTTGAAGATTACCGTTTTGAAAATCACGAATCACCTTTACAATCTTGCGAATATTTCGGATAACAAATCCTATAGCTAAAAATCCTATTAGTAAAGCCATTACCAGCGCGATTATCATCGACCTGAAACCGAGTCTTAATATGTAACTTCCAAAAAGAAGCTGCGAAGCATTATCATATTCCTTCCCTCCTAGTATAACGTATATAAAACCTTTAAACTCCCTGTGATAATAAACCCGTGCGGCAGAAAAGGCTTTTTGTCTGTCAGGATTCTTCGGATCAACACCTAAAAGAAAACGATTATCATCGGATGAGATATATTTATTTATCTGTTCAAGATTCACCCGTTTTAATTTTACTGTATGATTAGGTGCGTAGTATGCAAGTATGTTTCCTTTGGTATCCAGAAGATAAACCTCAATGCTGGGGTTTATAACCATTACGTTGTGAAAAACCCGCTTCAGCGCAGAAGTGTTAACTGAATCATTTACAAAAATCGGACTGTCGGACGCAATGTGTTCAGCGATGTTGTTATTAAGTTTCTGCCTGGTCTCCTGGAAATACATTTCTGCCGTGTTAACAGAAATTACAATATAAACCGCACTCATAACTAATAGTATAAGAAGAAACGTTAAAGATATTTTCCAAAATAATGAGCTGAAAAATCTTTTCATTAAACTGCCTTATTCAGAAATCATTTTTAGAGTTGATCATTAAATTTATACCCGACACCCCAGCTTGTTAAAATATACTTGGGTTTTGATACATCTTCTTCAATTTTGCTTCGCAATCTGTTAATATGTGAATTGACAGTATGTTCATAGCCGGTGTATTGTGTCCCCCATATCAAATTCAGAAGATTTTCTCTTGTGTAAATCTTTCCGGCATGCGAGGCCATAAGTAATAGAAGATCAAATTCTTTTGGAGTTAACTCAATTGTTGCATTATTAAGTAGAACCCTTCTTTTATCAGTATCAATAATCAAGCTGCTGAAAACAAGTTTCTTCTTTCCGGCACCATCACCGGAGAACTCATTAACCCTTCTAAGAATCGCTTTAACCCGCGCAATAAATTCCCGTAAGCTAAACGGTTTGGTTAAGTAATCATCTGCGCCAAATTCAAGCCCCAATACCTTGTCGGTTTCTTCAGATTTGGAGGTAAGCATTAATATCGGTGTTTTTATTTCTGCTTTTCTTATTTCTCTACAGACTTCAAATCCATCCATTTTCGGAAGCATAACATCCAGAATGATAAGTTCAAATGAACCGGATTTAGCAGATTGAAGCCCAGTTGCACCATCATAAGTTTTATCTACTGAATATTCAAGATCTTTTAAGTGAATTTCTAAAAGGTCCGAGATATCTTTATCATCTTCTATTATTAAAATTCTTTTCATATAACTGCATTTTTTTATTGGTCAATATAAATATTAATTGTAACAAAAAGATCACAAAAGCTTTTAGAAAGATAAATTCTAAAGATGGGATGGAAAATTTAGCATGAACTAATTATTTTATTTAAAAGTTTAGTTATTTAACACTAAAAAAATACCAGCAGATTAAATATATTTTCAACCTGCTGGTAATTGAGAAATTCAATTTATCCGAAATAATTATTTGTTATAATCAACCGCTTTATCAGGATATTTTGGCGGAGGCGGAACTACTACCGGATATTCTTTGATTTGTTGTTTCAAATACTTTATAGCTTCTTCAAGTTGAGCATCTTTTCCTTCAAAGGTTTCGTGCGGAGTGTTATCCACAATAATATCCGGATCAACTCCGTGGCCTTCAATCAGCCATTTACCTTCAGGTCCGTAAACTCCGGTTTCAGCAGCTGAGGCAATTCCATTATCAAGCAGCAGATTATCAAAGGAAAGCCAGATTTCACCTCCCCAGGTTCTGGTACCAATAACCTTTCCAAGTTTTAGCCTTTTGAAACCTTCTGAAAATGCTTCGCCATCTGAAGCAGTGAAAGCATCGCAAAGTACAACCAAATGCCCTCTAAATGCATACTGCATATTCCAGGTGGGTACACCAGCTCTATCTTTCCAATACATCCATGCTTTGCGTAAAAGCTTTTCTAGAATCCAGCTGTCTATATTACCGCCGCGGTTGTGCCGCATATCGATAATTAAACCTTCACGATCAAATACCGGGTAGAATTGTTTAACCCATTCGGTATAATTATTCCCGCTCATCGCACGTAAATGTACATAACCTATAGAATCATCGCTTTGTTTATCAACAATTAATCTTCTTGTATACTCCCACTCATCATAACGGAGATTTGCTTCATCTCTCTGAGTTATAGGGACAACAATCGCGTCATATTCTTTACCGCTTTCTGCAGATTTTAGATGAAGCAAAACCTGCTGGCCGACTTGGTTTTCAAGAAGAATATTAGGCGAAGGCACAGTTAAAGTTGATACTCCGTTAATCGATAAAATAACATCACCTTCTTTTACATTTACTCCTTGTTTCATCAGTGGCGATAATTCATCAATATAATCCGGTTCTGATTTATAAATATGAGTTATCTTATAACCGCCGTCTTTTTCATCTTTCGTAAGAATTGCGCCAAGTGATCCAATTCCGATCTGCTGTTCTTCCCTGCGGATGTCTCCTCCGAAAACAAATGTATGAAGTGCTGATAGTTCACTTACAATTTGTCCGATCAAATCGTTTAATTCGTCTCTATCCCTAACTCTATTAACAAGTGGCAAATACATTTTCATCATTTTATTATAATCAACACCCTGCATATTAGGATCGTAGAAAAAATCTCTTTCAAGGCGCCATGCTTCGATAAACATCTGTTTCCATTCTTCCCTGGGATCAAATGAAAAAATCCATTTACTAATGTCAACATCATTTTTAGATAATTCTTTAACAGGTGAATCCGAAGCATCAATAACATAGATACCTTTTCCCTTCAACACTAGAATTTTTTTACCGTTGTTAGATAATTCATAGTACTTAATATCTTCCAGAATTGGCTTAACCTCAGCCTCTTTATTCTTAATTTCAAGTGCCTCAAGCTTTGTTTTTGCACCGGTTTCACGGGGACGTTCGGTAAAGAAAAGCATTTTTTCATTCATTGAAAGATGTGAATAATTTCCAACCGGGACTGGTACTTCATTTACCCTGCTTTGAATTCCATCGAGATCGATTTTTACTTCAATTTTCTTTTCGTTCTTTTCTTTGCCTTTAGATTTTGTACTGTCTTTATTCTTAGATTTATCAACTGATGCATTCAATTCGTCTTCCGGTGCAAACGGAAATCGTTCATTCTTTAAAAGAGAAACTGCATAAATTTTTGTCGTCTTGTCAAAGAATGGTTCAGGCTGTCTGGAACCCCATGGGCTTCCGACAATAGAATTAAAAGTTCTGTCTGATAAAAAATAAATCCACTTGCCGTCAGGGCTCCACACCGGATTATAACTATCTATTCTATCATCGGTAATAAAAGTTTTTTTGCCTGAAGAAAAATTATATATGACAATCTGCGAATTAGTATTTTCTGCTGTTGAAACATAAGCAAGCCATTTACTATCCGGTGACCAGCTAAAATTGGCGAATCCACCATATTGTGAAGAATCAATTATTTTAGATTTCTTAGAAGTTCCATCATAAATATGAATTTTGTAATTCTTATCAGTGTAAGCAATCATTTTGCCGCTTGGTGAAGGGACACCCTGATAGCGAAAACCTTTTCCATCATTAGTCAGCTGTTCACCGGTACCGATTCCATTCGATGGATATTTCCAAAATTCAACTTCACCGGATTCATCCGATTGAATTATTAAAGATTTTCCGTCAGATAAAAATCGTGCATTGCGGTATCTTACACCGGACTTTCTTGTTATTTCTACAAACCTGCCTTGAGAAGCCGGAGCAACAAAAACCTGTCCCCGCGCAGTAAGAACCACTCTATTTCCATCAGGAGAAATTTGTGCAGAAGTTAAATAATCCATCGGCTTTTTAACCCACGTGGTCATCTCCTGATCGAAATCCGAAGTCAGCTCGATCGGAACTACTTTATCTTTCTTGGATACAATATCATACAAATGAATATCAGCACCACACTGGTATACTATTTTTCCATTATCCAGCGTTGCCGATTTTGCATCCCAGCCTTTATTGAATGTTTCCTGTTTCAAATTTTTTCCGTTTTCATCCATCGACCATAAATTCATAGTACCGTCGCGGTCGCTTATAAAATAAATTCTATTACTCCAAAGCATCGGGTCTTTACTTGTGCCCTTATAATCAGCAGTAAGTGGAACTGCTTCGTTTTGTCCTTTAACATATCTCCAGATATTTTGAGCTGTTCCTCCTTTGTATCTTTTTGTATGACTTCCCTGGAACGGAAGGCGGGTAAAAAAAAGAGTGTCTTCGCTTTTCTTAAAAACTCCATCGCTAGCTTGAGCAAGTGGTATTAGTTTGCTTTCACCGATTTTCGGATCAAGAAGACAAAGCTGGACATTTGGAAGAGTTGAATAATTAGTCGTTGAATAAATTATTTTCCCATCATTAGTCCATCCTATTACAACATCATTTCTGCCGTCAAATGTTTTCCTTTGAGGAACTCCACCATCTATTGGAATGGTGTAAACTTCAGTTGGTCCCTCGTATTGACCTGAAAAAGCAATAGTTTTGCCGTCGGGTGAAACCGAAGCGTGAGATTCTGTACCTTGACTGCTTGTCAATCTCATCGCCGTTCCTCCATTGATGCCGACTACCCACAAATCACCTTCTGAAGTAAAAACTATTTTATCTCCGTGTATTGAAGGATACCTGTAATAACCTTCCCTTGAATTTGCGAATACAGCAATTGAAAAGATTGCTGCAAAAAATAATAAGTACAAACTTTTCACATTTACCTCTGAGTTAATTGCTAAATTTTTTATTGATTAGGGAGCTATTAATCATGGAAAAATATAGATAGATTACCAAATAGAAGCAAACGATCAAATGAATTTTCCCATTTTTTTATTATGAAAAAAGTACATATCAATTCAATAAAAATTAACTGATATAAGATTTGTTCTACTATAGCTATTAAGGATATTTTATAGTTGTTGTAAAACTAAACGAATGGAAATAATTATGCTCAAAAGGATGCTGTAATTATGATAAGATTAGAAAAGTATTTGATCTTTTAGACGCTATCTGAGAATAAGTCTCTTTTGAAATAATAATAACAGGTCAATGGGAATGAAAAAGAAATGTCTAAGAATGATATATATTTCTACCCTCGCATTGCCAAATTATTCACCCGGTCCGAAGACCGGGGTAAATTATTTTACTACTTAAAGTTTTTTTTAATATCATCTTATTCAATACAACCCGTCAATCGAAAGATACCTTTCGCCTGTATCATAGTTAAAAGTAAGTACTTTTTTACCTTTGGGAATATCTTTTAATTTTTTTGATACGGCAGCCAAAGATGCACCGGAAGATATTCCGACAAATAGACCTTCTTCCTTTGCTGCTCTTTGTGCATAGGTAAACGCTTCTTCTTTAGAAACCGTAATAGCACCGTCAAGAATTTTTACATCGAGATTTTCAGGAATAAATCCGGCGCCGATACCCTGCAACGGATGAGGACCAGGCTTTCCACCTGAAATAACCGGTGATTGTTCAGGTTCAACAGCAAAAACTTTTAAACCTTTAAACTTTTCTTTCAATACCCTGCCAACCCCCGTTATGTGTCCGCCAGTTCCAACACCGGTTATTAAGTAATCAATTCCCTCAGGAAAATCTGCTATAATTTCCTGTGCTGTAAATTTTACATGGGCTTCTATGTTTGCATGATTATTAAACTGCTGAGGCATCCATGCATTTTTGTTTTCGGCAACAATTTCACCTGCTTTTTCAATTGCTCCTTTCATTCCAAGTTCGCGGGGAGTCAACTCAAATTCCGCACCGTATGCTGCCATAAGTTTTCTTCTTTCAATAGACATTGATTCAGGCATAACCAAAATAATTTTATATCCTTTTACTGCTGCAACCATAGCAAGGCCAATACCTGTATTTCCCGAAGTCGGCTCAACAATTATACTGCCTTTTTTTAAAATTCCTTTTTTCTCTGCATCCTCAATCATTGAAAGAGCTATTCTATCTTTAATACTTCCTCCAGGATTTGCTTTTTCTAATTTCACCCAAACTTCATGATCACTGCCGAATAGTTTGTTAATTTTTATATGCGGTGTTTTACCAATATTTTCCAGAATATTATTGTATTTCATACTTACTCCTTAGATTATGAATTCCATTTGATCAAAATAATTTTCATTCGAACGTACTTTAACTTCCATTTTACTATACACAACTGAATTCGGCGGAACACTTTGGGTTATCCAAGCATTACCACCGATTATGCTTCCCTGTCCCACAACTGTTTCACCACCGAGTATTACTGCCTGTGAATATATAATTACATCATCCTGAATTGTTGGATGACGTTTAACATTTGACAAAGACTTAGCCACACTTAAAGCACCAAGCGTAACGCCTTGATAGATTTTAACATTCTTCCCAATTTTTGTAGTTTCTCCTATTACTATCCCGGTTCCATGATCAATAAAGAACGGGCACCCAATTTCTGCACCGGGATGAATATCTATCCCGGTAATTTCATGCGCATGTTCAGTTAAAATTCTAGGTATTATTGAAACGTCTAATTTGTATAGCTCATGTGCCAGCCTGTAATTAGCAATTGCCATTAACCCGGGATAAGCAAGAATTACTTCATCAATACTTTCCGCAGCTGGATCGCCTTTGAAGATAGCTTCAGCATCCATCCAGAGCATATCATGAACTTTCGGGATTTCAGAGATAAAACTTTTAGCAATTTGAGATGCATTTATCTTTGTTTCGGATTTGCCGTTTCCGTTTACATTTTTTAAAAGCGAAATTAAATTTCTTTCCATCAACTGGAGCTTTGCCATAATATCTTCAGGTGAATAATAAATTTTGTTTGAAAAATGAGGAAAGAGTAAATCTATAATTTCTTCCAAAAATTCTATTGATTCTTTTTTCAAAGAGGAATTACATTTGTGCGTTTCCCTTTTGCTTAAAAGAGTTTCAGCAAATTCTTTGAATTGATAAGTTTTAGTTTCAGCCATATTAAATGCCTAGAATATTTTTAAAATCATTTTCAGTTATTTATAATCTGTAAATTAGCTATAGGATATCCGCTTAATTAAAAATTAAATTTTAAAGAATTTATCTTCAAATAATTTTTATCTGTGAATGGTTTAAAGGTAATAATTTTTTTACTAATTAATTTTATCAGTTATCAACTGATAAATTATGCCAATAATTTATATAATGCATGAATATAAAATTGTGATGCCGATGAAATCTCTGATTTTAGGAATACAAACGGAATTTATAATTCTCGAGTAGATTTATTTCGCAATTATTTTGAAAAATTTGCTCTTGTTATAATTGAACAGGAAAAAACAAAGGGATAAAAATTTTAAATAAATAAACAGTAATACTTAATTAATAGAGATGGCATAATTACCATCTCTTTAATAATATTTTCCCGGATTAAAGGTGATAAGAAATATTAAAGACAAGATTTCTTCTTTCTTCAAAGCTTGCACTGCTGAAGAAAGCACCTTTTATTAAGTGTGCATGATCTAATAGATTATTTACTGCTATCGAAGGCACAAGAGTTGACCCGTTGCCCAATGTGAAAGTATAACCTCCTGATAAATTAAATATCCATGACGGAGTTGTGTGAGCCGCCTGGTTAAAATCAAAAAGACCGGTTTTAAATACTATGTCCTTTCCATTTGCTAAACCTGATCCGTAAATACCTACTAAATTTAAAAACCAATTTTTAGGCTGATAGTTTAATCCGATAACAACAGAAAGCCTCTGATCATGGTCAAGATCAAAAGGAGTGGTTGAACTGTCGGCAGCAATAAATCCTCCCGAAACAGGCCCGATACCATATGCGTGCATTATAGAGCCATTTAAGTATCCTGAAAACGGACTTTCAGGATCGCTGTAAGTTAAGCTCATTTCTATTCCGTTTACCTTTACCTGATTAATATTTACATTAACCCTTATTGTACTTGCACCAAGTGTTTCATCATCAAGACCAGGTGAGGAATATTTATAAAAATAATCCAGCTTTCCGGTTAATCCGTTGAGGAAATTATGAATGATACCGGCTTCATATAAATTATCTTTCTCAGGCATAGTTGCAATGGTTGAATTACCTACAACTGAGGCAACGGAAGATAATCCTTCGATATTAGTTGGAATAAAAAGCCTGTCATAGCTTAAATAAATTGTGCTGAAGTCATCCGGGAAGAAGCTTATTTTTAACCTTGGATTTAATTGAGTCTGCATTTGAATAACCGGGGCTACAATTTGATCATATCTTAAACCGGCTTCTATTCTTGTCCATTCAAAAGGATGAATGCTTGTCTGTCCAAATAAACTAAAACTTGACCCTGTAAAGTTTGAATTATTATCAGGGCCGGTTTTATTTATATTCATAAATTGGAAATCATCCTTGCCATTTGTTACACTAAAGTTAAATCCGGCAGCATAGGCGAATTTATGCGAGAGTTCATCATTAAATTTAACTCTTGTTCCATAAGTTACAAAGTTTCGGTTTTGATTTACCGTATAACCTGTGGTCGTATCATTCCCGATATATTGTACAGTTTGATCGTAGGGACTTGTATTGAATAACAAACCCCCTTCTCTCATGTACAAGCCTGCAAATAAATCGCTCGATTTATCAGTCTTAGTTGAAAAAGTATGATAATATGAAAGCGTCTGGAAAGAATTATAACTTCCCTGAGTATCAAAATTTATTCCTTCAACAGGATCGAATGGAATTTGTGTTTGGGTTTTGCTGTAGCTAAGATTAGTTGTAATATAATCCTTATCGCTTAAGAAATAATCCATCTTACCGTAAAGGAAATAATCGAATCCATGGTCATTAAAAAGCTTCGGCACCGGCTGATCAATTCTATGATCTGTCTCCTGCCTGGCTCCCGAAAAGAAATAGCCGAAAGTTCCGATATGATTGCTAATTGATAAACTCTGTCCGTTTGAGTTTAAGGCTTTAAAAGTACCTACCTTTGAACCAAGGTTTTCATTGTTCGAAGTTAAATAACTTCCCGCATAGCTGGAAAAACCTAAGTGAAATTTTCCTGGCGGTACCTGAGTTCTCACATCTATTATTGCTGCTGACTGTCCACCGTATTCTGCTGGAAATCCTCCTGTAAAAAACGTAATATTTTTTATTACACCCGGGTCAACGACTTCATTTAACCCTCCAAAAACTCCAAGCGGAATAGGAATTCCATCTATTAAATAAGAGTATTCACCATGCTGCCCGCGAATATGCACCTCGCCGGTTGGCGCTCTCACAGCTCCCGCTAAATTCTCTTGTATTACCGTTGTCATTCTAACTCCCCCTGCAGGATGAAATGTCTGTAATTCAAAAGTTTTATACCCTGTTCTAATATTGACAAAATTAGAAACATGCATTTCTTTTTGCCCGGTAACTACAACTTCTTTCAATCCGATTGCACTTTGCTGCAATAATATCTTTATATTATTGCTGCCTCTATTGATTACAACCGGAGTAGAATAATTTTTATATCCGATATATTGTGTTGTTAAATTATAATTACCTTCTTCAATATCTTCAAATGTTGCAATTCCAAAATGATTAGTTTCACTTACGTTTACAACCTTTTTTCCTTTTTTTAATATAATTGCAACATATTCAAGAGGAGTATTTTCGGCTGAATCAATTACAGTAACTTTATAATTAATCGTATTTGTTTTTTCCTTTCCGCTCTTATTAGTTAATGCAGCATTGCCGTTAAGGGAATTACTTAAAATGATAAGAATTATTATACTCATTTTCAATAAATTATTTTTCAAATTGAATGTCGGAAGCATTTCTCAAACTCCTATTTTAATTTTATGAATTTAGAGACCCGTTTTTATAAATTTAATTTTTCTTATTGGCCATAGTACAGATGAAATATTTGATTTTACATCAATACAGCTTATTGATATTCGAAAATCAATACCTTCCTCAAATAGTATTTGATTGCGGAAGAATGATATTACGGTACTCCGACAATAAGCGGGTGTTGAATAAAATTAATTCTGTAATATCGGATTTTATTAAAAGTTGAAGAAAACCTTTAAAAAGGTTTTAGATTAAAGGAGGAGCTCTGCGAGGATTATTATAGTAATTGGTATCGAAAGGATGCTGATTTATTTCTTTAATATTTAACTCTTGTTCACCTGTATTCTGAACAAAGTTAAATACTTTAATATGATTAAAATCCAAAACAGTATGAGCAAATTGCTGAATTGTACATTCATGAGTCAAATCGACAAGTTTATCGAAAGGGTTCGTACCGGTTTCCGGGAAACTGCTTTCCAAAGCATAGTTACCCTCGAGAATATCAACATGATGATAATGGAAAATTGAAAGTGAAACCAATAGAAGGTACGAAAGCAGCATTGCTACTGCATATACTTTACGATATTTATAATAATTTAACTTCATACTTGCTTTACAAATATTAGCAATATATCATATTAGTACAAGTTAATATTTTGTAATATGATAACATGCACATTTACAATTCTAATAGTTGATAAAAAAAATAATTCGCTATGTATTTTAAAAAAATTTAATCGATGAAATTTTTTATGAGGAATAAAATTTAGATCATTTTTTAAGTAGTTTTTAAGTGAGGTTTTAAATGCGCGGAATAATTCGGGCATTTCATTTTTTATACTTAGCCGGCTAAAAAGTGTTTCATACTAAACTTCAACAAATTAAATAAGCTAATTGTACTAGGAATAATCTTATTTACAGCACATTATTAGTATGTACGTCTAGTAACTAAAACTTTTATTACAGATTGTCTATTAACTTTTGAATTCTATCGAAAGTTTTAGAAGGATCTATTGGTTTTAAAATATAATCGCTTACACCGAGTTGAAGAATTTTTTGTATAGTACCCCTATCATTATGAGCTGTTAATACTAAAACGGGAATTTTAGAATATTCAGAATCAAGCTTAATTATTTCCAGAAATTCTAATCCGCTCATAAATGGCATAGAAATATCCAATAAGATCATCAATAGGATTCCAGATTCTGTCAATAGCTTTTTTTAAGACGTGCGGATATTTCAGTTGTCTTTAGAAATTATTTTTTAGTGTTATCTTCCGGGTAACCAAGCTTTATGATTCAAACTAAACTGTTTTTTTAGAATTCCTCAATTACGATTTTGCCTTGAAGCCATGCTATCATATTTATCACCAAATACTTATTCAGTTTATATAGCGCCTAAAGATACTGCATACGAAGACACAAAAATTACAAATGTTACTGCCACGGCTTCAAATACGACAAACATTGGGACAGTGATCCTAAAACATAAATAGACTTAAAATAAAATATTAAATTCCGCGGAGGAAATTAAAGCTGCAGAATATTTGGGAGGTAGGAGATGATGCCTAAAAAAGGTATCATCTCTTTTTTATTTTAATTATGATGTTATTTGATGCGGATTAAAATATGCATTCAACCTTTTACCAGCAATGACTATTATTTTAAGGTGCGGAAAAGGTAGATAAGGGAAACCCCATCTTTGTCACCCCTTAATCAAAAGAGAGGAACGACAAGATGGGTCTTTATTTGAGGTATGAAGAAGAAAAGAAAAACGAATGAATGAATCGTTTTTGACTACCTTAGAGATATAAATTGTATTGAAAATAATAAAATTGAATAATAAATTAATGCATATAGAATTAACACTTGGTTAAATAAGATATAAAATGAAAAATGTCTTAATCGTAATATTTATATTAGCCTTTATCAGCGGATGCAAAAACAGTGAACTTGTATCTCCAATAAAACCAGGTCTGAAAGCAAATTTTACTTTAACAGACACAAGCGGAAAAGTAAGTAGTGAATTTAAAACAGGCGAACCTTTTGATGTTTCATTTTCATTGACTAACACAACACAAGATACATTAAAGTATGATATTGCACCTCCAATGGTATCTTTTAAAATTTTGCAAGGTAATAAATTTATATCAAATTCTTTTTTAGGATGCACAGAACCAAATATTTTTGTCAGAGGAGTAATTTTAGCACCAGGTAAATCAATTAAAGGAAATTGGACCGGACCAAGTTCTCCTTGTGAAAAACAAATGGTTACGCTTTTACCAGGAGCATATAGTGTGCAAGTATCTTTTCCTCATCCGTATAATGTGAATGTTAATGGCGCTGATCCAATATATTTTACAATTGTACAATAGTTGATAATAAATTAATAGTATCAAAGTGAAGCCGGTTCTAGTTCCATTTTACCAACGTAGAGACACATCTTGTTAGGTTAGTATCAGTGTCATCTAATAAATAATTTAACCTTTCTTTTATTTTTAGAATAACTGGCATCCTGTGTTGAATAGTCTTTATGAATTTGTTTGGAGTTGTTGTAATGGTTTAGTTTCGAAACGTCCGCACATTTGAAACCTCTTTTAATAATTACACGACAAAAAAATCCCCCCGATGAAACCAGGGGGATTAACAAAGGATAAATATCTGATGTACGCTATACTAAGGAAGGTTATGTAAAATTAAAGTAATAAATTAAATAAATAACTTTAATGAAATAATTATCCTTACAAAAAAAATGTTAATTTTATATATAAAGTTATAAAACCGAATTATTGTTGATTGTTAGAATATGGCTTTAGAACCAGAAAATAAAAAAGATACTTTAAGAAAAATTCCTTTGTTTTCGGAAATGGATATCGAACATCTGAGAAAAATTACAGCAATATCCAAAACTTTAAAATATAAGAAGAATAAATTTTTGTTTTATGATGATGAAGTATACAAAGGTTTTTATATCCTGTTAAAAGGATTGGTAAAGGTATTTAAAAATAGTATAAACGGTAAAGAATCTGTACTTCATATAATAAAACCGGTAAATATTTTTGCTGATGTACCATTATTTGAAGGAGGCAATTACCCGGCAACTGCCCAAACATTAGAGGAAAGTATTTTAATATTCATACCAAAGGAAGAATTTTTAAATTTAATTAAAGAAGACCCGGAAATAAGTCTAAAAATGTTCAGCGGATTTGCTAAAAGATTAAAAGAGATGACGAATAAAATTGAGAATATTTCATCCAAGGAAGTTATAAATAGGCTGGCAGCTTATTTAATAAAGGAAATTAAAAATAGTAAAACAGGTAAACTGGAAGAACCATTCATAAGATTAAATGTGCCTAAAAGAACTATTGCGGCTTACATTGGTACAATAACCGAAACACTTTCAAGGACTTTTAAGAAGCTGCAGGATGAAGAAATTATTAAAGTTAGGGGAAAGACCATCATAGTTACTAATTATACACGTCTAAAGAAACTTGCCGAATAAAAACTAGAATACTGACTTAAGTCAAAGGAAAATATCACTTCGTTCTATAATTTTGATATGAAAAAAGATATCAAAAAAAGTAATGAACGGAGAGATAAATGTCAGATTTAATCAAAAAGGACTTATTAACGGATGAAATTAATTATCAGGATGGTTCTGTTGTAAGCAAACAAGTTATTAAAAAGCAAAATGGGAATATCACCTTGTTTGCTTTCGATAAAGGTGAATCGTTAACCGAACATACCTCGCCTTATGAGGCCATCGTTTATATGGTAGAAGGAGAAATGGAGATTACAGTTGGGGGAAATCCTTATACGGTTAAGACCGGCGAAATAATAATAATGCCGCCCAGTATACCTCATGCACTTATAGCAAAACAAAAAGCAAAAATGCTTTTAACTATGATTAAGTAAGGAAAAAATAAAATGTGTGTTGAAGATAATATACCCTCGTTAGATCAAATTCCATTAGTATATTCTTGTTCAGGATGCAGCAATATTGCCCAGCTTGCAAATGACGTTGCAGTAAAAATGGATAGAGAAGGAATAGCGGAAATGTCTTGTATTGCCGGAGTAGGAGGAAACGTAAAACCACTTGTACATAAAGCAAAGTCAGGCAGAAAAATAATAGCCATTGACGGCTGTGTTCTCCAATGCGCCAAAAGCTGCCTAAATAATATTAACGTAAAACCCGATGAACATTACATATTAACTGACTATGGAATGAAAAAAGAATATCACAAAGATTATGATGATGAAATTGTAGATGAAATGTTTGAATTATTAACAGGGCTGAAGTATGAAGCTGATCAAGCATAATACAAAGAGTAATAAGATTTTAATATCAAAATAAATAATAAGAAAGGAAATAAAATGAGCGCAGAAATAACCAAAGAACTAGATATACGTCCCGTAGCACCAAGAGAAAAACATCCGACTATTTTTGCAACGTTCGACGAACTGGATTTAAACGCAGGATTTCGATTAATAAATGACCATAATCCTATGCCGTTATATTATCAATTCCAGGCGGAACGAAACGGACAGTTTGAATGGGAATATGTGGAAAAAGGGCCTGAAGTCTGGAAAGTTAATATCACTAAAACGGCATAGGATAAACTGAAGAACAATAATGATAACTAAAGACATGAAAATATCGAAGATGCTGAAAGAGTATCCTGATACTTTAGAAATTCTTATAAAGACTAGTCCTCACTTTAACAAGCTGAAGAATAAAATTCTTAGGAAAGCATTGTCATCGCGCGTTAATGTTGAGCAGGCCGCAGCTATAGCCGGGGTTAATTTAAGCACTCTACTTTTCAATTTAAACAAAGCGGTGAACATTATTGTACCTTCTCAAATTAATAAGGAAGTTATGGTTAATGAAGAAATTAAAATAGAGCAAACGGGTAATGACTTTTTAGAAAGAATAAGTACTGAAAAAATAATAACGCTTGATGTAAGGCCGATCATTGAGGAAGGTAAGGACCCTTTTCTTGATATTATGGCAAAAGTAAAAACGCTTAAAAACGATGAAGTGTTTTTATTAATTAATTCGTTTGAGCCGGTTCCGCTGTACTCGGTTTTAGGTAAAAAAGGATTTGAGTATAAAATGTTAAAAAAAGGAAATGCATTTTATATTTACTTTTTGATGAAAGATACCGGTGCAAATGTAAAGGCTGAAACAACAAGCGAAAATGTAAGCGAAATAAAAGTCCCGCATGAATATGAAAATATTATTGAACTTGATGTTAGAGAATTGATGCCGCCGGAGCCGATGGTGAAAATATTAGAGACTTTAGGAAGAGTTGACGAAAAAACCGTATTGGTAGTTCATCATCATAGAGAACCTTTAATGCTTTACCCCAAATTAGAGGAAAGGGGCTACAAGGCAATAAGCAATAAGATAAATGAGAATTATTTTAAAGTTGTGATAATGAAAAATACCGGTATAGAATAATTATGCAGACAGAATCACTAGTATCAGCATATGCACCGCCGTTCAAGGTAATAGTAAAATATTTTATTGCCGCGGCAGCGTCTTTCGTAATTCTAAATTTTTTACTGGTTATTAATTATACGGCGGTGAACGGGTTTCATTTTCAACCGAAAATTTTAGCGCTTACACATATAGCAACTTTGGGGTGGATCACTATGGTAATCTTCGGCGCTATGTTTCAACTGGTTCCGGTAGTTCTTGAAGTAAAGCTGTACAGCGAAAAACTAGCGGAAATTCAATTTTGGATTTTTCTAATCGGTATAATCGGACTGGTTACCGGTTTCTGGAATTTTGATACCGGAATACATTTAACTGCTTCGGCGATTATACTAAATATTGCGATTTTAATTTTTGCTTTTAACATCATCGTAACGATGACGAAAGTAAAAAAATGGAATATCACCGGATACTATCTCGCAGCAGCCATATTTTATCTTATAACAACCGGAATAGCGGGATTGCTTCTTAGTATAAATCTAGGATTCCCTTTTATTAAAATAAGCCATCTCCAATATTTAAACCTTCACGCACATATTGCTTTTATAGGCTGGGTTTCACTGGTTATAATGGGTGTTTCCTTCAAACTTATTCCAATGTTCACATTAGCGCACGATTATTCCATAAAATCCGGAACGATAGCCTTTTGGCTGCTGAACATTGGACTACTTGGTATTTCTACGGTAATGCATTATCAGAATTTGACAATTTATTTTTACATAAGCGCCGGATTAATCGCGGCGGGAATATTTTTCTTCCTTATTCAAATGTATATTATACTTAAAAAGCGATTGCGGAAAAAAGCCGACGTATCAATAAAGTTTTCAAAATTTGCCTATATGTTATTAGGTATAACTACTCTCTTCGGTTTATTTATTACGTTTACTAATATTTCAAATGAAATGAATGTAACACTTATATACGGCTATTTAATCATCTTCGGATATATCTCCATGTTGATAGTTGGACAAATGTATAAAGTAATGCCGTTTCTTGTTTGGTACAATAAATACAGCAGCAAGGTTGGAATTGAGAAGGTACCAATGCTAAAAGATATGTTTAGGGAAAAAATTGCTGCAACCGGATATTATTTTATGGTAACGGCATTGGCCGGTGTAATATTTTCTTTTGCAGCTCAAATATCAGCAGGTTTATTAATCTCTTTTATATTCATGTTTATCGGTTCCCTTATTTTCCTTTTTAACTTTTCATATATATTATTAAAGGCATGACAATTATGGCGACAAAAGAAGAAATATTAGAAGTCCTTAAAGGTGTTATTGATCCTGAAATAGGATTAAATATTGTTGACCTGGGATTGG
Organism: uncultured Bacteroidota bacterium; assembly: GCA_963710735.1. Taxonomy (GTDB): domain Bacteria; phylum Bacteroidota; class Ignavibacteria; order Ignavibacteriales; family Ignavibacteriaceae; genus FEN-1297. The sequence continues at coordinate 98,910 of CAVQBN010000021.1, read as the reverse complement.
TTTATGAGGTTGATATTAAGGGGAATGAAATTACAGTAACAATGACATTAACTACACCCGGATGCCCGATGCATAACAGCATTACGGCCTGGGTTGAAAAAGTAGTTACACAATTTGAACCGGAAGCCGCAGTAAGAGTAAATCTTGTTTGGGAACCGAGGTGGACCCCCGATCTAATGAATTTAAATGCGAAACGAGAATTAGGATTATAGAAAGAAAGTAAAAATGTTTACCACAGTAAGATACTTTATAAAAACTAGCATTATATTTTTAATTACCGGAATACTTACCGGAATTTATATGTCGATGAGCAAGCATTTATTATCCGCCGGTGCTTTGCCGGAAATGGTATCGGCACATACACATATAATTTTAGTCGGCTCTGTGATGATGATGATAATGGGAGTAGCATTGTGGTTTTTCCCGCGAGCGGAGAAGAGTGATAAAAAATATAATCCGGATCTTATCCTTTTTACATACTGGACAATGACATTATCAACAGCCCTGCGATTTGTATTTCAGATAATAAGCGCTTTTACTTTTATAACATTTGTAGAAGCCGGGATATTTATATTCTCCTCATTTCAGGTTTTAGCCATCATTCTTTTCTTTTACTCGATGTGGGGAAGGATAAGAGCAGTGGGCAGTCAATACCGCGAAGCTAAAGGAGAAAAATTTTAAGATGGAAGGAAAAATGACAAGCGTAAATTTCAATTCAAAAAAAGCTGCGAATTATGAAGAATTTGCACGTAAAGCAATTTTCGGGTACGATCAGCTTTTTATTATGGTATTATCACATTTAGAAGCGGAGCATCAAGAATCTGCTAATGTTTTGGCAGTAGGATGCGGAAGCGGAAATGAATTAACGACATTTGGAACCCTTATGCCGAATTGGCGCATTACAGGTGTCGACCCCTCCGAAGAAATGATTAAATTGTCCAAGGCAAAGGTTGGTGAATACAATCTAAACAACCGTATTTTGCTGCATCACGGTTTTATAGAAAGTTTGCCCGACACAGAAAAATATGATTTTTCATCTTTGATATTTGTACTTCGATTTATCCACGAAACCAAAGATAAAATATCGCTGCTTAATAATATCGCAAAAAGATTAAAACCCGGCGCAAAGCTTGTTATAATAGATCAATACGGTGAACCTGGCACAGAAGAATTTAGAAATATGACAACATGCTGGAAAAATTTTATGAAATATTCAGGCACTCCTCCCGAAGTGGCAGATAAGATCTCTCAGCAGGCCGGCAAGCAAAGCCTTATAAATGAACAAGAATTAATTATGTTATTAACGGAAGCCGGATTTGAAAATATCAATCGCTTTTATAATTCATTTATACATGGCGGATGGATAGCTCAAAAAAAAAGTGAATAGAGATGAAAAAGGATTTAGTCATGTTTTTAATTTTCAATTAGATGTGAGCAGAAAAAAAACCGGTGAGAAGACTTTATCGCGAGGCTAAAGGAGGAATAATTTAATGCCGTATGTAATAACCAATGAATGTATAAACTGCCAGGCATGTGAAATTGAATGCCCGGTTGAAGCGATAAATGAACCAATGGATAAAATGACTAATGAAATAAATAAAAGCGCAAACATATCATACGAACACTTCTATATAGATCAGGAGAAATGCGATGAATGTATCCTTTTCAGCAAACCTAAATGTGCGGATATTTGCCCGATGGACGCGATAAAGAAAGTTTGATATAAATATAATTTTTTTTATAAAGATTAAAAAAAAGCTGCATTTGATGCAGCTTTTTTTATTTAGTACCAAAGTAAATAATTATAAAACTAATCGGGCCTTTTCTTTAGAAATTTTATTGAAAGATTGAAGATAAAGAAGACCAGGACAATGGCGCCAATAGCAAAAATAGTATCTCCAAAAGCTCTAGTCCAGCGTATTGTCTGCATAACAGGAGTCTGCAGGAACTCAGCGCTTCTAGCATACCAGTAACCGTATTTAACCGATGCCCATGTTTGCATTAAGCCAACCGGAAGCAGACTGAAAACCACCATCGAAAACAAACCGATGTTAATAGCCCAGAAGGAAAATTTTAAGGGTTTTTCATTCCACACTATTTCCGGTCGGAGGGCGCGTAGGCTGAACAGCATAAGACCGATACCCAGCATACCGTATACACCAAACAATGCCGCATGTGCGTGCACAGGAGTAGTATTTAAACCTTGCATATAATACAAAGCAATCGGCGGATTTATCATAAATCCGAAAAGACCGGCACCAATCATATTCCAAAATGCAACAGCAACAAAAAAGTAGATAGGCCATTTATATTTTTTAACCCATTCTTTTGAGCGGGACATTTTAATATTTCCCCATGCTTCATAACCTACGAATAAAAGCGGAACAACTTCAAGAGCGCTAAAGGCTGAACCTAAAGCCAGCACAAAAATTGGAGTGCCGGAGAAATATAAATGATGGAGTGTGCCAATTATACCGCCGGATAGGAAAATTGTGGAAGCAAGAATGGTCGCCTGTCCTGCAGTTTTTAAGCTTAGTAATTTTAAGCGGGCAAATAAGAAAGAAATGACTACAGTAGCGAATACTTCGAAGAAGCCCTCAACCCAAAGATGAACTACCCACCACCGCCAATATTCAGCAATTGCAAGATTAGTATGTTTACCATACATAAGCGCAGCAGAATAAAAGCCGGCAATTGCAATAGAAGATATGAGGAATAATGTAAGAATCGGTTTCTGTTCGTCCTTTTTACGAAGGGCAGGCCTGATTGCCCGATACATTAAAAACAGCCAGAGAAAAAGCCCGGCGAGAAGGGCGATCTGAAAAAGCCTTCCTAAATCAATATATTCATAACCGCTATGACCAAGCATGAACCATAATTTAGAAGGAAGAAGATTCATTACGCTTAACCATTCACCGAACATGGAACCTAAAACTACAACAAGCAGAGCGCCGAATAAAATATTAACACCGAGTCTTTGGCCTTTCGGCTCGACGCCGCTTATTGAAGGGCCGATGTATAAACCGGACGCCAGCCATGCAGTTGCAATCCAAAAAATACCAAGCTGTAAGTGCCATGTTCTAGTAATAGTATACGGGAAGACTTTAGCCAATGGAATACCATAAAATGAATTACCCTCGACACCATAATGTGCGGTGATAACGCCCATTAAAATCTGCAAAATAAATAATCCGGATACCACCCAGAAATATTTTATAACAGCAATTTGAGATGGTGTAGCTTTAGCTTTTAGTAAAGGATCATCGGATGGAATTTCGGTAAAATCTTCATCTTTTTTCCTGCCGGCATAGAACCATGCCATTCCGCCGATACCTCCTAAAAGTAAAATAATGCTTACGCCAGTCCAGATTATTGAATCAGCAGTAGGATTATTACCAACAAGTTCTTCATGCGGCCAATTGCTGGTATAAGTAATGTCATCATTAGGCCTGTCTGTAGAAGCAGCCCAGGAAGTCCAGAAGAAAAATGCAGATAACTTCTTTACCCGTGCAGAATCGGTTATAGTATTTTTTCTAATAGCATAAGCATCTCTACCATTCAAAAACACATCGCAATAATGAAGGAAATTATTTTGTATAGCTTCAGCTCTTAGACTATCAATTGTTATAATTCCGGTTTCATTGTTATAAGTATTCGTTCGAAACATTTTAGTTAGACGAGCTTTTAAGAATGCCTGATCATCTGATTTGAGATTAGAATATTTTTTATGAAAAGAAGAAAACGCCCAATTGTCCAACACAAAGACAGCTTCACGATGAAGCCAGTCAGCAGTCCAGTCAGGCGCCACATAGCTGCCATGTCCCCAGACTGAGCCGACTTCCATTCCGCCCATTTCCTGCCAGATATTTTGTCCTTCTTCAATATCAGATTTACTGAAAATTGTTTTTCCATTAGATGTAATAACGCTTTCCGGTATTGGAGGAGCCTGCTGGTAAATTTTAGTACCTACCCATCCCAGAACCGCAAAGGAAATAATAATAACTAATCCGAACGGTACCCAATATTTTTTCATTAGTATAACCTTGATTTAAATTTTATTAGAGAATATTATTTATTAGTGAGATTAACATTTGTTCCCATATTAATTTTATAAGCAAATGAAAAATAAAGGAAGGATGCTCTTACAAACCTTGACTTAAGTCAAAAAAGGATAAAAATATCCGGTTATTATTGCTAAATAATAAAATCTTACCGCTATTAAACTAACCTATATACTAACCCGATTGAAAAAGGGACAGCCAATCAGAAAAGATATGACATAAACACTTACACAAAACACATAAAATTGACTTTAGTCAATGACTCAGGAGCACCATCCGGTTTAATTTAACAATATGAAATCATTTTGAAAGTTATAAAAACTTAAACAGCGGAAGAGGAAAATATAAAGTAATATTTTAGAAAGGAAACAAAATGAAACGTATAAATAAAATATTGTTAAGCACAGCGGTAATATTTATTGCGGTATTATTTAGTGCGTGCAATAATTCAAAAAAAGAAACTTCAGTATTTGACATGCCGGCACAAGAGAATGCAGATAATCTAAAACATGTAGTTGAAAATCTGGTGCCGCCGCCAAATCTTCCAACATATAATCAGGTAGATGAAGGCGCTCCGGAAGTTGTGGAGGTTAGACTAGTAGTTGAAGAAAAGAAAATGGAAATAGCGCCCGGAGTAATAACCTGGGCACTTACTTATAACGGAACTGTTCCGGGCCCAATAATAGTTGTGCATCAAAATGATTATGTGCAAGTAACATTGGTAAATCCATCGACAAATACTTTAGTGCATAACATAGATTTTCACGCAGCTACGGGCGCGCTCGGAGGAGGAACAATAAGCAAGGTAGCGCCAGGAGAACAAGTAACATTCCGATTTAAAGCTATTAAACCGGGGGTATTTGTTTATCACTGTGCACCTGGAGGCATTATGGTTCCATTGCATGTTGTATCCGGAATGAACGGTGCAATAATGGTATTGCCAAGAGAAGGATTAAAAGATGAAAATGGTAATCCATTACATTATGACAAAGCTTATTATGTGGCAGAACAAGATTATTATCTTACAAAAGATAAAGATGGAAACTATAAACAATACCCAACGCCGGCAGAAGGTTTCGGAGATTTAATGAATGCAATAAAAACTCTAACTCCTTCACAAATAGTATTAAATGGAAAAGTTGGATCACTAACAGGCGATAACGCATTGACTGCAAATGTCGGAGATAAAGTATTATTTATTACATCAAGCGCTAACAGAGATACCAGGATGCATCTTATTGGAGGGCATGCGGACCTTTACTGGGTAGGCGGTTCATTTTCGAATAAGCCCCTGACAAATTTTGAAACATGGCCTGTCCCGGGCGGAACCGCAGTCGCTGCTTTATACCAATTCCGTCAACCTGGCACTTATCTTTATCTCGACCATAATTTAATTGAAGCTTTTGCTTTCGGCGCAATGGCAGAGGTAAATGTAAAAGGTAAGTGGAATGATGATTTAATGAAGGAGATACATAAGGCAGAGCTAATTAAGTAAAATAAAAATTAAGCTTGATGAGACATTGAAAAACACTATCCATAATTTTTAATGCAATCTGGTATTTAGCATCCTTCAAGGTCCAATGCAGTGACCTTGAAGATAAAGCAAAAATATATTATAAAGAAATATAAACTGAATCAATTACTTAATTGTACTATTTACTTTCTTCGGCTACAACTAAAAGCCCAAGCATACCAAGATCGCTGAATAACAAAGGAGCTAAGACCGGGGCAAAAGCTAAAATCCTTTCAAGACTTAAAGCACCGGTCCCAGCGAGATCGGCAGAAAGGTGAAAACCGAAACCAAGTACACCGACTATAACAGCGGCAATCATAGTCCAGAAATAAACTAGTTCATCACCTTTTGTCCATTCCTTTGCAATAGCAAGGTATATAACAACAGAAGAGGAAAACAAGCCGTAAATAATTGGAATTAACTTATAAAATGTATAACCATATTGAGCATGATCAATAACCGAGGTAATTGCACTTGCAGCGAAACCTAAGCCGACAAGCCATAAAAAATGTCTATTTCTAGAGATAGGTGCTTTAAATATACCGAGACCGGGAACTTTGAGCGTACCAGGTTCATTATCAATCTCTTCGGTAATTGCATATAATCCAAGAAGAGAAATACCGGCGAAGGCTAATGGCGCTAAAATAGGAGAACCAAAAACAACCCAAGCCCAAGTTAAATATCCGCCAGGGTTGAGCACAGCATAGCCATGAAAAGCTGTTCCGAGAATACCGACCATAATACCTACCAACATAAGAGCAATGTGAATTAATGCGGTCCATTTTTTAGGCTGTGATTGGAATGCTATCATTAAACAAGAAATTGCACCAAATGGAAAATAAAGAATAGGTATCCACTCATAAACAGGTATGTAATCATTTATAGAATGAGCAAGAGCAACATCAATACCGGTAAACATTAAGTTTATTCCGACAAAAATTAAAAGCAGACGGTTTTTAGCCATGGGAAGCTTAATGTCAGCTAAATGAAAGATATTAATGCTGCTCATTATTTACCTCCGTGCTTATGCGCAGTGCGAAGTGCAGCTGCTTCTTCTTTTACTTTTTGCAGCTGAGCAAGCAGCGGATAGACACCATGCCATTGAACAAAATCAGGCCCGCCCATATATGCACCGAACTTAGCTGTGCGACCATAATAATGCCATAAGTCAAACGCATCAAAACTAATAGTATTCGCAAAAGGTTTAGAGGAAATGATACCGTCCTTAACCAATCCTTGCATAATCTGAGACGCTTCCTCAACTTTAGAATTAACAAATGAAGTCACGCTGTCAGCTTTTGCATATTGTTCATTAATAAACTGGTTAGAATGGCAGTTGGCGCAAATAGATTTCATAGCTTCGCGGCCTTCGAAAGCATTCGGGCGATCTTTAGTAACCGCGGCAAATAAAAATTTAGATAATCTTTGTCCGACATCGTGGGTTGTGCCTTGATTGCCGAATCCGCTCATGTGGCAAGTAGCGCAAGTTGGTGCAGGCATATCCTTGGTTGTTAACCTTCCGGGTTTCTGGCTCCAGTTCCATTTTGAACCATCTGTCTGGTACATAACACCATGTGCGGATTCGTGATAAATTTCCATTTGGGGATGATCGGGTCCAAGATGACATTGACCGCAGACTTCAGGTTTCCGAACTTGTTCGATGGAAAATTCATGGCGTAAATGACATTTATTGCAGTTGCCGATACTGCCGTCGGCGTTAGGTTTGCCAATAGAATGACATGTTTCACAAGCGGCTTTAGTAACAGAAGGGCCTTCAATATCAAACAAAGAATTTCTAGTGGCAGTTATTATTCCGTTAGCGCCACGGTTTACTTCGGGAATTTGTTCTATAAGTTTTTGCTGGTCGGAATTAAAATCAGAAAACCCGGTAAGTGCAACCCATGCAGGTCCACCATGTCTGCTGTGCTCAAATTGTTTTGTTTCTGCCGGATGGCATTTTGCACATTGTTTTGGTGTGGGAGAGGAAGTAATAAAAAATCCTTCATGATCCTTACCCATTGGATTTGATTTATCTACAACATGGCAGTCAGTACATCTAACACCGGATCTTGCCATGGTACTTTTTGAAAATTGTTCTACAATATCGGGAGTAACCCGCTTGTGGCATGCAGCGCATTTATCGGCACCGCTGTACGATACTTGAGTAATATTTTGCTTTTCACCGCCGCTTGGAAGCCTGGTAAATAGGAAAATGATAATTAAAATTAAAACAGTAACAATACTGCCGACAATTAAAGTCCTGGGTATTTTATTATTCATTTTATTGCCTCTATTTAAAGATGTGAAAGCAGAAGCATTATAGATGTTAAATTTTGTTATAAGAAAATTACAGTTAAATAAATAAACATTCAAAACACTATTTAAGTTTCGAAGGTAGACTGAGAATGATTTTATTCAATTGAGAAGAAAGTTGCAACGGCTTAAGACCGAGATTAGGACATCGTGGCCAAGTGAGGGCGCTCCTATCGTCGGGCAAGCTTAAATGCAATGAGCGAGCTAAGGCGATTCGACTTAGCGAAGTGAAGCAGCAGGAGCAACGGAAGAAATTGAATAAATACTTTTGTCTTTGTATAAAAGTATCAAAAAATCAAGACTGCAAATAAATCGCTAAAATTTTACTTCATTACACTACAGAAAAATAACTCGACGGCAAAGAGAAACCCAGAAAGATTTTTCTGTAAGAAGTTCCATTGTGCAAAATTTTTATACTCTTTTCTTTTAATGCACAAGAAAAAACAAGATGGAATTTTTTTGAGGTCTTTTAGAGCAAGGAATTTAATATATCTATCTATCGGTAAGCAGGTCGAATTCCTACAAATTATTGATTGACAGTTAAATAATTGTGAAATTAGAAGCGAGAAAGGCAAACAGCTACCGGCAAATCAAAATATGAAATACCGATAGCTTTTCAAATACAGTCAGAAATAAGGTTTAGGCGGAAAAGAATTTATATCTTATTTTTGAAAGCTTCTTTCGAATAGTTCGGCAATGGCTTTCTTTCCGTTTTCTTCAAGAATTCTTGTCCCGGTACCTGTAAAATGTTGATGAGAAATCACCGGCTCATTGCCTTTTTCGCAACGAACCCACTCAGTCTGATTCCAGTTAAACCAGGCATCCTTTTTTTGGTCGAATACGAAAATAGATTTGTTGCAAAGTTTAGCGAATTCGGCACCCCAACCAGTACCGCCTTTTACGGTCTTATCTTCCAGAATCTCTCCGATTACGTAAATTTCCTGCCCGTTGTTTATCTGGTACCAGATACTTTGCAGAATTTTCCTGAAAGATGAAGTTTCCGAATATTTACGGTTCATTAATTTAGAAATATATTTGAGACTGAAATCGCCGTTTTTAAGTTCATCATGATTCAACATTCTAACGCCGCGCTGTCGCTCAATTGCATGGCCGTAAAAAGTAAAATTAACTTCTTCAACTCCGAAGCGCTCTGCATTAGCTCCGAATTCTGATTCGGCACCTTTAATACCGCCGCTGAATAAAATGCATTCTTCTTTTTTCACTTATACCTCTTGTCTTTATGTTTAGTTTTCTATTTAGCAATTTTTATAAAACATCATTAAGATAAAGCAAAATAAATTAACATAAAACAAAACTTGCTCCCTCCGTCATATATTTTTAAGTGCAAGGAATTTGATAAACCTACCATTCGGCTGGCAATTCAAATTCCTACTGTTATTGTTTAACTTTGCCCGACAAAACCGGGACGGAAACCCGTTAGATTTCAGATTCGATTTTTTTGTTGAATTCGTCTTTGACCTCTACAAGTTTTTCTAAGAGAAGTGTAGTGTTGGCTTTGCATTTCATTTCAGATCTTAATATTTATATATACTTTTCCATTGAGTTTAAGACAATGGCCAAGGAAATAATAAGTATGATTTTGTAATAGAAAAAATTTTGTTTGTAGGAGAAATATTTTCTGTTTATCTTTTTTCAGATTCTATATCAATAACAAGATCTACTTTATGCTTTTTTAATTCATTAACTAAAGTTTGCAATGATGGTTTAGTTTCGAAACGTCCGCACATTTGAAACCACTTAGCTTTGTTTTGGGGGGTATCATAAATGCATAGCCAAAAAATTCTCCGCCATAATGTCATCTTAGTTTTTACTGGTATAAGATTAGTACAAGATATGTACAATATAAGTATAAGATAAATCTTAGGAAGTAAAATGCGAATATAATCAAGAAACCAACTATTCAATTTTTTCTAATTTTAGTTAACTGACAGATTGACAGGTCAAAAAACTTCTTTGTTAGGGATGAAATATTTTATATAATTAACTCGAACTTAAAAATTTAGATATTAAATAACTTTATGGTTTTTCTTTACTTCATTAACTGCCTTTATTAAATTGTTTTTCAGTTATTTTATCATAATTAATTGCTTGGGGGTTCTTTTGTACATAAGCAAAAAAATCCGATGAAACCTGAAGAAGGGGCGCGGCAAAATTTAGATAAACAGCTTACCCAATCTGGCTGGATAGTACAGAGATATAAAAACATAAATCTTTCTGCTGGTTTAGGAATAGCTGTATGCGAGTATCCAACCGAATCAAGCCCTGCTGATTATATACTTTTTATTGATAGAAAACCTGTTGGAGTAATTGAAGCTAAAAAAGAAGGACACACTTTAGCCAGGTACATAACCAAACTACCAGATACGCTGCTGACGATTTGAAGTTTATAAAGACGTTAACAAGTTTACCTTAAAATGGCCAAGAATGATTATAGACCATATTATTACTTCGGTAAGAATTGATAATGATGACTTTGAAAGAACGCCGTTTGACCGTGAGGGAGGACTGGGTAAAATGGTTAATTTGTTTGGGGTGGAATATGAGGAGTTGAATAAGGAGTTAAGTACTTAGGGAAAAGTATATGGCACATAAGAAAGAATTTGTATTATCAAAACAAGTTTAAAAAAGCGGAACTAGTATTGGAGCAAATGTTGAAGAAGCAATCGGTACCAAATCGAAAAAAGATTTTAGACCAAAGCATATTACAATAGGAAACAAATTGTGGAGGCTTTATGAAAACTTTACTGGTTAGTTTATTAATTTATATTTCAATGGGATTTGCTCAATCCAGCCAAAATTCTAATACAATAGTTCTTAATATTGTTAAGGATAGTACTGTTGCAGCAGATGAAATGGTAGTTGAGATTTCTGTTAAAAAAAGTGATACATCTTCTGTAAAAGTAAATGAAATAAGCCACTCCGATCTTTTGAATGTTTTAGGTGTACTTGAAAAGTACGGGTATAAAAAAGATAATATTTATTTAATTGCCAGCAATACAAATAATGATTATATGCGAAACCGTGAATTTATTTCATTGCAGACATATAAGATTATATTAAATAAGTTCGATGTTTACGATCAATTAAAAAAGGAGCTTTTACAAGCGGGTGCTACCGCTGTAAGTATTTCTACTTTCTGGCTAACCGATTATGAAAAGGTAAAGCAGACTCTTTATGACAAAGCGATTGCTGAGGCAAAATTAAAAGCAGATTATTTTTGTGCACAAATCGGTGCAAAGAATCCTAAAGTGGAAAGCATTTGGGATAATTCAAGGACTGAATCCATTAACAGTAATATTGCTTTTATAAATAGAGCAGGCATGACTGGATTAAACTATGTTACCATATCAGCTCAGCGCGGCAGCTATGCTCCAACAATAACCAACGGGCAGATAAATATAAGTGTTTCGTTTAGAATTACATTTAAATACAATTATTAAAACCTGTCGGATCCGGATTTTGAAATGGGGAAGAGCAATGAGCATATTGTTTATCTGGATAAGCCTAGATGAGATTATTTTATTTTGAAAATACTATTTCCCAAAATAATTTTTTGAAAAGCTTATAAATCAAACTGAAATCTAAAGTTATACTAAGTTAAATATTCAAAAGTTAATTTTTTGTCATTAAATCCGAAAGTAAAAATGAGATCAATTTAGGTCAGTTTGTATCTGGACTCACAATTCTTAGAAATAAAAAAGTGCGATTTCAATCTGATTTCGCACTTTTTGTGGGCTCGGAAGGACTTGAACCTCCGACCCGCTGATTATGAGTCAGCTGCTCTAACCAACTGAGCTACGAGCCCTAAAAATTTAGTCGACTAAAATAATATTTCTTATTGCCTTATGCAACAATTAAGCCTTAAAAAAGGCTTACTATTTGATAAGCCTTAATTCGTGGAGCTAAGGAGGATCGAACTCCTGACCTCTTGAATGCCATTCAAGCGCTCTCCCAGCTGAGCTATAGCCCCGAAATGTTAATTCAAAAATAGTGAAGAATGTTTTATGAATCAAATAACCAGGTTGTTCATTCCCCCTTTGATTTGTTTCCATATCATCTTTTACAGCATTGATTGATAAAAGAAGTTATAATATTTTGCAATTAAAATTTTTAAGAGATTTTAATGAAAAAAATTGCATTCGCTTGTATCATTATTATTTTTTCCTCATTTGTAATTTTCTGGGGATGTAAAGATACTGTTACAGGCGCTCAGATAGACAGCGTTGTTATACCAAGTTCAAACGTAAGTTATTCAAAATATATTCAACCTGTATTAAATGTAAAATGCATCAATTGTCATGGAGTTAGTGAAACTGATGGAGGTGTGAACCTAACTTCTTGGGCAAACACTACAGCGAATGCAAATGTAGTTTTCCCCGGCTATCCGGATAACAGCAGCCTTGTTAATGTTATTCAAGGAAGTGCGGGATTTCCGCCAATGCCTCCTCTTGGATCACCATATGCTACTCTTAACACTAATCAAGTAAATGGTGTAAGAACCTGGATTAAAGAAGGAGCAAAAAATAATTAATAATTAAATTATTCTTAAAATTCTCTAAAAGAATATTCAAATCCATTTCATTTCTTTATACCAATCGCAGGTTCTTTTTATTCCTTCTTCTAAAGAAATATTTTGATGATAACCTAAATCCCGGATAGCTTTTTCGGTATTGCAAGTCCATTCTTTTTGAGTGATATCCCTAGCTTTTTCTATATTCAAAGTTGCCGGTTTGCTGCTGAAAAGCGCAAAAAATTGAGCAATAGCTGCAATAACAAAAACTACTGAATGCGGAATTCTTATAGTCAGAGGTCCTTTGTTCAAAACTTTAGAAGTTACTTTGCTTACCTCGTCCCATGTGTAATATTTTTCTGAACTGATAAAATAAATTTGTCCGTTTGATTTTTCAGAAATTGCAGCTAAATAAAAGCCATTCACTAAATCAATAGCATGAATTAAACTTAATTGTTTTTTATTAAATCCAATTTTCGTCATTAATCCGCTGCTGAAAGTTTTAAAGAAAATTAAAATTTCAGTATCTCTTTCACCATAAACAGCAGGCGCACGACAAATAGTAATCGGTAATCTGTCCATATAAGTTTTAGCCAATTCTTCTTCGGCAAGCTTACTTCTACCATATGTTGTAATCGGACTACATTTAGAGTTCTCATCCACCGGGATACCGTTTAATGATGGGCCGGTTACTGTTTGACTGCTTACTACCAGGATCTTTTTAATAGTATCTTTATATTCTAATGCTACTTCTAAAATATTTTTGGTTGTTTCTACATTCCCGCTAAAATAACCTTCCGGCTTTTTGGACTTCACTACTCCGGCTACATGAAAGATATATTCAGCATTAAACAATGCTTTTCTTAAACCGTCTTTATCAAAAAGCCCAGAATCAAAAATTTCAACTTCCTTTCCGTCAAGCCATTTTAAATTGCTGGATTTTCTGGTTATGCATTTAACAACAAAATTTTTACTTAAAAGTAGATCAACTAAATGGCTTCCGACAAAGCCATTAGCTCCGGTAACAACTGCTATTTTCTTATTTTCCATAATGGGTTTCTATTTGATTTTAAGGGTATTTAATGATACATTTTACGGCGAAATTTAAGAAATTTATTTGTCAATATTAAAAGATTAATTCATTTTCTCATCCATTAATCAGGAGGTATGTTGGATTTATTTAGAAAATGCTATGATTTTACTAGGGCTGATGAAGTAAAAGCGTTAGGTCTTTACCCTTATTTTAGACCAATTGAAGAAAATGAGGGACCCGTTGTTCAGATTGAGGGAAGAAAAGTTATAATGGCAGGCTCAAATAATTATTTGGGGCTGACCGCTCATCCAAAAGTAAAAGAAGCAGCAATTAAAGCAATCGAAAAGTACGGAACAGGATGTTCCGGCTCCAGGTATCTTACCGGTACATTGGACCTCCATATTGAACTGGAAGAAAGATTAGCAAAGTTTTTTAATAAAGAAGCAGTCCTATTATTTAGCACAGGCTATCAAACAGCACAAGGCATAATCCCAACTTTGGTTCAAAGAGGCGATTATGTAGTTTCCGATAAAGATAATCACGCTTGCATAATTGCAGGTAACTTGATGGCTAAAGGTGCAACGGCAGAGTTCGTTCGGTATAAACATAATGACATGGATGATTTGGAAAGAGTAGTTCAAAAATTACCTGCAGATGCAGGCAAACTTATAGTTAGTGATGGTGTTTTTAGTACCGGCGGAGAAATTGTAGAGCTGGATAAATTGAATAAGGTTGCAAAAAAATACGGCGCAAGAGTTTTAGTAGATGATGCACATTCAGTTGGAGTTATCGGAAAAGGCGGCCGGGGAACTGCCAGTGAATTTAACCTGGTAAATGAGATTGATTTAACAATGGGAACCTTCAGCAAAACGTTTGCTTCTTTAGGTGGTTTTGTTGCCGGTGAAGCTAAGGTAATAAATTATTTAAAACATCATTCACCCGCATTAATATTCAGCGCATCCCCTACTCCGGCTTCTGTTGCTTCAGCCCTGGCTGCACTAACCATACTTGAAGCAGAACCTGAACGAGTAACAATGCTTATTAATAACGCCAATAAAGTAAGGCAGGGTCTTAAGAAAGCCGGATTTACAGTTTTAGAAGGCAGAACCGGCATTGTGCCTGTTATTGTAGGCAATGATGATATAGCTTTTAAAATGTGGCGTATGCTTTATGATGCAGGATTATTCGTAAATGTTTTCATATCTCCAGGTGTTCCTCCGGGAAGGCAAATGATGAGAACCAGTTATATGGCTACTCACAAAGAAGAACATTTAAATGCAATAATAGATATTTTTACTGAAACGGGGAAAAAATTAGGACTAATTTAATTAGTTAATATGATTTCAAACCATAAAGCATATCATTAATTAAAGTGATATGCTTTTATTTTTACGAGGTGGTTTAAATGAGTTCTATTAAAATTTCAACCGTAAATTCTCAAAAAGATTTAATGCGCTTCATTAAATTTCAGTGGAAGATTTATCAAGGCGATAAAAATTGGGTTCCGCCTTTGATTATGGATCGGAAAAAAATTCTTAATAAAGAAAAAAATCCCTTCTTCAAGCATTCCGAAGCAGAATATTTTTTAGCAGAGAGAGACGGCGAATTAGTCGGCCGAATTGCTGCAATAAAAAATGATCTTCATAATAAATATCATAATGACAAAGTCGGATTTTTCGGATTCTTTGAATGTATAAACGATCAGGAAGTTGCAAACGCACTATTTGATACTGCAAAAAATTGGCTGAAAAATAAGGGACTAGATACTATGAGAGGCCCGGCTAATCCTTCAAGCAATGATGAATATGCAATGCTGCTGGAAGGCTTTGATGATGAGCCGAGAATTCTTATGACTTATAACCCGAAGTACTACCTTGACCTTTGTGATAACTACGGTTTTGTAAAAGCAAAAGATCTTTATGCATATAAACTTGAGAATAAAAAGGTTGTAGGTTCGGAAAAATTAAAACGGGTTGCTCAGTTAGCACAAAAAAGAAACGAATTAAAAATTACACAGTTGAATATGAAAGAATTTAATAAAGACGTTGAAAAGGTTAAATTCGTTTATAACAAAGCCTGGGCACCTAACTGGGGATTTGTGCCAATGACGGATGAAGAACTCGACGCTATGGCTAAGGATCTTAAACCGCTTGCAGAGCCGTCACTTGTTTTATTCGGGGAAATAAAAGGAAACCTAGTAGGATTTGCTCTTGTACTTCTTGATTACAATTACATTTTCAAGCAAATGAACGGTAAGCTATTCCCTACCGGCATTATTAAATTATTCACTCAAAAAAAGAAAATTAAATGGTGCAGAATTATTACTTTAGGAGTAATTCCGGAATACCAAAAACGAGGATTGGATGCTGTATTTTACTGGGAGATTGTAAATCGTGCACATAATCTCGGCATCGACCTTGGTGAAGCTAGCTGGATTCTTGAGGATAACGCCATGATGAACCGCGGTGCGGAAGTAATGAATGGAGAATTATACAAAAAATATAGAATCTATGAGAAAAAAATTTAATTTGAAAAAAGAAATTAAGCCTAATTGCTCAGGCTTAATTTCTTATTAATTTTTACTATCATTTCAAAAATCAGGTTAGACACTCTCAACTCTCCCCTATTATTTTCCTTAACACTTTTCCTAATTCGTAAATTCCTTACTTACTATTTTCAATTCTCCAGGATAGGTTATATCACCCAAAGGAGATGAAACAGTAGGTATTGCATACAAAGCAAGCTTTGAAGCATATCCCTTTTCGCCGCTGATTGCCAGAGCCAAATTTATTATCGATTCATAACCTTTATCGCTAAAAAATTTATAAAGATCCAAGTTTATCTGAATAGGAATCACCGTAAGTTCGCCTGTTCCCGGAACAGATACCGGCTGACCTAAATCTCCTGAAATAGTTTCTTTATTTTCAATATATAATTTCCAGGGAAAAGCTTTTATTGTTGCATTTGTTTTAGGATAACCGCCGGTTCCGTCATTTGGATTATTTGCATCGACATTTAAAGTAAATGAAACCGGCAAAGATTTTCTCGCGATTGCCGCGGTTAATTTTATAACTTCTAAAGGTTTGAAATCTTTAACACTTGTTTTCCCCTGAACAGAAATACCGTCTACCAATAAATTATTAACCGTCCCTAGTTTAAATTTAAGCCTCGAAACATTAACAAGGGTTTGATACACGCTGCAGCTTATATTTATAAATGCAAAAAGGAATAACGAAGCAAAAATAGTTTTTTTCATAATGAAATTGCCTTTAATGACTCCTCAATCTTTTTTAAAATAATTTCCGCAACCTTTAGCGCCCGAAGCCCATCCTCGCCCGAAACAACCGGCGGTTCATTTTTTAATACTGAATTTACAAATAACTCAAGTTCATATTTAAGAGCATTTACTTCTTTAACATCTGGCTGTTCATAAACAACACGTTTTTTCTTTTCTCCTATACCCATTTCACCGAACGAAATAAAAGCCGAATCAACTTTTTCGTTCATGGGAACTAATCGATAAACTTCGGAAACTCCAGTGATAAAATCCAATGCAATATAATTATCCCGCTGAAAAATTCTCATCTTCCTCATTTTCTTTTGGGATATTCTGCTTGCAGTTACATTTGCAACAGCACCATTTTCAAATTCAATTCTTGCATTTGCAATATCAAGCGTATCTGACACAACTGCAACTCCGCTGGCTTCAATACTTTTTACTTCACTCTTTACTAAACTTAAAATAATATCAATATCATGAATCATTAAATCGAGAACAACGGCAACATCGGTTCCTCTCGGATTAAACTGCGCCAGTCTATCTGTTTGAATGAACATCGGCTTCAAAATATATTTCTCAAGAGAAATTAGTGCAGGATTAAATCTTTCAATATGCCCGACCTGTAAATTCAATTTATTTTTTGATGCAATACTTACTATCTCTTCGGCTTCCGGTATCGAAGCTGTTATCGGCTTTTCTACAAAAACATGAATATTATTTTGCAAACATTTTTTAGCTAGTTCATAATGAGCACTTGTTGTGGCTGCAATTGAAACTGCCTGAACTTCATTTATTATTTCATCAATATTTTTAAATGCTTTTACCCCGTATTCATCCGCCACAGATTTAGCGGTTGAATAATTGCTGTCAAAAACTCCTATTAATTCACAATTATCTAACTGGTAAAACATCTTTGTATGTAAATTACCTAGATGCCCGGTTCCTATAACTCCAACTTTTAGTTTTTCCATCTTCACTCACTTTTAATTTGTTTATAACCTATAATTCTATCATATCCTCCATAATTAGGATCATGATAATATAGAAAAATATGATAAACATTGGATGTTTCCCAATTATTACCTTCCAAAATCTGCCAGTCCGGATTAACAATTTGACCCGAATTTAAATTTGCCACAACGTACTGATAATCATAAATTCCTCGTTTAAGAGGTACTGTTATCGAATACAAGCCATAGTTATTTGTTAATTCATACCCGGGCAAAATTTTCCAATTGTTAAAAGCCCCGACTAGAAATATTCCAGGCTCTTCAGCCGGCGGACGAATTGTAAAAGTAACATTTAAATATGTTGCAAAATTGTCATCATAATTTGTAAGAATCGATCCGCCGTTTAAATCCCTGGGCTCCTCTTTAAAAAATCTTGAGTACTCAACTGCCTCCTGATGTGCATTAACATTTTTACCGGGAAAAATATTTGTATTTCTTAAATCCGTTTCTCTATATTCATTTCCGGGTAAAATATCCCGGGCGATAAACTTAAAACTTCTATTTCCGTCCCAGTAATATTGACGTGTATTTGTGTTCGAATTTCTGTCAATTAAATATGGATAATCTATTTTATGATTTTCAACTATTTCAAGATGATCCACATAAGATGGAGTAAAATCATTCGGTAAATTAAAGATTGTTGTAATATTAAAAACTTTCTGCAGGTCGGCAGGGAAATATAATTTCCCTTCAAGCTGTTCATTTTTTAATGAATCAGATAAAGCTACTTCTTGATTAACCACATAAAATTTTCCTCGGCCGTAAACAATGGAGGTATCCTGAGTATCCGTCAAATAATATCTCCACTTTCCGGAAAACGGAAATTCAACATTTTCTTTAGAATTCGGGAAACCGCCGATGAAATGATAATTTGCATCAAGAACGGTAGATGGTAATTGTGTAAACTGTAAATTATATGCGATATTTTTCCCCTGGTTCTGGAAAAAGATATTTGAATATGGATTCCAATTTTTATCACAAAATCTAAATACAATATCCATATTGGGAATCGAACTTGACTGGACATCAAATTCTATGATTATCTTACTTGAACCACTGCCGTTCTGCTTAATTATCGGCAGTGAAGTTTCATCACCTGCTGAATAAGCTTTTAAGCTTTTCACCTGAAGATTCTGGGTAAAAGATCTGCCAGTAATAAATATTAGAAAAATGAGGGATAGTATTTTCAAGATTTGTGTCCCCTGCTAAAAATTGAATATTTCTATGCATTTAATTGAAGTGTATGGAACAAATATTTTGACAATAGTACTTTCCCTTTCTGCTTCCAACATTAAACCTTCATCATACACATGAGTTAATTTACCGGTTTTAAAAACAATTTCGTAAATAGGACTATTTGATTTTGAGTCCATTTTCAAACCGTAATTTTCATGCATAGTGATGTTTAAAGTCTGGCCGATAAACTTATTCCAATCTAGCTTCATAATTTTTCCTGTAAAAGTTCATTTAATTTTTTTTTGAATATTTCAAGATCATTACAATGATAATATTTCTTTAAAAATTGATTTGCAAGAATATTTTCACCGGCAGACATATAATTTGCATATATGGATGCAATAATTCCTTTTACTTTTGCAAGTGAATTGCAATCATCCGGATTAGATTCTAAATATGAGTCCAATACTTCCGTTAAAGTATCATTTTCTGAAATAAAAATATTATAGATCTGATCGTTAATTGAATTAATTTTCCCGTTCTCATAATGCCAGCATTCAATAGGAAGATATTTATCTTCTGCATCCTTGTTAAAAATATCAAAATTCAAATTGCCTGTTAAAACTATAATCCCGCCATATTCTTTCGATTCTCTTTCAGTCGGCTCCATACAACCTGATTGGATTGAGTCGGCAACATAGAAAGAATCAATAGTATTATAAATATATAGAGTATAGAAATCAGCATTCCCTTTTTCATATAAATCGGAAACTAAAAATTCATTAACGCCATCATTATCTAAATCCGCAAGAGTTTCATGAGGATTATTAAAAGTTTTTTCATAAACCTGTTTCTTAGTACTATCAAAAACTTCCAAATGATTTTGAATAAATTTTGCGGTAAATATATTTAGGGTGTAATTTCTCTCCTGGCTAAACGATTTTATAGAGGCTATGAATAAGAATAAGATTAATATTTGAACTCTCATTAATCAAAAGTAGGCTGTTAAAGATATGTTAAATATAACTTTTTCTTAACAATTAAACAGTATAAATTTTTCACATTCTAAAAATTTCAATTTCTATGTGAACGGCCAAGTAAATATTAGCTTCTATACTAAACTTGAAGAATTAACAAAAAAATCATTAGCTAATGATAAGTCAATTATAAATTTTTAATTTCACTTGTCAATTTTGAAATTGCATCTTTTGCGTCACCGAAATACATAAGAGAATTAGTTCCAAAGAAAAGTTCATTATCAATTCCTGCATATCCGACATTAAGAGAACGCTTATTAATGATAACGGTTTTTGCATAATCAACATTTAAAATAGGCATTCCAAAAATTGGACTGTTCTGATCATGCCTTGCAGCAGGATTTACAACGTCATTAGCGCCAATAATAAGTGCAATATCAGTATTGCTAAAGTCATCGTTAATATCATCAAGAGCATACAATTTATCATATGGAACATTTGCTTCTGCTAAAAGCACATTCATATGTCCGGGCATTCTTCCCGCAACAGGATGAATTGCAAACCTTACTTTAATATTTTTTTTCTCCAAAGCATTCATAAGGTCTCTCACCGCATGCTGAGCCTGGGCAACCGCCATACCATAACCGGGTACAATTATAACACTGCTTGCGGAATCAAAAATCATAGCAGCCTCTTCAGCATCCACGGATTTTACGTCACCTTTCAAACTTGTGGTTGAAGAAGCATCTCCTCCTGATGTGCCTGCAGAAGCCCATCCGCCTAACAGTACGTTCATCAAAGAACGATTCATTCCTTTGCACATTATGTTAGTAAGAATAATTCCTGATGCGCCAACCAAAGCGCCGGCAATAATTAATTCACTGTTACCAAGAACAAAACCCGTTGTTGAACCTGCCAAACCCGAATAGGAATTCAATAAAGAAATTGCAACCGGCATATCTGCCCCGCCAATCGGGAGAATCAGCAGGACACCTAACACAAGTGAAACAATTGTTATAGCTATCGTAACGCTTACTAAAGTCGGATAGATTACAACGTATGTTCCTGCAGCTAAAATAAATAAAAGCAAAATTAAATTGATGATGTGCTGTCCTGGATATTTAATAACTTTTCCGCTAATTAATCCTTGCAATTTTGCAAAAGCAATCATAGAACCGGTAAACGTAACACCTCCAATTAATAAACTTAGCACAATAGCGATTCCGGTATTAATAGGAATGTTTGGGTTTAATTTATAATACTCTGATAATGCAACCAATGTAGAAGCACCGCCTCCAAAACCGTTCAGCATTCCAACCATTTGCGGCATTCCGGTCATTTTGACTTTTAAAGCCATAATGGCACCGATTCCAGAGCCAATTATAATTCCGATTATAATCCATTCGTAAGTTAAGACGTGCTTATCAAGAAGAGTTACAACAATTGCTATCAGCATACCGATTGCAGCATAAAGATTTCCGCGCCGGGCAGTTTTAGGTGAGCTTAATTCTTTAATGCCTAAAATGAAAAATATAGAGGAAATTAAATAGGAAATATCAATTACAACATTCATAATTCAACTCACTTTTTTTTGAACATTTTTAGCATTCTGTCTGTAACCAGAAAACCACCCACTACATTAATCATTGCAAAAATTACAGCTACAACTCCAAGTATTGTACTGATAGTGAATTGCTGCATTCCAGCACTAAGCAATGCACCGACAATAGTAATACCGGAAATAGCATTAGAACCAGACATGAGGGGTGTATGCAGAGTTGGAGGGACTTTAGTAATTAACTCGAATCCTACAAAAATTGCCAGTACGAAAATATATATCAACATTAAAAAATTAATATCCATTATTCTTCCTCATTTTATTCTAAATTGGTTTTCTATTTCTTTTTTGAATTAATTCAAACAAACGGTAACATTTAAGTATGTAGTAATTCTTTTATTTTCGGATGAATAATTTCTCCGTTGTAGGTAATCATTGCTCCTTTTATAATCTCGTCCTCAAGTTTTATTTCAACTTTTCCTTCTTTGCCGAAATGTAATAAGAGACTCATAATATTTTTTGAATACATTTCACTTGCATGAAAAGGAACCAGGCTAGGAAGATTTGTTTCACCGATAATTGTAACGCCATATTTTTTAATAGTTTTTCCTGCTTCACTAACCTCGCAATTTCCGCCAAACTCAACAGCCATATCCAGAATAACACTTCCTTCTCTCATCTTTTTAACCATTTCTTCAGTAACTAATATAGGAGCTTTTTTGCCGGGCACTAATGCTGTTGTTATTACAATATCAGCTTCAGTTATGTGTTTAAAAATCAGTTCTTTCTGTTTCCTTAAAAATTCTTCGGATGCTTCTTTTGCATAACCGCCTTCATCCTGCATTGTTTCGTCTGATTCGACTTCAATAAATCTGCCTCCCAAACTTTCGACTTCCTCTTTTACAGCCGGCCTTATATCGGAGACTTCAACCACAGCACCGAGTCTTTTTGCGGTACCGAGTGCTTGCAGCCCTGCAACACCAGCACCCATTATTACTACTCTAGCCGGTGCAATTGTTCCTGCTGCAGTCATCAATAGCGGAAATAATTTTCCTAAAACATCAGCCGTCATTATTACACTTTTATAACCGGCTATATTTGCTTGAGAACTTAAAGCATCCATCTTTTGTGCTAAAGTGGTTCTTGGTATCATATCCATTGAGATAACATTGATGCCTCTCTCAGCAGATTTTTTTACAATATCTGTATAATATAACGGATAAAGGAAAGTTATTAATAATGTCCCTTTTTTCATCAGGTCGATTTCGTTTTTATTATGGTCCGGATGATTTAAAGGGCGCTGCACTTTTAATATAATTTCTGCTGACTCGTAAAGGTCGATAATGTTATTATATATTTTAGCACCGGCTTCTTGAAAAGCAGTATCCGTAAATCCCGCCTTCAAGCCAGCGTCTTTCTCGATATGAATTTTATAGCCGGCTTTTATTAATTTTGCTGCTACATCGGGAACAATAGCTACCCGATTTTCTCCCGATAGAATTTCTTTTGGAACTCCTATTATCACAAATAATCCTCCTCGAAACTGTTCGGAATTTTCTTAAAAAATTGATCTAAAATAAAATATTAAAGCGGCAATGGGTATAAATTTTAACTCGCATATTAAAAATATGAAATCTTTATGGTAATTAAAAAGAATTCTCTATATCTTGATAGCCGGAATAAAAAATATCCGGGGATTTTTTAATAAAAATCAGTATTAAGGATAATATATTTAATTGTTTTCAGGTTAAGGCAATAATATGCTTATGTTTTTTTGAATAACCAAAACAGGGAAATAAAATTGTCGCCTTAAAATCCAATTTCTTAAGTATTCTTTGTAATTTTTTCCTCACCGGAAAGTATAAATAAAAACTTATAAAATTTAAACTTAATCATTGATAATCAAAAGGGTTTATTATGAAAAAGAAATATTTGGGATCGTTTAGCATTCTTATTGCTTTTTTCTTTTGTATAACAATTTATGCACAGGAAGCCTATAATTTGGACTATAAATTCACTAAAGGAAAAACTTTTGTATACAAGGATGTTTCTTCCAGTAGAATAACACAGAATATGATGGGCAGGGAAATGAAGTTTATTAATGCAACTAAGAATAGAATAAGTATAAAAGTTGAAGATGTAAAAAATAATGGAGATGGTGTACTTATTTTTTCGATTGATTCTGCTCAGGTAAGAACCTCGGGGATGGGAAGAGATACTACACTCGAATTAGGAAATTTAGTAGGAAAAAGATTAGAATTAAATTTTTCAAAATTCGGAGATTTAATTAAATATACGGAGTTAGATACTGTAGAAGATGACAGCCGGTATTTATCCGTTAAGCAGGAAGCTAAACACTTTTTTGCCAATCTAGCCGGTAAAAAAGTAAAAGTGGGTGAGAATTGGAATTCAAAACAAATAGATACGATGGAAACTATGGGCGGTGCGATAGTAAGTGATGTGGATATCGTTTACACTTTATCCGGAAAAGAAAATAAGTTAGGACACCAATGTTTTAAGATTCAATTTACTGCAAATTTAAAAATTCAAGGCGAAGGGAATATGAGGGGTGTTGATATCACTATGGATGGAAACGGAAAATCCAATGGTGAATTATTTTTAGATACTGAAAACAGAATGCTTGTGTACAGTAAAAATAATATCGATACTAAAATGAATATGGTAACCGGAGGCGCACAGGCTATGACTATTCCAATGACCCAGTCCACTATATCGGAAAGATCATTAATAGGTGATTAAGTAAATAAGTCTTTATAAAGCCGGCATTGAAAAATGACCGGCTTTTTTTATTTTTAAACTGCGGATAAATAAATTACTTTTAATCATTTTCATTAAAATAATAGTAAAATGAAATTTATTGAACACACATTAGGAAAATTCACAAAAGAAATCTACTCAATAATGCGGATTATTATCGCTGTTCTATTCGCCAGCCACGGCGTACAAAAACTTTTTGGCGCTCTCGGCGGACATATAGCGCATAATCCAAAATTAATTATTGCGGGAATAATAGAACTTATCTGCGGCATAATGATTGGCTTTGGTTTTAAGACAAGATTAGCTGCCTTTATAGCCTCTGGAGAAATGGCCTTTGCATATTTTACGGTTCATTATCCTAATTCATTTTGGCCGATAGTAAATGGTGGGGAGAAAGCAGTATTTTATTGTTTTGTATTTCTATTTATCGCTTCTTATGGTTCCGGGAATTGGAGCATTGATTCATTATTAAAAAGGAAATAATAATTTTACCTTTAATAATCGAATAAAAAAACTATTAATTCTATCCCAGATAAAATTTTCTATAACTCAGGCTGCTCATGTGTTAGGCAATGAATAGTCCCCAACCCCCAGACTAAATCCAAAGCATGTATTCCGATAACAGGCCGGTCCGTTATCAGTTCACTCAAAATACCAAGTGCTGACTTATCATTCGGATCGTTAAATGTTGGGACTAATACTGCCGAATTTGAAATATAAAAATTTGCATAACTTGCAGGCAGTCTTTGCCCTTTAAATACTACCGGTTCAGGCATTGGTAAATCTACAATTTCGGGTTTCGATCCATCTTCAAGCCTCATGTCTTTAATTCTTTCCTTATTATCTTTTAATGATTTATAATTTGCATCAAAAGAATTGTTTTCCTGAACTAAAACTAAAGTTGAGGTATTAACAAATCGGCAAAGATCATCAACGTGCCCGTGAGTATCATCGCCTGATATACCTTTATTCAGCCAAAAGACATTTGTAACGCCAAGATAATTTTTAAATACTTCTTCATAATCTTTTTTGGTAAGCCCGGGATTCCTGGTTTGTAATTCCTCATCAAGCAAACATTCTTCCGTAGTTATTAAAGTCCCTTTTCCGTTAATATCTATAGAGCCGCCTTCTAAAACAATTTGTCTATTTGAGTGTCCCGGAATAAACCTTAATGAATTAAGTTTAGAAGAAATAAATTCCGGAAGTTTCATATCCTTTTTATGATTTGGATATTTAGCCCAGCCGTTAAATTTAAAATTAACTAGTGATACTTGTTCTTTATTTTTAATGAATGCCGGACAGGAATCCCTCATCCAACCTCTGTCGGTTTTAAATTGAAAGAATTCAATATTCTGCAACTTAACATTTGCAGAATTTAAAACTGATTTAGCTTTTTGTTCATGTTCTTTTGATTGAGTGAGAATTCTTACTTTTTCTCCCTTGGAAATCCTTTTAACTATTTCGGCATAAACCCATTGAATTGGTAAAAATTTTCCCGGCCAATCTTCCTTATTATGAGGCCAGCCAAGCCAGGTAGCTTCATGCCTCTCCCATTCAGCCGGCATTCTATAACCGAGTTCATAAGGGATTTTAAATGAAGCGTTGTTCTTGCTCATTTATCTCCATCCAAAAATCTTTTCTCAATTCCGCCGTAGGCATCGATTCTTCTATCACGGAGAAACGGCCAATTTGTTCGTATATATTCAATTCTGGAAGTGTCTACTTCCGCTAAAATAATTTCTTCCTTATTGTGTGAAGCTTGTGCAATTACTACGCCTTGAGGGTCGGCAATAAACGATGATCCCCAGAATTCAATACCATCGGAGTTGTCAATTTGTTTTTCTAATCCTACCCTATTTGCAGCTGCTACATAAACGCCGTTTGCAATTGCATGTCCGCGCTGAATAGTTTGCCACGATTCAAACTGAGCTTTGCCGTGTTCTTTTTTTTCTGAAGGATGCCAGCCGATAGCAGTCGGGTAAAAAATAACGTCTGCACCATTCAATGCGGTCAATCTTGCAGCCTCAGGATACCATTGATCCCAGCATATAAGAGTCCCGATATTGCCGTGCTTTGTTTTAAATGATTTGAAACCCAAATCACCCGGAGCAAAATAAAATTTTTCATAGTAGTAAGGATCATCAGGGATATGCATTTTACGGTAAAGTCCTGAAACTTTTCCATCTGCATTTATTATAACTGCCGTATTATGATAAACACCTTGTGCTCTCTTTTCAAATATCGGAACAACAATCACAATTTTATTCTTTGCTGCAATTTTACTCATCGCTTTGGTTGAAGGGCCTGGTATCGATTCTGCCAATTCAAAATATTTTATATCTTCTTCCTGACAGAAATATTGAGAACGGTATAGCTCAGGCAGACAAATTACTTTTGCACCCTGTTTTGAAGCCTTTTCAATCCACGATATTGCTTTCTTCAGATTTTTATCGGGATCCTTTTCTAAAGCTATTTGAATTAATCCGATTGAAAATTTTTTTATACTGTTTTTTTTATTGCCCATTTTAATTTCTTACAATTTAAATTAACAGATAATTATTAAATGAAAGTTGATATTGACATAATTAAAAATAATAATTTATTCAGAATTACTCTTGTTTAATATCCTATAGATGAAATAAGTTTTCCGCTCTCGTTATATTCTTTGCTGCTTACTAGTTTGCCATTTGCATAGTACTCTTCAGTTTTAAGCTGCCCGTCTTCAAAATAAGTTCTTACAAAGCCATCTATTTTACCGTCCCAATACCCTTCAACTTTCTTTAGCGCACCGTATTTATAATAATATTTTTTCTGCCCGGTAATTTTCCCATTTGAATAATTTGCTTCTGACTCCAGGAGGCCGTTATCATAATAAGTCTTATAATCGCCATTAGGTATGTCATTAACATTATTAAAATCAGATTTAAGTACACCGCCCTTGTAGTATGTTAATTCTAATCCGTTCTTCTTATTATTGGAATAATTTATTTCAGACTCTAAAGTTCCGTTTTCACTATAATTTCTTGTAATTCCTATTTGAACACCATTAATAAAATCCATTGAAGATTTAAGAATTCCATTATCATAATATTTAAATGATCTTCCCTGCAAAGTATCGTTCTTATAATTCCATTCTTCCTTTAAAAAACCGTTATCATAATAATATCTTGCAAAACTATTTTTTACACTATCTCTATAATGGATTTCACTTTTCATAGATCCGTTTTGATAATATGTCCGCTGAGTTTTTTCTACAGACTGAAATTTGCCCATAATATTGTAGCGAACCCTATTGACTAGTTGCCCATTAACATAATCATCAATAACTCTTACATTCCCTGCAAGATCAAATATTTTCACTTCACCTTCAAGTTTGTCATCCTTGAAGTTGGATTCCAACGCAACTGAACCATTATCATTATATACTGTTGATGGGCCGTTACGCAGCCCGTTTGAATAGGTTTTTAAAACCTCAACCTGACCATTTTTAAAATAAGTTTTGGAAACACCCTGTAGTTCACCATTTACATAGTTCCAATCTCCTTGTAATTCCCCCGACTTGTAATATGTATGCGTCACACCTTCCAGTTTTCCATGAACATAATTTTGAACAGACCATAATTCACCGGTTTCATAATACCATTTTGATAATCCTTCTTTCAAACCATAACTATAATTCCATTCAATGCTCAATAATCCATCTTCAAAATACCAATCAGATTTCCCCTGTTCTTTACCATCGACATAGTTCCAAACTTTCCACAAATGGCCATTCGGATAATATTCTATATAAATTCCGTTTAGCTTACCATTTAAATAACTTCCCAGAGTTTTTAGGCTGCCGTTCGGATAATAAGTTTTTTTAGTTACTGAACCGGATGTTTCCTGTGAATTCCCAATTGAAGTAAATAAAAGTATTAAAGAAATAACCAGGATACCATGAAAAAGTCTATACATAAAATTTCGGAAAATATTTTTAAATAATGTTTTCAGTGATAATTTTTCGCTTTAAATTAAGTTGTAAAATTATCATTATTTTTTGTTAAGAAAAATTGATAAAATTTACCTTAAAATAAGAATAATATTATTATTCAGTGCAATTAATTATAATGAAAGAATACTTGGATAATATTTTAAAGATATTCTAACCATGCATCAACATTCAATAAATCGTTCAAGTACACAAAAAAATCTAATAATATCGATTTTCCTTAACTCAATAATCGTAGTCGGAGAATTATTTGCCGGTATTATAAGCAATAGTCTAGCTCTTATTTCTGATGCTTTGCACAACTTCGGTGATTTGATTTCACTTATCTTAAGTTTAGCGGCTGTTAGAATGTCCAACTGGAAAGCTACCCCAAATAAATCTTACGGCTACATTAGGGCGGAAATTATTGTTGCTTTTATTAATTCTTCAGCACTGCTTTTAATCGGTGCTTATATTATTTATGAGGCTGTAGGACGAATACTGCATCCTCAAAACGTTCTGGCATTATGGGTAATTATTGTTGCAGCAATAGGATTCATTGCAAATTCCATTTCAACTTATTTACTTCACAAAAATTCTCATGAGGATTTAAATACAAAGACTGCTTATCTTCATTTATTCTTTGATGCTTTAAACTCTCTGCTTGTCATTATTGCAGGTACGTTAATTTATTTTTTCAACTGGATAATTCTCGATCCGATTTTCTCAATAGTAATAGGATTATTCATTATAAAAAGCGGCTGGGATGTTGTTAAAGAAACAATTAATATTTTAAGCGAAGGAACTCCGAAAAATATAAAAATGGAGGAAGTCTCAGCTTTTATTTCTTCCTTTCCCGAAGTTAAAGATGTTCACCATCTTCACATATGGTCGCTCTCTTCCAAAATGTATGCGCTTAGCGCTCACGTTGTGATCGAAGATCAGTTGATTAGTAAGGGATATTTAATTATTGATGTTCTTGAAAAAGCA
This sequence comes from uncultured Bacteroidota bacterium, assembly GCA_963710735.1. Lineage (GTDB taxonomy): Bacteria > Bacteroidota > Ignavibacteria > Ignavibacteriales > Ignavibacteriaceae > FEN-1297. Next base: position 69,720 of record CAVQBN010000021.1, on the reverse strand, counting down.
TTAAATGAAAAATTCGGAATCGATCACCCGACAATTCAGCTCGAAGCGGATTTGAGCAAGGAACAAAACAAAGCGATTAAGATTCAGCATAAAAATATTGGTCAATAATTTTCTAACTTTTTGATTCAAATAAATTTTTAATAACTATAAAATTCGTTTTTGTTTTTATAATGAAAGAAGGATTATAGTTTTAAGTTAGCGGAATAGAAAATTATGAGATATTTTATTTAGAATTAAAAACATATTCCCGAACAGTTCTTTTCCAATCACTATCAAACGGCATTTCAAAATATTTGCCGGCGGGAGTAATTAAAAACTTAGTAGGAAAGCCTGTAATTTTATAGTCATTAATTACTTTAGAATCCGCAAAAACTATGGGGAAATTGTAGTTCATGGCATGCATAAATTTTTCGGTTCGTTCCGGCTTTTCTCCGTAGTTTAAGGTAAGTAAACAAGCATTATTTTTTCTATGATTATTTATGTAATCAAAAAGTTCCTCGATGTTCGGCATTTCCTGAACACAAAAATGACACCAGCTTCCCCAAAAGTCTAGCACAACCCATTTCCCTCTAAAATCAGATAGCTTTATAATCTTGCCCGACAATGATTTTAGTTCAAAGTTTGGAGCGGCCGGTAATATTTTATCCAATTCTTTTCTCCAGTATTTCCTAAATGATCCTGAAGGATGTAATTTTTTGAATAATGCCCTCAACTCAGGCTCGTTGTCAACATTATAAACTGTACTCCTAGCCAGTAAGTCTAGAGCAGCTTCAGGATCTTTTGCTGCTTTTAACTCATTCTGATAAAACAAAGAATAATCATCAAACCCGTGAAGGTAAATTTTATCCGATAAATAAGTGCGAATATTTCTATCACTTGCATCCGGACTATAATTGCTGGATAATTGAAAATCCTTTAACGCCTTTTCTTTATCTTTAAATTTTAAGGCTAAATTTGCTTTTAAATAATAAGCATCGGCTAAATAATAACGATACCTAGCCCGATATTTTTCATACTTTTTTAATTTTGTTGTATCCAGGTTTGAAAGTATTTCTTTGGAATTCTTAATTACTTCATCCAGGATATATCCATAATCTGAATTAGGAAACTGGCCAGAAAGAAGATTGTAAATCATAAGTCTATAACGCTCTGAGAGAGCTTCTTTGGAAACAGGTAATGAACTTTCAAGACTAATAATTGTATTAAGACAATTTACCCTGTTCTGTGTATTCACATTTGAATTATTAATATAATCTCTAATATTGTTTACTGCATTCTGCGTAAATACAGCTTCTTCAGCTTTAGCGTAGGCTTGCAGTCCTAAAGTCATTTGATATAATCGTAAATATTTCTTTGAAGATATTATGTCAAGGATTTTTGATGAGAATTCGGGATATTTAACAATTTGTTGCGGCAAAAACACAAAGGGGAGGCTCTCGTTTATAAGGTAATCAAATAATTGAGGCTTTTTAATAGTTTCGTATATACCAAAATAAATTTTTATTGAATCCAGATCATTATTGCTTGGAGAATCTAACTCATTTGTTAAGCTATTAAATGTTTTTATTTCTTTTTTTACTTTATTAAAAGCATTCGATTGGACATTGTTTTTACAACCAGAAATTAAAAAAGATAAACAAAGGAGGTAAATCAATTTATTTTTTATAATTCTCATCAGAGCAACATTTACTCAAAAATAATATTACTTAGTGGCAAATCCTGCTTCTTCAATTAATTTTTTTGCCGTAAGACCATTCTTTTCACTTTCGAAAGAAATTCTAAAAGTGCCGCCGGTTCCTTCACGAATTTTTAAAAGTTCAATATCTTTAATATTAATATTGTTCTTATACATCAGTGTGGTTAGTTTACTTAGAACACCCGGCTCATCTTTAACATAAATAAATAAATCATAAAGCGGATTAAGAAATCCTTTAGCGTTCTTTGGTATTTCGTCTCTCTTTGTACGGGCTTTTTGAAATAACAATTGCAGCTCGTTCAAATTATTTTCTTTCAGAAGTTCTTCAATATTAAGCAGTCCTTTATTCAGCAGCTCAATGGAATTTAGTATCTCCTCCTTATTTAATTTTAATACGGCTTCCCAAATATCATAACTACTTGATGCAATTCTTGTCATATCTCTAAAACCGCCGGCGGCAAAATCTAAATAATTGACTCCGTTTCCATTTTCCCCGGCCGCATTCACTAAAGCGATTGAAAGAAGCTGTGGCAAGTGACTAACTCTAGAAATTACTTTGTCGTGTAAATACGGATCCAGCATTCTAATTCGTGCACCCAATAATTTTATAATCTCAAGAAACTCATCAAGGTTATTTAATTTTTTAGCTGCCTCGGAAATAATATAAACAGAATTTTCAAATAAAAGCGGATCGGAACTGATATAACCGCTGGTTTCCTTACCGGTCATCGGGTGTCCGCCAATGTAAAAGCCTTTGCTTTTTATTTTTTCCCAGCTTGTTTCAAAGATTCCTTTTACACCACAGACGTCGGTAATAATGGTATTTTCACTTATAACTGGAGCAAGTTTGATAAAATATTCGAGTGATAACTCAGTGGGCAGGCAAAGGAAAATAATATCAGAATTTTTTGATTCGTCAACTGACTTTAATGCTTCATCAATTGAGCCGTCTTCTAACGATTCTTCGAGAATTTCCTTTTTATCAAATCCCTTAATGAAGAAAGAAGTGGAACTATTTTTTAGCGCTTTTGCAATCGATCCGCCTATTAAACCCAGACCAATTATAGAAATATTTTTTAATGCCAATTTGTTCTTAAACTCTATTCAAATATTTGTAATAAATTTAATTTACATTGTTCTGCCGATTACTTCGGCAATTAATTTTACTTGTTTCATCAATTCTACAAATTGATCCGGTAAAAGCGCTTGAGGTCCATCCGATAGAGCCTTTTCAGGATCATTGTGAACTTCAACCATTAAACCGTCTGCGCCTGCAGCAACAGCCGCTCTAGCCATAGGAAGAACTTTATCTCTCATTCCCGTCGCATGCGAGGGGTCGGCGATAACAGGTAAATGGCTTCTTTTATGAACGACAGGAATAGCAGAAAGATCAAAGGTGTTCCTTGTATAAGTTTCGAATGTTCTGATTCCTCTTTCGCAAAGCATTACTTGCTTGTTGCCGCTTGATAGAATATATTCGGTAGACATAAGCCAATCTTCAACAGTAGCTGCTAAACCCCGCTTTAACATTATGGGTTTGGTTGTTTTTCCAAGGTCTCTTAGCAAAGGGAAATTCTGCATATTGCGTGCACCTACCTGGAAAATGTCAGTGTATTCTTCAATTAATTTAATCTGGCTCGATTCCATAACCTCCGTAATTACCAGCAGATTATATTTATCAGCAGCTTTCCTAAGCAGTTTTAATCCTTCTTCACCTAAGCCCTGAAAGGCGTATGGTGAAGTACGGGGTTTAAAAGCACCGCCGCGTAAAATTTTTGAGCCTGCTTTTGCAACGATTTCTGCAATTGTAAAAATCTGATCTTCATTTTCAACAGAACAAGGGCCGGCCATCATTATAACCTCATTGCCGCCTATTGATACGTCATTTATTTTGATGACGGTATCCTCTTTTTGAAATGTTCTGCTGGCTAATTTAAATGGTTCGGTGATCCTATAAACTTCGGAAACGCCGTCTAAAATTTTTACTTTTCTTATATCAAAATCAGGTTTTACACCGATCGCCCCTAGAACAATTTGTTCAACTCCTGTAGATTTATGGACTGCAAACCCAAAGTCCTCCAGGTGTTTAATCACATTCTCAATTTGTTTATCATTCGCATTTTTTTCTAAAACTATAACCACAATTTTCTCCTATTAATTTTTCTAATGAAAATTCTTTTCACCGGCATCAACTGCCAGGTCAAGATGATCTTCCCTGGATGGTATTGCACAGGAATATTTGGCACTGTAAGCACAATATGGATTATATGCTAAATTAAAATCGATTGTGTAAACATAGCTTGTATCCTGATTTAAATCAAAATCCAGGTAACGCCCTACTCCATAAGTCTCCTCACCAGTGGTTTTATCAGTGAACCATATTGTATAATACACAGATCCATTTTGTGCAGAACCTTTATATACATTCAGCTTATACTGTTTATTTTTATAATTAATTAAAACATATCCGAACCTTACAATTTTTCTTTGCTCTCCTTTTGTACCGAAAATAATAACCGTATCAGATTTGTCATAACGATATAATTTACTTTTAAAAACAAAATCTGGATTAACATCAAAATATTTGAGCGGCTTGAATTGAGCATTTTTATCCTGGTTAAACGGTGATGACGGATCATTTTTCATTTCTTCATTTTTCTCATTTCTAAATTTTTCTATTCCCGTAATATATTTTTCTTGTTCGGGGGTGTACTTTTTTCCGCAAGAAGAAAATACGAAAAGGATTGTAATGATTATAAATGATTCTAATACCTTTAATTTTAGATTGCTCTTATGCATTATCTTTAACTCTTTTTTTCAATTCACTAAGCTTGTTTAAAGCTTCGAGAGGTGTCAAATTATTTATTTCAATATCATTTATTTCACCCCTAATTTTATCGTCTTTTATTTCAAACAAGTTAATCTGGTTTTCGTTATCGTCTTTTAATTTTCTAAGCTTTTCTTTTTTTATCTCATACGGAGTTAACTCTTTACTCTCAAGATTTTGCAAAACTTCCTTAGCCCTGTTGGAAACAAAAACCGGCAGCCCCGCCATTTGAGCAACCTGTATTCCGTAGCTGTGGTCGGCTTTTCCCGAGCTTACTTTATGAAGAAAAAATACTTTATCTCCATGTTCCCGCACTTCAACTTTATAATTTCTGATTCGCGGAAATATTTCCGCCATTTCATTTAATTCGTGGTAATGAGTAGCGAATAAAGTTTTTGCGGCAACATCGGGATTTTCGTGCAAATATTCAGTTATAGCCCAGGCAATTGAAATCCCGTCAAATGTGCTGGTACCGCGGCCAATCTCGTCGAGCAAAATCAGACTTTTAGACGTGGCGTTATTTAATATATTTGCCGCTTCCTGCATTTCAACCAAAAAAGTACTTTCGCCGGCTGCTATATTATCGCTTGCACCGACTCTTGTAAAAATTCTGTCTACAATACCAATTTGCGCTTTTTTTGCCGGAACAAAAGAACCGATTTGTGCTAGAAGAATAATTAATCCGATCTGTCTTAAATAAACAGATTTACCCGCCATATTAGGTCCGGTAAGAATGATTATCTGATCACTTTCATTATCGATCTTACAATCATTTGAAGTAAACTTTTCGCCGGGAGGAAGAATCCGCTCTACGACTGGATGCCTGCTTTCTAATACCTCAATTGAGTTGCCGTCATTTAATTCCGGTTTAACATAATTATAATGTTCTGCACATTCGGCAAACGAAATAAAACAATCGAGCATAGCAATCATACGGGCATTTTGCTGAACTGCTTCTGCTTCGGAGGCCACTGTCAATCTCACTTCATTAAAAAGCTGTGTCTCAAGCTCATAGATTTTTTCTTCTGCATTTAGAATTTTTTCTTCATAAGTTTTTAATTCCGGAGTAAGAAATCTTTCAGAGTTAACAAGTGTTTGTTTGCGAATATAATCCGAAGGAATTTTTTCTTTATGAGCATGACTAACTTCTATGTAATATCCGAACACTTTGTTGAAACTTACTTTTAATGACGATATACCGGTTCTTTCTCTTTCTGTTTTTTGAAGATTCGCAATCCAATCTTTTCCATGCAATGAAATATCTCTTAACTCATCCAATTCCGGGCTAAACCCGTTTTTTATTACACCGCCGTCAACCAAACTAAGCGGCGGAGAATCTACAATAGAATTTTGTATCTTTTCTACCAGCTTATCTAGCGCAGTTAATTTTTCAGAAATTTGGGAAAGCGTTTTAACTTCGGCGTTTGATAAATGATCTTTTATTGCGGGAATTTTTTGAAGTGATGTTTTAAGCGCAACTATTTCCCTGGGATTTGCTCTGCCTGTACATACTTTTGAAATGAGTCTTTCAAGATCGCCAATTTCTTTTAATTCGGTAATAAGATTTTTTCTTAGTGATTTATTTTTTACAAGCTCTTCAACACTATCTTGTCTCTTTAAAATCAGATCTAATTTCCTGAGCGGTGCGGATATCCATTTCTTTAACAGCCTTCCGCCCATCGCTGTTTCGGTTTTATCCAGAATTGAAATTAAAGACCCTTCACGCCCGCCGTCATTCATTGAAAATGTAATTTCAAGATTTCTTTTTGTGGAATAATCCAGGGTCATATATTCAGATGGATTATATGCAGAGACTTTGTTTAGATGTGAGAGATTTTCTTTTTGTGTTTCCTGTAAATAATTTAAAACTACTCCCGAAGAGATAATTCCAGTTGTAAAATTATCAATTCCAAATCCTTTTAAATTGACCGTTTTAAACTGCATTATTAAAAGCTCTTTAGCATATTCAAAATTGAAAATCCAATCATCAATCTTTGTAACTCTTATTGAAGAATTAATTTTATTTACGATTGACAAAAACTGGTCTTTATCTCTTTTCTGAACGAGTATTTCCGAAGGAGAAATTGATTCTATCTGCTGCCGGACCAAAGACGAAGGAACTTCATACGCATAAAACTCTCCTGTAGAAATATCGCTGAATGAAATTCCGGCAATTTCTTCTTTAATGCATATTGCCATCAAATAATTATTTTTTTTATGGTCCAGAATTCTATCAGAAAAAGCAACACCCGGAGTAACAACTTCAATCACTTCCCTTTTTACAATTCCCTTAGCAAATTTCGGATTTTCAACCTGTTCGCAAACAGCAACACGATACCCAGCTCTGACCAATTTTGGTAAATAAGTATCAATAGCATGATGCGGAAACCCGGCAAGCGGAACATCCCCTGCGGCACCATTAGCCCTTTTAGTTAAAGTAATTCCCAAAACTTTTGACGCGATTTTGGCATCTTCATCAAAAGTCTCAAAAAAGTCGCCCATCCGGAAAAGCAAAATAGTATCGGGATGATCAGCTTTAATCTTACTGTACTGGGTCATTAAGGGAGTTTGCATTAGTCTCTTTTTATTAAGAAAATAAAAATAATTTAATATTGATAGAATTTCAATTTAATAGAAAGTAATATAAAACCAACTATCCTGATAAAATTATTAATCTCTTTTATTTCGTTAAGTTATTTAATCACAATACCTTTTGCAGGTCACCAACGAAAAGTATTTAACTTGATTAGGTGAAAGATTTTCATATATTTGAGTTTTAATTAACCGGATGCAGAAATTTTGTCAATTTTCATAAGATTATTAATCATAACAATTTAGGTATTAATTCAAGTGAAAGAAGATTTTCATAAATGGTACTCACAGTATCTTAACCGGGAGATGGAAATGCTCGTTTTCGGGCATGATGGATACCCTATCATATTATTTCCTACAGCGAAAGGAAGATATTATGAATGTAAAGACTCTGGTTTAATCGATTCCATTTCCGATTTAATAGATTCGGGAAAAATAAAGGTTTACTGCCCCGATAGTTATGATTCCGAAAGCTGGTATAATTATACTATTCATCCCGCCGACCGGGTAAATAAATACATTACTTATGAACATGCAATACTTTATGATGTAATTGAATTTGCAAAACACGAAACTCAAAAGGAAAAAGTCGGAATTGCCGGCTGTGATTTTGGCGGATATCATGCAGCTAATATTGCGTTGAAACATCCGGACCTAATTAACAACTTAATTTCCATAAGCGGATTGTTTGATATTAAACAATTCATTTGGGGTTATTATGATGAGAATTGTTATTTTAATAATCCACCGGACTATCTTCCTAATCTAACAGATAACTGGTATTTAGAAAAATTCAGAACGATGGGAATAATTTTGGGCATAGGGAAAAATGACGATTATGTATTTCAAAATAAAAAAATTTCCGATATTTTAACCTCTAAAAACATTAATAATTGGCTAGATATTCAACCTGATGCAAATCACGATTGGCAACTTTGGAGGCAATTATTTCCAAAGTATTTAAAAACAATTAGCTTATAAATGGTTTATTCTTCATTTTCAAATCAATGATAGTTTATAATTTATTTTAAATCTTGCATCCTTTCAATTTATTTTTATACTATAACTAAATCAGAGGTTCTTAATTTTGCCTCAAGATTTGTTATATTATATATGCAAAGTAAACTATGTAAGAAATAATATCTTCATAATGCTTAAATTCTATAAAAAATAATTACAAGATATGATCAAATTTGATTTTCATGTAAGAAAGAATATTAGAAAAAAATATCAGCTTGATAATTCGCTCTTTTCAATTACAGGTGATTTGATAATAGCAAATTTTCATCAAGCCAGAATTTTAACAAATAAAATAAATGAACAAAGAAAAGCTGAACGCAATACTGGTCAATTAGTGTCTGCAGGGCAGTTGAATGCCCTCGGTTTAATCCATGAAATATTTCATTATTTAATAAGAATATATGAGACAACTGAAAATCCGGGAGTAATGAATCGTGGAGTAAATCATCTTAAATCAGTTTTAGGTGAAAAGGAATTCAATAAAATTTTTCTTGCATATATAATAGAATTTCCCCCAATAGAAGTATTTAAAGGGAACTTAAAACCTGAAGATTATCTTGCCGGACAGACCGGGGATAAACCAAATATAGAAATACTTTTTGAAGAGCTATTACTTCTTCATCTTGAAAATATTAACCCGGCGACAAGCAGCATGGAAGAATTGTTTACAGATAAGCCTCTTTCTCAAGCAACAAAATATTCAAACTTACTTGAAGCGGCAGATAAATTTTTTCTGACTGAAAAACCATTCTCCCAGGAAAATCTTACTTTGCTTTCGTTTTTGAAAAGACCAATAACAAGCAGTCCGTACAGCATAGAGGGTCAATTGGATTACATGCTTAACAAATGGAGTATTTATATTTATGACAAATTCCATGACAGGATATTGCTTAGCAAAGATTTAATTTTAGAAGACTTGCGATTATTTATCCGCCATGGTGATATAAAACCGACTCCGCCAGTGCCGGTATACGAGATTGATGAAGAATATCTGCGGAAACTAAGATTGAAATTAGCAGCCGGAGAAAAGTTAACTGAAGAAGAAAGCAGATTCTATTATTCTGAAATAGAAAAATTCACTACTGATATCGATTGGATGCCTAAAGTTGTAATGATTGCAAAAAACATTTTTGTTTGGCTCGATCAGCTTTCTAAAAAATATAACCGCTCCATCACCAAATTAGATCAAATACCGGATGAAGAATTAGATATTTTAGCAAGATGGAATTTTAATGCACTCTGGCTTATTGGTATCTGGGAAAGAAGCAGTGCTTCTAGAAAAATCAAACAGTTCACAGGAAACCCTGAGGCAGCTTCTTCTGCATATTCACTTTATGATTATATAATTGCACAAGAATTAGGCGGCGAAGAATCTTTTCAAAATCTAAAATCACGCGCTGCACACAGAGGGATCAGGCTTTCAAGTGATATGGTTCCAAACCATACGGGAATATATTCAAAATGGATGGTAGAAAAACCCGAATATTTTTTGCAATCGGATTATTCACCTTACCCGAATTATACATTCAACGGCCCTAATCTTTCAGAAGATACGAGAGTCGAAGTTCGTATTGAAGATAAATATTACTCAAGGGAAGATGCTGCTGTAGTATTTCAAAGAAGAGATTCATTTACCGGCGATATTAAATATATCTATCACGGCAATGACGGAACACATATGCCGTGGAATGATACGGCACAATTAAATCTATTAAATCCTGAAGTGAGGGAATCATTAATACAAACCATTTTACATGTTGCACGTAAGTTTCCCATCATTAGATTTGATGCAGCAATGACTCTGGCTAAAAAACATTACCAGCGTTTATGGTTTCCAAAACCAGGCACCGGCGGCGCAATTCCTTCTCGTTCGGATTATTCATTAACAAATTATTTATTTGATCAGGCAATGCCGGAGGAATTCTGGCGCGAAGTTGTAGATAGAATTAATTCGGAGATGCCTGAAACTCTTCTGCTTGCAGAAGCATTCTGGTTAATGGAAGGTTATTTCGTTAGAACTCTCGGCATGCACCGCGTATATAACAGCGCCTTTATGCACATGCTGATGAAAGAAGAAAATAATAAATATCATGATCTTATAAAAAATACTCTTGATTTTAACCCTGAAATATTAAAACGCTACGTTAATTTTATGAGCAACCCGGATGAAGAAACTGCGGTAAATCAATTCGGTAAAGGCGACAAATATTTTGGAGTTGCAATGTTATTGGTTACCATGCCCGGATTGCCAATGTTTGCACACGGGCAGGTTGAAGGATTATCGGAAAAGTACGGGATGGAATATAAAAAGGCTTATTATAATGAAATGCCGGACGATTACCTTACTCATCGCCATGAAACGGAAATATTTCCGCTAATGCGTAAGAGGTATTTATTCAGCCAGGTTACAAACTTTGAATTTTATGATTTCTTTGATGAATCGGGAAATATTAATGAAAATGTTTTTGCATATTCAAACAAGTCCGGCATGGAAAAAGCATTGGTGGTATACAATAATTCATATTATCAATGCAAAGGATGGATTAATTATTCGGCCGGTAAAGTTTCCGGCGAAGGGAATTCTAATCGTCAAGTAAAAAAAATAGCAGAAGCAATGGAATTTAAATTTCATTACAAGAATTTCTACAAACTAAAAGAGCATAAAACTAAACTGGAATTCTTAATGTCTGCAACAAGAATTCATGAATCGGGAATATTCTTTTCGCTCAACGGATACGAATACAAAGTTTTTTATGAAATCGAAGAAATATACGATGAAACCGGAGATTATGAAAGATTAAATAATATTCTGAACGGAACAGGTGTGCCCTCAATCGATTATTCGCTTAAGGAAATGAAATTAGCTCCGTTTAATGAGAGTTTAAATAATCTTTTAAGTAAAGAAATAATCTCGGAATTAAAAGATTTTTGTTTTGGAAAGTCAGATGGCAAGAAAGTTCCAAAGTTAAAAGGTTCAAAAGTACCAGCTCCTCTTTCAGTATTTACAAAAAATAAATTGCTGAATTTTATTGAACAAACGAGGAGGGTTGGCTCAATTAAGTTAAAGAACAACGATGAAATCTTAATGGAACTTGAAAACAATTTAGTTGGTACACAATTATTCTATAGTATAATTGACGATAAGAATGGGATAGAAATCTATTTCTACTAAATCTAAGGTTAAGGATAAAATTAAGCCAATTAATAAATTTAATAATATTTTTGAAAACAATAGTGATCTCTTTTTGATTTTTATCGTCATGAACACTTCACTTTACTCATCAAATAATTCAGACAATATATTTAATGAAGATTTGTTTGATAAGCTTTTATTAAATAAAAGTTTATATGAAATTTTAGGCGACCTGGGCCATCATCCTGATAATATTTTTAAAGAGATTTCACTGTTAAATGCCCTTCTCTCTAAAGCTTATTTAGTCAATAATAAACTATCATTAAACGACAATTCATTGGAGATTTTTATTTCTGAATTTATTAATGGAAAACAAATCAGTGAATACTTAATGCTTAATGAATTTGAAGGAGATTTGTATTATAACAAAGAAAGATTTGAAGAATTAATATATTGGTTTTTCAATTTATCAGCGCTTTATGAGATTATACAAATAAAGAAAAAATCTAAGGCTGAAAAAGAAAATTTGAAGATGTCAAATTCCTTAAAAACGGCGGAAAAATTTATCAGCAAAATATATGAAGCCTCTGAGAATGCTCAATATAAAGTAAAAGAGCTGAAGAAAAATTTAGTAATAAACGAAGCAGCCAAAAAGAAGCCGGTAAAGAGGATCAAAAAGACCGGCGAGTCAAAGGGAAACACCAAAAGACAAAATAAAAAATCCGGGTAATTAGCATAATTATATAAAGATTAATCAAACTAAATAATTTCTTTCTACCTTAATAAAATTAATTGATTTATCTACATTTGTATGCTGATTAACTACCTGGCTTTGCGCATCCTTCAAATAATACATGCTTTTTTGTGTATATGGTTTTGTAGGAGCAAGGATAACAAAATATGCAGCAGCCGAAACTATTATTATTCCTAAAATCATAAGCCATAAAGGCGGATTATTTTTTTCTTCAATATTTGCCACAATGTTCTCCTTATTTAGTTTTAGTAAATAATTTTACCGGAATTTTCGTTATTTAAAATATTAAATTAAACCTAAAATAATTTTTAAACTTGATATTTCTCACATAATATTTTTATTGCTTAAAAATAATAAAATTTGCAGCAGCGGCCGCACAGTTTTCACCATCAATAGCAGAAGAGACAATACCGCCCGCATACCCGGCACCTTCCCCGCATGGAAACAATCCGGCAATTTCCGGATGCATAAAAGTTTCTTTAACCCGAGGAATCCTTATAGGTGAACTGGTTCTGCTTTCAACGGCCACCATTTGTGCTTCTTCTGAATAATAGCCTTTCATTTTTTTATCAAAAAGGAGTAAGCTTTTTTTCAGGTTATCTGTAATAAATTTTGGAAGAACTTCGTGCAGAGGTGCAGAAGTTAATCCCGGAATATATGAAGTATTAGGCAGCGAAGTAGAAAGCCTGCGCTTCACAAAATCAGTAACTCTTTGTGCCGGAGCTCTTTGAGTTTTGCCGGCAAGTTCAAAGGCCATAGTTTCCATTTCTTGCTGAAACATTAAACCGCCGAAAGGATAATCATTAGAATATTTCTTCCAGTCTTTCTCATCCACAGTAACTACAAATCCGGAATTTGCAAAAGGAGAATCACGTCTTGATAAAGACATCCCGTTTACTACTATTTCCCCCGGTGATGTGGCCGACGGAACAATAATTCCTCCGGGGCACATACAGAACGAATATATTCCTTTTCCATTTAGATTACATGATAAATTATAACTAGCAGAAGGTAAGTATTCGCTTTTTACTTTTGTATGATATTGAATTTCATTTATTAAAGCCTGTGGATGTTCTATCCTAACGCCCATAGCAAATGGCTTGGGTTCAATTTTAATATTTTTTTTATTTAGGAGATAATAAATATCTCTGGCAGAATGGCCTGTTGCCAAAATTATTGAATCACCGAACAGTTCTCTCTCATTATTTATTACAATTCCGATTGCCCCTGAATCTTTGACGATGAAATCAGTTAATCTTGATTCAAAATAAACTTCCCCACCATAATTTAAAATGGTCTGCCTGATATTCTTTACAATTTTCGGCAATTTATTTGAGCCAATATGAGGATGAGCATCAATTAGAATATCCTGGTCGGCACCATGCTGAACAAAAACATTTAAGATTTTTTTTACATCTCCCCTTTTAGTTGAACGTGTATACAGTTTTCCGTCGCTGTAAGTTCCTGCCCCGCCTTCGCCAAAACAATAATTCGAATCAGGATTAACCTCATCATTCTGCTGTATAGCTTTTAAATCCCTTCTCCTTGTCTGGACATCTTTTCCGCGCTCAATAATGATTGGCTTAATTCCCAATTCAATTAATTTAAGTGCTGCAAACATTCCACCGGGCCCGAAGCCGATTATTAAAACACTTCTATCTCCTTTAACTGTTGAATATTTAATTTCGCTTTCTACACTTAATGGTGCTTCATTAACAAAAACATCACAAAGAATTCGATAAACCGGTACACGGCTTCTAGCATCAATAGATCTTTTTTGAGGAATAACTGCTTTAATTTCCAATGGATTTAATTTTAATTGATGTGCAGTTTCAGTGTAAAGAAAGGTTTTATCAATTATCTTTTCAGGAGGTACAACAATTTCTATTTGTTTAATCATGGATTTGTCCTCTATTTATGAGGAAATATTTGTTTTAAAAATTAACTTTTTATTAAGTTCTTGTTTTAGTATATCCCTTTAGTTAATCCGCCGTCAACCTGGATAGTGTTACCGGTAATATAACTTGCTTTATTTGAGGCAAGAAACAAAACTACAGATGCAATTTCATCAGGGCTAGCAAGTCTACTCATTGGAATTTCCCTTGCCATATCTGTTAATACTTCCTCATGAGATTTATTATCCTGCTTACCTCTATTAACCGCTAAATCATAAATGCGATTTGTAAGTGTATAGCCGGGAGCAACATTATTCACGGTGATATTATATTTTGCAACTTCATTACTTAAAGTTTTTGCAAATCCGATTACGGCGTTTCTGAGTGAATTAGAAAGCATTAATTTATCCATCGGCTGTTTAGCAGCCACGGAAGTTATATTAACAATTCTTCCCCACTCATGCAGCATCATATTTGGAAGTAATAGGTTACTAAATCTTACAGTACTAAGCAAAATCTGTTCAAAAGCATTCTGCCAGTTTTCATCTGTTAATTCCTGGAAATAACCTGGTTCAGGTCCGCCGCAATTATTTATCAGGATATCAATCTTACCCAATTGTTTGTTAACAGTCTCAACGGTATTTTCAATATCTTTCGGTTTATTCAAATCGCAAACGCACCAGATAGGTTCAAAACTAAATTTTCTTTTTATATCCTGTGCTGTTTTTAATAATTCCTCCCTGTCCCTTGAGCAAATTGCAACTTGGCATCCTTCAGCAGCTAAAGATTCGGCAACCGCTCTTCCTATCCCTCTGCTTGAAGCCGTTACTAATACCGATTTTCCTTTAATTCCTAATTCCATACGTAATGCACAACCTTTCTCTTCGGGCTTAATAAAATTCCAGTAAGATTTAAGATAAGATTGACTTGAACTTTGAATTTTAACAAACTTATTTTTATTCGCGTAGAAGGGTAAGAAAAATTGCAGATAATTTCAATTATTTAAAATGGGATATAATCTGCGTTACACCCACCCGTATCATCATAACAGCTATTGCAGCTAAAAATAAAGATGAAATTTTTGCAAACGCTTTAGAACCGCCGTCTCCAATTATTTTAAGAAGCCATCTTGCATTTGCTAAAACAATCCAGGCAATAATAAAATTAAGAACCATTGAAACGATAGTCGGGATATAGCCAAAATTATGGACTAAAATAATTATTGTTGTTAATGCTGCCGGCCCCATTATTAATGGAATACCGAGAGGGACAATGCCGATATCGGTTGAGGGCTTTCTTCTGCTTTCCGATGAAGCTAGGATATCATTAATTGAAAGAATTAGAAGTATGATGCCGCCTGCTATTCTAAAGTCATCAATAGTAATTCCGAGAAAGTTAAGGATTAATTTTCCGCTTATTAAAAACAAGTTTGCAACAATAAATGCGGCTAATATTGCTTCAATAATTAATTTTTTTCTCTGATAACCGGATACATCATGCGTATAACCAAGAAATATGGGAACCGTTCCAATGATATCTATTGCTACAAAAAGAGGGATAAACGAAAGTAAAAATATATTGAAATCAATACTGCTAAAAATTGAAAAGATAGACATTTGATTATAAAGTTAATTTAAGTTAATAATACAGAAAAATGCTTATTACAGATTCTTACTTCATCTAATTATAAGAAATTACCATCTTGCGAAACAAGTTTGATAATTTCTTTAATAAGTTGAATTATAAAAAAGCTGAGTGAAATTAGTATCTATACTTAAAATGCTGAATAAAACATTTTAGAATCTATCAAAAGAATAAACGAATAATTAATCAAGTCTCTTAAAATTATTTTTTCTGTTTTATTCAACCTTAACTTTTATTTCATCTACAATTTTTGTTGTATCTAAAGCAATAACCAATTCTTCATTTGTCGGAATTCTTAAAACCGGTACCTTAGAAGAATCTTTAGAAATAATTTCTTCTTTATTCTTATTCCTTTCTTCATCGAGCTCAATGCCCAGGAATTCCATATTTTTGCATACTTCTGCTCTCACTTCGGCAGAATTTTCACCAATACCGCCTGTAAACACAAAAGCATCCAGCCCGCCCATAGCTGCAGCATAAGAGCCAAGATATTTCTTAATTCTATAACTGAAAATATCGAATGCATACTTTGAACGTTTATGGCCTTCCTTGATTGCCGCAATAATTTCCCGCATATCACTGCTTTCGCCGCTTATGCCGATTAACCCGCTATGCTTATTCAGCAATGTGTTTGCTTCATTCAAAGATAATCCTTCTTTTCCCATAATATACAGAATTAACCAGGGATCAAGGTCGCCGCTTCTCGTGCCCATTAGTAAACCTTCTAAAGGAGTAAATCCCATAGAAGTATCTACAGACACCCCTTTATTTATAGCGGCCATACTACAGCCATTTCCCAAATGCGCTGTAATTATTCTTAGGTCTTCTATTTTTTTACCTAGTATCTCAGCAGCCTTTTTAGAAACGTATGAATGCGAAGTTCCGTGAAAACCATATTTCCTAATTTTATATTTTTTATAAAGCTCATAAGGAATTCCATATAAAAAAGCTTTATGAGGCATTTTAGTATGAAATGCCGTATCGAAAACAGCCACTTGAGGTGTATTCGGTAAAACTCTTTTTACTGCTTGAATACCTTTTATATTCGGAGGATTATGAAGCGGAGCTAATTCAATATTGTCCTGTAAAACCTGAATTACCTCATCAGTAATTAAAACTGATTCGGTAAAAGTTTCACCACCATGTACGACACGATGTCCCACAGCTTCAATATCATTTTTATCCTCAATAACTCCGTGGTTTTTACTCAACATTACGCCTAATACATATTCAATTGCAATTGAGTGGTCTAAAATTTCTCCTACTATCTTTATTCCGTCTCCATCATAACGATTATGAGAAAGGACAGCGCTGCTCATACCTATTCTTTCGACTAAACCTTTTGCAAGTGCAATTTTTTCATTCGTATCGATAAACTGATATTTAATCGAGGAACTTCCGCAATTTAAAACTAATACTTTCATGATATTTATTTTCCTAAACGATTTTCAAAATAAAATTAATCCGGTTTATCTTTTAATAATAATTCAAATTAATTAAGATTTTTTTAACGATGACCGGTTTTTAAACAATTTTAATTATTTTACTTTTTGCAAGTACGCGATAAAATCTGTATTACTGCATCTTAAAACTTAGAGGACTTATCTAAAAAAGAATAAATTTTTAATAAATGATTTGTCCATTATCATCATATTTATAAAATCCTTCACCGGTTTTCTTACCGAGTTTTCTTTCTCTAACCAGCTTCCTCAAAATAGGACAAGCTCTATAACGCGGTTCACCTAATGTTTTCCATAAAGTTTCCATCCAAGCAAGAACTTCATCAAGTCCCATCATATCAGCCATTTCCAATGGGCCGTATTGGAAATTATATCCCAATCTCATTGCAGTATCAATATCCTTAGCTGTAGCAACTCCTTCTAAAAGAATATACATTGCTTCGTTCAACAACGGAACAATAGCCCGTGTTGTAACAAAGCCCGGATATTCATAAACCTCTACCGGAGTTTTGCCGATTTTAGCTGTAAAAACTTTTACAATTTCTACAGTTTTATTAGAAGTATGCAAGCACTTTATTAATTCAACAACGGGAATTTTTGGAACCGGATGCAGGAAATGCATTCCAATAATTCTATCCGGCCTGTTTGTTGTTTCGGCTAATTTTGTTAAACTTAATGTTGATGTGTTGGATACAAAAATGGTCTCTTTTTTAGCAATAGAATCAAGATCCATAAATATTTGCTGCTTCAATTTAAAATCTTCATCAACTGCTTCAATAATTAAATCATAATCATTTACCAGATTGAATGATATGTCCCATGTAATTCTTGATAAAATTGATTTCTTTTCAGACTGGGTCATGGCCCAGCGTTTTATTTCACGATCAATTGATTCGGTTAAATCTTCCTTCGCTTTATCCAAATGATCTGTATTTTTTTCAATCAGTAAAACTTCAATTCCGTTAGCCGCTATAGTTTGAGCAATTCCTTGTCCCATAACTCCCGCGCCGATAATAGCAACACTATTTATTATACCGGGGCCAACATCATTTAACCTAGTTCTGCCTAAAAGATCTTCTAATCTTAAACTCTCCTCCTGCATAAAATTTATCCTATAATTTGTTTCATCAAAAAGTATATTTAATTCTCATGTGTAAAATTCAAATCTTTATTATAACAAAGGAATTTCTGAACCTACACAATTTAAATTTCTTACAAAATTTAATTTCGCATACAATTTAGCAATTAATATGCCAATACTGTTATTCAAATATCAATTATTTAGAATACTCATTTAATCTTTTAACCAATTAATTTTGATTTGATTTTTCCAGTTTGCAAATTCTTTAGCTGAGCCTAAAACTTCTTGATTTTTTAAGGATGTCCATCTAAAAGCCGATTTCCTATCTTTCTTTAATATTAAATATAAATTGATATTAAATACTTTATTATTTTTTAAGAAATGATTGTCTGTAAAAGGCTTTAATAATTAACGAGCATCCAATAAGACTGGAAAATTTTATATCCGCGTCCGTTAAGTTAATATTATTTAATTACTTAAAAATCTTTCTTTCTAAAAATTGAGATAGTAATTCCCATAGTTAATATTAAGAACGCTAAAGAAGTAAGGATAGGCTGATAATCACCTATACCTTTGCCGGTTGCCAGTTCAATGGTAATCTTTCCCATTAACTCGGATGTTTTTGGAATAATATAATATCCGATATCAATTAAGGATTTTAAAAATTTACTTTGAATAAAAGCACTCCACTCCGAATGTCCGGCGACAAAAAGCGGGCTGAGTATAAGGAAGATAAAATAAGCTACCATCATCCCTAATGTTTGCCCTTTTGTAAGCACACCAAAGAACATTATTAAGGAATAAAGCACAGCAAATGTAAATGTTATTGAAAAAATGATTAACAGAAATGAAAATTCCCAAATAGAAAATTTTATTGAAATAATAAGCCAGGCGCCTATTACTAAATAAGCAATATTTAAGAATACAACTAATATACCCCCCCAGAATTTTCCCCAGATTAATTGGGAACGAGAAACGGGTTTGGAAATCAGCAGATCGATATTTCCTTTTTCAAGCATTACCGGGATAAAGCTTGCACTTGAAAAAATTGCCAATAATAAACACAAACCCGAGAGCGGAGTAACAATTAATAATTCAAGACCTGAAATTATTTGATGAATGGGAAAGTTTTGATCGGATTTATTAAATCCTGAAATAATACTCGCCGTATCAGTTAATGAGAAAACCAGGATCATAATTAATAGAGCGATGCTTGATATAATTAAAAACGAGATGAATACTTTCCTTGCCAGGGCTTCTCTTAAAGTATACCATGTCATTATTAAAGTGTTTTTCATTTTGCATTCTCCTTTTCTGCTTCTTCAATTAAAGAGATAAACATTTCCTCGAGTGTATTTTTTTGCTGAGAGAATTCTTTAATAACAACTCCATTATTTCTAAGTAAATCCAGAACTTTATTCAATTCTTGCGTATCGATAACTCTTAAGGAGTAAAATCCGTTTTGCATTTTCGTAAGGTTTATTCCGTTTAATATCTCAGGCGATAATTTATCAATGCCGTCACCTTCAACACTTATTTTATATTCTTCTTTTTTCTCCGTTAATTCACTAACAGTACCCTCTTTCAGTAATTTACCTTTATTCAAAATTCCAACTCTATCAGTAATTAATTCAACTTCCGAAAGTAAATGACTGTTTAGGAAAATTGTCTTACCTTTTGTTTTCAGTTCAAGAAGAATATCTCTAATTTCTTTTCTTCCGATAGGATCCACACCGTCGGTTGGTTCATCAAGGAAAATAAGTTCCGGGTCGTTAAGCAAAGCTTGAGCCAGACCCAAACGCTGCATCATTCCCTTCGAATAATTTTTAACTTTGGTTTTTTTCCATTTAGAAAGATTAACAAGAGCAAGCAGCTCATCAATTCTTTTATTTAAATATTCGCCTTCAAGTCCGCTTAGTTTACCGAAGAACTGCAATACATCACCGCCGTTTAAGTAAGATGGATATTTATGGTTTTCAGGAAGATAACCAACTCTTTTTTTTATGTGATAATTTGTAATATCTTCATTCAATATTTTTGCTGAGCCGTTGGTTGGGAATATAATGCTTAGTAATAATTTAATAAGGGTAGTTTTACCAGCGCCATTCGGCCCAAGTAAACCGAATATCATTCCGCCGGCAACATTCAAATTTAGATTAGTTAGTGCCTCAACTTTCTTCTTACCGAAAGAGGAAGTATATACTTTGGTAAGGTTAGTTGTTTCTATTGCGTTAAGACTCATAAAGCATCCTGAGTTATTTTATTTTGATAGCAAATATAAGAAAAAAAGGTGTCGGATGGGTTTAATTTTGATTCATGAGATGAGGATGGATACATGCATCCATGCGTTTAACTTACGTTGCACCGTGGAAATAATTATACTAGTACGGCTGATACCTGACTAAATGTTTTTCAGTGCATTTAAATAAAATTATTTTTAAGTTAAACCTTACAAATTACGGGGTACAATATAATATGCCGGGGATATGGTAACCACATTAAGACACGCATGGGGCCAAATCGAGATGGATAAAATAAATGTAATTTTAACTATGGTTGACAGATAAGAATAAATTTAAACAACTAACGGCCAAATTGAAAACTACCAATTCGGCTTAAGTTTATAATTTGCTAGCTAAAATAAAGGGATTGTTATGCCAAAATATTCCGGGTTAAGATTTGAAAAGTTTGACTTACATATTCACACTCCTGCATCGCATGATTTTGTAGATAAAACCATTACACCTGAACAAATTGTTGACGAAGCTATTCAAAAAGGGTTGAAAGGAATAGCCATTACAGATCATAATACCGGTGAGTTAGTTGACAAAATAAAAGAGGCTTCAAAAGGAAAAGATTTAACCGTTTTCCCGGGCGTAGAAATTTATTGCACTGGTGGAAAATCTGGAATTCATATCATTGGAATATTAGATGTTGATAAAGGGACCAAACATATTGAAGCAATTCTTTCAAAACTTGATATTTCTCCAGATGATTTTGGAAAGAAAAAGGCTGTAACATCCAAAAGTCCTTACGATGTAATAGACGTCATCAGCAATAAGACTTTTGGAGGTATAGCAGTTCTTGCTCACTGTACCTCATCTAAAGGAGTTTTACATGATATTGTTGGTGAAACACGAATAAAAATTTTTGAGCATAAAGGCTTGTTGGCAGTCGAATCATCTACTCACGACTTCACTGATACAAATAAAATCTCAACGAAAAAACGTGCAATAGATCTGTTAAATGGTACTGATGTTAACTATAATTTACGCAAACTCGCTGTGTATATTTCCTCGGATTCAAGATCAGATGGAGAAGACGATTATTCCTTAAGTTCGTTAGGTACAAAATACTCATATTTTAAAGTTGATGAAAATATTACACTTGAGAGTTTAAGATAATGCTTTATCGATAGAGAGGTTCGCATTCGGCAAATGTTTGAATACCAAGAAAACTTTTTCCCTCATATAAGTAATGTTTCAATTAGTGGAGGTTTTTTTGACAACGAAAGTTGCAATTATCACAAAGGACTTAATTGTATACTAGGTGAAAAGGGTACTGGAAAATCTTTACTAATCGAGCTAATGCGCTTTTCACTCAATAAAGAATCTGACAATAGTGATATATTATCTGATCACAAAAGTAAAATTGAAAAAAAATTAGAAACCTATGGAAAAGTCAAATTAGAATTTTTTGATGAAACAGGTGTTCTACAAAACATCGAAAGAACATTTGATCCTACTAAGGGAAGCCCGTTTTCAAGTAATGCACAAAAAAACATTTCCGATTCTTTCCCTATACTATTCCTAAGTCAAAATGAAATAATCAAAATCGCTGAAAATGAGGATGAACAGATTAAATTCATTGATACTTTTTTTGATTTTCATACCTTCCAGAGTAAAATAAGAAATCTTGAAACCGATCTTAAAGAATTAGATAGATTATTTGCAAAAGGACTTAAATCTTATGCTGAATTAAGCCAAATTCAAAAAGACTTAGAAAAAACAGAATATGAAATTTCAAAAATATCAAAACAGTTGGATGATCCAATTTATAATAATTATTCATTATTGGAACAGAAGAATTATGCATTGAAAAGCAAAAAGATTTCATCCTTTCTGTAGGTGTAAATATTCAATCTTATTTGAATGATATAAATAATAATAATCCCCCGATATTTCAGAAACCACTATCAGATGACCCCGCAGTAAGAAGAAATGAAGATGTTCTTAATTCTACAATAAAAACTATAAAAGAGTATTTAGAGTATTCCTCTAAAGCAATTGAGGAAAGCCTTAAAAATATTGAAGCTGAAATTCAAAAATGGCATGTAAGTTTTAAAAACGAACAAAAAAAATATGAGGAACATATACGAAATTCTGGGGGTGATAAAAAAGAACTGGAAAAGAAAAGACTTAGATTTATGTCTAACAAAGATGATTTACAAAAAAGATTTAAACAATTGTCCGATGACTCTAAACGGCTTAAAGAAATTAAAACAAAACGCGAAGAGATAATAACCCGACTGTTCAATGTTTACTCAGATTATTCGCAAGAAAGGAAAAATAAATGCGACAAATTTCAAATAGAGTCCAATGGAAAACTTTTAGTAACTCTTTATGAATCTACGAATACTGATATATTTAGAGAAAAATTGCTTCAATTAAAACGTGGATCATATTTTAAAGATGCAGAAATTGAAGCAATTTGTACTAATATTAAACCGTATGAGTTTATCATTGAACTTCTAAGGTATGATGCAAAAAAGGACCCAGCACTTTTAGCCAATCTATCTTCAAAAACTACTTTAGAAATTGACCGCTTAAAAAACTTATGTGATTTCTTGTTGACACAAATAGAATATGAAGAATTATTAAAATTACAGTACCAAGCTTTCCCCAAAGACAGACCCGAAATAAAATATAGACTTAATGATGGTACTTATGAATTAATTAAAAATATATCGACTGGGCAAAAATGTACTGCAATGTTAATAATTGCTTTAAGTGATGGCAATTTCCCAATAGTTATTGATCAACCAGAAGATTCACTTGATGTCCGTAGTATATGGGAAGACATGTGTTCAAAATTAAGAATAAGTAAGTCAAATAGGCAGTTCATTTTCACTACTCATAACTCGGCTTTAGCTGTAGCATCTGATACAGATAAATACAGTATAATCGAATGTGAATTTAATAAGGGTTCTATTAAGCATTCTGGAGCTATAGATGATAATTCAATAAAAAAGGAAATTGTAGATTATCTTGAAGGTGGTAAAACTACTTATAATAAAAAAGCAGAAAAATATGGTATTGGTTTTTTAAGCGAAAGCTAGCTAACATCTTTAATCCGTCATAGCCGGACAGGTAAGTAAAAAGTCCCTCCAGAGGCGGGCAGGCAAGAGAATATTATAATTTAAGTCCAAAAATAATTTGTAAAAAAAATAGTTCTCAGTCAAAATGAGATAAATTGTTATTAAAATATATCAGAATAAATATGTTCACTGCTAATATTACTCTTGAAAGTGGAAAGGCACAATTAAATTTTTAATAATCTTAGCGTAAGATAGAAATCGTTAGCCGGCAAATTAAATATGGTTGAAATGCCATATAAATATATGTATATTCCAGTCAACAAAACCGAGAGAAAATTTGGCGAAAACTACTACGTTCGAATGGGATCAAAATAAAAACAGGCTAAATCAAAAGAAGCATGATATTTCTTTTGAAGAGGCCCAATATGCTTTTTCAGATCCAAATAGAATAGTAGCTAAAGATTTAGAACACAGTGAAGTTGAAGAAAGATTTTATTGCTTTGGAAAAATTGCCGAAAATATAGTCACGGTTCGTTTTACATATAGAAATAATAAAATTAGGATTATTGGAGCCGGATATTGGAGGAAAGGAAAACAGATATATGAAAAAGAAAATAAAATATAGTAATGAAAAAATCGGGAAAATAGAAGTTGTAAAAGACTTTTTACCTAAACCAGAAGATTTGGTATTTAAAGAAGATACTGTAAAAGTCACACTTAATTTGAGCAAATCAAGCATAGAATTTTTTAAAGGGATAGCTCGAAAACATGGCAGCCAATATCAAAAGGTAATTAGAAATTTACTTGATAATTATACTTCTCATTATTCTGAATAAATTTATTTGTAAAAATTTCTACTATTGCGTAAAAGCCAGCTAATATCTTTAATCTACCTTCGGTAGATAGGTAAGTAAAAATTCAATAGGTAATAAAATACCCTGACAAAATTAATTTGTAGAAAAATAGTTCTTAACTTATAAGTATTTAAAGGCCATTAAGTTAGTGTTTAAGTATAGGTTAAAAAGTTCGAAATAAACTATTTAGACAAATATTATTACAAACTCCGAAACTGATACTTATCTGTACCCAATGCTTTCGATAAATGTTGTCCAAGAAACCTTAATAATTTTTTAACCCGGTTAAGTATTGCTAAACCTGGCAGGCGAATTTCTTTTAGACTTGTCAGCCTCCGGCTGAGTACAAACTATACTTCTAATTATTTTAGACAGAGACGAGTAAATTATTTTTAATTTATCGACCGACCAGGAATAGAAAAGTGTTTTATTTAATTTTTGTATTTTTAGACAAATCAATAAATAACTTATAGATATATCTTTTTAAGGAATATTCTTGGAGCCTAAAGAAGCATTATTAAAATATTTCGGTTACAGTTCCTTCCGGCAAAACCAGCTTGAAATAATTACAGCAATACTTGAAGGAGAAAATGTATTAAGTGTGCTTCCGACAGGCGCGGGGAAATCACTTTGTTATCAAATACCCGCTTTAATCTCAACAGATTTTTCCATTGTTATTTCCCCGCTTATTGCTTTAATGAAGGATCAGGTTGATTCGCTAAATAAGCTGGCGCCTATTGCTGCTTTTATTAATAGCACGTTATCCTTTTATGAAACCGAAGAAGTATTAAAAAATATTTCATTCGGAAAAACCAAAATCCTTTATGTTGCACCCGAAAGACTGGAGAGCATAGATTTTGCCGATAGAATAAAATTACTTAATCCTTCATATGTTTTTGTTGATGAAGCACATTGTATTAGTGAATGGGGGCATAACTTTAGGCCGAGCTATAGAAAAATTAATGAGTTTATCAATTACATAGCCGTAAAAAAAATCTCGGCATTTACAGCTACTGCAACTCCCGAAGTTGTTAAAGATATTGTTGATCAACTGGGTTTTAGAAATCCGAAGTTATTTGTCAGAGGTTTCGAAAGAGAAAATCTCGAATTAAATGTAACCCTAACGAAAAAGAAAAAAGAAAAATGCCTTGAGCTGATTACCCGGTATAAGACACCGGCCATTATTTACACGGCTTCCAGAAAGCGTGCAGAAGAGATTGCTGAATATCTAAATCTTCATAGACTAAATTGCAGTTATTACCATGCAGGGTTGGCATCTGAAGAAAGGAAAAGGATTCAGGAAGATTTTATTGAAGGGAAAACTCCCATTATTGCAGCCACTAATGCATTCGGAATGGGCATTGATAAAAAAGATATCCGCCTGGTAATTCATTATAATACTCCCGGTTCAATTGAAAATTATTACCAGGAAATCGGTCGTGCCGGCAGAGACGGGAAAACGTCGTATGTTTATCTGCTTCACGATGATTCGGACATTAACATTCAAAATTTTTTCCTTTCAAATTCTCACCCTGACAAAAGCCTGATTCAAAATATTTATGATGCTATCTGCGACTACGGACAGGTAGCCGTCGGCAATTTATCCGATAAGGAAATACCTATTAATCTCGTTTATATTTCTGCATACGCCAAAAAAGAAGTCAGCAGGGGATTGCTTTATTCAACATTAAGAATCCTAGAAGGAGCGGGCTATTTAAAACAGCCAAATGAGTTTAATAATAAAACTTCAATTAAAATAAATTTAGAGAAAAATAAATTAAAAGAATTTTTGAAGAAATCATCTAACAGCCTAATTAAAGCTGTCATGATGCATTTGCTTAGAGAATACGGCAGTCAAATATTCACTCATTCAGTTCAAATCCTGGTTTCAAAAACAGCTAATATTATCGGGTTAACTGAAACAGAGATTGATGAAGCGTTAATGATCTTAGATAACCTTGGCATTATCTCTTTAAGTAAACCAATTTCAAAAGAGAATGTATTGCTTACTTCTCCGCGGGTAAGTTCGAACAGGCTTATACTTGATTATAAAAAAATAAATGAAAGCTACCTGTCTCTTCAAAAAAAGATAGAGCAGATGGTCGATTATGTTTACTCGAATGAATGCAGATTTAAATTCATCCTCAATTATTTTGGTGAGAATAATTCCGATTACCAGTGTAATAAATGTGATAATTGCAGAACTCAAGATATTTTACCCGAATCGTCATCAGCCTATATAAAAGAAATACTTTTACAAACTTTTTATGAATGCAAAAATCAAATTGGCGAAGCATCTTTGGTTGCGATTTTACTCGGCACTTCAAAAATAGAGAAGTATCAAAAGTTAGATACATTCGGGGCATGTGCAAATTACAATAAAAACGATATTAAGTTAGTTCTACATGAACTTATTGCTAAAGATTTTCTTAAAAGAGATTCGGGGGGGAAAAATATAAATATTGCTCAAAAAGGATTAGAATATTTAAAAGAAAATGATTTGATAAAAGATGAGTTAATTGAACAGCCGAATTATGAAATTAATCTTGAGCTTTTTAATCTTTTAAAGGAAGTAAGAACAAAAGCAACTAAGAAATTTATGCAAACCGGTTATTTAATTTGCCCGGATGAAATACTTAAAGAAATTTCATTTAACCGCCCTAAAACTAAAAATGAACTATTGATGATAAATGGTTTTAACAACAGAATGTTTAATAAGCTAGGAACTGATTTATTAGAAGCTTTAAATGAATTTGAAATAAACAAAAGTCACGTATCAACAAAAACAAAAATAGAGCAGCGTTCAATTCCTGGCAACATACAGGAAACACTTAAGCTGTTAGCAAAGGGTTATTCACTTAAAGACATTGCTTCACTTCGAAAACTATCCGAAGCGGTTATTTCAATGCAAATTGAAACAATTCTGGAATATGAACCGGGTACAGATGTCAGCAGCTTATACAATAATAAAATGTTTGAGGTGATATTAAACGAAATAGATAAAGGGTATACAGATTTAAAGGACTTAAAACAAAGGCTCCCGGATGATATTAGTTACCCGTTAATAAGAATTGCTGTTGCTAAGTACAAATCTACTTCGCATTCTGTTTCTTCAACTCCTCAACGTAGGCGGTAACTTTATCAAAAAATTTTTCCCACTTAGCCGGATCTTGGTTATAATATGCAATCGTATTTTTATAATCTTCTACAGTTATATTATACCTTTTAAATACCTTAATTTTTACCGTATCAGTCTTATAATTCAAGGTATTTAAAGTATCCTGCTGTATAATTAAATCTGCATAAACCTTTACAAATTTATCTTCATTAATAATATTATTTTTTGAACAGCCTGATAATAATGAAAGAAACAAAGCTTGAGAAAGTATTAAAAGTAATATTGCTATTAAATTTTTATATTTTAAAATTCTTTTAGTCAACTTTATAGATTAGTTAAATGATGAATTGCACCCTTTTATAATAAATAGATTCCGGCATTCATAAATGGAAATAATTATCTCATCTTTTTACTAGCTTCAAATAAAATCTTTTTTTCTTTGTCGGTTAAATTCTGATATCCTGAGCGGCTTATCTTATCCAGGATTGCATCAATTTCAGCTTGAGTAACTTCCGGTTCTTCTTTACTATCCTTTATCTCATAAAATCTGGCATCTTCCACTTTATTATCTTTTTTCTTAAAAATATTGGTAGCATTCTTTAAGGAATCAAAAACATTTCCACTGCCGCGCCGAGGAGAAGAGCCGCCAAAAATATTTTTAAAAGAGAAGTTCGATTTTCTGTCTAACATTATATAAACAAAACCGGCAAAAGCTCCGCCAAGATGTGCTAAATGTGCAATGTTGCCGCCTTGAGGGATAGAATATAATTCTAATAAAACAAAACCTATAATTAAATACTTAGCCTTAATAGGCAGGAAAAACCAAAGGTATATATATCGGTTCGGAAACATCATACCAAAAGCTATAAGGACACCGAATATTGCACCTGAAGCACCTATAGTTGGTGCTAATTGCTCGTTAAATAACGGAGGAAGTACAAGCTGAAAAATTCCGGCAACAATTCCGCACATCAAATAAAAAGTTAAAAACTTTTTTGATCCCCATAAATTTTCAACCTCCATACCGAACATCCAAAGCGCAAACATGTTTAATGCAATATGCATAAATCCACCATGCATAAACTGGTAGGTAATTAATTGCCAAGGATAAAAACCCCAATGGATAATTTGACCAACGCCGTTTGATAAAGTTAATCCTCCTAACGGAATTAAGGCTAAATATTCAGTGAGAATATCTCCAAAAGTTAATCCGCTGCTTGTTTGGACTTGCTGGCCGAGCATATAAAGAATAAAAACGGCGCCATTAATTATTAATAAATTTTTGATAACCGGAGGGAAAAAACTGAATCCGCCAAATCCTGATGGTCTATAATAATTACTCACAAAAATCCTTAATTTATATTAAAATTCAGATCAACTCTCGTCACAATATGCAAATAAAATCCCTTAAAAACATGTACAAAATGCTTCTAATCCATGTTGTTTATATGAGGTATTTTACTGCACAAAATCATATTATTAGAGTTTAAATGACCTTACTATTATAAAAAACCTGCCTAAATCCAGGCAGGTTTAATAGTCCCATTACAGGTTTGTCAATCAAACTAATTGTACAATTTACTAAATATTAGTTGCAATTTATATGCTATGCTTCACTTAATGCAGCAACACCGGGTAAAATTTTACCCTCTAAAAATTCAAGAGATGCGCCTCCGCCGGTGGAAACATGAGATACTTTATCATCCAATCCGGCTTTACTAATTGCGGCTGCTGAGTCTCCGCCGCCGATAATTGTAATTGAACCATTCTTTGTAGCCTGAACTAAAGTTTCTGCAATTGCATTTGTACCTTTGGCAAAGTTATCCATTTCAAAAACTCCCATAGGCCCGTTCCAAACAATTGTTTTGGCTTTCAAAATTTCATCGCTGAATAATTTTCTTGTTTCCGGACCGATATCAAGGCCCATTTTATCAGCAGGAATATCATTTACACTTACAATCTTTGATGGGGAATCATTTTTGAATTCATCTGCAACTACGACATCAACAGGCATTAAGAATTTTACTTTTGACTTGCTGACTTTGTCCAAAACTTCTTTTGCCAAATCAATTTTTTCAGCTTCAAGTAAAGAATTGCCGATTTCTTTTCCTTGTGCTTTATAGAAAGTATAAGCCATTCCGCCGCCGATAATCATTGTATCAACTTTATCTAAAAGATTCATAATAACATCAATCTTACCGGAAATTTTTGCACCGCCCAAAATTGCACAGTAGGGTCTTTGAGGATTTGTAATAGCACCTCCAAGATAATCCAGTTCCTTTTGCATTAAATATCCAGCTGCACACTTATCAATATATTTCGTGACTCCTTCTGTAGATGCGTGCGCTCTATGAGCACTGCCGAAAGCATCATTTACATAAACGTCTCCGAGTTCAGCCAATTGCTTTGCAAACTGCGGATCGTTTTTTTCTTCTTCTTCATGAAATCTCAAATTTTCCAGAAGCACTACATCCCCGCTTTTCATTTCACTTACCATTTTTTTCACTTCTTCGCCGACACAATCAGGAGCAAGTTTTACATCTTGTTTTAATAATTCACTTAAACGAACCGCAGCCGGCTCTAAACTATATTTAGGATTTACTTTTCCTTTCGGCCTTCCCAGATGGCTCATCAAAATTGCTTTACCACCATCGGAAATTATTTTTTTTATTGTGGGTAAAGATGATACTATTCTTATATCATCTGTGATCTTTAGATTTTCATCCAGCGGCACATTGAAATCTACGCGTACCAAAACACGTTTATCTTTAAGATTTAGTTTATCGATTGATAATTTTTTCATTTATTTCCGTCCTTTTCCTTCTTGTTCAAAACACACCAATTAAATGGCTTTTAAAAAGCATCTTATTAAAAAGAACTTCTCTGAATTAGTGAAGGGATATATACAACAAAGACGAAGCGTTTGCCTCGTCTTTGTTTTAAATAATTAACCTTGTTTTGCGATCTTTACAAGTAAATCAACAACTCTGTTTGAATAACCCCATTCGTTATCGTACCAGGAAATAACCTTAAAGAATCTTTTTTCATCTTTAAAATTATTTTGCATAGTAGCGAGTGAATCGTAAATGGAAGATCTTTCATCATGAACAAAATCAGTTGAAACAACCTCTTCATTGCAATAACCCAAAATACCTTTTAAGTATGTCTCAGATGCTTTTTTCATTAAAGAATCAATTTCTGCAATTGATGTATCCTTGGTTGTACGAAAAGTTAAATCCACGACAGAAACATCAGCAGTAGGAACTCTGAAAGACATTCCGGTTAATTTACCTTTAGTTGAAGGAAGAACTTCTCCCACAGCTTTTGCTGCACCTGTAGTAGATGGAATAATATTTATCGCAGCTGCTCTTCCGCCTCTCCAGTCTTTCTTTGAAGGACCGTCAACTGTTTTTTGTGTTGCTGTGTATGAGTGAATAGTAGTCATCAAACCGGTTTCAATCCCGAGCCCTTCTTTAAGGATAACATGAACAACAGGAGCTAAACAGTTTGTTGTGCATGAAGCATTGGAAATAATATTATGCTTTTTAGGATCGTATTCATTATCATTAACACCAAGTACAATTGTTTTTACGTCACCTTTACCCGGAGCCGAGATTACAACTTTCTTTGCACCGGCTTCTAAGTGACCTTTTGCTTTATCAGAATGAGTGAATAATCCGGTTGACTCAATAACATAATCAACTTTTAATTCTTTCCATGGCAGCTGCGAAGGTTCTTTTGTAGCCATCACACACTTAATTTTGTGACCATTTACTATAAGGATATCGTCACTTTCTAATGAAGGGTCACTTTTTTCAGTGCTTAATTGTCCATTAAATTTACCATGAACCGAATCATATTTTAATTGATAAGCAAAATATTTTGCATCTGTTGTTATATCGACAACTGCTACAACATCTATCTCTTTACCTAAAATACCTTTACCAACCAATGCATTAAATACTAATCTGCCTATTCTGCCAAATCCATTTATACCAACTTTAATTGCCATTCTAAACTCCTTTAATTAAAATTTTTTTAGTACATAACAAAAATACTCAAAGGGCGTCTGAATTTCAATTGAACACTACGAAATGTTAAGAGGGGCAAATATCTTATTATTTACTTGACAAGAATTTGCCCTAATCTTTTAAGGAAATTTATTTTAAGATTGAGCCCTCATTTTTCTTATTTCAGCATAACCATCTTCTTTATCAAGGTAAGACCGTTTGAACTCATCCTATAAAAATATACTCCGCTGGGCATACTTTCTCCTAAAGAATTTTTCCCGTTCCATTGGATACTGTATTTACCCGGATTCATGAAATTATTTTCAATTGTATTAATTAATTGACCAATTGAATTATAAATTTGAATTTTTACAAAACCCGCTTTGGGAATTGAATATTCAATGGTTGTGGAAGGATTGAAAGGATTCGGATAATTATCACTTAAAGTAAATTCCGAAGGAATATCTTTGATATTATTTTTATTTTGAATAGAAGAAACATTTGTATCGTTGTAAATATCTATTTCATAAAGTGAATATCCGTATTGAGTTGCTCTCTGCAAACCATAAATTCTTACATATCTAGCTGAGGCATTTACAGATATTTTTTCCGTTCCGCCATTTCCATTTGTCACATGACTAATAGTTGTCCAATTTGTTTTATCATCGGAAATTTGAACTTCGTATTCTTTTGCATATGCTGTTTCCCATGAAAGCCAGATTTGATTAAAAGTTTGCACCGATTGAAGATCGATTATTATATATTGCGGATCACTGAACTGAGAAGACCATCTTGTATTTAAATTTCCGTCAACAGCATTCTGACCACCCAAAGTGGAATTTTCAACAGAGGAAACAGTGACTGGTTTATTTAAAGCCAAATCAATCAACGGAGTATTATAAACCTTTAATGTTGAAACTGCCGTATTATTCGTATCAATGGTTTCTTGGATTGAATTATTACTATTTACCGATGCTTCGATTTGGTAATCTCCAGGTTTGCCAGCTATCCATGAATTTGCATTGCTTATTCCTGCATTTCCGCAGATTAAAGCCATACCTCCTGCAGGAATAGACTTCGTAAATTCTGTTGATTTACTTATTTCTTTGCCGTTCAAACTAAAGGTTACTTCATGATTAACACCTTCAGGACTTGGACCTGTTCCTCTATTAATAACCGTTGCCAAAAATATTACTGAATCACCTTCAAGCGGATATGGAGGAACGGATCTAATGTTCGCTATTTTTAAATCAGGTTCGGGCGAAGCTGGAGTAATTTGGAATGTTCCGGATAAGGGAAGATTATCCGAAGCGCCTCCGACCTTAACCGTATAAGTTCCGGTACCAACCGTATACGAATCAGTTGACTCATCAAAATAATACAACTCATCCGGAGATAACTGGAAGGTTACCGTTTTCATTTCACCAGGATTTAGTGAAATTCTTTTAAAACCTTTAAGCTGTTTAATCGGCATTGGGACAGGGAGTGTTGTATCACTTAAATATAATTCAGCAACTTCATCACCCTGTCTATTTCCAGTGTTTGTAACATCAGCACTTACTTCAATTATTTGTCCCGCCGGTGCAGATGAAGGAGTAATCTTAAGATTACTAAAAGTAAAAGTGGTATAGCTTAATCCAAAGCCGAAAGCAAATTCGGGAGTCAATTGCATTTTGTCGAACCATCTATAACCGCACCCATAGTCGTTGGTAAAATCATCATCTCTTACAGGTAATTGAAAATCAGATTGCGGCATTGTTACAGGTAACTTTCCTCCAGGATTATATTGGCCGAATAAAACCTGAGCTATCGCATTTCCTCCTTCTTGTCCTGGATAAAAGCCGTATATTAATCCTTTTATTTGATCGATAATACTATGTACTCCGCAAATCCCTCCACTGTATAAAACGACAATTATATTTTTATTAAGTGAAGCAAGAGCGTTAATTAATGTCTGCTGCTGACCTGGAAGTTCAATTGAGCCGCCTACTCTGTCTAGCCCTTCACCTTCCTGAGATGCATCAAGTCCACCGAAGAAAATAACTACATCGGAATTTTGTGCAACATTTATAGCTGCTCCAAATCCGGATTGATCGGTACTGTTTATGTCGCAGCCTTTTGCATATAAAACTTTACTTGTGCCAACTAGATTTTCAATTCCCTCTTTTGGTGTGACTGTATAAAATGGCGTTACATAACTGCTGCCTGTTCCGTCTATCTGGGCAACATCAGCACTCGGACCTATTAAACCGATAGTTTTGATTGTATCAATATTTAAAGGAAGAATATTATTCTGATTTTTCAATAAGACCATACACTCTTTCCCCGCCTGAAGACATAACTTTTGATGATCGACATCGTTCACAAGTAAAGGATCACCTTTGGGATAATAATCAAGCATACCGTTCATTATTTTTGTGCGTAACACGTTTCTAACTGCATCATCAATTGTCGAATCAGTTACTGTTCCGCCCACTACAAGATTGAATAAATTATTTTGATATAAAGTAGAACCCATTTCGAGATTGCATCCGGCATTTATAGCTTTTCCGGCATCCCAAATTGATCCCCAATCTGATACAACATAATATGGAAATCCCCAATGATCCCTTAAAATATTTGTTAGCAGATTTCTATTCTCTGCACACTTTTCTCCGTTTATTAAATTGTATGCGTTCATAACACTCATTGCGCCGCCGATTTGTACAGCATTTCGAAAATTTAATCCATACTCTTCCATCAATAATCTTTGTGTGGCAATTACATTATTGTCGGTTCGGTTCGTCTGCCTGTTTACTCCATTGTAGTGTTTAATAGTCGCAATAACAGGATTCATCTGAATGCCTTCTACAACCGAAGTAGTAATTTGCGCATCAAGATAAGGATCTTCTCCGCCGCTTTCGGGACTTCTGCCATTCCGAGGATCATGATTTATATCCATACACGGACCAAGAGCTTGATTTTTTCCTTTAGCCCAAAATTCTTCACCCATCGCTTTGCCGATCATTTTAGTAAGTGCAGGATCCCATGTTGCAGCCATTGCCATTCCCACAGGGAAAGCAGTTGCCATACCATCCCTTACACCATGCGGACCATCAGACATTATAAAACCGGGTATATGAAGTCTAGTATTATCCGCGGTATTAAACCCGCCTTCCTGATGAAGCTGATCAATTTTTTCTTGAAGGGTCATTTGTGATAAGATATTATTAATCCTATCATCAAGAGTTTGTGCGCTAACGATTTGAATCCCTAAGGCAAGGGATAAGATAATTAAAAGGTAAGTATTAATCCTTCTGTAACCTAAGCAAAGTTTTGTCATCGAGTATATCCCCGCAAAATTAATTTTTTACATAAAAAGCCACGGTTTTTAACACAAAAATTAGACCAAAATTTAAATTATAGTTGAGGTGTTTTGTAGAATAATTGAATGAATAAGTAGGTTATTCTTTAATGAATTGAGTATATTTTTCTTTTGGTATTTAATTAAAACAAAGGTGAGATATTACTTTTATCAAATTGATAACTCAAGTTTATTAAAATTATAATTTTCTATTAATGACTTTTATAATTCTTGAATATCATTTAAAGAAAGATTCTTTCTTTAATCAGAAAACTTTAAACCAGGTTGAATAATTTTTCTTTTAAATATTTTATTTTGATGAATTCCCAAGTATCAAAACCTAATCCGAGCCCAAGTCCTACCAAAGCAACTAATTCAGCATTAATTAAAAGTGAATGCGTTAAATATAAAAATGAAAAATTATAACCCTCAATTATCATGTTAAGAAGAAACAGAAAAGTTATTCCAAGAATACTAATTGCGGCATAAATAATTGAAAGACCGAATGCCCTAAGGAATAGTGGAATGTTTTTATTTTTATTTATAAAGCTTATATATGTTTTAATTGAAAAAAAAATTATCAGAATCATAACCGTATCTCTAATCATGAATAAAAAGTGATAAGGTTTACCCATTATAATTACATCCAGAAAAATTACCGAAATTAAAATGAGAATTTGTTTTTTGAGTTCAGATTTTGCGGTTAAACTGAAAAATACAGAACCATAAATTCCAATTGTAATAAATATAAAAGATGGATAATGTATGTTAAATATTTTTTGCTGAAAAAATAAATACCCGATAACCAGACTGCCCAAAACGCCAAATAATATCTTGGAAATTATGTCAACCAGGTCTGAAGTTTTTTCTTCCATTTAATTTCCCTTTCAATAAAAGACATTTTATTATCATAAATATTTTTTAATGTACCGAATTAAATAATTTATTATATCAGTTTTATTTTTGTAGAATAAGGTTTTCTCAGGATAAGGTATTGTGTAGACCCGAGTATCTGACACTGAACTTTTTTTTGCGCTGATTTTTAAGGAATCACTAATATTTACGTAAATATACAGATATGATCTATCGGCTTCTTCCATTTCATTATTTGGTACAAGTACATAATTCTTCTTACTTAAAACTTCCTTTACCTTTGATCTTAGAGTTGCATTAAATAAACTGTCACTTTTTAACTTATCAGAATTGTTGTTAACAATCAGATATGCTTTAAATATTTTTTTTGTTTTTTGTGCATTGAGGTTATTGATAAATAAAACAGGAAGTAATATAACAAAGGAAAGGAAGAAACATGTTTTAGATTTCACAAACACCCCTCACCGTTTCATAGGAT
Organism: uncultured Bacteroidota bacterium; assembly: GCA_963710735.1. Lineage (GTDB taxonomy): Bacteria > Bacteroidota > Ignavibacteria > Ignavibacteriales > Ignavibacteriaceae > FEN-1297. The sequence goes on along the minus strand of CAVQBN010000021.1, from coordinate 33,625 downwards.
AGAATGATCTGTCCTTCTAGTAAATTAACAAAGCAAAAATTAATTTTATATTTCTTGAAGTTATAAGGTATGACAATATTGTAAATCAATCAACCAGGAAGATTATTTTTAAAGCAATGTATGAGTATATAATTTTACTAAGAAAAAATTTATAAAATCTTAATAATATTTATAAACGTACTGAATTATACCGATTTGATCTCCATCGCTATCAAATTTCAGTTCCTCAATAACATTCCCTTTTTTATCATATTTATATTCATATTTATTCTGCAGATCGTCATTTCCCTTGTAACTAGATGAGCTTATTTTTTTCCCGTCATTGTCATATTGATTTACAATTTTAAATTCAAGACTTCCATCTGCATCGTACCATAAATCATCAATTAAATCACCATAATCATCATATTTATAGATATAATATTTTTCAGTTTTCCCACTCAAGTTAAGTCTGGTTGCTCTAATTTTGTTACCATACTTATTATATTCATAAGTAAATTTATTAATTAGAATACCATCCGCATTATACCTTAATGTTTGTGCACGATATCCATTATTGTTGTATTTGTAGTCGTAACGCTGATCTACTTTCCCGTTCTTATTATAAAAAAGCATTTCGGTTATAAATCCATCAGGATTATAAAGTGTTTGAGATAATTTTTGGCCATTAATTAATTTGCCATCTGAATCCAGATCAAAACTGATTTTATCTACAGATTTTATTCCTTGTATTTTTGCTAAGCTTCGTTCTTCAAATTCTGAATTCCTGATTAGATGAATTTCTTTCTCTTTATATCTTTCTTTAGGTTTTTCAGTCTCTTTTGTTGATGAACAACCGGCAAGGATTAACATAAATAAAAAGCTAGTAAATATTATTAAAATTTTTATTCTCAATTGTACTCTCCAAAAAACATTTTTTTAATATTTAGGAATAGAATAAATCCAATTTTTATTTTCCAAATACTCAACTATATTTATGTAATTAAAATATCGATTGGCTTATTTTGTTTTTTTCTCAGGTCCTTTGTCAATTTCTATTCCGTCCTTATATAATTTTTCCAAAACAACTTTTCCTTCTTTATCATAATTCAGCCACTTCCCTTCTCTTTTTCCTGATATATAATTACCAATCTCCATTAAACTTCCATCATCATGGTACCATATCCACTTACCATCCGGCAAATCATTTTTAAAATCCCCAGAACATTCCAATTTAGAATTCGGATAGAAATATTTCCAAAGGCCCTCATTTTTATTATCAACAAGATGGCCAATCATTTGAGGGTTTCCATTTTCATAAGATATTTTAAACTCGCCGGTTTTAACACCATTTAAAACATCATACTCAATTTTTAAGCCTTTAACAATAGCTCTTTCTCTTCCCGTAAATGGTGTTTTACTGCCATTAAGATAAATTAAACCTTTTTTTACAACAAAATCATCTACGTTTTTTTTGCTGTTATTACAGGATGAAAGAAGAATTGATAAAAATAAAAGCACAATTAAAAATGCTAATTTATTCACCGAGGAATTAAAGATTAATTTTTTCATAAATCATTTTATAAAATATTAAATACAGATTCGAAAGCGATAGATAAATATAATGACGGATGAATTAAATCTAGGCATGAATAAAATGCATTTAGATTTAATCATTTTCATTGAAAATAAAAAAGTAATTGGAGTTACACTTTATTTAATTCCGCGTAAGCTTTAACTAAGCTTTTTTTCGTTGCTAATAAATCCTGAGAGATAACTTTCACTTCACCGAGAATGGGCATAAAATTAGTATCTCCATTCCATCTAGGTACAATATGAAAGTGCAAATGATCATCCAATCCGGCACCGCTTACTTTTCCCAGATTAGCACCAATGTTAAAGCCTTCCGGAGATGAAATAATTTTTAAAGCTTTTTCTGCTAATTGCAGTTTCTGCATAACTTCTAGAAATTCTTCAGAACTTAATGAAGAAAAATCACTTGTATGCCGATAAGGCACAACCATAAGATGACCATTATTATAAGGATATAAATTTAACACGGTAAATGTTAGCCGGCCTTTATCGACGAGAAGGTTTGCCGGGTCATCTACATTTAACTTGGAGACATTGCAAAAGATACAGCCTTGAGATTTATCATTATCTTTAATAGAATCAATATATTGTGAACGCCACGGCGACCATAGCTTTTCCATTTTTCCTCATTAAAAAAGGCGGTTTAGTTAAACCGCCGATTCAAAAAAATTAATGTCCTTCTTCCCGGGATTTGTTATACTCATCAATAATTTTTTGTTCAACTTCTTTAGGAACTTCCTCGTAGTGGGAGAACTGACGTTTGTGAACACCTCGGCCAGAAGTTAAGCTTCGGAGTGTAGAAGAGTATCTATATAATTCAGCTAAAGGAACCTGAGCTTTAATTATTTGGAAATGCCCGTTGGAATTCATTCCCAGTATTTTACCCCGCCTGCTTGAAATATCGCCCATTACATCACCCATATAATCTTCAGGCACCGTTACCTCAATAATATAAATTGGTTCTAATAAACATGGTTTTGACTCCAGCATCCCTTTTTTAAAACATTGAGATGCTGCAATTTTAAATGACATTTCATCAGAATCAACTGTGTGATAAGTTCCATCAAAAATAGTAACCTTAACATCAACAACTGTATTACCTGAAATAACTCCCTTCTGCATGGTTTCTATTATTCCTTTTTCAACAGCAGGGATGAATCTACCTGGTACAACACCTCCAACTATGGCATTAACAAATTCAAATCCTTTTCCTCTTTGTTGAGGTTCTAATTTAAAATGAACATGGCCATATTGTCCTCTTCCACCGGATTGTTTTTTATGTTTATATTCAGCGTCGTCTACTCTTCCTTTAATTGTTTCTCTATACGGAACTTTCGGTTCTACCACATCGACATCTACGCCGTATCTCTCCTTTAATCTTTTTACTGCTAAACTCAATTGAAGTTCACCCTGACCGGATACAATTGTCTGTGAAATTTCCGGATCAAATTTAACGCTGAATGAAGGATCTTCTTCGTGCAAAGTATGAAGGCCTGACGCAATTTTATCTTCATCGCCTTTTGCTTTTGGAATTATTGCAGAATTAATTACGGGTTCCGGGAAAAGTATCCGGGGAATAACTACAGATAAATTTTTTGAGGTGAGAGTATTGTTTGTGTGCGTATCTTTTAATTTAACCACAGCGCCCAAATCACCCGCAAGAATTTTTGTTACATCGGTTCTATTATGGCCATTTAAAATTGAAAGCTGGCTTAAGCGTTCTGTTTTTTCATTAATCTGGTTAAGTAAATCTAAACCGGCTGTTGCAGTTCCCGAGTAAACTTTGAATAACGAAAGTTCACCAACGTGCTGTTCCGAAATAGTTTTGAAAATGAATAATACCAGTTCACCAGAAGCATCAGGTTTTAATAAAATTTTATTCTCTGAATCTTTAAGTGTAACCTCTTCACCTCCTCTATCAGCGGGAGCTGGAAAATATTTAGAAGCAAAATCTAAAAAATTATTTATACCTACTCCTTTGGCTGATGACACAGCAAAAACTGGCGTCAGATTACCTTTAATAATTGCTAACTTTAATCCTTTTTCAAGATCTTCTAGAGTAAGGTTCCCTTCTTCAAAATACTTATTCATCAATTCTTCGGATATTTCCGCAACTTTTTCTATTAATTCAGTTCGGTATCCTTCTGCTGTACTTTGAAGATCAGCTGGAATATCTTTAATATCTACTTTTTTACTTCCAGGTTCACCGTACTCATAGGCTTTCATCGTTAGAACATCAATTACAGTATCGAAATTAATTCCTTCTTGAGCAGGAAAAGTTACAACAATAGCATTATTGGAAATTCTTTCTTTTGTCAATCTTTCTGTTTCATTAAAATTAGAATGTTCATTGTCTACTTTATTTATTAAAACAGCATTAGGTAATTTATAATCAGTGGCAAAACGAAAAGTGCTTTCAGAACCTACTTCAATCCCTTCTGCTGATTTTAACACTAAGACGGCAGTATCAACAACACGGAGCGCGGCTTTTACATCACCTAAAAAATCAGAATAACCAGGGGTGTCTAAAATATTTATTTTTGAATTATTCCATTCCAGATGCAGAAGAGAAGTTGATATTGAGATTTGTTTTTCAATTTCGTTAGGAGTATAATCTGATGTTGTATTACCCTCAGCTATATTTCCTATTCTAGTTATTTCACCGGCAGTATAGAGAAAGATTTCTGATAAAGAAGTTTTACCACTTCCACCGTGACCTATTAACGCAATATTGCGTACTGATTCAGCGCCATATTCTTTCAAGGGACATTCCTCCTTAGATTCAAGGTGAGATTAAAATATATGTTTTAATTATTTCTTTTTGTAGGCATTCCAAAAAGCACTTACTCCGTTGGATATAGCTGAAAGGCTTTTTATAAGGTCTAATACGGGACCAGAAAATCCCTCCCTTACTTTTTCTTCCAACTCTAATATTGTATCTACCCTATCATCAAATTTGTTTACTATTCCTTTCGTTACATTTAACTGATTGCTCGCTTCTGCTGATATGCGATTTAATTTTTCGCTTAAATTAGTAGAAGAAGCAATCAGTGGTTTAATTTCAGATGTTAAATCTTTAATTTCGGATTCAATTTCTTTAATAGACCTAGTTATCCTATTAAGATAAACTACTAATGCAATACAGAGTATTGATGCCGAAGCAAGTAGAAAAACTGAAAAGATGGAAACCAAATTCATAATTTATTATAAATTATTCAAAATTTAGGAATTTTTTGTGCTTTTATAAGCATCAACTCCGGCTTTAACAGCATCTTTTAACCTAGTGCCTTCAGTTTCCAATGTTTGCTTCCCAGTATTAACTGCCCAGGTTGATTTAGATTTAGCATCGCTGAAGATTTTTTCTGCATCTTTAAGCAATTCATCGGATTTTACTTTAGCATCACTAATTAATTTTTCAGATTTTTTCTTTCCTTCATTAATTAGTTCTTTTGCCCTGTCCTTTGCCTCTTCAATATACTTATCAGCCTCATCCATATAGCCATCGGTCTTAACTTTAATATCACTTCTCAATTCTTTACCGCTCTTTGGGGCATATAACAAAGCTAACACAGCACCTACAACTCCGCCGGCAAGAAAACCTAAAAATAAACCTTTACTTACATTATTTTCCGACATATCAACTCCTTTTTTTACAAATAATTCTACTTGTAGAATATAACAAGCACCCTCTTGAAAATCAAGAAATTAACATCTAATACTAGATATAATTAAACAATAATTGAAAATAATCTTTAATATTTTTATCAACCAGTTATAACAATGATATTCTCTATGTTTCTAGGAACAAAAAATTTTCTGTTTTAGTGTTTTGGTATTTTTATTTGCTAATTAGAAACTGTTTCTAGAGTAATTTTACCGAACCTCTTTTGATAAAAGGAAACGCTAAGTATTCCCACCAAAACTGAAAACCAAAGTGTAACAATTCTTACAATAAAAGTTGATGCAACAGCGAGGTCTTTTGGGAAATTATTTCTTATTAACATGAATGTCAGAGATCCCTCCGTGACCCCTAAGCCGCCCGGCAGCATTGTAATGGCTCCTACAATGGTTGAGAACCCATAACTGAAAGCTGCCCATAAATAACTAACTTTAATGCCTAAATTAATAAGAATTATATGATATCCCAAACATTCAAATGACCAGGCTACTAAACTTAGAAGAGTCATATTTATCAATGGTAAGGGTTTTAGCATTTGATATGAGCTTTCATAAGCATTATGAATGCTTTTAAGATGCTTACTTAAAAATTTATTTTTTTCAAGCAGTTTAATTATCGGGAAAGCAATTCTTTTATTACTAATAATTATGAGCACTAAAATAAAGAATACACCAACTCCAATAACAATTTCTCTTCCAAAGTTAAAAACATATGCACCAATTAATGTAATGATGATTAATGAAATAAAATCAGTAATACGCTCAGCAAAAATTATCGGGAATGTTTTGCTGATCGGTGTTTTTGTTACTTCTTTAACCAGGTATGATTTTAAGAGTTCTCCCATCTTGCCGGGAGTAACACTCATTATTAAACCCGACATAAAAATTGAGAATGAATCTATTTTTTTTACTTCTACTTTTAAAACAGAAAGGTAATAATCCCATTTTAAAAATCTGAAGTAATAATTTGCAAGAGATAATAAAAGCAGTAATGGTAAAAGCAGCCAATTAAATTTTTCGAACGAAGAAATAACATTATCTAAATTAGCATAAATTGAAAAAGCCAAATAAAGGAGTCCCGCAACACCGATTGAAATAAAAATATTTCTCTTAATTTTTTTTAACAAATCTAAACAATCCTTAATAGAGATTGATATAATTTAGTTAAGGGTAAGCCTACAACATTATAATAACAACCATTAATTTTTTTTATGAAGACTGCCCCAAAGTCATCCTGAATTCCGTAAGCACCCGCTTTATCCAATGGACTTCCTGTTTTAATGTAATCGCTAATTTCGTTGACATTTAATTTTCTGAAAGTAACAAGTGTTTTTTCATAATCTGTTATTGTTTTCCCGCTGACTGAATTGAAAATTGAAAATCCGGTATAGACCAAATGAGTTTTCCCACTTAGCTTTTTTAATATTTTTTTAGCATCTAAGTTATTAATCGGTTTGCCGATAATTTTTTTATCAAGAACGACTATTGTATCTGCTGTTATTATAATACCGCGAAATAAATGTTTCTTTGCTTCATTTAATTTATCTACAGAAAGTCTTTTAACGGCATGGACCGGGTTTTCGCCATTGGAAATTGTCTCATCTACTTCAATATCCAACGCTCTAAAACTTATATTTAATTGCTTTAAAAGTTTTTTCCTTCTTGGAGATTTTGAGGCAAGAAAAATCGGCAAATAAGTTTGAATCATTTTAACTCCTGAATATCTGTACCAGGGAAATAAAAAGAAAGAATTTGTTTGAAATTTTTGCCTTCAACTGATTGGTTTATAGCTCCCCATTGACAAAGACCAACCCCGTGACCGTTACCTTTGCCTTCAATAATTACGTATCCATTGCCGTCAATTGAAATATTAAACATTGTACTCCGTAAGATATGTCTATTATTTGCAGTTCTAATAATTGATCTAATCTTATTTCCTTTAATTATAACTATTTTTTTATCACCGTTTTTCGCAGCAAGTGTTATTTGCAGTTCATTAACCCGCCCGGATTCAAATCTACTTGCTACATCTACATTCTTCAAAATAAAATTATCACTTGCAATATATCCGGCGGTCTTAAGCCTATCGATAAAAACCTTACCTGTATATTTTTCTTTCCATTCAAATCCCGGTTCAATTGAACAATAAGGAGGATTACCATCATTTACTCCTTTTAAATACGGGACATCTGTTCCGGAAAATACATTACTTGCATCTTCTGTATGTCCACCGCAGGCAGCGGAATAAAAAACTTTAGCCGGCTTATTATCATAAGTTAAGATTAAATTTCTTGTTTCATCCACAGCTTTATTCGATAAAGGATTTTCCGCATCAGCTCCGCTATAAACCTGGTCCCTTGTATCCAAATAAACATCAAACATGGATTTATTATCACCCATCTTCATTACTGCATAAGTCCTTGCACAAATTGCAAACGCTTTAAGAGCCTGAAAATAACTTTCCCCCGGGCCAATCGGCATTTCAGCAGGAACTACTCCTTTTAAATAGTCTTCCAACGAAACTCTATTAATAACTTTTACTTTGTTTTCTTCAGAAAGAATTTTTAAATAACCCCTGTAGTATCGATTATTATATAATATATTATTTTCCGCTTCGTCACTTTTTAATTCAAAATATTTGCCATGAAAAGTCTTGTCGGATATAACTAAATCAAGGCCGTCCCCTTCCGGTGAAAAATTTAAAGTATTCCCTTTTTTTACTATTGCAATTTCTTTTTCATCATTATATAAAACAACAGGATTTTCTACTTTGTACACTAAGTTATTATTACTATCGGAAATTAGAACTCTGATAGGAATACTTTCTGATGAGACGGACACATTTTCTTTTTTAATATATCTGCTTCCGCTGGAACAACCGGATAGAATTAAAATTACTGACAACATGATTATAAAATATGATACTATGTATATTTTTTTCATTAACCGCTATCAAAAAATTAATTGAGAACAAAAATGGCAAAATAAAACCAAAAATTCTAACAAAAAAAGTTTTATCTATATGGGATTTTTTTAAAAGAGGGCTTTGTGAGGGGATTTCTAAATTATCTGAACATCGCTTTTATACTGCCCCAAGTACTTCTAATTCCGGAGATACCATTAGGGATTAAAAGTTTTTCATCTGATGAGCAAATAATATTAGGATTACCAGTACTCATACTATTTATATCAACCAATAAAATCTGGTATGAATAAGTTATACCTGTTGTTTTATAAATGGATCTATCCTGATATTTATATGAATGAGAATTATTTACGGGTACTGTTGCAATATTAACATAATCTGTATTAGTAGTTTTTCTTTCAACAATAAATTGCATTGAGGATGTTTCACCATTTGCGGTCCAGGATAAATCTGCATTATCGTTATTTTGGGCAACATTAAAATCATAAATTGCTGCCATCCCCGCATAAACAGTGGCAATAAGTGATACAAAAACGAAAGTTTTTAAAATCATGCTTATTTTCATGCCTAAAATATATTTTTCTTAATTAGCAATGTCAAGCATTTATTTAAAAAATCATTTTTGATTTTAAAAAATGCTTATTTCTATCTCTAAATATATCAAATTTGCCATTTGCCGTACCGGAATTTTAAGAAAATAATGGCTGAATAAAGGATAATATAACCCGGCAATGCAGCCCATGCCCAAATTAAGCCAAGTTTAAAATGTACACCCAATAAATATGCTAGTGGAACGAAAATAAATAAATTTGTAATCACTTCAGCTAACATTACAAATAATGTTTTACCGGCAGCCTGCAAGCCATTCGCTAAAACGACACCTGTTGCATAAAATATTTGTGCAAAACCCGCTATTCTTAATGCCGGTTCAGCAACACTAATTATTGACTTATTTGTTGTAATTATTAATAAAACATACCCTGGGAAAAGGATAAATATTATTCCCAAAAATAATGTATAATAAGTTGCAATTTTAGCTGTTTCAAAGCCATAAATTTTAGCCAGCTCAAATTTTTTTGACCCAATATTGTTTCCAACCAACGTTTGAACTGCAATACCGAAACCGAAACAGGGTAAAAATGAAATAAATAAAGAGCTAATAACTGCCTGTGAAGCTGCTTGTTCTTTTGTTCCGATATAACCTGTTATTGTAATAAAAATTAAAAATCCTATTAAAATAAAAATATTTTGAAAAGATACCGGAAGCGAAATCTTAAAAATACTTTTAATTATACTTTTATCGATCCTAAAATTTTTAAAATTATTGTATTTATGTCTATAGGAAGGTAGAAGCATTATAAAAAAATAAAAGAAAAAGTCGAATACTGTCGCTAAAGAGGAAGCTAAACCTGCCCCGGCTAAACCCATTCTTGGTGCGCCGAAAGCACCGTAAATTAAAAAATAATTGAATATAATATTTAATAAATTTATGAAGATACCTGAATACATAAATATTTTTGTTTTTCCGATACCGAAAAAGAATCCTCTGTATGAAACTGCGACTAAAAAGAAAGGGATACCTAAAAATCTATAAAATATATACTGACCGGCAAGTTTACCTACGGTTGGGTCTGCGGCAAAAAAATGTGTAACCGGATATGAAGCCAGAGTAGCTGCCGATGTCATTATTAATCCGATTATAAATCCGATTATCAATGAATTATTAAGAACTTTTCCGCATTCTTTAAAATTCATTGAACCAAAATTTCTTGCAACTAAAACGTGAGTGCCTGTAGCTAAACTCGAAAAAAAACTGACTAACGCCCATGTAAACAGGACACCAATTCCCATTGCAGCTAATGCATAGGTTGCTTCTTCCAGCCTACCTACCATTGCAGCATCAACTAAAGAAACTACCATTTGGGTTGAAAGGCCTGCTATTGCAGGTAAGGCTATTCTAAGTATTTTTTTGTAATAACTATTAACCGGTAATAAATTCATTTAAATATGAGGTATGTTTTAATAGAAATTCAAAATAGTTTATAAGTTCACATAAATCAAATTAATTTTCAAATGGAGGTAAAGATTTAATACAACTGTATTAAATTTTCGTTATATTGACGACCGGATCCCCGATAAATTTTATTAATAAAAAAATAATATATAGATATTAACTTTTATATATTTATTCCTTAAATTATAAATGAAAGATTTAGTTTAAACTAAAACAGAAGATCTGCGATTAATTTTGGTATTTATTAGACACACAAATTAAACATCAAGAGTTGAAAATCTAAGATTATTTAATTAGGGAAAAACGGGTGATTAAATCAAAATTACTATACATAACATTAATAAAGAAAATAATAATCATTCTGTCTGCAGATTGCTTTATATGAACCATTTATATGCAATCCCATTAATTTCTTCTGAAATAGAAAAACAATTCGGGATAGTTTTATATTATTTTATTTAGTCACGGAATTATCCTAAACCTTTGAAAAAAAGATAATAGCTATTTATTAATAGATGATTGAATATGACCTTAGTTATTGATGAAAATTTAATGTTTCAAAATCAGCTGCTTGTTATAATATGCTCATTTGAACGCACAAGTTATCAAAAAAGAAATTTATAATTAATACCTTTATTAAGATTGTTTTCGATAAATATTAAATTCTTATCACATAAGAATTTTAATACATAATAAATAAAAAGGAGGATATATGAAGTCTATTAGACTTTTAGTTACATTTCTGTTTCTTCTGACAGTTTCATTTTGTTTTACACAAAAAACTTTGGCAAATGTATTTGCACATAACGTTCGAATTACACAGCCAGGGAGTGAAGTTCCTTTTGACGGAAACTTTGCTGATGGTACCGATGCTGCCATTCGATTTACACTTAGTGACGCTGCTGATACAGTTAAAGTAATGATCTATGACGGGAGTAAAAATTTGATAAGAACCCTTACAGAAACAAATTTTGCTCAAGGTGATACATTAGTAATGTGGGATGGTAAAGATGGCATTGGAAATAGTGTCGGTACGGGCACATACTCTTTGTCGATCTATACTTCTAGTGCTGGTTATAATAATTATACAGAAATTTATTACAATGGAGGCAATGGTTTGTCGACCCGCGGTGTTACGTCAATAAGATCTCAGAGTGTTAAAAATTTTGGCTTCCAATATGGTATTTGGTCAGGAATAGTTAGAAGATATGCTAATGACGGCCAACCATGGGGAGATAATAAAGGAAGCAACGTCCTTACGTCACCAGAACCTATACCCGACAGGTATTCGCCAAAAGCGGATTCAATGGGTTATATTTATTTCCTCGGCTATTCAAATCATTGGGTATACAGGTTTAATGTAGACACGCTTAAAGTAGAAATAGTCGATTCAAGCAGTATAAAAAGCCAAGCCGTAGGATTAAGCATCAAAGGCAAGGGAAATAATGCATATCTAGCAGTTGTTGCAAACTCAGATATTTTTGGAATGCAGTTAACTGGCGGTACTCATTATGGATCAATCGATACTTTAGTGAACGATCCCAATTATAAATTCTGGGATGTTGCTTTCGGACGAGGTAGTATGTTCTATGCAACATATTATTCAAGTGATACTAGTCTCCCAGGTGTAGCTGCTTTTGATATGAGCAAATATGCCGGCACTCCTATGAAATTATCTGATGCAGATTGGAAAGTGATTGCTGACAGTGGAAGGGCGAATACTTTAGCTTATGATTTTGCATCTGATCCATCAAAAGATATTATTTATTTTACAATTGCACGAAGGTTTTCAGGCGATGCAAACGCCATGCAAAACATTTACTCCATATCAGATTTAAATGGTGCGCGATCTTTATCCACCGTCTATGTAGATAAACAAAACAACATGACTCAATCCAGATCCGACGTTGCAATTGATGCTGCTCATAATATTATTTTGTTTGAAAATTCTGATGAAGAGAATGTTTTAATCTCTCCTCCTACTGGATATAACAGCTACCTCTATACAGCGCCATTCAGTGAGTTAAAAGTATTTGCTTCTGAAGCAATATCAGCTGTTAAAGTTGATGCAAATAATGATGGGATGCCGGATAGATTGAACGATACTGTCACGGTATCGGGTATTGTAAATTCTATTAATTTTTTACAAAGTTCTAATGGATTTAGTTATTTTATACAGGATGCCACCGGAGGAATAGATATTTATAAAGCTGGCGCGACAACACCTACTTTTAAAATAGGTGATAGAATAATAGCGACCGGAAAGGTTGCTTTCTATAATGGTACTACAGAAATATCCGTTAACAATCTCAATACAGATATCGTTCTATTAGATACAAATAATACTATTACTCCCATTGTCCTTACGATAGAACAGTATCTTGCTGATCCCGAAAAATATGAAAGCATGTATATAGAAATTAAAGGTGTTTCAAAAACCGCAAACTCCCCTGCATGGCCCACAACTGGAAATGATGCCAATATCATGATTTGGGATGGGTACAAATCGATTACTCTTCGAGTAGATAAGGATACCGACTTGGATGAAAACCCCGAACCTGTATACCCTATTGATGTTAAAGGTATTGCAACTCAATACACGAGCAGTGCGCCTTATAACACTGGTTATCAAATTTCACCTAATGCATTCACAGATATAACCGCTGGTGTTGCTGTATCGCCTTCTCCTTATTTCTTCTTCGATCCGAATTTGAAACAGGATGCAGTGTCTGGACTAACGATTTCCGATTCATCTGAGGTAGATACTGTTAGGTGGACACCTTCAATTGACTTAAATGGTGATGCAATTAGATATGCATTTAAAGTATATACTCCTGGTGGTTCCCAATTATTATCGGTAACTTCTGAAAATAGCGGTGCAGATACCTTAGCAATTATTAATGGTTCTGATGTTCTGAAAAATGTATTAAAAGGACAGGACACAGTAGCTGTTGATTTAGTTATTTTAGCTAAAGCCAGTAATGAGGTAAGCGCTATTACAAGTGTGGATACTATTCATACTATGATTATAAATAATATTGTTACAGGTATTAAGGATAAAGTTGTTCCCCATACTTTCTTTGTGGATCAAAACTATCCTAATCCGTTTAACCCAAGCACTACAATCCGTTTTGGATTGCAAAAACAAGGCGCCGTTAATTTGATAGTGTATAACATTCTTGGTCAGCAAGTTGCTGTACTTCTAAATCATCAAGTTATGAGCCCTGGGATGCATGAAATACAATTTAATGCTTCACGCTTGGCTAGTGGTACCTATATTTATAGACTACAGGCTGGAAATAACGTAGTGAATAAGAAGATGATTTTATTGAAATGATATAAAATTCATCATTCAAAAGAAAAAGCCGGACAGTTTGTCCGGCTTTTTTTATTTAATGATATTTATTGTTAGAGAAAGATAAATATTTATAAACTACTAAAATTCGTCTTAAAAACTACTTAGCTAATATCATCTTCTTTGTTATATTTACACCATTCCCAGATAACCGATAAAAATAAATTCCGCTTGATAAATTTCCTGCATTGAAAGAAATTGTATGAACTCCGGGGGCTACTTCACCATCCAATAATGTCTTAACTTTTTGACCTAAAATATTATAAATATTTAAAGTTAATTTTTCCAGTTTAGGGACGCTAAATTGAATCACAGTTGAAGGGTTAAATGGATTTGGATAATTCTGAACCATGTCAAATTTTTTAGGAATTTTATTGGATCTATCATTCCCGGCAATTGCATCTACTGCACTTGTATCTATTAATCCGGCATTTAAAAATGAATATATTTGACCTGATGCCAAAGTTACAATTTTTGTCTTTCCAGTAGTATCAGTTAAAGCAGTAACACAAGAATTTACTGTCGAGTCATTTCCGACGTTTGGTTTTGTAAAAGTATAAGCCCTGTTATTATCTACAAGGTAAAACTCTACAAAATAACTTCCGGGAGATAGAGTGTCAAAATAATATTTCCCCTGGGAATCAGTTAATGTGTAGGTCAACCATGTACCATCTGATTTGAAAAGGTTTGCAGTAACCCATTGCACACCAGTTTCGCCAGCATCCTTCAAGCCATTATGATTTGCATCGTACCATACATTACCAGCAAGAACTGCGGGTGTTCCTAATATTTGTACACTTCCGTTATTGTAGTTTATGTTGAGTATACTTGCTGCAGTATCTGCAATCTCACAGTTCAATGAATCAAAATTAAGATTGCTATTACCAACTTTATAATTAAAATTTAAATCCAGCAAAATACCATTACCAATGTTTAATGGAGAAGTATCATACCAGCTGATTATGATTTTCCCTTTGTTATTTGTAGAAGATAGAAAAGTTCCTTGATCATGGGAATTAGAAATACCATTAAAAGTAACCATGGTAGTGTCATAATTAATTACTAAGCTTATGGCACCAATATCATTAAAATTTGTTACATAAACGGGAACTGATACAGTGCCTGAATTTTGATACAATACAGTATCACGAATGCCTATTGTGATTTGTGCTTTTCCTGCAGATAAAGCAGCCAGAGTAAAATAAAATATTAATAAAGATTTTTTCACAAGTTTCTCTTATTTCGACACGCAAAAATTTTCAAGTAATATGCCAATTTAATTACTTTGATTATCAATAATTATCAAGGTAATTAAAGCCCAATTATTTAATGAATTGTATCATTATTGGAAGAAGAAAAAATAATGTTTTCTTTTAAGAAAAAGCAGAAAATAAACTATGATTAAATCTAAGACTATAACAAATCGAGATGAATTAATTTTTCAATATTATTTGAGGTGAATACTTTACAATATTTTTATAATTATATAAAAAATATCAATATGGAAATTAATTTCTGGGATTATCTTTACACCATTTTTTAATGTAATCTGCTATTGCTGTGGTAGGTGCGCCAGGAGTAAATAATTCTCCCATTCCCATTTTTTTTAGCTCTTCGATGTCTTCTTCCGGAATTATTCCCCCGCCGGTTAAAAGGACATCATTTAATCCCTTCTCCTTCATAAGCTTGAGGATCTTTGGAAAAATTGTCATATGAGCACCGGATAAAATACTGATTCCGATAACATCAACATCTTCCTGGATTGCAGCTTCAACAATCATTTCCGGTGTCTGACGAAGTCCGGTATAAATAACTTCCATACCAGCATCACGCAGAGCAGCAGCAATAATTTTTGCGCCTCTATCATGTCCGTCAAGCCCGGCTTTTGCAATTAGAACTCTAATATTATTATCCATAATAAAAACCCTTATGTTGTTATTGCCAACCGAATTTTTTCTGCAAATTTTTCCATTGTCCCGTCCCTGTAACTTTTAAGATTTGGCCTAAACTTAAAATCATCACTTTGAAATCTTGGAATTATATGAAAGTGGAAGTGAAATATAGATTGCCCGGCTGCAACACCATTATTCACCACAATATTAAAACCATCCGGTGCTAGACTTTTTAATATGGCAGCAGATAACATTTGAGTTGCTTGAATCAAATCACCCAAAACCTCTGGAGGAACAGAAAGGAAATTTTCATAATGTTTTTTGGGAATAACTAATGTATGGCCATAATTTACCGGCCTAATATCGAGAAATGAAATTATACTTTCATTTTCATATAGAATTTCTGCTGACTCATTTTTCCCAATTATATCACAAAAAATACAATCCATACAACAAAAATAGAATTAAAAATTCAGTAAGGCAAAGTCATTTTTCTTTTAAAATGATTAACAGCTAATTAAAATTTATTTTACGTTTAAATATGAGCTGCGTTTTCCGAATACACCATACAATCCCCCGGTATGAAGGAAAATTACTTTCATACCATGATTTTTTAACAAAATATTTTCATAATAAGCATTAAATGCTTTCCCGGTATATGCAGGATCTAAAATGATTCCCGAAGTTTGTGCAAATTCTTTAATCAATTTTAATTTATCATTTGTTATTTTTTTATATCCTTCATCAGAATAGCCGTCTAAAATTTCTAAATTATTTTCATTTAATTTGCATTTCATTTTATAATCAAGAATGCATCCTTCGGCTAATTGAAGAATTTTTTTTCTAATTACATTTTTTGAGTATAAAACATTTACTGCGAACACTTTAATATTCAAATTCAATAGCGCCAAACCAACTAATAATCCGGCTGCTGTTCCGCCGGAACCGGCAGCAACCATAATTCCGTTTATACTCTTCAAATCAATTTGTTTTTTTAATTCAGATATAAAAGCAACATACCCCCAAATACCCAAAGTAGTTGAACCGCCTTCTGGAATTACATAAACTCTTTTACCTTTTTTTAGAAGCTTAGTTCTCTCTTCAAACATTATATTATTAACATTAGCATACTCTTTTTTGTTTAGGAAAGATATTTCTGCACCTAAAAATTTATCGAGGAATAAATTACCTTCGGCATTTTTTCTATTTGATCCCCACAAAAATAATTTTGATTTGATGCCTGCTTGGGAAGCTGCGACTACTGTAGCACGAGCGTGATTTGATTGTTCACCTCCGTCAGTAAAAATAAAATCAGCTTTCTCTTTTTTTGCCTGGTAAATTAAATACTCAAGTTTTCTAACTTTATTTCCAGATAATTCTACTCCAGTTAAATCATCCCTCTTAATTAAAAAATTTTTGTTCTGAAATTTAATTTTCTGGAGAGGTGTGGGAATATTAGCTAAATGGAGTTTATTTGGAGTTACCATTAATCTTCTTCTTTCTCTTTTAAATATCGCATGTAATACAGACGTGCCCGTTCAAGATCTTCAGGAGTGTCCACTGCCAGATTTTCAAATTCGGTAACAACCACTTTAATTTTGAAACCGTTTTCGAGCATTCTTAACTGTTCAAGTTTTTCGGTTTTCTCTAAATCAGTTGAAGCAAGTTCCGTAAATTTGAATAACCACTCCCGTCGAAAAACGTAAAGCCCGATGTGCTTATAAATTTCTGCTCGTTGAATACGATCGAAATTTGTACGTGCATCCCGGACATAAGGAATCGGCGAACGGGAAAAGTATAAAGCAAAATTGTTATAATCAAAAACAACTTTTGGAATGGAAGGTGATTTTAAATCTTGAACATTATCAATTCGTTTTGCTAGTGTAGACACATTTACTTTCAAATCAAATAAAAGCGGCTCTATAGCCTGATCAATCATTTCGCCTTTAATAAAAGGTTCATCGCCTTGAATATTTACAATTATTTTAGCCTTCGGTAAATTTTTTGCAACGAATGCTATTCTATCAGACCCGGTAGAAATATCTTTGGGTGTAAGAATAACCTTTGCACCAAAATTTTTAGCAACTTGAGCCACTTTTTCATCATCTACTGCAATGATTACTTCATTTAACAATTTTGATTTGAGTGCGCTTTCGTAAGTATGCTGGATCATCGGCTTGCCGCCAATATCGGCTAAGGGCTTGCCAAGTAATCTTGTGGAAGCAAATCGTGCAGGGATAATACCAACTATCATATATCTACTAAAATTTAATAATTTGAATAAGACAGACAGAGAATTTACAAAAAGCTAATCTCCTCCAATTACTTTAGGAACTCTGAAAAAATTTTCATCTTTTTCAGGTGAATTTTTTAGCGCTTCATCTTTTGGAACAGAAGGCTTTACAATATCATCTCTGAATACATTGTTATTTTCTACAGGATGTGAAAGCGGTTCAACATTTTCAGTATCCAGTTCATCCAACTTTTCAACATAAGTCAAAATTTCATTCAATTGATTCGTAAAATTTTCTAATTCATCTTCATTAAATTTTAAGCGGGCTAATTCAGCAATATGTTCTACATCTTTTCTGCTTACCGACATTTACTGATTTCCTTTCTTAATATTTTGAATTATAATATCTCTTACCTTTTCCATTAAATCAAGTTCATCTTTACGATTTTTAATATTCTCAGTTGAAATTGGTTTATCAAAATGAATATTAATTGTTCCTCTTTTAATTCTAAATTTTCCCTTTGGCAGAATTTTATCCGCGCCGCTTATCGATACAGGAATAATTGGATACCCGACACGAGAAGCTAAATAAAAAGCCCCGCGTTTGAAAGGCTGAACTTCTCCGGTTTTGCTTCGAGTCCCCTCAGCAAATAGTAAAACCGAAACTCCTTTTCCGGACATCAACTTCTTTGCGCGTTCAATGCTATGCAAAGCGTTTTCAACATTTTGCCTGTCAATCATTATATATGGACCCAACCTCATCTGCCATCCGAATAACGGAATTTTTCCCAATTCTTTTTTATAAACAATACTGAACTTATGAGGAACCGAATATTGAACTGCAGGAATATCAAATTGACTGCTGTGATTAGACACGAAAATATAGGTTTTTTTAAGATTCAAATTATCAATACCTGTTACGTTTAATTTAACACCTCCAATAACCAATATTCCTTTCGAAAATATTCTGCTTATAATAAAATAAGATTTAAAACTTCTGTCAACTATGGCTGATATTAGTGCAAAAACAGAAAGCACTGCTGTATATATACCTATAAAAAAAACTTTGATATAAGATATCAACTAACTTCCTTCAAAATTTAGTTTATCTTCAACAGATTTCACTTCATCAAAATTTTCGGAATAAAATTTATTTATCGCTGAAATCCGGATTTTAATTGACGGATGGCTGTAAAAAAACCATTCTACAAAAGCATTCGGTTCTCTATCGCCTAAATTTTGATCGGTTAATTTATTCAAAGTAGAGATGAAAGCATCTTTTTTTCCGGTAGATATAATAGCATATTCATCAGCTTCAAATTCAAATTTTCTTGAAATTATATTCGTCAATGGCGTAAGTATTAGTCCGACTAACATTGCCCATAAAGATAACAAAGGCAATGCGGCTATTTGAATTATCGAATTAAATCCAAACCAACCTAAAGACAAATTATATAGGTATGCGATTAAAAATAAGGTCAGAAAACTTGATGCTGTTCCGATAATGATATTCTTAATTATATGCTTTCGTTTATAATGCCCGAGCTCGTGTGCAATAACTGTTTCTATTTCATCGATGGTATAGCTATCAAGTAATGTATCACCGAGTAAAATTCTTTTAGATTTTCCGATTCCCGTAAATGCTGCATTTGCTTTCTTAGTATTTTTACTCATATCAAACTTATATACGTTCTCCACAATTATTCCGGCATCTTTAGCATTTTTTTGAATTCTTTCTTTCAGTTCTTCATTTTCAATCGGGGTAATTTTATAAAATATTGGAAGAATAATAACCGGTACAATTCGGGCTAAAACTACTGAAATGACAAATAGAATTATTGCAAACGGCAGCCACCACATTAGATTAAATTTATTTAATGAGTAAAAGAATAATAATAGAATCGGTATTCCAATTGCTAAAGAGAGTAAAAGACCTTTAAAGTCTTCCCACAACCATTTAAATAAAGTCTGATTGGATAAATTGTATTTATGTTCAAGATAAAATTCCGAATAGTAATTTACCGGGAAGAAGAGAATTCCTGCAGCTAAACCTGTGATGAAAACAAATGCTAAAAAAATAAGGTAGTTGTTTGTTAAAAATCCAGCAATATAATTTTGCAAAGAAGTGCTTAATCCGGTTATAACAAAAAGCAGTATCACTAAAAAACTTGTAATACCTTTTCCGATACTTATTCCAAGTTTGATGTTATTATATTTTTTAGAATTCATACTTTAAAAATAATTTATAAAGATTAGCTAATCAATTTATTTTGAAATCAAAGATACAATTTAGTTTGCAAATTTATATTGAAAACTGAATGGAAAATAAAATTGCGAGAAGAATGGTTTGTATTAAATGGTTCTTAGATCTTCCCTAGGCAGCCAACCTTCCTTACCATCCTGGAGCCGGATTTTGACCCAATTATCGACCTGGTCTTCCTCTCTTACTTTCAAACCCTCATGTATAATGAACGCATCATTGCTAGTAGGATCGGGTGATAGTTTTACCGTAGCCGAAGATTCCACAACAATAGCACTTTTAATATTTAACTCTCTATTAAGTTTGATTATTAAAAGAGATGCAGTAATTACAAGCAGCACTAGGGAGGTTAATCCGGCAAAAAAAGAATAACGCTGGAACCTGGGCCTTTTAGCAAAGAAGTAAAAACCTATTGCAGCTAACAGAATTATATAAAAGATATACGCAAGATAAACCCATCCGGTTAAATTGAAAAAAGCTAAAAGACTTTCCCACCACTGAAATAAAAAGAACTGCGGCATAGTATTAATTTTATCCACAGTTTTTGTATTTGCTATTACTAAATTATGATTAACATCATTATCTCCAGGTGCCAGTCGATGAGCTTTTTCGAAATAAAGGATAGCATAACCTATCTTATTTTCGCGGTAATATGCATCTCCCAAGTTATAATAAAGGGAAACTCCTTCGTATCCCATATTAATTATTTTTTGATAAGTATCTATCGCTTTTTCATACTGCTTCTGCTGATAGTAACTATTCCCCGCTTTCATCAAATCATCAACTTCAGAACCGAATGTAATATTAGAAAAAAGTACCAGCGCAATTAGGAGAAAAAAGAAAAATGATTTTTCTATTCCATTGAAATTATTTCTTTTAACTTTATACATTTTTCTTCACCGATAAAGATTTTTCCAATTCGATTATAACTTTAGTCAAATCATTATACATATCTTTCATTTCTGCTGCACCATCTTTGCTAGGAGCAAATCTAACATATTCACATTTTTCTGTACACTCTTTTAAGCTTCCTATTAATGCTATATCAATTTTTTTCTTCTCCAACTCTTCCGTAGCTCGTTCAAGGGAAATTTCTGCTTTAGGGATATGGAGTTTATCTTCCAGGTATCCGAATAAAGCCTGGGATATTTCAGCATAAAATCCTATTTGATTATTTGATTCCATCAAGTTTTTCGCAGTTTTAAATCTTAATCTGGCAACTTTTTCGGCACGCTGATATCTCAGCAGCTGGACGTTGCCTGCAAGCCTGTCTTCTCTTCTTTTCCACGTAATTAATCCTCCTAAAAGTAAAAGCGGAACGGCAGATGCAGCCCAAAACCCGAACTGAAATATAATTGGACTACCGTGTTTGCGAAGGTCATAATCAGAAGTTTTTATATATCTAATATCCTGGCCAAGTAATTTTATCTCCTCCTTTGAAAAACCCGCAACGGATTGATTATTAGGTCCGGTTCCCTGCTGAACATTAATTGTAAATGCCTGTGTTGTTAAGGTTTTATATGATCTGTTAGCCGGATTAAAATATGAAAATTGAACAGGTGGAATTTTTTGCTTGCCGGCCATTCTAGGTACAATAAGATATTCTACAGTTTTTTCGCCGTTGATGGTTCCGTTTCTATTAATTTTTTCAGAAGTTTTGGGCTCATATTTGTCAAACCCCGGAGGCAAATTAATTTCAGGCATATTTAATAACTGAATATTCCCCTTTCCGCTGATATTAATTTTAATCGAAATTGGATTATTTGTTTTTGTATTTGTAGTACTAATGCTTGAATTCATAGTATAATCACCAACTGCTCCATTAAATGACTTAGGAACATTAGCGGATGGAAGCGGGAGTACTTTCAATTTAATGGTGTTAGATTTGGCTGTATATTTTACTGTTTGGTAATTATTGAAGAATGGATCATTAAAAAAATCATCAAAAATATTACCTCTGCTCTTTTGCTTTTGACGAATTTGAACAGGAACATCAAGTACCAAGGGTGTAACATCAAGTTCCCCGAGCTGTGATGGGAACAAAGCAACCTTCTTTAATATTCCGACTCTGTATTGTTTACCCTTATACATTTCAGTGGTAAATGAAATATTATTGGAAACATTTATTTCTTCTGCCCAGAAGCCCTCATACGAAGGAAGCTTTGAAACCTGCATTTGCGAAGCAATATTAAGTCTAGTATATAATTTGTATGTCACTGTAACTTGTTCGCCCATGTAAGTTTTTTGTTTATCTGCAGTAGCCAAAATAAAAAGATTCTCACCAATTTCTTTTGTAGTTACAGCCTGGGAATTACCTTGTGTATTCGGTGCTGCTTTTGGCGATCCTTTAACAACATTTATTGCTAGCGGTTGTGTTTGAAAAGTCTTACCGTTATAATTAATGGTTGCAGCATCAATTGTATATTTACCAATTTTTTGCGGCTGCAAATAATATGAGTATGTTTTTGAAGCTGAAACAGAGCTATTAATAATTTGCATACTGGTAGATTCATTCGGGCCGGAAAGAACCATAAAGTTTTTAAAACTGGGCGGTGTAAAGCCTTTAATCCCGTTTATATCGGTACCTGAGAAAGTAAACGAAACTTGAAATTGATCGTTTACTCCAACAGTTGTATTATTAACAGACGCTGTGAATGTCTGTGAGAATACTATATAAGGAATAAAAACAAATATTACGGCTAATAATTTTAACTTCAATTTAAACATACAATTTATAAAAATGCTTTTTTCATCTTTTTAATTTTTGTCATTTGATCAAAATTACCAATCTTTTTCAATTTTCATAGGCTTACCCTTCATCTTTCTTAACTTCTTTTGCAAAGCTTTTTCATCATGATTTAATGCATTAAGAATAGCCTGTGCCTGCTCTTTTGAAATTTTATTCGGCTGCGGCTGATTTTGCTTAGATTGATTTTGTTTATTCTTCTGATTTTGGTTTTGAGAATTTTGCTGCTGATTTTTCTTTTGATCTTGCTTGTTCTTGTCCTGGTTTTTATTCTGATTGTTTTGTTTGTTATTCTTATTTTGATTGTTCTTGTTATTCTTGTTATTCTTTTTATCGTTCTTATTTTGCTTCTGATTTTTGTTTTTATTCTTCAATAAATTCAACGCATAAGAAAGATTATATTTAGTCGATTCATCATTAGGAGTTAATTTTAGTGCGTCTGCATAGGCGCCGATACTTTCTTTTATTTTTTTTGATTTTAAAAGTGCATTACCAATATTATGATAAGCCTTAGATTTTAATTCGGGATTTTTTGTTTTCTCTAAAGCAGATGAATATGACTTGAGAGCTTCTTCATATTTACCTTGTTTATAATATGAATCACCCAGATTAAAATTTGCTTGAAAATTATTTGGTGATTTCTCTAGCCCTTTTTTAAACTCAACTTCCGAATCTACAATTTTACCTTTTTTATACAAGTCAACACCTTTATTAACAGAGGAACGTGTACTTTGAGCAAATAATAGATTTCCGCTTACAAATAAAAGTGTAAGTGATAAAAAGGGAAAGTATTTTATTAAATTAAAACTGCTCATTTTCTAATCTACTTTTCAATTCCAAAACGTTTATTTATTTTACTAAACCACAGTGATTTCCGATCCGTAATAAAAAATTCCAACAATAATAAGATAATTGCAGGAGCCAAAAAATAATAAAATCTATCTTCGTAATCTGTGACTTTTTTTTCACCGAACTCAGTTTTACGAAGTGTCGATAAATCTTTGTAAATCATATCAAGTTCATCTCTATTATTTGCTGCCCTAAAATATCTGCCTCCCGTTTGCGAAGCAATATCTTTTAAAACCGATTCATCAAGCTTAGTTAAAACAATATTCCCCTGCTGATCTTTTTTGAAACCAACTTGTTGCCCTTGCTGATTATACATTGGAATAGGGACTCCATCAGGTGAGCCAAGGCCAATAGTATATACTTTTATATTATGCTCTTTTGCATTATTTATAGCCTGCTGTATATCACCTTGATGATCTTCACCGTCTGTAAAAATAACTATTACCTTTTCTGTTTTTGACGAATAATCAAACGATTTTGTTGCAAGGTTCATAGCAGATGCAATAGCTGTGCCTTGTTCGGGAACCGAATTTTCATCTGCAGCAGAAAGGAACAAATTAGCAGCTGAATAATCGGACGTTAATGGAAATTGTACAAAAGCTTCACCAGCAAAAACTACCAAACCTATTCTATCACCTCTAAGCTTGCTGATTAAACTAGATATCTCAAACTTGGCTTTTTCGAGCCTGCTCGGTTTAATATCCTGTGCCTGCATACTTAAAGAAACATCGAGTAAAATATAGATATCGATTCCGCTTTCTTTTACATTTTCTATCTTTGTTCCGATTTGAGGATTTGCCGCGGCTATTAATAAAAATAATATTGCAAACAAAATAATTATAAACCTAATTAAATTTTTTCCTTTGCTAAACGCTGGTAATAAAACTGCCTGCATCTTTTTTTCAGCAAATTTATTCAGGATTTTTTTTCTGTTCTTTACTAAATACCAGTATAATAAAATTAAAACCGGTATTATATAAAGGCCGTATAAATATTCAGGATGTGCAAAACGAAACATATTATTTAAAATTTAATTATTAATATTTTCAAAACTCAAGGAATTTTTCTAAAGATTGTCCTTGATAATAAAAGTTCAAAGAATAATAAGACAAGCCCGACATCCAGCCACCCGTAAAATAATTCTGCTGCATTGCGGTAAGATGTTACCTCTATTTTTGATTTTTCTAGCTTATCAATTCTTTTATAAATATTACTTAAAGTTTGGTTGTTGGTAGCTCTAAAATATTGCCCGCCCGTAATATCTGCAATTTTTTGTAAAAGACCTTCATCAATTTGAACGGGCATCATCTGGTAGCGTATACCAAAAGGAGTTTGAACAGGATAAGGTGCTTCTCCTTCCGTTCCCACACCAATTGTATAAACCCTAACACCGTAAGTTTTTGCAATTTCAGCTGCTGTTAATGGATCAATTTCACCTGAGTTATTAACACCATCCGTAAGCAAAATTATAACTTTGCTTTTAGCATGTCCATTCTTTAACCTATTAACAGCATCGGCAATACCATTTCCTATAGCAGTTCCATCGGGAACCATTCCCGGTTCAACTTTTGCTAATAAATTTTTAAGTACACGATGGTCAATTGTTAAGGGACATTGTGTAAATGCCTGGCGAGCAAATACTACTAATCCTATTCTATCATTCGGCCTGCCGTCAATAAATTTATCTATAACATGTTTTGCAGCTTCAACTCTATTCGGTTTTAAATCTTCTGAAATCATACTTCCCGAAATATCAAGAGCCATTACAATATCAATACCTTCCGTGGAAATATTTTGGCCTGAAGAATAAGATTGCGGCCTTGCGAGCGCAACTATCAAAAAAGCAACGGCAAGTGATCTTAATATTATAGGGAGATGACGGAATCTTTCTTTCCAAGTCGGCGGAAATTCTTTAAATATTTTAAAAGATGAGTATGTAATCGATGGCTGATCGGATTTGCCTTTCTTCCAATACCACAGAATCATTAATGGAATAATGATTAGGAAATATAAAATCCATGGATAAGCAAATGTTACATCACCGAACATCACTTACCTCTTCCTTTTCTGTACCGGGAACTATCTGAATTGTCTTGTTTACAATAGAATATGCCTGTTTAAGCATTTCTTCGTTCAATGAAACAACGGGTGTAAACTTTGCAAACTTTACCAAATCTGCATTGGAAAGAAAATCATAGGTAATATTACGTATAGGCTCTGTATCTTTTCTCTGATTTAATAAATCCATTGCTTCCGAAGTTGTAAGCTCAAGCGCCGGGAAATTAAATCTTGCTTCAAAATAGCGACGGATGATTTCAGTTATTTCAGAATGGTATTCCTTAATTTTTCCCTGCTGCCACAATTTTTTGTCTTCCAACTCCTGAAGTGAATTTAACGCGACAACATGAGGAGGAAGCTTTATCACTTTATGCACTGGCTGCTGTTGAGATTTTTTCTTTGCATATCGGAGATATAAATAATAAGCTAAACCGATTACAACAATCCCGATTAAAATCCATAGCAAAATTAATTTCCAATCTAACGGAATTTTTATAGGAGCTTTAACATCCTTAATGCCGGATTGAGTATTTACTTTAACAGTCCTAATTGTAAATTGAACTTCATTGGTTGCAGCAGTATGTATAGTCGAATCATTAGCGTTTTTATACATAATGGGTATCGGAGGGATCGTTACACCAACCGAATCATAACCGGAAAGTATGTAGTTGTATGTGGTGGTTATTTTTCCATTAACCTCTTTTGTTACCGGAGATTCACTTTTTATTATCGAAACATTTTTTAAGCTGTCTTGAATAGCAGGAGGATAAATCAGCGTTCCTTTATTATAATCAACTTTAATGTTGAAATGAATATAATCGCCTACTAAATAGTCGGACTTATCTGTCGAAGCATTTGCTGTAACCGATTGCGCAAAAGTATTTACCGAAATAAATAAAATGATAAATAAAATTGATAGGAGTTTTTTTACCATCGTTTTTCACGCAACCTAAAAAATTGAACAAGTGGTTTAATGTAGTTCTGCCCGGTTTGGATTTCTATACTGTCCAGCCGGCTTGATAGGAACAAATGTTTTCTATCGTATATATTTTGCTGTCTTATTTCTTTAAATCTCTTCTGAATAGATTTATCGCTTGTGTCCAGCCATCTTTCAATACCTGTTTCAGCATCAGTAAACTTAACAAGCCCCATCTCTGGAATTTCGTCCTCTCTTTTATCATTTAAAACTATTCCAATTAAATCGTGTCTATTGCCGACAATTCTTAAAATCTTTTCATATCCGGTATCCATAAAGTCTGATAAAAGAAACACAATACTCTTTTTCTTTATTGCATTATTAAGGTATTCAAGGGCAGATTTGATGTTGGTAGATTTTCCAACCGGCGCGAATGATAAAACTTCCCTTATAATTCTAAGAACATGTTTCCGTCCTTTTCTTGGAGGAACAAATTTTTCTATTTTATCCGTAAAGAGGATCAAGCCTACCTTATCATTATTCTTCATTGCAGAAAAGGCAAGGATAGCACTAATTTCAGCAGCAATCTCTTGTTTAGTTTTTTCAATCGACCCGAAGATTAATGAACCGCTTAAGTCAACCATTAAAATAACCGTAAGTTCCCGCTCTTCTTCAAAAATCTTAATGAAAGGATGACCGAATCTTGCAGTTACATTCCAATCAATATTCCGGATATCATCACCGAACTGATATTCTCTAACTTCGGAAAACTCCATTCCCCGGCCTTTAAAAACCGAATGATATTCCCCGGAAAAGACCTGGTTTACAAGTCCTTTTGTTTTTATTTCTATTTGTCTAACTTGTTTTAGAAGTTCTTTTGTTAACATTTGAATAATTTCTGTTTCGATTAAAAAAATTCTATTATATTTATACCCCGCCCCGAATAAATCGGGGCGCCCTTATAAATAAGGGATTCTATTCCCATCGGAGGAATGGGTAAATTGTTTTACGGAACTTCTATTTTATTTAAAATTTCCTGAATTACATTTTCAGCGGTAATTTCCTCTGCTTCCGCTTCATAGGTAACAGCAATACGATGACGCAGTACATCCAAACAAATTGCTCTAACATCCTCTGGAATTACATAGCCTCTTCGTTTAATAAAAGCCATTGCTTTTGCACCTAATGCTAAATTAATTGTAGCTCGGGGAGAAGCTCCATAGCTAATTAAATCAGATAATTTATCAAGACCAAATTGTTTCGGAGAACGAGTGGCAAATACAATGTCGAGAATATATTTTTCTATTTTTTCGTCAACATAAACTTCATGAACTAAATTCCTGGCATTTAAAATATCTTGCGGAGAAATAACAGCTTGAACAGTTCCTTCAAGTGAATTAACATTCTGACGCATAATTTTCATTTCCTCTTCCCGCGAAGGATAGGAAATTATTACCTTTAACATAAATCTATCCACCTGTGCTTCAGGCAATGGATAAGTACCTTCCTGTTCAATTGGGTTTTGGGTTGCAAGGACTAAAAAGGGTTCTTCAAGTTTAAAAGTTTTATCACCAATTGTCACCTGCCTTTCCTGCATAGCTTCAAGTAGAGCACTTTGAACTTTCGCAGGCGCACGGTTAATTTCATCTGCTAAAATGAAATTTGAAAAAATAGGACCTTGACGAATGAAGAAATTTCCATCTTTCTGATTATAAATCATGGTACCTATTAAATCGGCTGGCAGTAAATCCGGTGTGAACTGAATTCGTTGAAACTTTGCCTTCATAGCAGACGAAAGAGTTTTAATTGCTAGAGTCTTGGCTAATCCCGGAACTCCTTCCAAAAGGATATGCCCATTTCCCAAAAGACCCACGATTAATCTTTCAACCATAGCTTTTTGCCCGACAATTACTTTACCGATTTCGGACATCAGCAAATCAATAAAAGCGCTTTCTTGTTTAATTTTTTCGTTTAATGCAGAAATATCCAATTTTTAACCTCATTTAATGATTAATAATTGTGATTACTTAATGAAAAGTAATGGGATTAGACGTATGCGAACTTAAAAAGGTTGCATTTATATATCAAGGTTACAAAAAATGTTTTTAACCCTATTCAACTCGGAACACAGCAAATTTTAAATAAGATGTTTCACTCATCGCCGGAAGTTGGGGATGATCCAATGAAGCGCCGCTAAAATGTATTAATTGGATTTTTTTCTGAGCCTTAATTGCTGCCCTGGAAATAATTTGAATAAATTCATCTTTATTCAAATGATGCGAACATGATGATGTTACTAAGAATCCTTCTTTTTTTACCAATTGCAAAGCCAGTTTATTTAATTTTTCATAACCTTTAATTGCTGTTCTCAGATTCTTTTTACTTTTAGTAAATGCCGGAGGATCGATCATTACTACATCATATTTTTTAATTTCAGCAGAAAGTTTTTCAAAGTAATCAAATACATCGCTTAAGACAAATTCCGATTTATTAGAAAAAAGATTCAACTTAAAATTTTGTTTTGCAGATTCAATTTCAAAAGATGAGGAGTCGACATAGGTAACTGATTCTGCTCCCGCTTTAGAAGCATGTAGACCAAATCCGCCGGAATTACAAAACGCATCTATTACATTTTTATCTTTTGTTATTTTTTCAATAAAAATTCTATTATCTCTCTGATCAAAATAGAAACCAGTTTTTTGTCCTTTCTGAAAATCTATTTCAAATTCTATTGTTCCATCATTAATTATTTCGGTTTTAATGTCACCTAAATATAATTCATCCTTTTCAGGCAACCCCTCTAATCTCCTAAAATATTCCTCATTTTTCGAAAAAATGTTTTCAGCATTTAAATTCTCTTTTAAAACCTCAACTATTGATTGAATATTTTTCTGCATCCCAAATGAATATATTTGTAAAACAAAAGTTTGGTTATATTTATCAATTATCAGTCCTGGTAAAAAGTCACTTTCGCTAAATACTAAACGGAATGATTCCGTGTTTGGATAAAATTCTTTCCTTAAAGAATAAGCTTTGAGAATCTTTGCTTTTACATATGATTTAAAATCATCTTCACGGTTGAAACTCAAAATCCGACCGGAGATTAATGAATTCCTATTATAAAAAGCCGTACCTAAAAATTCTTTATTCGCATTATATACTTCAACCATATCACCGTTATCCGGATCATCTACAACTTTTTCAATTTCATTGCTAAAAATCCAGAGGTGGCCCGATTTTATACGCCGTTCTTCATTTTTCTTTAGGATTAATTTTGGAAACATTTTTTCTAACCGGTAAATTTTATAAAAACAATTATATTCTTAATTTTGGTTATATAAAAATGGAACAATAAGATGAGAAAAATTCTTTTTACTTTCTATTTTTTTATAACCCTATCTACAATTGGATTAGCCCAGGAATTTAAATACGGCTGGATATCTGATACTCATATCGGATCGCCCGGTGCAGTGGCAAATCTTGAAAGCGTTATAAATGATATTAACAGCAGAAAAGATATTGCTTTTGTTGTTGTTACAGGTGATATATCCGAAAAAGGGAGGGATTATGAACTTGAAACTGCAAAGTCCATTCTCGATAGTCTAATTGTACCTTACTATATAATTCCCGGTAATCATGATACAAAGTGGAGTGAAAGCGGGTGCCAGAAATTTAAAGAACTTTGGAAGGATGACAAATTTGCATTTAATTATGATGGTGTAGAAAATATCGGTATGAACAGCGGGATACCCTGGCATGGGGGCGGGGGGCATATTGCCGTTGAAGATTTGCCGTGGCTTGATAGCGTTTTAGCTGTAACTCCTAAAAATGACCAAATAATTTTTTATGCACATCATCCGCTTGACGGAGATATTGATAATTGGTTTGAAGTAACTAATCGATTAAGGGATTATAATATTAAGGCAATTCTTGTGGGTCATGGTCATGCTGACAAATTATTAAATTTTGGGGGAATACCTGCGGCAATGGGAAGGTCTTCATTAAATGATAAAGACGGCTGGGGTTATACTTTGGTCGATTATAAACCCGATTCACTTTTATTCTATGAAGTTACCAGTAACAGCATACCTAAATTCTGGGGAGCTATAGCAATGAATAAAAATAATATTCCGCAGATCGATTCGATTCAATTTATAAATTATACCACGCTTTCGAAATCCCAAAAAGAATTTACCGTTAAAGTTCTTTGGAATAAAAATTTAAAAACATCTTTAACTGCTTCCTTACTGGTAAACGGGAATAATATTTACGCAGCATCAGAAGATGGTGTGATATACTGCTTTGATCTTGATGGAAATTTAAAATGGAAATATTCATCGAATGAAACCATTTTTAGCAGGCCTATAATAGATGACAATATACTTGTTTTTGCCACAATCGAAGGAGATTTAATTTCACTTGATTCCGAATCAGGACAAGTATTGCAAACAATCGGATTGAACGAACCTCTCACTTCACAGCTGATAAAAATTAATGTTGAATTTAATGGACAGCAAACCACTGGAGTAGTGGTGGGAACCTCAAAAGGTGATGTTTCTTGTTATGATATTAATTCATTTGAAGAAATTTGGGAAAATCATTCTGCACATGGAATGATTCAAACTAAACCGCTTTATACAAATAATAGAATTATATACGGAAGCTGGGATAACTATTTATACTGTATTGATTCAAGAACGGGAATTATTAACTGGAAATGGACGGAAAATAAAAATTTCTATTATTCTCCGGCTTCTTGCTGGCCTGTAAGCGATGGAACAAATGTCTATATTACCGCACCGGATAAATATGTTTCTGCGGTAGATTTAATGTTAGGAAGAACCGTATGGCATAAAAATAAATTTGATGCTTGGGAATCTATTGGAATTAGCAATAATAAAGAAAACTTATACGTAAAATGCTACAAGGATAATTTTGATATCGTTTCGGCAAAGAATGGTATGCTTATAAAAGAAATTAAAATAGGTTATGGGATTGATATTAATCCTATAGTTCCTATTGAATGGAAAGGAAATATTATATTCTGTTCTAAAGAAGGTAAAATTTATATAATAAATAAGAGTAATAATTTCATCCCGGTTCTTTTTCTCGGAACGTCAAGGATACAGAATATTTTTCATGTTAAGGATAATATTTTCGCAGTTTCAAACATGGATGGAAAAATAATTGTCTTTGAAATTAATTAGAAATACTAATTTGTTAAACGTCGGATTTTTTATCGGTTGGCTATCAAAGTAGATTTATATTTTAATAAATCTAAACAGTGCATTAACTTATAAAGAAAATGATTTTCTAATAAATAATTTTAATTTTTCTATCTAAATAAATAAAATTATTTTTTATTTAACTCTCTGTAAATTATGCTGCTTAGCATAAGCGTAATCTTTTCTCCAGGCCTTGGAAGCAAATTTAATCTGAGGCTGAGCTTTTTCATATTGAAAACCATTTTCATCCTCTGAGCCACTTGGTGCACTGAGTACCAAAAAAAGTATTCCGATTAGAGAAAAGAAAGCAATCACTATATATATTACAAAAAAGTTTAACATTATTGCACCATCTAATTATTAATTCTTAAATATGCTTCGATATTTGGACTTCAATTTATATGCCATATGGTTATACTTCATAATCGATTAATCATTAACAAAAGTTTAGTCTTTTGATATAATTAATTCTCAGCTTAAAATTTCCACAAATAGGTCTGAAAATTTTGTGTAAACCTTGAAAATCTTATATAAATCAATATTTCAAATTCTCAATTTTAATAATAGAACCAGCTATTCGTGCAATTCTTCTTGTCACTTTCGCCAATTGTTACATACTATTAAGTATTTTTACATGTTTAAATAGAGGTAGAATTTACCGCTTTAACTAATTTTTGCCGGCACAATTTACTTTGGCTCACATTTTAATAAGGTTGAGTTATTAAAAATGTTACATTTCATTTTTCTTTGTTTCTGCTCCTTAATAGTGATGCCGAAAACTATAAAATTGCTTTTCCGATTTTAACTAGTATTGTACAGCAGTAGGAATCTGTTTAATACTTAAGAACATTGATTCTGGATATTTAGGAACTTGATTTAAAAATTAAAATCTTAGTTCATGCGTTGAAATGATTCAATTATTAATTCATATAATTTTTAAAACACAATTCGTATTTATACTGAATGTATTTATCAGGCTAATGAATATATTCTGAAATACAATAAATTTATTTTTAAAAAGAAAGTAGTTTTTTCGATTACTATATAGTCAGGATGGAATAAAATAAAAGACAGGTATATTAAACACAGCAATAGCGGAACTAGACCGCCGAGATCCTTATCTTAACGACCTCTTTTATTAAACTGTTTACCTATTTGAAAACTTAAATCAAAAATCAGCAAATCTTTTTTATGGTTGAAGATTACTCACTTATTATTAAAGAACTCATTAAATAAATAATTTATTTAATTGTTTAATAAAATCTAATTTGGAATAACTTTATTTACTATTATCTTTATCACCGGTGTGTGTTCTATCAAAATGTTAAAATTGCTTCATTAAAAATAGCAATTCATTAACAAATAATTGTTAATTGAATAAGCTTTACACTTAATAAACTCTTCAGCAATTTAACTGACTGTTATTTTATATAACAGAATTAAATTCTAGATTTAATCACGTTTGTATTTGAAAAGAATTCGATATTTTTCCAATAGGAATAATAATACCCTTATCTAATTGCATATACATATCTTGTAACCCGTTGTTCGAAATATATTTCATAACTTGTAAACTGTTAAAACAGTTGAATTATACAGAGTTGTTTTTATTAACAACGGGATTAATCCCGGCGTTAATGGTATAAGAGTTCACATTGTAACCGTTTCAACGGTTTTAATATTAGTTTCGAACAAAAGGTATCTTGTACTAATTTTATACTCAAAATTTCTACTCTGCATTTTGTCATTTAGATAAATAAATGATTTGGGAAAAGATTGTTAATGGAAGGATTATTCCATTTAAAAGTATGAATAAGATTTATTTATTATTTAGATAACTTATTATAATAAATATTATTAACACTTGAACATCAAATATATAATTTGTGGAGGTGGCGGGA